>NZ_DASWTN010000023.1:0-11095 GCF_036402135.1 Allosphingosinicella sp. | reverse complement strand
CCCCGCCCGATCTATATGCCGAGCACCATCCGTGCGCTCGGCCATGCCACCGAAAAAATGCTCCTCCTGAACCTGTCCAAAGCAGGGTTCATGGGTGAGACCCATAGGGAATATCAAAGGGGCTGCTTCATCGAAGTGATGCTGCCGGGCGTCGGGCATGTGCGCGGACGCGTCGTCTGGTGCGAACGCGGGCGCGTAGGCGGCCAGTTCCTGCAGCAGATATGAAGGAGCGCCGCCGCGGCGCCAGAGGATTATCGAGAATGTACCAGAACCATGATTTCCAGCAGAGCGTGGGCGCTGCCGAATATGAGTTCCGGAGCGCCGAGCGTCTGACGATCCCCCTCGATGCGACGCTCCGCACCGAGACGGGCGAGGAATTTGCGGTCCGACTCCGCGACATTTCGAGCCTTGGGTTCATGATGGAGTGCGAGGACATCGTGCCGATCGGCTCGCGCGTCGAGCTGCTGCTGGCGCCGCTTGAGCCGCTCGCAGCCGAAGTGCGCTGGGGCCTTGCCGGCTGGATAGGCTGCAGGTTCCATAACGAGCTCGGCTGGGACAAATTGTTCCTGAAGCTGATCGGGCGCGGCGCCGAACTCGCCTGACCGGAGCCTAATCGCCGTTCCCGCGTATTGGATGGGTGCGCAACAAAGGCGGCATCTTTCCAACCTTCTTCCTATCGGGCTTCGAATGTTCGACCTTCCTGTGGAAGGATGCCGGCCGCCGTGACCTGTGCGAGGAAACGCAGCACCGGGCCCATGCCGACGAAGACTACCGCATGCTGCGAGAGCTCGGCATCGCAGTTGCGCGCGAAGGTATTCCCTGGCCGCTCGTCGACCGGAACGGCAGCTTGGATTTCTCCTATATCGACCCGTTCCTGGATGCGCAGCGCCGCCACCAGATCCTGCCGATCTGGGATCTTTGTCATTACGGCTATCCCGACGATTGCGATCCGTTCGACGACAGCTTTGCAGAGCGCTTTGCAGCCTATGCGCGGGCGGCGGCGGAATATGTGACGAAGCGGAGTCACCACGGTCCGCACTTCTTCACGCCGATGAACGAGATCACCTTCTTCGGCTACATGGCCGGCGAATGGGCGTGGGCGGCGCCGTTTGGGAAAGATCGAGAGACGCGGCGGCGCTTCACCCTCGCCCTTTGCGAGGCCGATATCGCGGCCGTGAAAGCGATCCGCGAAGTCGTGCCCGATGCGCGCATGGTCCATATCGACCCTCTCATTCTGGTGGTGCCACCGCAGGACCGTGCCGACCTTGCCGACGAGGCCTGGCGCGAGACCTATGACGATGCCTTCTTCGCTTTCGACGTGATCGGCGGCAGGCGGCGTCCGGAAGCGGGCGGGAATCCCGAAATCCTCGATATCGTCGGCTTCAACAATTATAGCTTCGGCCAGATGGAATATCGCGAAGAGGGGCCGCATGCCGCGCTGCAGCCCGGCGATCCTCGCATCCGCCCCCTTTGCGACCTGATCGAGGAAGGCTGGAAGCGTTACCGGCGGCCAGTGATAGTGGCGGAAACGTCAGGCATGGAAGGCGGCCGCGACGACTGGCTGAATGACGTGGTGACGGAAAGTCTCGCGGCGGTGAACCGCGGCGTCGAGTTGCACGGCATCTGCATGTTCCCAGCAGTCGACATGCCGGACTGGCATACGGGCAAGTGGCTGAACAACGGCATCGCCGATGTCGAAAAGCTTGCGAACGGCACCCTGATGCGGAAGCCCTACATTCCTTATGTCCAAGCGCTTCACCGCTGGCAGCGGCGGCTCAATCGCGTGACGGAGCTGGACGAGAACCCGTACGATCAAGCCGTCAATCTCGACGACATTGTAGCGGCAGCGAAGGAGATCGCGCCGCAGGCAGACGCCGACTGGCACTGACGACTAGCGCGCGTTGCGGCTGGCCCAAATGAGGAAACGGCCGAACAGCGACCAGCCGATGCTGGGGCGGATTGTGTACGTGGCGGATCGAGTCATCACTGCCTCCTCGCTTGGCAGCTTCGAGTTATGGTCTGCCTGTTGCGAGACTGTGACAAGCGCGAGCGCCTGCCAATGGCATGTGCACTTCATCCACAGCTTTCTGCGTCAGAGCACCGCCGTATTGTAGTGGTGCCAGCTGAGGATTGCGACCGCGCCGCGGTGCGGCCGCCACGGTTCGGCGATGGCGCGCACTTCCTTCTCGCTGGGTTTGGCCGGTAGTCCAACGATTCGGCCGACCTCGATCTGAATGGCGAGATCGCCCGCGGGCCAGATGTCCGGCCGCTCCTCGGCAAAGAGCAGGTAGATTTCCGCGGACCAGCGGCCGATGCCCTTCACCTTGACGAGTTCGGCAATCGCCTCCTCATCGTCCTCCGGCAGATGCTCAAGGTTGAGTTCTCCGGACAGTACGAGGTTCGCGAGGCTTCGGGCATAGCCGCTCTTCTGGCGCGACAGGCCGGCCGCGCGGAGCATTTCGTCGGAAGCGGCAGCAAGCTTCGCCGGGTCCTCCGCCCCGCCTACGATCGCATCGAGCTTGTTCCACACCGAGCGGGCGGCGCTGACGCTCACCTGCTGGCCGACGATGGTGCGGAGCAGGGTCGCATATCCCCGATCGCTGAGGCGCGGCTCCGGATAGCCGACCCGCGACAAAGCGGCGGCAATGGCAGGCTCCCGGGCCGCAACCTCGTCGAGGCCCTGCCTCAATGCTGCCGCCGAAACGCCCAACCTATCCTCCCCTTCAGACGGCGCGGTCTAGCACAGCCTGGCGGGCCACGCGCCTCCCGAAACTTGCGACCAAAGATCAGCCGCGGGCGACCGTGGCTGCGTAAAGCGCGATGGCAGCGGCATTCGAGACGTTGAGACTCTCGATGCGGTCGCTGATCGGAAGCCGGGCAAGGGCGTCGCAATGGGTTTCCGTATTCTGCCGCATCCCCTCGCCTTCCGCGCCAAGCACCAGTGCGATACGAGCGGGGCCCATCGCTTCCGCCAGGGTCATGTCCGCTTCGCCGGTGAGGCCGACGCGCCAGAATCCGGCCTCCGCCATCTCCTCCAGCGCACGGGCAAGGTTCACCACCCGCACCCACGGCACAGTCTCCAGTGCTCCGCTCGCCGCCTTGGCGAGAGCACCGGATTCCGGCGGCGCGTGCCTGTCCTGAGTGACGATCCCGAGCGCGTCGAACGCAGCCGCTGACCGCAGGATTGCGCCAACATTGTGCGGATCCGTCACCTGGTCGAGCACGAGCAGCGGCCGCCCATCCTCCGCTTGGTCGAGTAGATCGCCGAGCCAAAGGTCCGGCAGCTTCTCGACCTCTGCAACCACACCCTGATGCGGCGCCTCGCGCGGAACCAGCCTTCCAAGGTCGGCAACATCGGCAAAGGTGACCGGAATGTCGCCGAAATCGAATTGCGCCGCCGCCTCCCGTGTGGCCCAGATCCGGGCGATCGTCCGCTCGGGATTGCCAAGCGCGGCCGCGACTGCGTGGCGGCCCCAGAAACGGGGCCGGTTTTCGGGCTTCGTGGCCTGACGGGCTTTTCTGCGCATCGCGGCTCCATGACGCCGGGAGGGAGAGGTTGCAAGCCGCAGGAGCCGCGTTGACAGTCGCCGCCCCTTCCTCCAGAGAGCCGCCTTCCTATCTATAGGCGCTCAGCTGGACAGGTGGCCGAGTGGTTAAAGGCAGCAGACTGTAAATCTGCCCGGGTTTCCCGTACGCTGGTTCGAATCCAGCCCTGTCCACCAACCGTTGTTCCCACAACGGCTCACAAGTTCCCGATTTTACCACTTTCTCACTAGACTCTTTGGGGAAATTGTTCCCACAAGAGCCGCCATGTTCCCTCAAAAGCGCGCTGCTTGCGGGGGTATTTGAGGGGCACCGCTCATGCCGGTTGGGGGCATCGCATGCTGACAGACCTAGCCTGCCGCCAGGCAAAGGCCAAGGAGCAGCCATACAAGCTAACGGACGGGAAGGGGCTTTACCTCTTCGTCACGCCCAGCGGCTTCCGCTCGTGGCGCATGAAATATCGCTGCCCAGCGGGGAAGGAGAAGACCCTTACGTTCGGCGCGTACCCGGAAATCTCGCTAGGCGAAGCGCGCGAGAAGAGGGACGAGGCTCGAGCTCTGTTACGCGACGGGATCGACCCGTCGATCCATCGGAAGCAGCGCGCGGCCGCCGCCAGGGTGGAAGCGGCCGCGACGTTCGAGCGGCAGGCGGAGGAATGGATGCAGCGGGAAGCGGGCCGCTGGACGCCTATCTACGCGAAGAACGTGAAGCAGAGCCTGGAAGATCACGTCTACCCGCATATCGGCTCGCTTCCAGTGAAGGCGGTGACTGCGCCGCTCGTGCTCGATATCATCAGGCGTATCGAGCGGGAGGGGAAGAACGAGACGGCGCGCCGCGTCCGCTCGCGCATTTCTACGATATTCGCATCGGCGATCGCGGCGGGACTAGCCGACAACGATCCGGCGGCGCCCGTGCAGAAGCTCATGACGCCAGCGCGCAAGGGGCAGTTTCCGGCAGTCACCAGGATCGAGGACGCGCGGGCGCTGCTAACCGCGGCCGAATCCATACCGGCCTCCCCTGTGACGAAGCTGGCCTCGCGCCTCCTCGCTTTGACGGTCGTGCGGCCCGGCGTACTCCGGACCACGCCCTGGACGGAATGGGAGAAGCAGCAGCTCCTACGGCCGATGCCGCTCTGGCACCTTTCCGCGATGCGAATGAAGCTGCGCCTCGATCGGAAGCTGCAGGAGCGCTTCGACTTCCTCGTGCCGCTCGCCCGCCAGTCGATCGAAATCATCGAAGTGCTGCGCGAGCTGACGGGCCGGGCGCCTATGGCGTTTCCAAACGATCGTTGGGCGCACAAGCCTATGAGCGAGAACGCGATCGGCTATCTTTACAACCGAACCGCCTTTCGCGGCCGTCACGTTCCGCATGGCTGGCGATCGACTTTCTCCACGATCATGAACGAGCGCGCCCAGCTGCTCGGCCTCTATGGCGATCGCGCGATTATAGACCTGATGTTGGGGCACCTCCCCGACGACATCGAGGCCACCTACAACCGCGCGGCCTATCTGCCTCGCCGCGCGGAGCTTGCACAGGAATGGGCGGATACTCTGCTCGAGGGATTGCCGCCGGCGCGGGAGCTGCTGAAAGGGCCGCGGAACTAGCGGGCCGGGAGGTGCGGGCATGACGGCGCGCACGATCGGCAGCATCATCAACGGCACCGCCTCACCGAAGGCGCGGCGGACCTTCCAACCTGTAAGGCGGAACAGCTACCACCGCGGCGAACGCGAAGGTCGGATATGGCGCCAGTTCGCGCCGAGCAAGGCAGAGGCGCGGCGGATAATCTCCGCCCGCATGCGCGCGGCCGAGGCATACGAGCTGGCGAACAAGATGGCGGGGAAGCGCAACGGGCCGCTCGGGCACGTCGGCCTCGAGCTGCTCCGCCATCTTTACCGCATGATCGACTATAAAAGCGGGCGGTTAGAGCCGTGCCTTGATACGCTTATGCAGCGAATGCGAAGATCCAGGGCGGCGATCGTCGCGGCCATGAAGCGCCTGAAGGAGCATGGGTTCCTCAGCTGGATCCGCCGCACAGAGCCGATCGATAACCCGGGGCCTGGTCCCCAGGTGCGCCAGATCAGCAACGCCTATTGCTTCGGCCTCCCGAAGGTGGCGGCCGACATCGTGCGCCGGCTGCTCGGCGCCGGTCCTACAGCCGCCGACATACTGCGGCGCCAGGAAGAAGAACGGCGCCAGGCGGAGCTTCTGGCCAGCATGCCCCTCGAGGACGTCGCGCGCCACCTCGCGAAGGATCGCCAGCTGCAGGACGCCCTTGCCCGCCTCGGCCGCTCCATAGGTGGGAACGCGAGTTCACCAGACGGTCTGAATCCGGGCCTGAAGGGATAAAGGGGAATAAGGACTCGCTTCGCGAGGCGCTATTTGAGGGATCCACCTGCACCCAAGCCCGAGAAGGCCACGAACGGCAGTTCACGCCCGAACGCCGAACGCAGCCGCTTGCGCGGCCGCGGGGCACCCCAGGGGGAGCCGGCGAATTCTGCCGGCGCGATTTGGTTGAGCTCAGCACCCTCGATGCCGATCGCCGCCTTCAGCTGCATCAAAACGCATCTCGCGAAACGTCGAAATCGGCCGCTTTCTCCGCTAGCCCGAGCTCACCCCGATAATCTGCATCAAAAGCGACACAAAAAGCCCGCGGGCGAGGCGGGGGGAAAAGCGCGCGCGTTGGGGTCGCAAAAACCGACGCTGCTGCGGCCGTCGCGCCGCGTCAGCGGCAAAGCGCGCGGCCGCTAAGGTCCACGGCCGCGAGCAGCCGTGCGCGCTCACAGGGCTTCCTAGCGGCTTGTAGAGTTCACTCTACAAGCGCGATCTGTTGAGCGACGTCGGCGCATTCCTAAGATGAGGTGGGAAGTCGCGGGCCTTGGACTCGCCTCGGCCGACGCCATCTGGCATTGCGCCGGCATGGAGACGTTCGAATCCGTTCACCTTCAGCTCGAGGTCCGCGGCCTGGCGCGCGACGTCGAAGTCGACGGGGATCTGCTCAAGATCTTCTGGAGCGCGTTCGAAGGCCCGCAAACGGCCGCCGAACTGGCCGAAGCGAACCGCGCGCTCTTCGTGCGCCTCATCGAGGATAAGATCGATCGCCGCGAGGTGCGCGCCGATGAACGCGAACTACGGCTGCTAAGCACGGATTGGACGGGCTGACGCCATGTGCAACCGATATCGCCAGATGAAGGACAAGGTGCAGCTCGGCGCCCTATTCAATGCCCGGCCGCTCACCCAGGATGCGTTGCCGCACGGCGAGCTTTTCCCCAAGCGGCCGGCGGCGGTCATTCGCGTCGAGGGTGGTGAGCGCGTCATCGATGTCATGACCTGGGGCGTACCGCTGCAGGGAAAGCCGATCACCAATGTCCGCAACCTGCAGAGCCCCTTCTGGCGAAACATGCTCGCCAATCCTGATCGTCGCTGCCTGGTGCCCGTCACCTCCTTCTGCGAATGGTCCGGAGAGAAAGGCTCGAAGAGCGAGCATTGGTTCGCGATGCCGAGCCGAGACGTATTCGCCTTCGCCGGCGTGTGGCGGCCGACTGAGGCTGGCAATGCCTTCGCCTTTCTGACCTGCGGCTATGACGGAGATCCCGCCGCGCATGTCGTGGGCGCTATCCACCCGAAGGCCTGCCCTGTCATCCTCCACCAGGAGGACGAGGAAAGCTGGCTCGGAGGGCACGTCGACGAGGTTTGCGCGTTGGCGACGCCGTTGCCGTCGCAGCTGCTCAAGGTGTCGGATGCCCCGCCTGACTGAGGCCGATCACGATCGAATTTGTGCCGGCGAGCATCCTCTGCTCGTGATCCGGGAAGATCGAGGCTTGACGATCGAGGAGCTGGCGGCGCGAACCGGCTTCACTTCAGCCTGGTTGAGCCTGGTCGAACAACGAAAGCGGCATCCAACCGAAGAGCAGCGCTGCGCGATCGCGGCGGCGCTGGACTGCAACCAGCTTGATCTCGAGCGCCCAAGCTTCGGCTGCAGCTTCGATATCGCCGGCCTCGATGAGGATGAAATCATCGCCCGGGGAGAGTAGGAGCCGATCTCACCCATTCCAGAACAGAAGTGGAACATGTATACGCGGCCGAAGTCGAGTCGACAGCGTAGGATGGAAAATGGCCGAGATCAGAGATGAGAAGTTCCTCCTGGAGATCGAAGGAGCGACCGAGGAGGAGCTGCGCCGCGGGCTGCAGGCGCTTCACGACCATTATGCCGCTAGTGGCGTCACGCCGGAGGAATCGGCTTTTGGCCGCTTCCGCGTGGAGGGCGAGGAATTCGGAACCTCCGTTTCCAATCTGGACAGGAAGCACGCGAACGTCTGGTGGGCGGCCGAAGAGGCGGCACTCAAGGCGACACTGGGCCCCGGGGCCGATCCTACCCGTTTCCGCAACATGGGCGTCCTCTCGCTACTTGAGGAAAACCGCAAGCGCGATGGCTGAATACGGTGCGGGTCGATGCCGAAGAGCTGAAGATGAAGGCGCTGCTGGCGCTCGAGGAGGGCGCGCAGCTCGTCCACCTGAAGGAATCGAAGCCGAGCCTCGGCATCCGCTTCGCTCTCGCCTACCTTTACGCGATCGGCGACGGCGAGAAATGGATCTTCAACAACTATTGGAATGCCGTCACCGGGAAGGCCGGCACTAATCAGTCTTCCACCTACCTGGCGGAAGTGGTCCGAAATACCGAAGTGGAATCGGCCCTCAACGGGATCTGGCGATCGGTCGGCATCGAGCGCACGGTTACGCCGGAGCTCGAATGCCGGAAGGCGCTGTTCAAGCTTAGACCGGACCTGCATCGGCCGCGGCCGACATGCCGGGGTAGCTAGGCGGCCGCCGCGGCCTTCTCCCTCGCTTTGAAGCGCACCGCTTCGACGCCGAGCCAATCGTTGATTTCCAGAAAGACCGCCTGCAGCGGCTCGATCTCCAGCTCGAAGAAGGTTGCGGCCGCATCGGTGATACTGCCGAAGCCGCCGGCATTGACCGGCACGATGCCGAGCAGCTGCGGCGGGACGCGGTGCGCCGCCAGGACGTCGTCGCGTGTCGTATTCTTGATGCCGAGGAATTCGTCTTTCGCCGCCACTTCGGCGATCGGGATCAGCTTTATCCCGTTCTCCTTGCCGTTCGGCTGATGCACGAAGAGGTTACGGAAATTGCCCGGCCCCTTCGATTGCTTCAGCGCTTCGCGGATATTGTCGACTGCGCCTTCTTCGAAGTCGCCGATCGCGTGCAGGATATAGCCCGCGTGGCTGCCATTCTTGTAGTATTTCCGCCGGAACAGCGTTGCCGCCTCGTTGAGGAGCGCCGACTGCAGCGCCGAAAGATATT
Source organism: Allosphingosinicella sp. (assembly GCF_036402135.1). GTDB lineage: Bacteria > Pseudomonadota > Alphaproteobacteria > Sphingomonadales > Sphingomonadaceae > Allosphingosinicella. The sequence goes on along the minus strand of NZ_DASWTN010000023.1, from coordinate 2,236 downwards.
CCGGAAGGCCGTAGATCTCTTGGTTGACGTCCTGCTGGGCGATCTGGAGGACGGAATCCGGCTCGAGCTCCGTTTCTAGCCGATATCCGGGCACAAACCAGAACTGGCCGGGCTTCAGGCCCCGGCGCGCATATTTCGCCAAGATATGGTCGACTCTCAGCAGGCCGCCGAGCCGGTTTTTGCGCCGCTGCGGGTAGCACATGCCGAAGACCAGATAGTCTTGGACGAGGGCGCCGAAGGCCTTTCGGCCGAGATAGGTCGACGGCTGAAAGGAAGAGACGAGGAGGTTGCGCTTCAGCAGGATCGCCGAGCTGTGGTGCGGCGATGCCCGATAGGCGCGGGCAAGGCCCTCGAGCTCCACTGGCGGCTCATACCAGCGGTTATTGTGCCAGCATTCGATCATATCGAGGATCTGGCGCCGATCGAGCACCGGCTCCGGATCGCCGAAGCTGAAGGTCTCGATCGAGTGCGAGCTCGCGGCGCCGTTGGCGGCCGCGCCCAGCATTGGCAGCTCCTTCATCAGATAATCTCCATTGTGGCCTTCTGGCGTTCCTTGCCGTCGAGCGGTTCGTTGATGAGAATGTGCATGATCGAGAAGGCGATATCGGCGTGGCCGTCGCCGCCGCCGCGGCCTGCCTTGAACGTGATGTTGCGGCCGCTCTGGGTAAGCGTCTTCTTGATCGAGATGAAGGAGCTGATGATGTCGATCGCGCCGACGTCGAACTGCAGCCGGCCTTTCCGGATGACGTTCTGCGCCTTCATGATCATCTGCTGCTTCACCTCGAGCGAATATTCGATCTTGGTGAGGCCGCGGATCGTCGGCTCCTTCGCCAGCAGCTGATAGACGGCCGCGCCGATCCCCGTCGCATCGATGCCGAGATAGGTGCAATTATACCGTTTGAGGATGCTGACGATGAAGGCCGCCTGCTGCTCGAAGTCGAGCCCGCGCAGCTGGTGCTTCTCGAGGATCCGGAAATCGCCTCCCGGCGCCTTCGGCGGCGCCGCGATGGTGAGGGCGGCGTTGTCACCGTCTTCGCTCTCCTGCGGATCGTAGCCCGCCCATACCTCATTGGATCCGAACGGCCTCGCCGATTCCGGATCGAAATCGGTCCAATCGACCAGGCTATCGCGCTGGCATCCGGTGAGCTCGTTGAACTTGAATGCCGACAGGCTGTCGTCGACGAATTGGCAGCCGAAGAGGTTGGCGAATTCGTCCGGCGCATATTCGTCCTGCAGCTCCTCGATGTCGAAGAGATCGCAGCCGCCGGCCTCCGCGTCGTGGATGGTGACGATATGCCGCCAGATCCGGTCGGGCCCGATCGAGCCGTTCTTCAGCGCCTCGTGGCTGACATCGATGTCGACGCGATCTTCCTTCTTGCGCCGGCGGTTCCGCCGCTCGCCGGTCCAATAGGGATAGGCTGCATGGGCGACGGTCGACGGCGTTGAGAAGTAGGTTTTCCGCCACTTCTTATGCGTCGCCATGCCGGAGGCGACCTTGTTGAGCTCCTCGAAATTGTGCACCCAGAAGAATTCGTCGAAGTAGAAATTGCCGTGCCGGCCCTGGGCCGTCCGGAAATTCGTTCCCAGGAAGTGGAATTCCGCCGGCGCTTCCTCGTCGGGCCGAAGCTCGCTGGTGATGAGCAGCGGATCGCCGGTGAGGCTGACACCGACCAGGCGCGCGAAGGCGACGATATAGTTCTTGAACTGGTGCGCCTGGGCCTTCGACGCGGACAGGAAGATCTGGTTTCGGCCCGTATCGATCGCGTCGATCAGCGCTTCGAACGCGAAATAATAGGTCGCGCCGATCTGGCGCGACTTCAGAATCATCCGGGTGCGGAGCGAGGAGCTCGCGCACCAGTCTTCCTGATAGCCGTAGAGCTGCCCCTTGAAGATCTCCTTCAGGCGCTCGGCTTGCTCCGCCGTGAAATGATTTTTGCGCGCCTTCTTCTTCGGTCCGGAGTTTCTGTTTCCGACCTTTTCGTTGAGATCGCCTTCGTGGCCGCCTTCGGCTTCGTAGCGCCGGATCCGGGCCAGCGTGGCGATCTGGCGGCCGAGCAGGTCGATTTCCTTGAAGTCGCCGCCGTCCTTACGCTCCTTGTCGACCAGCGCCATGAAGCGCACCTCGAGGCAGTCCTCGAGCTTCCGGATCGACGGCGCTTCGTCCCACTTGCCGCGCTGCTTCCAGCTCTCGACCGTCGCGCGATTCTCGCCGAGCTCCTCCGCGATCTGCGTGACA
>NZ_DASWTN010000022.1:0-89706 GCF_036402135.1 Allosphingosinicella sp. | reverse complement strand
CTTCATTGGAGGGCAGCACGCCGTCGCTGATCAGGAAGCCCGAGGAGCGCAGGTGATCGCCGATCACCTTGTGGCTGACATTGTCGGCATCGGTCTTCGTCAGCTCGGCCGAGGCGCCGATCAGCTCGCGGAACGTGTTGGTCTTGAACACGCTCTGCACGCCCTGGAGCACGGTCGAGATCCGCTCCAGCCCCATGCCGGTGTCGATCGACGGCTTCGGCAGGTCACGGACGATCTCATTGTCCTCCTGCTCATATTGCATGAAGACGAGGTTCCAGATTTCGGTGAAGCGGTCGCCGTCCTCGTCCGGGCTGCCGGGAGGGCCGCCGGGGATATGATCGCCATGATCGTAGAAGATTTCCGAGCAGGGACCGCAGGGGCCGCTGTCGCCCATCGCCCAGAAATTGTCCTTGGTGGGAATGCGGATGATGCGGCTTTCAGGGAGCCCGGCGACCTTCTTCCAAAGCTCGAAGGCTTCATCATCAGTATGGTAGACGGTGGCGGTCAGCCGATCGGGCGACAGACCCCATTCCTTCGTGATCAGGGTCCAGGCGTGGTGGATCGCCTGTTCCTTGAAGTAATCGCCGAAAGAGAAATTCCCCAGCATCTCGAAGAAGGTGTGGTGCCGCGCCGTGTAGCCGACATTGTCGAGATCGTTATGCTTGCCGCCTGCGCGGACGCATTTCTGGGAGGAGACCGCGGTCGAATAAGGCCGCGTCTCAAGGCCGGTGAAGACGTTCTTGAACGGCACCATCCCCGCATTGGTGAACATCAAGGTGGGATCGTTGTGCGGCACCAACGGCGCCGAAGGCACGATCTGGTGCCCCTCGCGGCCGAAATAGTCGAGAAATGAGCGGCGAATGTCGTTCGTGGAAGTCATGCCCGCGATGTAGGGGAGCGGGCCGATACGGGCAAGCGAGGAGCGGGATCAGCTCGCGGGGGCGATTTCTTCCTCTGCCGGAACCGGGTCGGCGTCCGGTGCGGGCTCTTCAACCGCCACTTCCTCTTCCGCGTCGGCAGAGGCCAGGCGCAGCGGCTTTTCATCCGACGACACTTGGAAGTGGGCGTAGCGCTCGACCTCCTGAAGCGCCGCGCGCCGCGCCTCCCGCCTTATCGCCTCCTGCGCATCTTCGATTACGTCATCGGCCGGGGCCGAGACATAGCTTGCGTATCCTTCTTCATAATGGGTGCCATAGTCTCGCACCTGATATTCCGCCGCTACAGGGGGAGGACAGAGGACGCAGCCGTCGCCGAGGCCTTCGACATAGGCGGCGGCCTGAAGCTGCGGCGCGGGCGCGTCGAAATCGGTGGCGCCCGGCACCAGATCCGCATGGAACTTTGAAGCCGAGAAGGGGCTGCTGAAATAAACGGGATCGATCTCGGCCACTGCGCTCTTGCCGAGATAGAGACCGCTGCCGACGCCGGCGAGGGCGAGCGCGGCAATGGTGGAAAGCGATACTGGCGACGCCACTCTTCCTACTCCCTAACGTCCCCGCTCAGCCCGTTGAACGACCTGTTTGTCTAAACCCGCGATGAGGGGGCTGCGTTCCCGACCTGATCCTCTTGCGCTTTGCCGCCGATAGGAGGATCGTGGAGGTTTCTTCGGCGCGTACCCCGCGCTTCTTTCGCGGACCGTGCCAGCGGACGAGGGAGAAGATCATGCCGGAAAAATCGACAGGCGCGAGAATGGTGGCCCTGGTGGGGCCGGGCGGCGCGGGCAAGACCAGCCTTGCCGAGGCGCTGCTCTTCGCTTCCGGGGCCGTGGACAGGCAGGGTTCGGTCGATGCCGGAACGAGTGTGGGCGACGCTAGCCCCGAGGCGCAGGCGCGGCGTGGATCGACCGAGATCAATCTCACCCGCTTCGAATTTCTCGGCGACCAGTTTGTGGTGCTCGACTGCCCCGGATCCGTCGGCTTTTCCGCCGATGGCGCGCTCGGCATTTCGGCCACCGACATGGCGATAGTCGTCGTCGATCCCGATCCGGACCGGGCACTGCTTGCCGAGCCTGCGCTCCGCCAGCTGGAGGCTCTGGGCGTGCCGCATGCCATCTTCGTCAACAAAATCGATCAGGCGCGGGGAAGCATCCGAGCGCTGCTGGAAGCGCTGCAGCCCATGAGCAGCTCACCGCTGATCGCGCGCCAAATACCGATCCGGGAGGGCGAAAAGATCACCGGCTTCGTTGATCTCGCCCTCGAGCGCGCCTTCCACTACCGCCCCGGCAAGCCTTCGGAGCGGACTGAGATCCCCGCCGACCTCGCTGAGCGGGAAGCGAACGAGCGCTTCCACATGCTGGAGCAGCTTGCCGATCACGACGATGCCTTGCTCGAGCAGCTTCTGATGGACGAGAAGCCGGACCTGCCGACGGTGCTCGCCGACCTTGCACGCGAGACGCGGGAGAATCTGGGCGTGCCGGTCTTCTTCGGATCGGCGCTGAACGGCTTCGGCGTGCGGCGGCTGATGAAGGCGCTCCGGCACGAGGCGCCCGCCCCGGATACGGCGGCGGAGCGGCTCGGGGCAACGGGCGCGTTCGTCTTCAAGGTGTCGAATAGCAGCCAGGTAGGGCGGCTCGCGCTGGCGCGGGTGTTCGGCAGTTCCCTATCAGAAGGCGCGGAGCTCAAGACTTCGAGCGGCGCATCGACGCGGGCAGGCACCCTCTTCTCGTTACAGGGTGAAAAGACGGCGAAGCTCGTCAAGGCGGAGCCTGGGGACGTCGTGGCCATCGCGAAGGCGGACGCGGCGCGGCCGGGCGAATGGCTCAACGCCAGCAAAGCGGGCGCGGCAGTCAAGCCGGACCTGCCGGCAAGCAACTATGCCCTCGCCATCCATACCAGCGACCGGAAGGACGATGTCCGGCTTTCGACCGCGCTTCAGAAGCTGGTGGAGGAGGACCCGTCCCTTAGCTGGGAGCAGGACGAGGCGCAGCACGAGACCCGACTCAAGGGCATCAGCGACGAGCATCTGAAGGTGACGCTCGCGAAGCTGAAGCGCCGCTATGGCGTTGCCGTCGATTCGAAGCAGCCGACTATCGGCTTTAAGGAATCGATCCGCCGGAGCGTCACGCAGCGCGGGCGCCACAAGAAGCAGTCGGGCGGCCACGGCCAGTTCGGTGATGTGGTGATCGAGGTGCGGCCGCTGGCGCGCGGCGAAGGCTTCCGCTTCGACGAGCGGATCCACGGCGGCGCGGTGCCGAAGCAATATATTCCCGCCGTCGAACAGGGCGTCCGCGATGCGATGATGAAGGGACCGCAAGGCTACCCGGTCGTGGACGTGGCGGTGACGCTGACCGACGGCAGCTATCACAGCGTCGACAGCTCAGAGCTCGCCTTCCGCACCGCTGGACGGATCGCGATGAGCGAGGCGCTGGCAGCAGCCTCCCCTCACCTCCTGGAGCCGGTGCATCATGTGACGGTGCTGACGCCGTCGCACGCAACCTCTCGCGTCACCTCCGCCATATCGAGCCGGCGCGGACAGATGCTGGGCATGGAGCCGCGCGAGGGCTGGTCGCGCTGGGACGTGGTCGAGGCGCTGATGCCGGAGGCGGAGTTGCAAGGGTTGGATGCGGAGCTTCGTTCGCTGAGCCAGGGTCTTGCCACCTTCACGGCGGAGTTCGACCATCTGGCCGAACTCAACGGCAAGCGTGCGGATCAGGTGGCGCATAAGGAGCTGGAGCCCGCTTGACGCACCGCGGCGCTTGACCTCGGCGCGGCAATCGACTTCCTAGGGACAAACATAATCCCAGGGAGAGCCTCGCGCGTGGCCAAGAAACTCACCTACTTCATCCTTGCCGGGCTGGTGCTCGGCATCATCGTCGGCTGGGCGATCAATTCCGGCGTCGGCGACGGCACACCCGCAGGCGACGAGCGGCTGAAGGAGATCGCAGGCTATTTCTCTATTCTGACGACGATCTTCCTGCACCTCATCAAGATGATCATCGCGCCTTTGGTCTTCTCCACCTTGGTGGTGGGCATCGCGCATATGGGCGATACGGCGGCGCTCGGCCGCGTCGGGGTGAAGGCGGTGGGCTGGTTCATCGCCGCGAGCCTCATCTCGCTCAGCCTCGGCCTCCTCCTCGTCACCATCTTCCAGCCCGGCGCCGGGCTCGGTCTGCCGCTGCCGCCTGCTGACGCCTCGGCGGGCGTAGACCGCTCGGCCTTCGATCTCGCTAAGTTCATCGGCAACATCTTCCCGGAATCGATGATCCGGGCGATGTCGGAGAACAGCATCCTTCAGATCGTCGTCTTCTCACTGTTCGTCGGCGTCGCGATCACCGCCGTCGGCGAGCCGGCGCGGCCGCTCGTCCGGGCGACCGAAGCGCTGGTGAAGGTGATGTTGCAGATCACCGATTATGTGATGCGCTTCGCGCCGATTGCGGTGTTCGCCGCCGTCGCGGCGACGATCACCCAGCGTGGCCTCGGCGTGCTCAGCACGTTCGGCTATTTCATGGGCACCTTCTATATCGGCCTCGTCATCCTATGGGTGCTGCTGATCGGCGCCTGCTTCCTGTTCGTCGGCAAGCGCACGGGCCTCCTCGTCCGCTACATTCGCGATCCGATCGTGCTCGCCTTCTCGACCGCGTCGTCGGAGGCCGCCTATCCGCGGACTTTGGAGGCACTCGACCGGTTCGGCGTGCCGCCGCGCATCGCCAGCTTCGTTCTGCCCCTCGGCTATTCGTTCAATCTTGACGGGTCGATGATGTACATGACCTTCGCGACCATCTTCGTCGCGCAGGCTTACGGCATCGAGCTGTCGATGACCCAGCAGATATTGATGCTACTGACGCTGATGGTCACATCGAAGGGCGTGGCAGGCGTGCCACGGGCGAGCCTCGTGGTCATCACCGCGACCATGGCCCAATTCAACATTCCGGAAGCAGGCCTGCTGCTGATCCTAGCGGTCGATCACTTCCTCGACATGGGTCGTTCGGCGACCAACGTGGTCGGCAATGCGGTCGCGAGCACGGTCGTCGCCAAGTGGGAGGGCGAGCTCGATCCGCTGGAGCCGGCGGACATCGACCCGCCCAAGTCGCCAGCCCATGTGCCGCCGCCACGGCCGGGTGACGAGCCGTTCTAGGGAGCAGGCAGGATGCTCGAGGTCGCTGGAGTAGCGCTGCTGCCGGAATGGCCGGTCTTCCTCTCCTTCGTGCTGGCGGGACTGGCGCTCAACATCGTACCGGGCGCGGACATGGCCTTCATCACGGCCGCAGCGGCGCGCGGCGGCAGGCGGGACGGCATCATCGCTTCGCTCGGCATTGGCGCGGGCGCTTTGGTGCATGTGCTGGCGGCGGTGCTGGGGCTTTCCGCGATCCTTGCGTCCTCCGAAATGCTGTTCAGCATCATCAAATATGCGGGCGCGGCCTACCTTCTCTATGTCGCGGTGTCGTTGCTCCGGCGTCCCGGTGAGGCGGGAGAGGCACAGGCACCGTCAACATCGGGCTGGCGGCTGTTCCGATCGGCGGCTTTAGTCAACATCCTCAACCCGAAAGTCGCGCTCTTCTTCCTCGCTTTTCTGCCGCAGTTCGTGGATGCGAATGCAGCCTTGCCCTGGGTGCAGATCCTGTTCCTCGGCCTCTGGTTTGATTTTGCGGGCACGATCGTGAACTGCATCATCGCCATTGTGGCCGCGGACGCTTCGGCGCGGCTCAAGGGCATCGGCTGGATTGCCCGCGTCTCGCGCTACATTGCAGCTACGATGTTGGGCGGGCTCGCCGTGCAACTGGCACTGGCGCGGCGCTGATCAGCGCCCCCGGGCGCAGAGCGAGGCGATTTCCTTTATCATTTTCGCGGCGAGCACCGCCGTCATGCCGTTGATGTCGCGCGACGGATTATATTCGACGATGTCCGCACCGACGACCGGCGCTTCCACCCGGTCTAGCACCGCAAGCACATCGCGGACGGAAAGGCCGCCCGGTTCGTGGTGCGAAACGCCAGGTGTAAAGGCGGGATCGAAGCCGTCCATGTCGATGCTGATATAGAGCGGCCCCTCAAAGCGCGGTACGCGGTCCGCAGCGAAGTGGCGCATTTCGATAATCTCGACGCCGAAGCGCTCCGCCTGCTCGCGGCAGTGGCGGTTGAGGGTGCGGATGCCGACCTGAACGAGCCGCGAGGCGAGGCCGCGCTCCATGATCCGCGCAAAGGGTGAGGCATGGGAGCGCGGGTCGCCTTCGAAGTCATCGTAAAGGTCGGGATGCGCATCGAAGTGGAGGATGTTCACCGGGCCGTGGGTCGCGGCGATGGCTTCCAGAACGGGAAAGCTGATCGAATGGTCGCCGCCCAGCACAAGCGGAACGGCGCCCGCCGCAATGGCCTCGGCGACAGCAGCAGTGATGAGGTCGGCGTCTCTTTCCTCCTCGCGGAGCGGAAGGTCGCCGGCATCTTCTAAGATGATGTCGAGCCCCAGCTCGGCGCCGGATTCGGCGGCCATATTGCTGTGGTCGGAGTAAAGCGCCTGCCGGATCAGCGGCGGGGCGGCGGCCGCTCCGCGCAAGAAGGAAGAATGGCAGTCGGTCGGTGCGCCGATCAACCGGATCCTCGGTTTGTTGCTGGTCTCGTTCATTCCCTCTCCCCTTGGGGCTGAATGGATGCGCAGAACACGCTTGTCTAGCGGCGCTTCAGCGGCCACTGGCTTCCGATGCGGGATGCGGAAGAAACAAGGGACGTAGGCCGGCAAGGGCCCGGCATGCGCGAGTTCGTGGTGCTGATGGCGGCTTTGATGGCGTCGAACGCACTCGCCATTGATTCGATGCTGCCTGCCCTCCCCGCGATAGGCGACGCGCTTGGCGTCACTGAGGATAATCGGCGGCAGCTCGTCATCACCACTTATCTGATCGGCTTCGGCATCGCTCAAATCGTCTATGGACCGCTGGCGGACCGGTTCGGGCGCAAAGGGCTGCTGGTAGGCAGCATGATCTTCTTCGCCATCTTTTCGGCGCTTGCCGGGCTGGCGGGCAGCTTCGTACTCCTCCTCGCGGCGCGGCTGATGCAGGGTTTCGCCGCCGCGGCGACGCGGGTGCTGGTCGTCGCTGTGGTTCGCGACCGGTATGAGGGCGCGGCGATGGCCCGAATCATGTCGCTTACCATGATTGTCTTCATGGTCGTGCCGGTGCTGGCGCCGACTTTCGGCCAGGCGGTGCTGGCGGTCGCAAGCTGGCGACACATCTTTATCGGTCTTGCGGTTTACGGCCTCCTGCTTGGTATCTGGTCGGCGCTGCGCCTGCCGGAGACCTTGCGTCCAGAAGATCGGCGGCCGCTGTCGTTCGCCGCGATCTCGAGCGCCGCTGCGCAGACGCTCAGCAACCGCATGTCGGCTGGAAACACCATCGCCGTCACCTTGGCTTTCGGCGCGCTGTTTGCCTTCATCAGCTCGGTCCAGCAGATCGTGTTCGACGTGTTCGGCGCGCCGGAGCTGATCGGCCTCGTCTTCGCCTGCATCGCCGGGCCGATGGCGTTCAGCTCCTATGCCAATAGTCGGCTCGTCACGCGGCTCGGCTCGCGCACTCTGCTGCTTCGCGCGCTTACCGTCTTTACAGCGATCTCGGCCATCCACCTCGTCATCACGCTGACGCTTGGTGAGACGCTCTGGACATTCGTGGTGCTGCAGGCGCTCACCATGGGCTGTTTCGGGCTGGTCGGCGCCAATGCGGGTGCGCTGGCGATGGAGCCGCTCGGCCATATCGCCGGGACCGCCTCATCCCTGCAGGGTCTAATCACCACCGTTGGAGGGGCGCTAATCGGCTTCGCCATCGGTCAGGCGTTCGACGGCACCACCGTTCCGCTGGTCGCGGGCTTCGCCATTTGCGGGCTGCTGGCGCTGTTGACCGCGATCTGGGCCAACCGCCCGCCGCGCCCGGCACACGATCAGGCCCGGGCGGAAGCCTAGGAAAGGCCACCGCCCCGGCGGAAGGTCACACTAGGGTCACACCAAGAAGGCTTAGATATCGTCGTCGGCGCTGGGGCCGGTCATCAGCGCTTCGGCCACCTGTTCGGTCTTGCCGCGAATGGCCTGCTCGATGCGGGCAGCCATTTCAGGATTGTCCTTCAGATACTGCTTGGCGTTTTCGCGGCCTTGACCGATGCGGATCGAGTCGCAGCTGAACCAGGCGCCCGACTTCTCGACGATGCCGGCCTTGACGCCCAGATCGAGTATTTCGCCGATCTTAGAGATGCCCTCGCCATACATGATGTCGAATTCGACCTGCTTGAACGGCGGCGCGACCTTGTTCTTGACCACCTTCACGCGGGTCGTGTTGCCGACAATATCGTCCCGGTCCTTGATCTGGCCGGTACGGCGAATGTCGAGGCGGACGGAGGCGTAGAATTTGAGCGCGTTGCCGCCGGTCGTCGTTTCGGGATTTCCGTACATGACGCCGATCTTCATCCGAAGCTGGTTGATGAAGATGACGAGGCATTTAGACTTGGCGATGGAGCCGGTGAGCTTTCGAAGCGACTGGCTCATAAGGCGCGCCTGAAGGCCGACATGGCTGTCGCCCATCTCGCCCTCAATCTCGGCCCGGGGCACGAGTGCGGCGACCGAGTCCACCACCAGCACGTCGATGGCGTTAGAGCGTACCAGAGTGTCGGTGATCTCAAGCGCCTGCTCGCCCGTATCAGGCTGCGACACGATGAGTTCGTCGACATCGACGCCAAGCTTCTTCGCGTAAACGGGATCGAGCGCATGTTCGGCATCAACGAAGGCCGCGGTGCCGCCGTTACGCTGCGCTTCGGCAATGACGTGGAGCGCGAGCGTCGTCTTGCCCGAGCTTTCCGGACCGTAAACCTCAATCACGCGGCCGCGCGGCAGGCCGCCGATACCGAGCGCGATGTCGAGGCCGAGCGAACCGGTAGAGACGGCTTCGATCTGGATGGCTTCGCGCGAGCCCAGTTTCATCGCGCTGCCCTTGCCGAAGGCGCGGTCGATTTGCGCCAGCGCCGCGTCGAGGGCCTTTTGCTTGTCCATATTTTCAGAAGTCCTGTCGGAAACGACTTTCAGTGAAGCCACCATGGCTGTCCTCCCGTTAGAATGTCCGCGCCTATCCTTCAACGCTTGAATGAGGTATGTACATGCTTTGTTCCGGGAGAACAAGTAGGAAACTTCCTAGCTTGAGGGCTTCTGCGATAAGACCGCCCCCAATCCGCGCCGCATCTCGAGGTAGAAGAGCGGGTCCGCCGCTATATCGTTATGCCTTCTGCCCTTGATGATGGCGCTGTGGACAAGGTTCGGAGCGGCGCGGCGGAGCGCCTCCGTCCGCCGTGGCGGGATGACGTCGTCGCGCTCTGCGGCGACGATCGAGACCGGCACGTCTTGGCCCCTCAAATCGTCCACCGCCGGCAGATCGGGGCGGAGGAGCAAAGACGTGGGGAGCCAAGGGAATTTGTCGCGCGCGACGGCCTTCAGCGAGTCGAACGGAGTTACGAGGATGAGGCCGTCGACGGAGCGAGCCGCGGCAAGGCCGGCAGCGACGCCGCTGCCGATGCTGATGCCAACCACAACGACTCGCTTCGGCTGAAGCCGCTCACGAACCAGGTCGAAGAGAAGCGGCGCATCCTGCACCAGTGCGGCAGCGCTGGGGCTGCCCGCGCTCGGACGATAGCCGCGATAGTGGAACGCCACCACCGGATGGGCCGGGTAAAGCTGGTGCAGAAACGCGGCGATGGCCGCTGCATTGGAGGCGTTTCCGGCGAAACCCAGCAGCACGGTTCCCGTGCTATCAGGCGCGGACGCCGGGATCAGCAAGCCCTCCAGCCTGATGCCGTCGGGCGCGGTGAGTTCGATCCGTTCCGAACCACTCGGCAGCGGCCCGGCAGGCGGCACCATGCGCGTCGGGAAGAAAATCGAGGTCTGTGAGAAGTAAAGCGCAGCCGCGACAGCCACATAGAGAAGGAAAAGGCCGATGATCAGCTTCAGCAGCATGATCGCCCGGCCTTGGAGTCAGGCCGAGGCGCGGGATGCCGCTTCGAGAGCCGGGCTGATGGCGTCTATCGTATATGGCTTGGACAGCACCGGCGCGCCGGCGTGGCGGGCGGGCGGCGGCTCGATATGGCCGCCGGTGGCGAGGATGAACGGAATGCCTTCTTCGGAAAGACGGTCCGCAACCGGCCAGACATGCTCGCCGTTCTTGAGGTGCACGTCGACGATCGCGACGTCGAAGCCGCCCTCGTCAATCTTAGCCATGGCATCGGCTACGCTCTCGCAAGTGCCGACCACCTGGTGGCCGAGCGAGTCGAGGAAATCCTCCAGCATCATCGCGATGAGGGGTTCGTCTTCGACGATGAGGATCGAGCGGATGTCGGGCACCGGCCGGGTTTAGAAAAATGTTTCGTGAAGTAAAGGACTTATTTCTGCAGCAATGCGTCGCGCGCGGCTTCGGCAAGCTTCTGGACGGAAAAGGGTTTTGCCAGGAATGCGACCCTTTCGAGGTCAATTGACTTTCTGAGCTGCTCCTCCGCATAGCCCGAAATGAACAGGATCGGGAGGTCCGGATGCGTCTTCCGCGCCTCGCGGACCGTGGTCGGCCCGTCCATGGTCGGCATCACCACGTCGGAAATGAGGAGGTCCACCTGTTCCTCGCGCGCAAGGATTTCGAGCGCGGCTTCGCCATTTTCGGCGGTTAGTACACGGTAGCCGTGGCGGGTGAGCGCGCGTTCCGCCACCGCCCGCACCATCGCCTCATCCTCGACGAGCAGGACGGTGCCGGTGCCCCAAAGCTCACCTGCCGTTTCCTTGACCTTGCCCTTGGCGGCTTCGGGCGCGCCTTGGGTGCGGAAGACGGGGAGGTAGATGACGAAGCTGGCGCCCTTTCCGGGCTCCGATTCGGCAAAGATGAAGCCGCCCGACTGTTTGACGATGCCGTAGACGGTGGAGAGGCCGAGGCCAGTCCCCTTCCCCACTTCCTTGGTGGTGAAGAAGGGCTCGAAGATCTTCGGCAAGAGATTGGCCGGGATGCCGGTGCCGGTGTCCGTCACGCGCAGCGCCGTATAGTCGGCGATCGGCAATATATCGCTCGCCATCTTGCGGACGTCGTCGGCTGAGACCGAATAAGTGTGCAGCGTCAGCGTGCCGCCGCCCTGCGGGTCCTTGGTGAGCATGGCGTCGCGCGCGTTGACGGCGAGGTTCACGATCACCTGCTCGAGCTGGCCCGGGTCGGCGCGGACAGCGCCCAGGTTGCGGCCATGCTTGACCTGGAGTTTCACCGTTTCGCCGAGCAGGCGTTTCAGGAGATTCGATACTTCGGCGATGACGTCGGGGAGCTGAAGCACCTGCGGGCGAAGCGTCTGCTGGCGCGAAAAAGCGAGGAGCTGGCGCGTCAAACCCGCGGCCCGGTTCGAATTGCTCCTGATCTGCTGGATGTCATCATAATCGCTGTCGCCCGGCGTGTGGCGCATCAGCATGAGGTCGCAATAGCCGATGATGGCGGTGAGGATGTTGTTGAAGTCGTGCGCGACGCCGCCGGCGAGCTGGCCGACCGCCTGCATCTTGGTCGCCTGCGCCACTTGCTTCTTGAGGCGGTCCTCCTCGCTCGTATCCTTGAGCGAGAGGATCACGGCCGCCTCGCCGAGGCCCTTCGCGCCGGCGATGGTGAGCGCGACCGGCTCCTCGGGGCTGGATTTCAGGCGCACGGCGATGTCGCTGGCGGCAAGGCGGCCGCGGGCGAAGCGGCGGACGGCATCCGATACCGCCGCCTTGTCCTCGTCGATGACAAGGTCGCCGGGATAGATGGGCCGCGCGTCCTTGCCTATGCCTGCCGCCTTGCGAAAGCTCTTGTTGAGATAGACGAAGCGGCCGTCGCTGTTAGCGAGCGCCAGGCCCAAAGGCAGGAAGTCGAGCAGCGCGTTGAGGCTTGCGCTTCCTTCCTGGCCCAGGCCGCCGAAGCCGCCCGCATCGTCGAGAAGGACGAACAGGGTAAGCGCACCCGCGCCTTCCGACACCGGGACCTGCATGATGCGGAGCCCTCCGCCGTCCGAACCTTCGGCCACGAAATGGAACTGGCCACGCTCGTTGGCGGCAAGGAGGTTGACGAGCGGTGCCCCGGAAAGGGGTGCATCGGCATCGCCGAACGCGCGGACCACGAAAGCGCGGTTCGCGCTGATGATATGGCCCTGATCGTCGGCAAGTGCGGTCATCATGCCGGCCTCCCCAATTCGGAAGCCTGCTTCCCCTTCGATAAGGCGGCGCGCTTCACGGGCTAGGTCGACATGCTGGGCGCGGCCGAACCGCCAGAGAAGATGGCTTTCGTCGGTGCCGGAGAGACCCACATCGGCGCGAAGCGAAAGACCGTGGATCTGGAGGCCGTCGACTCTCGCGGCCCCGTCCCGCCGCGCCTTCGCAATGGCTTCAGTTACGTACTTCGTGCCCTCGGCTTCGAACGGCAGTTCGGCGGGCGCCGGATGGCCGCCGAACCATTCGAAATAGGCGCTGTTCGTGCACCGGAGGTTGCCGTCGAGGTCGGTGATCGCAGCGGCTGACGGGGCGCTCTCAAGCGCGGCACGGAGAAGCGCCACGTCGGTGCGGTAGACGGGTTCCGCTTCCGTGGCCGGCGCGACCGCCTTGGCGCGGAAGTGGATCAGGGCTGCGGCGGCTAGGACGCCGGCAAAGAAGGCGGTGGCGAAGACAGCGTTGTCCACGACGTAGAGCAGCAGCGCCGCCGAAAGGAGCGCGGCGACCAACACGAGCGCGCCGGCGAAGCCGATGCTTGCGGAACGAGCGGGCTCGCGTGTGGAAAAGAAGGTGGGGGGGACGGAGGACATCGGCGTCCGTTCTGTCCCTCCCCCTTCCTTCCCGTCAAGCGGGACGGCGGCTTACCAGATGCGGACGCGCTGTTCGGGCGTCAGGTAGAGACTGTCGTCCGCCGAAACGTTGAAGGCTGAATACCAGGGGTCGAGGTTGCGGACCACGGCGGCCCGCTGCTCGGACGGCGAATGCGGATCGGTGATCAGTCGCTGGAGGAGGTTCGCCTCTCGATAGTTGCGTCGCCACACCTGGGCCCAGCCCATGTAAAAGCGCTGATCGCCGCTGAAGCCGTCCAGAACCGGCACTTCGGCTCCATTGAGGGATGCCTTATAGGCATCGTAGGCGATGGCGAGGCCGGCCAGATCGCCGATATTCTCGCCCAGCGTAAACTTGCCGTTCACGAACTTGCCCGGGAAAATCTCGTATTTATCATATTGGGTTGCGAGCTGCCCAGTGAGCGCGCTGAAGCGCTGCACGTCGCCCGGCGTCCACCATTCCTTCAATGCGCCGGTCTCGTCATATTTGGAGCCCTGATCGTCGAAATGGTGGCTGATCTCATGCCCGATCACCGCACCGATGCCGCCATAGTTGATCGCCGGATCGGCATTAGGATCGAAGAAGGGCGGCTGCAGGATCGCAGCCGGAAACACGATCTCGTTCCAGTTGAAGTTCGCATAGGCATTAATGGTCATTGGCGTCATGAACCATTCGCCCCGGTCCACCGGCTGGCCGAGCTTGTTCAAATTGCGCTGATGCTCGAAGCGGTTGGAGCGCATCACGTTGCCGACAAGGTCGCCGCGGCGGACCTCAAGCCCTGAATAGTCGCGCCATTCATCGGGATAGCCGATCTTCGGCGTGAAGGCGGCAAGCTTGGCGCGCGCGCGCTGCTTCGTCTCCGGCGCCATCCAGGTGAGGCCTTGGATACGGCGGTCCATCGCGGCCAGCACATTCTTCACCAGCTGGTCGGCCTCCGCCTTTGCTTCCGGCGGGAAATAGCGGTCGACATAGACCTTGCCGATCTCTTCGCCGAGCGCGGCGGTGACGAGGTTTGAGGCGCGCTTCCATTCGTCCTGGTTCTGCGGCGTGCCATTGAGGGCGGTGCCGCGAAAGGCGAAGTTCGCATCAACGAAGGGCTGCGACAGATAAGGTGCGTAAGTGTCGATCGTGTGGAGCTTCAGATAATCCTTCACCACCGCAGGCGAGGCCGCGGCGAAGATCTTGGCGCTGCCGCCGACCGCGCTCGGCTGCCGAACGAGGAAATTGGAGCGGCCGGCGACGCCGATCGCATCAAGATAAGCATCCCAGGCGAAGGCGGGCGCCGACTGCTTCAGCTGCGCGGGGGTGAGCCGGTTATAGGTCTTGTCGGCGTCGCGGCTTTCGACCTGCGTCCAGTGCGCCTGCGCTATCTTCGTTTCGAGGTCGAGCACGGCCGCGGCGCGCGCATCGGCATTGGGCGCTCCGGCAAGCTTCAGGAGCTGCGCGAGATAGGCGCGGTACGCGTTCCGCTTCTCGACCAGACCCGCATCCTTGCTGAGATAATAATCGCGATCCGGAAGGCCGATGCCGCCCTGGCTGATCTGGAAGATGTTGGTGTTGGGGTCCTTGTCATCGGAGCTGACGAAGTTACCAAAGGGCACATTGACGCCCATCCGCGACAGATCACCCATTAGTGCGGCGAGCTCGGTCTTGTTTTTGGCCGCGTCGATCCGGTTCAGGGTCGGAGCAATAGGCGTAAAGCCTTGGGCGTTCACTGCCGTCCGGTCCATGAAGCTCGTATAGAAGTCACCGATCTTGGAGCCCGGCGTTTTTGCCGCTTCCTCGAGTATCTCCCGGGTGCGTTGGGTAGAGAGGTCGTCGAGCATGGTGAACATGCCGTAGTTGGAACGGTCCGCCGGAATAGGCGTGGTCTTCGCCCAGGTGCCGTTGGCGAACTGGTAGAAATTGTCGCCGGCTTCCGTGCTCCGATCCATGCCAGCTAAATCGAAGCCCCAATCCCCGATCTGCGCCTTTTTAGCCGTCGCAGGTGTGACCGGACCAGTGGCAGCTTCCGCGACTGTCGCGGTCTGCTCGGCTACCTCAGTGGTGGTGGGATCTGTCGTGGCGCAAGCGGCAAGCGCAGTGGTGGCAGCAAGAAGCGCAAGATACTGTTTCATAGGGCGAACTCTCCGGTCTCTCTGTATTGCCCGACTATAGCGGGGAGAGAGGCAAGATCAATCGGTCAGGAAGGGATGCTCTTGCCCCGCCGCCGCCACTTGCGGCCGGTCCACCAGCGCCAGCCGAACATGGCGATGACGTAGCCGATGGCCGCGCTGGCGGCTGCGATGACGAGGAGGCCGGTGATCAGCGCCGGTGCGGCGTCCGAGCCGAGCCAGGCGAGCCATTCGCCAACGCCCGCGCCGCGGCCGTAGAGTGTATAGAAGGTCTCAATATCCGCCCGGAACCCCATGTAATTGCCCACCGCAATTGACGCGACGAGGATGAACGGCGTCGTCGCCGGATTGCTGAGGAAGGTCATTGCGGCCGCGATCGGGATGTTGGCGCGGAAGGGCACCGAGAGCAGAGCCGCGCCAATGATCTGAAGGCCGGGGATCATCAGGAAGATGCCGACCAGCAGGCCGACGCCGACGCCGCGCGGCACCGAGCGGCGGGTGAAGCGCCAGAGGTCGCTTCGGAGCACGCGGCCGGCGAAAGGGCGCATGAAGCGGTTCTGCGCCAGCTCTTCGCGCTTCGGGGCATTTTTTTCGAGCCAGCGCCCGATCCGTTCAACCATGCTGCCTCATCAGGCGCCCCTGCTCACGCTTCCAGTCCTTTTCCTTCTCATGCTCGCGCTTATCGTGCGCCTTGCGGCCGCGGGCGAGAGCGAGCTCGACCTTAGCACGGCCGCGGCTGTTGAAATATATGCTGAGCGGTACGAGGGTCATGCCCTGGCGTGCCACCGCGCCGTGCAGCTTGGCGATCTCGCGGTGGTGGAGAAGCAGTTTGCGCGGCCGCTTGGGCTCATGATTGAAGCGGTTTCCTTGGCTGAATTCGGGGATGTTGGCGTTGATGAGCCAAACCTCCTCCTCCTTCACCTCGGCATAGCTTTCCGCGATCGAGCCCTCGCCGAAGCGGAGCGACTTCACCTCGGTGCCGGTGAGCGCAATCCCGGCCTCGAACTTGTCCTCAAAGGCATAATCGTGCCTGGCCTTCCGGTTCTCGGCCACGACCTTCTTCTTGTCGAACGTCTCGGGGCGGGGGCGTGCCATCAGATGAGGCCTGCATGCTCCAGCGCCGCGTCCACCGCCTTGCGGCTGGCTTCGGAGGGCGTCGTCATTGGGAGGCGGAGCGCGGACGGGAAGTCAGGTTTTATGCGGCTAAGGGCATATTTGACCGGCCCCGGCGAGGCGTCAGTGAACAAAGCCTTGTGCAGCGGGAAGAGCCTGTCCTGCAGCGCCATCGCCGTCGCCATGTCGCGGGACAGGAAGGCGTTGTGGAAGTCGGCAAACAGGCGCGGCGCGACGTTCGCGGTAACCGAGATGGTGCCGACGCCGCCCATGCCCAGGAAGCCCAAAGCCATGTCGTCATTGCCGGAAAGCTGGCAGAAATCCTCGCCGCAGAGCTTGCGGTGCGCGCTGACGCGGGACAGGTCGCCACTCGCGTCCTTGATGCCGACGATGGTCGGGATCTCGGCCAGCTTGCCCAATGTTTCGGGAAGGATGTCGGTCACCGTGCGGCCCGGCACATTATAAACGACGATCGGCAGCGGGCTTGCCTCGGCGAGCGCGGTATAATGGGCGATCAGGCCTTCCTGGTTGGGCCGGTTGTAATAAGGCAGGACCACGAGGGCGGCGTCGGCACCCGCGCGCTCCGCAACCTTCATCAGGTGCGCCGCAACCGCTGTGCTGTTCGAGCCACAGCCGGCGATAACCGGCACTCGCCGCCCCGCCTGTTCGACGCAGACGGAGACCACGCGTTCATGCTCGTCCGCGTGGAGCGTCGCTGACTCGCCGGTCGTGCCGCAGGGCACAAGCCCATGACTTCCTTCGCTTATCTGCCAATCGACGAAAGCCCGGAATTGGACCTCATCAAACGCTTCATCGCGAAATGGCGTCACCAGAGCCGGGATCGACCCGCGGAACATGCCCCTCTCCTTCCCGTTGAAAGTTAGTCCCGTCATGGCTTCCGAACTGCACGAGAAACGGGATCATTCAGGGTCTGATAAGGACGGGGGGCTTAGACTGTCCAGCATGCATAAGAAAGCCATCTTGCTCGGTCTTCTGGCCGCTTCCGTCGCCGGGGTTGCTGCGACCACTCCCTCCGTGAAGCGCCTGGAGCCGGCCGCGTTGGCGACGGGTGGAACGAGCGTCGCCGCGCAGGTGGTCACCGCCGCGCCCGCCGCTCCGGTCGTTCAGCAGCCGCAATATCCCGTTTCGGGCTCGATTGCCTCGGCGGTCACACGCTGGAAGAGCCTCAGGCAGACGGACGGGCTTCCATTCGTCTCCTATTCCTCCTTTCTCACCAGCTATCGCGGCTGGCCGGGAGAGGAATCGATGCGCCGCTCCGCCGAGCGGGCGATCAACGCCGGTACTCTGGCGCGGGACATCGTATCTTATTTCAACGTCCACCCGCCGCTCACGGCCAAGGGCCAAGCGGCCTATGCCGTGGCACTTAATGGCACGGGCCAGCCCAATGAGGCGCGGTCGCAAGCAAAGCTCGCTTGGGCGAAAGGCGCGATGCCGCGCGAGGATGAGGACCGGCTGCTGGCCCTGTTCGGCGCCTCGCTGACGCCGCAGGACCATGAGCGGCGCATGGATGCGCTGCTCGACAATGGCGACCTTCAGTCGGCGCAGCGGACTTTGAGCTTCATCGCGACCCCGCGCCGCGCCCTCTACGATGCGCGGATCGCGCTCCAGACGCGTGCGCCCGACGCGATGAGCCGAGTCAGCGCGCTGGGTGCAGGAGCGAACAGCGATGCCGGTCTGGTGATGGATCGCGCGAACTGGCTCCGCAGCACGAGCCAGCCTGCGGCGGCGCGCGCGCTCCTCGCCCAGCCGAAGACGCTCACCACCCGCCCGGCCAATGTCGAGAAATATTATGAGGCGCTGCTCGCCATGGCCAAGGGCGCTGCCAACGATCGGCAGTGGGGTACCGTCTACGGGATTACCAGCCAGATCGATCAGGCCTATGCGCCGGGCACCGACGTCAGCCTGCAATCCTATGGCGAGCGCGACGAATATACGAGCCTCGCCTGGCTTGGCGGCACGACGGCTTTCTACCAGCTCGGCCGGCCCGCCGACGCAGTGACGATGTTCGACCGCTATGGCCGCGGCTCGCGTTCGCCGCAGACGCGCGCCAAGGGCTTTTACTGGGCGGGACGCGCGGCGCAGCAGGCGGGACAGTCGGCGCGCGCCAACAGCTTCTTCAGCCAGGCGGCGGCCTATCCTGACCAGTTTTACGGTCAGCTGGCGCTGGAACGGCTCGGACGGCCGGTGCCGCCGCCGGTAGCCCAGCCCGCCGCCTCGCCTGCCGTTCGTGCTTCATTCGAGCAGCGGCCCCTGGTGCAGGCGACACGGCTGCTCGGCCAGCTCGGCCAGCATCAGGACCAGTCGGTCTTCATCCGCCAGCTTGGCGAGGAGCTGAAGACGGACGAGGAGCGCGCGCTTGCCGCAGAGCTCGGCCTCCGCATCGGCCGGCCCGACCTCGGGGTGTGGGCGGCGCGCGGCGCACGGACTTCGGGCGCAAGCTTCTATACGCGCGGCGCCTTCCCGCAGGTGTCGATTCCGCCCGCCTATACGCACCAGTGGACGCTCAACCACGCCATCATGCGGCAGGAAAGCTCGTTCGACCGCGCGGCGATGAGCCAGGTCGGCGCGCGCGGCATGATGCAGCTGATGCCCGGAACGGCGCGGGAGACGGCGGGGAAGCTGGGCCTTTCCTACGACCTGTCGCGGCTGACCGGCGACCCGCAATATAACATCATGCTCGGCAGCAAGTATTTCGCAGACCTGATGAACCGCTACGGCAATTATGCGCCGCTTGCGGTAGCCGCCTACAATGCCGGCCCTGGAAACGTGAACAAGTGGCTGCGGGAGAATGGCGATCCTCGGACGCCGGGCGTGGACGTGATCCGCTGGATCGAGGAAATCCCCTTCTTCGAGACCAAGAATTACGTGCAGCGGGTGCTTGAAAATGCCGTCGCCTATGACGCGATGAACCCGGCGCGGGCGCGCAGTCCGCAGAATATGCGGCTGTCCTATTATCTGGGAAAGCGCAGCCCGGGCTAGTAAGCTCGCTCGAATGAGCGACAGGCCCAACTACATCACGCCCGCGGGCTTCAGGCGGCTGCGCGAGGAATATGAGGCTTTGTTCGGGGTCGAGCGGCCGAAGCTGGTCGAGACGATCAGTTGGGCAGCTGGGAATGGCGATCGTTCCGAGAACGGCGACTATATTTACGGCCGCAAGCGCCTGCGCGAGATCGACCGACGGATCGGCTTCCTTTCCCGGCGCATGAAGTCTGCACGGATCGTCGATCCGGCGACGCAGGAGGACAAGAGTCGCGTCCTCTTCGGCGCTACCGTGACCCTTGCCGACGAAGACGATAACGAGCGCGTGATCACGCTGGTCGGAGAGGATGAGGCCGATGCGGGAGCTGGTCGGGTAAGCTGGAACTCGCCCATTGCCCATGCTGTCCGAGGCGCGAGCATCGGCGACGTACGGAAAGTCCGCCTCCCTTCCGGGGAGCGGGAATATGAAGTCGTCCAGATCGATTATCCGAAGGCTTAGCTCTTCGGCTGCTCGACCAGTCTTATGTTGAGTTCGCGGAGCTGCTTCGGGCTGACTTCGGACGGGGCGCCCATCATCAGGTCTTCGGCCTTCTGGTTCATCGGGAAGAGGACGACTTCGCGGATATTGGGTTCGCCAGCCAGCAGCATGACGCTGCGGTCGATGCCCGGCGCCGAGCCGCCGTGCGGAGGTGCGCCGAACTTGAAGGCGTTGATCATGCCGGAGAAGTTCGTGTCCACGTCCTCGCGGCTGTAGCCGGCGATCTCGAACGCCTTGTACATGATGTCGGGACGGTGATTTCGGATCGCGCCCGACGACAACTCCACGCCGTTGCAGACGATGTCATATTGATAAGCGAGGATGTCGAGCGGGTCCCTGGTCTCCAGCGCCTCCAGCTCGCCCTGCGGCATCGAGAAGGGATTGTGGCTGAAGTCGACCTTCTTTGCGTCCTCGTCATATTCGTACATCGGGAAGTCGACGATCCAGCAGAAGTCGAAGCGGTTCTCGTCGATGAGACCGAGCTGTTCCGCGGTGCGCGTGCGGGCGGCGCCGGCGAGCTTTGCCGCCTGCGCTTCCTTGCCGGCGGCGAAGAAGATGCCGTCGTTCGGGCCGAGGCCCAGCTCTGCAATCAGCTTGCGGGTCGCTTCCTCGCCATGGTTCTTGGCGATCGGGCCGCCAAGCTCGCCGCCCTTCTGCGTGATGTAGCCGAGGCCGGCATGGCCTTCAGAGCGCGCCCACTCGTTCATTTCGTCAAAGAATTTACGGCTCTTCTCGGCGGTGTCCGGCGCCGGAATGGCGCGGACGACGCCGCCGGAGCCGACGATGTTCGCGAAGAGGCCGAAGCCTGAGCCCTCGAAGTGGGCCGAGACGTCGCTAATGATGAGCGGGTTACGGAGATCGGGCTTGTCGGAGCCGTATTTCAGCATCGCCTCGCGGTAGGGGATGCGCGGGAACTGACCGGCAGGCGTGACGCTGCGGCCGTTCGCGAATTCTTCGAACACGCCTGCAAGCACCGGTTCGATCGCCTGAAAGACGTCTTCCTGCGTGACGAAGCTCATTTCGAAGTCGAGCTGGTAGAATTCGCCGGGGCTGCGATCGGCGCGGGCGTCCTCATCGCGGAAGCAAGGCGCGATCTGGAAGTAGCGGTCGAAGCCCGCGACCATGATCAGCTGCTTGAACATCTGCGGCGCCTGCGGGAGCGCGTAGAATTTGCCGGGATGAACGCGGCTCGGCACCAGATAGTCGCGGGCGCCTTCGGGGCTGGAGGCGGTGAGGATCGGCGTCTGGAATTCGGTGAAACCCTGATCGATCATCCGGCGGCGGATCGAGCTGATCACCTGGCTCCGAAGCACGATATTGTTGTGCAGCCGCTCGCGGCGAAGGTCGAGGTAGCGGTAGCGGAGGCGGATTTCCTCCGGATAGTCCGCTTCGCCCGCGACCGGCAGCGGAAGCTCCTGCGCGGCGGACTGCACCGTCACCAGATCGGCCGAAACTTCGATCTCGCCGGTCGGGAGGTTCGGGTTAGTCGCCTCGGTGCCGCGCGCGACCACCTCACCCTCGACCGTCACGACGGATTCGGCGCGGAGACCGTCGAGGATGCGGAGCGGCTCGCTGTTTGCCTTGGCGACAATCTGGGTGATGCCGTAATGGTCGCGAAGGTCGATGAAGAGCACGCCGCCATGGTCGCGCTTCCGGTGCACCCAGCCTGACAGCTTGACTCGGCTGCCGACATGATCGGCGCGAAGTTCGGCGCATGTGTGGGTACGATAGGCGTGCATCTGTATCCGCTTCCAAATCGAAATTTTTGTGGAAATGTCCGGCAGGCGCTTCAACGTGCAGACGGTCTTTGTCAAGGCGGGAGCCTCTCGCTAAGAGAGCGGCGAAATGCGCATCCATCCTCTGATCACCGACACCGACTCGCTTGCCGCTTTGTGCGAACGCCTCGCCCGCTCCGACTTCGTCGCGGTCGATACCGAATTCATGCGCGAGAATACCTATTGGCCCGATCTCTGCCTCGTGCAGATCGGGAATGAGGAGGAAGCCGCTGCCGTCGATCCGAAGGCGGAAGGCCTCGACCTGACGCCCCTCCTCGACCTCCTCGTCAACAACGAGGACGTGCTAAAGGTCTTTCATGCCGGCGGGCAGGATATAGAGATCATCTACAATCTCAGCGGCAAGACACCGCACCCGATGTTCGACACGCAGATCGCGGCGATGGCGCTGGGGCTTGGGGAGCAGGTCGGCTATTCGAACCTTGTGGAAAGCCTGATCGGCAAGAGCCTCGACAAGGGCGCGCGCTTCACCGACTGGGCGCGGCGGCCACTCGACAAGCGCCAGATCGATTATGCGATCGGCGACGTTACCTATCTCGCCGAGCTTTTCCCCCGGATGCTGAAGCGGCTGCGGAAGACGGGCCGCGGCGCCTGGCTCGACCAGGAGATGGAGCGGATCGCCGATCCCTCCAATTACGCCAATGATCCCGATGTCGCCTGGAAGCGCGTGCGGATGCCGAGCCGCAAGGCGGACGTGCTCGGGCGGCTGAAGGCGCTTGCCGCCTGGCGTGAGAATGAGGCTCGGAACAAGAATTTGCCGCGCGGCCGCATCATGAAGGACGAGACGCTGGCCGATATCGCCGCGCATCCCCCGAGGGATCAGGATGCGCTGGCGCGGGTGCGGGGGCTGTCGCCGGGCTGGAAGACCAACGACATCGGCGCGCGGATGATGGAGGCGCTGAAGAATGCAACCGATCTTCCCGCCGACGAAATGCCGCCGCGCGAGGACCGGAAGCCCGGCCTTGGCAAGGAAGGGGCGCTGGTGGCGGACCTTCTGAAGCTTCTGCTCAAGATCCGGGCGCGGGAGAGCAATGTCGCGGCGCGGCTCGTAGCCCGGTCGGAGGAATTAGAGCTTCTTGCGGCGGGCAAGCGTGAGGGGCTGGCAATCCTGGAGGGGTGGCGGTTCGAAGAGTTCGGGCGGGATGCGCTCGACCTCGTGGAAGGGCGCCTTGCCTTCGCGATCAAGAACGGCAAGCTTTCGATGACACGAACGGAGGCTGAGGCATGATGACGCGTTTTCTCGCTGCTGGAGCATTGCTGATAACCGCAGCCTGCGCGACCATTCCGCCTGCGATGCCGGTCGGCGACATTCCTGTTCATGGCGGCGGCGGAAGCTGCGAGGCGGCACCTGCGCAGGGGCTGGTCGGGCGTCAGGCGACGAGCGAAACGGGCGCGGAAGTGCTGCGGCTAACGGGCGCGACGACGCTCCGCTGGCTTCAACCAGACCAGATCGTCACGATGGAGTTTCGCGAAGGCCGGGTGAATGTGCAGCTCGATGCTGGCAACCGGGTGCGCGGTATTACCTGCGGCTAGACCGCGACCGCTTCAAACGGACAACCGAGCGCGTTCGCCAGGGTCTTGAGGCGGCGCTCGACGGATTCGCCGAATAGCGCCTCGTCGCCTTTCTTCAGCTCTAGCCGCAGCATATCGCCTTTCCTGTAGAGGCGGCTTCGCTCCAAGCTGGCCGCCACGCCGCCGCTGAACCTTTGGCCGAGCCGCATGGCCAATCCCCAGAGCGATGCGCGGTGGAGCCGCTCCTTGCTGCAAAGCCGCGCCACGTCGAGGTTCGAGAAATCCTCGTCGCTGCCGCCGAAATTGCAGTAAAGCGCCTGCGCCATCATCACGCGGCCGGGGCCATCGATCCCCACCCAGTTGCCGTGGAGGGCCATATCGAGGCCGCGTTCGGCGCGGAAATCAGGGTGGGCGCGCCACGCAACGTCGGCGAGAAGGCAGGCGGCGAGCCGGAGCCGGGCAGTCGCCGGCGCATCGTCGGCAAAAAGCGGTGAGATCCAGCGGTCGAGCAGCTCACCATGCTCGGCGAAGCGGCCAAGGCCTCTCCCCGCCTCCCGCGCCGCCGCGAGCAGCGGATCGACCGCGCGGGTGCGGCGGTCGAGATCGTCGTAGAGCAGTCCCTCGCGGATGCCGAAGCTGGAGACGATAAGTTCGCTCGGGCGAAGCTCGTCGACGAGCGCACGCAGCAGCATGTTGGCATAGGGCAACTGGGGCACGCGGGAGAGGGAGAGGGAGTGGACGCTTTCGACATCTTCCTTGCTGATGCCGGCGATGGTTTTGCTGAGTTCGGCAGGCCGCTCCGGTGCCATATGATATTCGTGCGTGATCGGCAGAGGATAGCCGGTCAGCATCATGTCGAGCCGGGCGAGCGTCCGCCACGAGCCGCCGACCATGTAGAAAGGCCGTCCCTTGCCCCGCTTCCGGAAGCCGAAGCCGGCGATCGCCTTGTTGAGCGTCTTGGCGAGTTCGCCGTCGCCCTTTTCGCAGAGAGCCTGCAGGCGTAGCACGCCGAAGGGCAGCGATATGCTGCTGATGATTTCGCCGTCTTCGACGTCCACCAACTCGAGGCTGCCGCCGCCGAGATCGCCGATGATGCCGTCGGCCCTTGGGATCGCGGAAAGGACCCCGAAGCCGGCCATCCGGCCCTCTTCCTCGCCCGACAGTATTTCTGGCTTGAAGCCGAGCGCGCGTACCTTGTCTAGGAAAGCGGCGCCGTTGCTGGCGTCGCGGACGGCGGCGGTGGCAACGACGCGGGTGCGGCCGGCGCCCATCTCCCGCACCAGGATGCGGAAGCGGCGCATGGCGGCAAGCGCTCTTTCCTGCGAGCCTTCCGACAGCTGCCCGGTCTTTGCTAGCCCTTTGCCGAGGCCGGCCATCACCTTTTCGTTGAAGATGATCGACGGGATGCGCGGCGCGCCGGCGTAAACCACCAAGCGCACCGAGTTCGACCCGATGTCGATGATCGCGACGGGCTTCCGGTCCACCTGGAGATCAGTCCTCACGCCGCCGAAGCCTGAGCTTCGGCACGGCATCGCTGTTCCGGAGCGCCGCGCCGCGCCCCGAAAGCGATGGGTTGGTCATAAAGTAGCGGTGGAGGTTGAACGGCTTTCCGTCCACCTCGACCCGCTCGTAGCTGCCATCGGGAATCAACCGCCAGCTCTGTTCATTGTCGATGAGGTTCGCGACCATCACCTGATCCAGGATCTGGGCATGCACGGTCGGGTTCTCGATCGGCATCATATATTCGACACGCCGGTCGAAGTTGCGCGGCATCCAGTCGGCCGAGCTGATGTAGACCCGCGCCTCCCGGTTCGGCAGGTCGTCCCCGTTTCCGAAGCACCAGATGCGGCTATGCTCCAGGAAGCGGCCGACGATCGATTTGACCCTGATGTTTTCGGAAAGGCCCGGCACCCCGGGCCGGAGGCAGCAGATGCCGCGAACGATCAGCTCGATATCGACGCCCGCCTCGCTCGCCTCATAAAGTTTGTCGATGATGCGAGGGTCGACGAGAGAATTCATCTTCGCCCAAATGGCGCCCGGCTTGCCCGCACGGGCATTGGCGATCTCGCCGTCGATCAGTTCGGTTAGTCCTTCGCGGAGGCCGTGCGGCGACATGGTGAGAAGCTCGAGATCGCGCGGCTCCACATAGCCGGTGATGTAGTTGAAGAGCTGGGCGGCATCCCTCCCCGCCCGCGGATCGGCGGTGAAGAAGCTGAGGTCGGTATAGATGCGCGCGGTGATCGGATGGTAGTTGCCGGTGCCGAAGTGGCAGTAGGTCCGGTAGCCCTTCTCCTCCCTGCGAACGACCATCGACACCTTGGCGTGGGTCTTCCATTCGATGAAGCCGTAGACGACCTGAACGCCAGCGCGCTCGAGCGCATTGGCCCAGAGGAGGTTCTGCTCCTCGTCGAAGCGCGCCTTCAGTTCGACTACAGCGGTCACCGACTTGCCGGCTTCGGCCGCGTCGATAAGGGCACGGATGATCGCCGACTGCTTGCCGGCGCGGTAGAGCGTCTGTTTAATCGCGACTACGTCCGGGTCCGCCGCTGCCTGCTTCAGGAATGCGATCACCACCTCGAAATTCTCATAGGGGTGGTGGATGACGATGTCTTTGCTGCGGATCGCGGCGAAGCAGTCGCCGCCATGCTCCAGCACCCGCTCCGGGAAGCGCGGCGTGTAAGGCGGAAATTTGAGGTCGGGCCTGTCCTCTTCGACGAGCGCCTCGAGGTCACTGATGCCGAGGAAGCCGGTTGCTTCCGACACCAAGGCCTCGCTTGCATCGAGACCCTCGCGGACTAGCTCCGCCAGATCCTCAGGGATGCCGGCCTCGAGCTTCAGGCGGATGACACGGCCGCGACGGCGGCGCTTGATCGCGCTCCGGAAGAAGCGGACGAGATCTTCGGCTTCTTCCTCGACCTCGATGTCGCTGTCGCGGATGATCCGGAAGGCGCCTTCGCCGAGTACTTCGTAGCCGGGGAAAAGTTTGCCGATCTGGCGTCGGATCAAAGTTTCGATCGGCACATAGCGACAACTGTCGCCCGGCAGGCGGATGAAGCGCGGCAGGGTCGCCGGAACCATCAGCAATTCGCGGATCGGTTCCTCATCCTTCGGTCGCTTCAGGTCGAAGATCAGGGAGAAGCCGCGGTTCGGAATGAACGGAAACGGATGGGCGGGGTCGATCGCCTGCGGCGTCAGCACCGGGAAAATCTGCTCGGCGAAGTGGCGGTCGAGCCATTCGCCGGCTTCGCGATCAATGTCGCCGTCGGCGAGGACGATGACGCCGGTCTCTGAGAGAAGGCGCTTCAGATGCTCCCAGACGCGCTGCTGGGCACCGGTCAGGCGGTCAGTCTCCGCGGCCACGGCGGCAAGCTGCTGCGCGGGGTTCAGCCCATCAACCGAACATTCCTCGACATTGGCGAGCTGCTGGCCTTTCAGGCCCGCCACCCGCACCATGAAGAATTCGTCGAGATTGTTGCCCGAAATGGAGAGGAAGCGCAGCCGCTCCAGCAGCGGATGATTGGGATTCTCCGCCTCCTCCAGAACCCGCTGATTGAACGCCAGCCAGGAGAGTTCGCGGTTGAAATAGCGGCTCCGCGCTTCCGTGGAGACGGGTTCGTCGCGTTCATTGAGGTTGGCTGCGGCGGGTCGGGTCATGGCTTCAGGCGCGGTTTCTCGCTCTCTTGATCAGGCTGGCCTCCGTCAACGCATTGCGCGCCATCGGCACGGTCATGCGCCGATGGTGCGACAGCAAGGCCCTGTCGAGGACGTCGACCGTCTGCTGAACGGCAACATAGCTGCGTTCGATCCGCGGAAGAATGAATTCGGCGACTTCCGGCGGCGCGGCAATCCCGCGGTCGCCGAGCAGCTTCACGATAAGGTTGCCGAGCAGCGCATCGTCCGGCTCCCCGATCTGCATGTGCGGCGTTGCGGCGAGCCGGGAGCGAAGGTCCGGAAGAGACACCTCCCATTGTGGCGGCGGCGCATTGGCGACGATGAGCAGCGGCCGCCTCTTTTCCTGCGCCTCGTTCCAGGCGTGAAAGAGCGCTTCTTCCTCATGGCTTTCGGCATCGTCGAACAGCCGCCCGCCCGTCTTCCGCACGAAGATGCGGCCGAGTAGGCTCCGACCGGATTTACGCGGACCAGTCAGCAGGGTCGCGGCGAGCGGCCAGACCGACCAACGCTTCAGATGCTCGAAAGCCAGGCGGTTCGCGTCCGAAATCAGGAAATCCTCATCCCCCTCCGCGACCGGCCAGTTGAGCGGAAGGGCGATCTGATCCACGCCCTTACCTCGAAATGACCAGGACGTTGCCGCCGACGATCTGCGCATTCCACCCCTGCCCACGAAGCGCAGCGGCAAGTGCATTCACGTCGCCGCCATAGGTGACGCGCATCAGCGATGTTCCGCCGACAGCCGGGCTGGTGGTGAGCGCGGATGTGACGCCCGAAACGCGGCTGACCGCAAGCTCGGCTTGACCGATCGATTCGGCGGTCGGCGTCGCGACCTGAATATTGAAGCTTTGTGCGCCGCCTGCCTGGATCGGCGCAGTCGGCGCAGTGCTCGGCTCCCGCACCGTCGCCGACGGGTCGGCATTCTGCTCGGGCGCGTTCCGCTGCTCGATCAGCTCGGCGAGGCGGGCGAGGATGGCCGGCTCCTGCACCACCAGCGATCGGTCGGATGCGAGGAAGCCCGCCGCCTGCGCCCGCTGATAGGCGATGTCCATACGCCTGACACCCTCGCTCAGCATCGCCGGGATGCTGGCGCTGTTCCCGGCGCGAAGCGAGAAGCGGGCGATGATCTGCCGGTCGGGACCGTGCCAGGCGGTGAAGGTGCCGATGGCGGGACCGCCCGGATAGGACCGTTTCAGCCGCACTTCCGGTACGATCACGTCCGACGCGCCGTAGAAATCGAGGATCATCCGCCACCATCCGCGGCCCGGGCGGCGCGTCTGCGCGGCGTTCAGGAGCAGGGGATCGACGCCATTGCCGACCGGGCGGATATAATCGATCGCGCTGTTGCCGGTGCGGAAGCGCGCCCAGGCCGCCTGCCAGGCATTGCGGGATTCGAAGCTCTGGAAGGAGGAGCCGGTCAGCATTACCGGGATCACCAGCATCGGCTGCGACCGGCTGACGGGACCTGTCGCGACGCCGAGCGCCTGGGCACTCCGCGAGCGGTCGAACAGCAGGCCGAGCCGAGCGATATAGCGGCGGGGACCGATCTGCTCCTGCTCGATCACGATGCTGGAAACCATCTGGTTCAGGACCGAATCGGCAAGCTTGGGTGCTTGGGCCTGCGGCCTCTTGTTCATGCCGGCCCAGAGCGCGGCCCAGCCTTTCTGCTGCGCCTGGCGCCACCCGGCGAGCCGCGCAGCCTCAGCATCGGGCCCGACGACGTCCACCTCGATACCGTTCACCTCATAGGTGGTTTCGCTCTCGACCGGCGGAATGCCGCGGTCGGCACCTTCGAGCTGCGCGTAGAGCGCGCCGCCTCCCAAAACGAGAGCCAGGCCGAGCGAAATGAGGGGGAGAGGACGTCGAAGAAGCTTCACAGGCCGCCTTTTGGCGAGTTGAACGTGGAAATCCAAGCGCGATCTGGTTACGCGGCCAATATGACAGACAGCGAAAAGCCGGACGAATCCTACACCTATGCCAAAGCGGGCGTTTCGATCGCCGCCGGCAATGCGCTGGTGAAGGCGATTGGACCACTAGCCAAGGCCACCGCGCGGCCTGGAGCGGACGCGTCTTTGGGCGGGTTTGGCGGCTTTTTCGACCTTAAGGCGGCCGGTTACAAAGACCCGCTGCTGGTGGCGGCGAATGACGGCGTGGGCACGAAGCTGAAGCTCGCCATCGACAGCGGCCGACATGGCGGCGTCGGCATCGACCTTGTGGCCATGTGCGTCAACGACCTGATCGTGCAGGGCGCCGAGCCGCTCTTCTTCCTCGACTATTTCGCGACCGGGAAGCTGGAGAACGGCGTTGCCGAGCAGGTCATCGCCGGCATCGCCGAAGGCTGCAAGCTTGCGGGCTGCGCGCTGATCGGCGGCGAGACGGCGGAAATGCCCGGCATGTATGCCGAGGGCGATTACGACCTTGCTGGTTTCTGCGTCGGCGCGGTCGAGCGCGGCGAGGCGCTGACGGACGACAAGGTGCAGGCCGGCGACGTGATCCTCGGCCTTGCCTCCTCAGGCGTCCATTCCAATGGCTTCTCGCTGGTGCGGCGTCTTGCGGCGGACAAGGGCTGGAAGCTCGACCGCCCGGCCTTGTTCGATCAGGACCGGATCCTGATCGAGACGCTGCTGGAGCCGACACGCATTTATGTGAAGTCGCTGCTCCCGATCGTCCGCAGCGGGCGCATCCATGCCCTGGCGCATATCACCGGCGGCGGTCTCCTCGAGAACATCCCACGGGTGCTTCCGGAGGGACTTCATGCCCATATCGACGCCGATGCCTGGCCGCAGCCGCGGCTGATGGCCTTCCTTCAGGCGCAGGGGAATATCGAGCCCGAGGAAATGGCGCGCACCTTCAATTGCGGCATCGGCATGGCCTTGGTCGTTTCGCAGGATGATCTGAACGACCTCCAGCAAGAGCTTGAGCAGGCTGGGGAAACGGTCTTCCAGATCGGCCGTATCAAACCGGGCGAGAAGGGCTGCACCGTGTCCGGCAGCGGCGGAACCTGGGGCGGGCGCGGAGACTGGACCGCGACGCATAATGGCTGAGAAGGTCCGGGTCGGCGTCCTCATTTCGGGACGCGGCAGCAATTTCGTGGCGCTGGAAGAATGGAACCGCCGCGGCGACCGGGCCTATGAGATCGCCCTCGTCGCGTCGAACGATCCGGACGCGCGCGGGCTGATGGCGGCGAAGATCTTCGGCCTCCGGATTTGGGCGAAGAGCCACAAGGGCATGGAGCGCGCCGCGTTCGACATGCTGATGGATGCGGAGCTCCGCCGCCATAACGTCCAGGTGCTCGCGCTCGCCGGCTATATGCGGCTGCTGTCGCCGGAATTCATCCGGGCTTGGGAAGGCCGCATCCTTAACATCCACCCTTCGCTGCTGCCTGCCTACAAGGGCCTCGACACGCATCGGCGTGCGATCGAGGCCGGCGAGAGCTTCGCCGGCTGCTCAGTGCATGTTGTGACGGAGGAATTGGACGACGGACCGGTGCTCGCCCAGGCGAAGCTGCGTATTCGTCCCAATGAAACGCCGGAAATACTGGCGCAGCGCGTGCTCAAGGAAGAGCACCGCATCTATCCCGAAGCGCTCGACACCTTCTGCCGAACGCTTCGGGGAGAGGCTCAGCCGACGATTTCGTCCGACTTGAAGAAGTAGTCGATCTCGATCTTCGCGTTCTCGAGGCTATCCGAGCCGTGGACGCTGTTCGCTTCGATCGATTCAGCGTGCACCTTGCGGATCGTGCCTTCGTCGGCGTTGGCCGGATTGGTGGCGCCCATGACTTCGCGGTTCTTTGCCACGGCATTCTCGCCTTCCAGCACCTGCACGACGACCGGGCCGGAGATCATGAATTCGACGAGGTCGTTGAAGAAGGGGCGCTCGCGGTGAACGGCGTAGAAGCCTTCCGCCTGCTCACGGCTCATGTGGATGCGCTTCGAGGCGACCACACGGAGGCCCGCATCCTCCAGCATCTTGGTGACGGCGCCGGTCAGGTTGCGGCGGGTCGCGTCCGGTTTGATGATTGAGAAAGTGCGCTCGGTCGCCATGGCCGATGAAGCTCCATTGATTGACGTGAAAGAATTGGCGCGCTCTCTAGGAGGAGACGTTGAAAAGGGCAAGGCTCAGGGCCCCTGCACCCATTTGCCGCGCTCATCCTGCTTCCAGTAACGGGGTTCGACGCCCTCCCGCCCCTTCAGCGCTCGCCAGGCAGAGCGGGCTTCGTCCAGAAGGACGCTGTCGAAGAAGTAGAAGGTGCGGTTGAAGGTCAGTGCCTCCTCACGCCACTGGCCGTCGGCAAGGGCAACGTTGGTGGCGCCGTTGCCTGCTTCGGGCGCGGTTGAGAGCAGCACTGGCTGCGCTTCGGCATTGCTCCGTCCGTGCGGCAGGAAGGCGTCGGGGGCGTAGTTCCAGAGCTGCGCGTCGAGCTGGTCGAGCAGCCGCTCCTCTGCCACGATCAGCAGCCTTTCGCCGCTCGCGAGCACCTTCTCGCAGATCTGCGGAAGGACACGTTCGAGCGGCGATGAAGCCAGATGGTAGAAGTCGACGAGCATCAGCCCGCCGCCTCAGCCCTCATGGTTGGCGGCGATGAACCGATCAAGGAGTGCCACGCCGAAGCCGGTTGCGCCCTTGTCCCAGAGATTGCCCGGCTTTTCCGCCCAGACGGTGCCGGCGATGTCGAGGTGAGCCCACTTCGTGCCTTCCTCGATGAAGCGGCCGAGGAAGCAGGCAGCGGTGATCGATCCGCCCTCGCGTCCAGCACTGTTCCGCATGTCGGCGATCTGCGAGTCCATGATCTTGTTATAGCCCTCGCCCATCGGCAGGCGCCAAAGCTTGTCGCCGGTCTTCATGCCCGCATCGGCAAGCTGCACGGCGAGATTGTCGTCGTTCGTGAACATGCCGGCGAACTCATAGCCGAGCGAGATGATCATCGCGCCGGTCAGGGTCGCAAGGTCGATCACCACTTCGGGCTTATAGGTGCGCTGCACGTAAGTCAGCGCGTCGGCGAGCACCAGACGGCCCTCGGCGTCGGTGTTGATGACCTCGATCGTCTGGCCGGACATGCTCTTGACGATGTCGCCCGGGCGCTGCGCCTTGCCGTCGGGCATATTCTCGACGAGGCCGCAGATGCCGACCACGTTCGCCTTCGCCTTGCGGGTGGCGAGCGCCTTCATCGCGCCTGCGACCGCACCGGCGCCGCCCATGTCCCACTTCATCGCCTCCATGCCCTGCGCTGGCTTGATAGAAATGCCGCCGGTGTCGAAGGTAACGCCCTTGCCGACGAAGGCGACGGGGCGCTTGTTCGCGTCCCCTGCCCCGTTCCAGCGCATGACAAGGAGGCGCGGCGGCTGCGCGGAGCCGAGCGAGACGCCGAGCAGCGAGAACATGCCGAGGTCGGCCATCTGCTTTTCGTCCAGCACCTCGATCTCGACGCCGAGCGGCTCGAGGGCAGCGCGGGCGCGTTCGACGAAGCTCGCCGGGTAGATGACGTTAGCGGGTTCTGTGACGAGTTCGCGGGTGAAAGAGATGCCCTCCAGCAAGGCGGCTCTGTTGGCCCACGCGCCGTCAGCACCCTCGTCGCCACCGACGACCACGATCTCCTGAAGCGTCGGCTTCGCCTTCTCACCGAGCTTCGTCCGGTAGATGTCATAGCGCCAGCCCCGCGCCGCCGCGCCAAAGGCGAAGCGCGCCGCCGCGTTGCCGTCGAAATTGAGGCCGCTCAAGTCGATCACCAGCTTCGTTTCGCCCGAGCAGAGGAGCTTCGCCGTTAACGCTCCGCCTACTTTCTCGAACAGGGCATCGTCGTCGCGGGTCCCGCCCAGACCGGCAATCAGCAGGCGGCGGGCGCGGTCGCCCTCGTTGATGAAGCTTTCCGCGATGCTTGCTGCTTCCCGCTCGAAACGTTGGGCATCCGCCGCACGTACCGCAAGCTCACGTGCGGCCTGATCGAAGCCGCTCAGCCGGTCGGCGATCTGGTCCTCGCTCCAGACGGGAATGGCGAGTGCGTAGCTGCCTTCGGGACGCGTGGCGGCGAAACTGACTTTCATGGATCCGGAAACTCCTTGGACTGGACCAGCGGTGTCGGCGGCCCTGATAGGCAAGACTGTTGCGGCTGGCAAAGGCAGAAACAGGCGCCTCTGCCATTGCGGGGAACGGTTTCCGGTGCGATAGGCTCCTTTGTTCGCGGGCGCCAACCGGCTGGGCTTAAAGTTAGCGGAACCAGTGACGAAGATAGACCTCATCTGCCGGACCGCGCTGCCGCTGCTGCTCTGCATGCCCTATATGGCCGCGGCGCAAACCTCGCCCCCGCCCGCCGCGGCGGAAGAGCGCGAAGTCGCCTTTACCGCCGATCAGCTGACTTATGACGACAATGGCGACATCGTAGTTGCATCGGGCGAAGTGCGGATGCGGAGCGAGGGCAACAGCATCCGCGCCGACCGCGTGACCTGGAACCGCCGCACCGGCGAAGTCCGCGCCGAAGGCAATGTGAAGATCGTCAATCCGGCAGGCGATGCCGCCTATGGCGACAATATCGTCCTTACGGACACGCTCCGCGACGGCATGGTGCAGAACCTGCTGCTCGTGCTGGAGGATGGCGGGCGGATCGCCGCCCAGAGCGCGGAGCGGCGAAACGGCTATACCGTCGTTCATCGCGGCGCCTACACGCCCTGCTCGGTGCTAAGCGAAGAAGGCTGCCCGAAGGACCCCACCTGGTCGATCAATGCGGTCCGCGTGGTACACGACCCAGTCCGCAACCGGATCAGCTACGAAGGCGCGCGCCTAAACCTGTTCGGAACGCCGATCATCGCGCTTCCCGGCCTGTCGCATCCGGACGGGAGCGGCGGCGGCGGAAGCGGCCTCCTGGTGCCGGAAGTGCGGATCAGCCGCAGCAACGGCGTCGAGTTCAGCCTTCCTTACTACATGAAGCTCGCGCCCAATCGCGACCTGACGCTGGCGCCGCACGTCTACACCGAAGTGCTGCCGATGCTCGAAGGGCGCTACCGGGAGCTGACGCGCCTCGGCGCCTACCAGGTCGGCGCCTTTGTCACGCACGGATCGAGGATCAAGATCGACCCGCTCTCGTCCACGACCCCAGACGAGGAGGATGAGGGCATCCGCGCCTATCTGGAGGGGAATGGCAAGTTCCAGCTCGACCCCTATTGGAGCATCACCGCGGCAGGCCGTTACGTCACCGATCGTACCTTCCTTCGCCGCTACGACATTTCGCGGGATGACCGGCTGCGTTCGGTGGTGAATGCCGAGCGGATCACCGATGACAGCTATATCTCCATCGCCGGCTGGGCGTTTCAGGGGCTTCGCACGACCGACATCGCCGGCCAGCAGCCCTTCGCCCTTCCCGCCATCGACGCGCGGTGGCGGATCGACGACGCTTTCTGGAACGGCCGACTGGAATTGCAGGCGAACAGCCTCGCCATTCTCCGTACCGAGGGGCAGGACACCCAGCGCGCCTTTGCCGGCGCGCGCTGGGACCGCCGCAGCCTTACCCCCTGGGGGCAGGAATTGCTGCTCACCGCTTATGCGCGCGGCGACATCTATCATACGGACGAGACGGAGCTGACGCTGACGCCCAGCTATCGCGGCGACGAAGGCTGGCATGGTCGCGCGATCGGCGCGCTTGCTGCCGAGATGCGCTGGCCGTTCATCGGCTCTTTGTTGGGGGGCACCCAGCGCCTGACGCCGCGCATCCAGATCGTCGCCTCGCCGCCGACTGAAAATCTCGACATTCCGAACGAGGACGCCCGCTCGGTCGACCTTGAAGATTCTAACCTCTTCGCCCTCAACCGCTTTCCCGGCTACGATCGGTGGGAGGACGGGGCCCGCGTCACTTATGGCGCCGACTGGGCGCTCGATATTCCGCGGATCGCCATCCGCACCACCTTCGGCCAGAGCTACCGGCTCAGCCGCAAGCCGAGCATTCTGCCCGAAGGCACCGGCCTTTCCGATCGTTTCTCCGATTTCGTCGGTCGCACCACGGTAAAGTTCGGTCGCCGCCTCAGCCTCGTTCACCGTTTCCGGCTCGACAAGGACAATCTCGC
Organism: Allosphingosinicella sp.; assembly: GCF_036402135.1. GTDB lineage: Bacteria > Pseudomonadota > Alphaproteobacteria > Sphingomonadales > Sphingomonadaceae > Allosphingosinicella. The sequence continues at coordinate 55,157 of NZ_DASWTN010000022.1, read as the reverse complement.
CTTTCGCCGGAACGAACTCGACGCGGCGCTCGGCGGTCGCCAGACCTATGCGACGATCGGCTATCTCCGCCTCAACCGAGACATTGACCCGAGCATCGAGGATCTTCGCGATCGCGAAGAGCTGCGGCTAGGCGGCCGGGTGCGCTTCGCCGGCTACTGGTCCGTCTTCGGTTCGACGATCGTCGACCTGTCGAACAAGGACGAAGACCCCTTCTCGCTCGCTGACGGCTATGAGCCCGTCCGGCACCGGCTCGGCGTCGCTTATGAGGACGAGTGCATCGAACTTGGCGTCACCTGGCGACGGGATTACGACACGACGGGCGACTTCCGCCGCGGCAACACCTTCCTGTTCAGGGTGGCGCTGAAGAACTTGGGCCGCTAAGGTCGCGTTCAGCAAGTTTTCCGCATAGGTAGCGGCCTCAATTTACTGGAGGAATGATGAAGCTCGGTAGTTTTCGGAGCCCGGCGGTCATATTGGCGACTTCGCTCGTGGCGGCTGCGGCGGTGGCGCAGGGTGCGCAGAGCCCCACTTCGCCCCCAGGGCTCAACATCCCGGCCAACCCGCAATTCCTCGGCAATGTCGATCCGACGGTCCGCAAGGCGACTGCGATCGTCAACGGCCATGTGATCACCGGCACCGATCTCGATCATCGCCTTGCGATGGTGCTCTATTCCGTGCGCCAGAACGGCAACCAGATCACCGACGAAGAGGCGCAGCGGCTTCGGCAGCAGGTGCTGACCAATCTCGTTGACGAGACGCTCCAGATCCAGGAGGCGGAAGCCAAGGAAATCAAGGTCGAGCCGCGCGAGATCGATCAGGCCTATGCCCAATATGCACAGGGCTTCGGCCGCACCGCCGAGCAATTTTCGGAATTCCTGAAGACGATCGGCGCTTCGGACCGCACGGTGAAGCGCCAGATCCAGGCCGAATATGCCTGGGTCCGTCTGCAGCGCCGCCAGATCCAGCCGTTCGTCAACGTCTCGCAGGAAGAAGTGCAGTCGGTGATCGACCGCCTCAACGCGTCCAAGGGCGAGCGCAAGTACAAGATCGGCGAGATCTTCCTTGCCGCGACCGCCGAGAATGACGCGCAGGTCCGCGCCAATGCCGAGCGGATCGTTCAGCAGGTGCGGCAAGGCGCGCCCTTCGTCGCTTATGCCCGCCAGTTTTCGGAAGCCTCGACCGCGGCGGTTGGCGGCGACCTCGGCTGGGTGAGCGCCGACCAGCTGCCCGACCCGCTTCCGCAGGCGGCTCAGACGCTGCCCGTGGGTCAGGTCAGCAACCCGATCCCGGTGGCCGGCGGCTATTCGATCCTGCTCGTCCAGGACACGCGTCAGGAATTGATGCCGGACGAGCGCGACGCGGTGCTAAGCCTCAAGCAGCTTTCGCTCCGCTTCCCCGCCGGCACTACGCAGGCGCAAGCGACGCCCCAGGTCGAGCGCCTGATCCGCACGGCCCAGACGATGGGCGGCTGCGGCAACGCTGAGCAGGCGGCGCAGACGATCGGCGCGGAAGTCACCTCCAACGATCAGGTTCCGGTACGCGAGCTTCCGGGTCCGCTGCAGGAGATGCTGCTAAAGCTCAACATCGGCCAGTCCACCAGCCCTTTCGGTTCGGTTTCCGACCGCGTCAGCGTCCTGGTCGTCTGCGGCCGGGAGTCGGCTTCCGAGCCGCAGCTTCCCTCGGCCGAGCAGGTCTATGCGCAGCTTGAAGAGCAAAGGGTCGCCATGCGGGCGCGCCGTTATCTTCGCGACCTCCGCCGCGACGCGGTCGTCGATTACCGCTGAGGATAGACGCGGCTTGACCAAGGCGCTTGCGGTCGCGGTCGGGGATCCCGCCGGCATCGGTCCGGAAGTCATTGCAAAAAGCTGGGAAAGGCGGGAGGCGGAAGGTTTTTCGCCTTTCTTCGCAGTTGGCAGCACCGACGCGATCGAAGCGGTCTGGAAGGGCCCGGTCCGGACCATCGACGATCCGTCGCAGGCGCCCGCGGTCTTCCGCGAAGCCCTCCCTGTCATCCGAGTCGACGGAAGCGCGGTCGTTCCCGGCCAGCCCGACCTAGAAGGCGCGCGGAGCAGCCTCGACGCACTGGAGCTTGCCGTTGGCCTCACCCGCTCCGGCGCCGCGTCTGCGCTCGTCACCGGCCCGGTTTCCAAGGCGCAGCTCTATGCTGTCGGCTTTACCCATGCGGGGCAGACCGAATTCGTAGCCGAACGATGCGGTATCGCGGCCGAGACCGCGGCAATGATGCTGGTCGGGCCGACGCTGCGCACCGTGCCGGTGACTGTGCACCTTCCGCTTCGGGAAGTCCCGGAAGCGCTCACCGTCGAGCTGATCGTCGCCAAGGGCCGTGCCGCGGCCCGTGGGCTGCAACGTCAGTTCGGGATCGCCGAGCCCCGCATTGCCGTCGCCGGCCTCAATCCGCATGCGGGCGAGGATGGCGCCATGGGCCGTGACGAAATTGACATCGTCATTCCGGCCATCGAGCGGCTCCGCGAGGAGGGCATCGACGTGACCGGCCCACATCCCGCGGACACACTATTCCAGGAGCGGATGCGCGAACGCTACGATGCGGCGCTCTGCATGTATCACGATCAGGCTTTGATCCCGCTAAAGACGCTGCACTTCGACGCTGGCGTCAACATGACCTTGGGCCTCCCCATCGTCCGGACGGCGCCGGACCACGGCACCGCTTTCGAGATTGCTGGCAAGAACATGGCGCATCCGGGCGCTATGACGGCCGCTCTTCGGATTGCGGCGGAGGCGGCGGAGCGGATCGCGCAAGCGGCGTGAAGGATCTGCCGCCGCTCCGTGATGTGATTGCCCGACATGGCCTCAGCGCATCGAAAGCGCTCGGTCAGAATTTCCTTCTCGACGAACAGTTGCTCGATCGCATCGCTCGCATTCCGGGAGCGCTAGAGGGCGAGCGCGCTTACGAAGTGGGCCCCGGACCGGGCGGGCTCACCCGCGCGCTGCTTAGGGCGGGTGCCAATGTCACCGCTGTTGAGCGAGATCGGCGCTGCCTTCCCGCTTTGGGCGAACTGAACCAAGCTTCCGATGGCCGCCTCAAGATCATTGAAGGCGACGCTCTCGCCATCGACGAGCGCGCCGAGGCAGGAGAAGGTGCGCATATCGTCGCCAACCTCCCCTACAATGTCGGCACCCTCCTGCTCGTCCGCTGGCTCGGCGGCGAGCAATGGCCGCCCTTCTGGAAGTCGCTGACTTTGATGTTCCAGCAGGAAGTCGCCGAGCGGATCGTCGCCAAGCCCGGTAGCTCCGCTTACGGGCGCTTGTCGGTGCTGGCGCAGTGGCGGAGCGAGGCGAAGCTTGCGCTGAAGGTACACCGCTCCGCCTTCGTTCCGCCGCCAAAGGTGATGTCGGCGGTGGTGCACATCGTTCCGAAAGAGGCGCCAGAAGGCGTTTCGGCGGAAGTGATCGAGAAGGTAACTGCTGCCGCCTTTGGCCAGCGGCGGAAGATGCTCCGCAGTAGCCTCAAGAGCCTGCCGGGCGCGCTTCAGGCGCTGGAAGAGCTCGGCATTAACCCGGAACGTCGAGCCGAGACTCTCAGCGTTGACGAATTCGTCGCTATCGCGCGGCTGCTTAGTTGTTGACCCTCGGCGCGCCAATTTCGGGGCGCTGAGCCGTCAGCACTTCCGCGGGCGGACCCTTCGCGATCACCGCGGCAAGCGTCGTCGCCTGCGCGCATTCGGTCTTGCAGGCCGTCCGCACCCGCTCAAGATTCTTCTTTGCGCGCTCGATCGCGCCGCGCTGAACCAGAGCCTCACCCTGCCCTGCAAGCGCGTTGACGTCGTTCGGCTCGATCTTCAGTGCCTCGGCGTAAAGACCAATCGCTTTGCCGGGAAGCTTCTGCGCCTGGGCGACCCGCGCCAGGCCGATATAGGCGCCGCGGTTGCGCGGATCGAGAACGAGCGCGCTTTCCAGCGTGTCGATGGCCGCGTCGAGCTGGCCGGAGGCGGTCAGCGCCTCCCCCTGCTTCGTCAGTTCGATGGAGCGGGGATCGATCTGGTCGTCCGGCCTCTGCCCATGGCCTGCGCTCGCCATCGTCGCCAGCGCGAGAGCAACCGAAAGTGCAATGGGCGTAAGGCGCATTAAAGTCTCCATCATCCTGTCGAGCGGCAGCCTAGCATGACGCCTTCCATCGCGCGACGAAAAACCCGTCCGTTCCGTCGTGGGCCGGGGTCAGAAGACGGCCGGACCCCGACGCTCGTCCGCCCGAAATATCGAGAGCTTCCGAAACCAAGGCTGAACGGCGGCGGCCAAACACTTCGGCCTGACCGAACCCTTCCTCGGCCAGAAGCGAGCAAACGGCATAGACCAAAGTGCCGCCTGGCTTCATCAGTTCCGCAGCGACGTCGAGCAGATGCGCCTGCAGGTTCACGAGCCGCGACAGTCGTTCGGGCGTAAGCCGCCAGCGCGTTTCCGGATTGCGCCGCCAGGTGCCGGTGCCGGAGCAAGGTGCATCCACCAGCACGACGTCCGCCTTTCCCCTGATATCCGCCAGCGCCTCCAACTCACGCATCGGGTTTAGCAGCCTCTGCTCGACGATGGTGACGCCCGCGCGCTCGAGCCGCGGCTGCATCCGCGACAGGCGGCTGCGATCGGCATCGGAAGCGACGATCCGCCCCTCGTTCGCCATCTCAGCCGCCAGCGCGAGCGTCTTGCCTCCCGCCCCCGCGCAAAGATCCACCACCAACATGCCGCGCTTCGCTGCGGCGGCCTGCGAGAGAAGCTGGCTTCCCTCATCCTGCACCTCGACGGCACCCGAATGCCAGAGCGGATGATCCTCTGCAGCGAAGCCTTCCGGCAGTCGTAGCCCGAGCGGCGACAAGGGCGTCGGCACCGACTCGGGTAGCTCTGCCCGAACCTCATCCACGAAAGCCTTCAGGCGATTTACCCGCAGATCGAGCGGCGCACGCTCTAGCAGCGCCGGAAACTCTGCTTCGTCGACCAAAGGATCGAAGCGGTCCCGAAGCCACGCCGGGACTACGGACGCGTCGGCAATTGCCTCCCCAGCTTCGAACGGCGCGGGTCCATGCGGTGCGCCGTCGAATAGGGCGATCAGCGCCTCATCCTCCTGCGCGAGCCCAAGCATCGCCGCTCTACCCAACGCCGGCCGCTCACCCGACCTGCGAATGGCTCGATAAACGAGTTCCCGCACCGCCCGGCGGTCCTTCGAGCCGGCATAGCGCCGGGTCTTGAAATAGCGGGCTATCAGGGTGTCGGCGGCTGCTCCGCCTGAGCGCGCCGCTTCGATGATCTCGTCCAGAAGCTCGATCGCCGCCTGTACGCGGGCAGCGGGCGTCACGGCCTAGCGGGTCGGATAGTTGGGCGCTTCGCGGGTGATCGTCACGTCGTGGACGTGGCTCTCGCGAAGGCCGGCGCCAGTGATGCGGACAAAATGGGCCTTTTCCTGAAGCTCGCGGATCGTTGCCGCGCCGGTGTAGCCCATCGCCGCTTTGACACCGCCGACGAGCTGGTGAACCACCTCTTTCGCGGGCCCCTTATAGGGCACCTGGCCTTCAATGCCTTCCGGGACGAGCTTCAGCTGGTCCTTGATGTCCTGCTGGAAATAGCGATCGGCTGATCCCCGTGCCATCGCGCCGACCGAGCCCATGCCGCGATAGCTTTTGTAGCTCCGGCCCTGGTAGAGGAAGGTCTCGCCCGGCGCTTCCTCCGTGCCCGCGAGCAGCGAACCGATCATCACCGTCGAAGCGCCCGCGGCCAATGCCTTGGCGACGTCGCCGCTGGTGCGAAGCCCGCCATCGGCGATGATCGGCGTGTCGGTCTTCGCTGCTTCGTTAGCCGCGTCTATGATGGCGGTGAGCTGCGGCACGCCGACACCTGCGACGACGCGAGTCGTGCAGATGGAGCCTGGACCGATGCCGACCTTCACCGCGTCCGCGCCCGCGCCGATTAGCGCCTTTGTGGCTTCGGCCGTCGCGACATTACCGGCCACGATCTGTACCCGGTTCGATTGCTTCCGGATCCGCTCGACGGCTGCGGCTACGTCGATATTGTGACCGTGCGCTGTGTCGATCACGATCAGGTCGCATTCGGCGTCGATCAGCGCCTCGCTCCGCTCAAACCCCTTGTCGCCGACCGTGGTCGCAGCGGCGACGCGAAGGCGCCCGGAGCCGTCCTTCGTGGCATTGGGATAGGTGACCGCCTTCTCGATATCCTTGACGGTGATGAGGCCGACGCAGCGTTGGCTCTCATCCACGACGAGCAATTTCTCGATCCGGCGCTGGTGAAGCAGCCGCTTCGCTTCCTCCTGCTGAACGCCTGGGCTGACGGTGACGAGATTATCCTTCGTCATCAGCTCCGACACCGGCTGGCGCGGGTTTTCCGCAAAGCGCACATCCCGGTTTGTAAGGATGCCGACGAGCTTCCCCTTGCTGTCCGTTACCGGAATTCCGGAGATGCGGTGGCGGCTCATCAACTCGAGCGCATCGGCGAGCGTCTGGTCGGCCGTCATGGTGATAGGATTGACCACCATGCCACTTTCATAGCGCTTCACCTGGCGGACGGCCGCTGCCTGCTCCTCAACGCTCAAATTGCGGTGAAGGACGCCGAGGCCGCCGAGCTGGGCCATGACGATCGCCATGTCGGCTTCGGTCACCGTGTCCATCGCCGAAGAGAGGACCGGGATGTTGAGCCCGATCTCCTTAGTAACGCGGGTGCGGGTGTCGGCCTGGCTTGGAAGCACGCTCGATTCCGCAGGCCTGAGCAGCACGTCATCGAAAGTGAGTCCCAGGCTGATTTCCATGTCGCGTCGTTCCTGTCGGGATTCGGTGCCGCTACATAGGTGCCGAATGCGACGGAGGCTAGGCCTCGGGTGTCTGGGTGTATCCCGCCTTCGCCAGCGCCGCCTTCGCCTGGGCGACGTGCAGGTCCTCGATCATGTAGCCCTCGAACCTTTCGGCGCCGCCGCTTGCCGCGGCAACTAGCCTCTCGGCGCGGGCAATCTCTTCCTGAGTGGGCGAAAAGATGCGGTTCACCGTCTCGATCTGGCCCGGATGGATGACGGACTTTCCGTCGAAGCCGAACGCCCTTCCCTCCTCACACTGGCTGGCAAGTCCGTCGCTGTCTTCAAGGTTATTCCAGACGCCGTCGAAGGCTGGGCCGCCGAAGGCTCGGGCGGCAAGCACGATCATCTGCAGCGAAAGGCTGAGCCCCGCTCGCGATGCGCCGGCGGGAATGCCGAGGTCCGCCGACAGGTCGTTGGTGCCCGCGATCAGGCCTGCCGTCGCCGGCGCGATCTCCGCTGCCGCGAGCACGCCCGCCGGCGTCTCGATCATCGCAAGCACCGGCTTGCCGGTGAGGTTCACGACGTCCTTAACCTGCTTGTAGGTTTCTGTCTTCGGAAGGACGACGAGATCGGCCTTGCTGTCGCGGATCGCCACTGCGTCGCGGCCGAACGCCTCTGTCCCCGGCGCGTTCATCCGGATGGCGGTCAGCATCGGAAAGCCGTCCGCCACCGCTTCGACCGCTGCGCCTCTGGCTTGATCCTTCTCCTCCGCCTTCACGGCATCTTCACAATCGAGGATCACCATGTCGGCGTGAAGCGCTCGCGCCTTCACGATCGCGCGCGGATTGGATGCGGGGAGGAAAAGCAGCGAGCGGCAGCGGCGAAGGTCGGACGGGTTCATGCGTCCGATTCTGCTTGGAAGCTTGTCCGTTTGTCTACATCATATCGGAAAGACGCGCCTGGGGAGGGGCAAACGTTATGGAAATTACCGGAATTACCTTCGTTATCGTGCTGGTGGTCATCTACCTGATCGCCGGCATCAAGATCGTGCGGCAGGGTTACCAATATACGATCGAGCATTTCGGCCGCTTCACCGCGGTCGCGCGGCCGGGCTTCAACTTCTACCTGCCCTTCTTCTACCGGGTCGGTCGCAAGATAAACATGATGGAGCAGGTGCTCGATATTCCAGGGCAGGAGATCATCACCAAGGACAATGCCATGGTCCAGGTGGACGGCGTCGTGTTCTTCCAGGTGCTGGACGCCGCCAAGGCCGCCTATGAGGTGTCGGACCTCTACGTCGCCATCATGCAGCTCACGACCACGAACCTGCGCACGGTGATGGGCTCGATGGACCTCGACGAGACATTGTCCAAGCGCGACGAGATCAATGCGCGGCTTCTATCGGTCGTAGATCAGGCCACCGAAGCCTGGGGCGTCAAAATCACCCGTGTGGAGATCAAAGACATCCGCCCGCCCGCCGATATCGTAAACGCGATGGGCCGCCAGATGAAGGCTGAGCGCGAAAAGCGCGCCGTGATCCTCGAGGCCGAGGGCAGCCGCGCCTCCAACATTCTGCGGGCTGAAGGCGAGAAGCAGGGCCAGATCCTCGAGGCCGAAGGCCGTCGCGAAGCCGCGTTTCGCGACGCGGAAGCCCGCGAGCGCGCCGCCGAAGCCGAAGCCAAGGCGACGCAGGTCGTCTCCGACGCCATCGCGGGCGGCAACACGCAGGCGATCAATTACTTCATCGCCCAGAAATATGTGGAGGCGGTGAGCCAATTCGCGACCTCGCCCAACGCCAAGACCATCCTGTTCCCGGTCGAGGCGACGCAGCTGATCGGCACATTGGGCGGCATCGGCGAGCTCGCGCGCGACGCGATCGGCAAGACCGCGCAGGCTTCCGCTCCACCCCCCGCTCCCCGCCCACGTAAGGGTCCGTTCGAGGGGGCCGAACAGTGAACCTCGAAGGGCTGGAGCTTCACTGGGTCTGGCTGATCGCCGCCGCGGTCCTTGCCAGCGCGGAGATCGTCGCGCCGGGCGTGTTCCTGATCTTCCTCGCCGGCGCCGCGGCGCTTACGGCAATCGCCGCCGCGCTCGGCGTGCCGCTCGCCTTTCAGCTCGGCCTGTTTCCGCTGTTCGCCCTCGGCTCGGTCTGGTTCGGCAAGCGCCATTATCATCGCAACCCTGTGCCGAGCAGCGATCCCCTGCTCAACGACCGCCTTGCCCGCCATGTCGGCCAGACCGTGGTGGTCGTAGAGGCCATCGAAGGCGGGTCTGGCCGCGTAAAGCTCGGCGACAGCGTCTGGAACGCCCGCGGCCCCGACGCCGCCCCCGGCACCCGCATGCGTATCACCGGCGCCGAAGGCACTTGCCTCCGCGTCGAGCCCGCATCAAACCCACAAGTCCCCGACTGACGATCAGCGATTCCGCCGGAGCCTTTATGACCGAGTTCGACCGCCGCCACTTCCTCGGAGTCGCTGCGGCCCTTCCACTAGTCGGCTGTGCGCGAACTACTGCTCCGGTAGCTGCGCTTGCCGCGTACCCCGCGAGCGAAGGCGAGGCCACCGCCCTGCTCGAATCTATCGCGGCGAGCCTGCTCCGCCTCAGCCCAGAGACCGCAACGAGCCTCGGTATCGACAAGGATGAGCATGCGGCGCTTCGGTCGCAGCTCAGCGATCGCTCTCCCGGGGGGCAGCGGCGCCTCGCCGACACGATCAGAGCCGATCTGGCGCGCGCGAACGCCATAGACACCTCGTCCCTTTCGCACGCGACGCGCACCAGCGTCGAAGTGGTACGCAGCGCCTATACGACCGCGCTTGAGGGCTTTGCCCTTCCCTATGGCGACGTTGCCGTCGGCGGCTGGCGTAACACGCCCTACGTGGTGATTCAAAATGTCGGCGCCTATCTCGACGTGCCGCGTTTCCTCGATGCCGAGCATCAGATCGAGAATGCGGCCGACGCGGAAGCCTATCTGGCGCGGCTTCAATCCTATCCGCGCCAACTCGACGGCGAATTTGAGCGAATCCGCGAGGCACGCTCCCGCGGTCTCGTTCCGCCCGACTTTGCGCTCGACAAGGCGATCACCCAGCTTGAGGCCTCCCTTGAAGGCGCTCGAAGGGGCGGCGGGCTGGTGGACTCCCTCGAACGCCGCACCCGGGAGAAGGGCATCGCCGGCGACTGGAGCGGTCGCGCCCGAGCCATCGTGACCGGCGAAGTTGTTCCCGCCCTCGAACGCCAGCTTGCCGAACTGAGGCTCCAGCGTGGCGCCGCGCGGAGCGAGCCGGGCATCTGGGCGCGGCCGAACGGCGACCAATATTATCGCTGGGCGGTGAAGGCGGCCACGACGACAAGCATGAGCCCCGACGAGATCCACCAGCTTGGCATCGACACGCTGCGCACGCTTCACGCGCGCATGGATACGATCCTCAGGGGCATCGGCTATAAGGATGGCCCGGTCGGCGCGCGCATGCAGGCTCTCCAGAAGGACCCGCGCTATCGGTTTGCCGACGACGACAAAGGCCGCGCCGACGTGATGGCCTTCATCCAGGAGCGCCTCGCCCTCATCCGCGCGAAAATGCCTGCGGCGTTCAACGCCTTGGTTCCCGGCAATGTCGAGGTCCGGCGCCTTCCGCCCGAGGAAGAGCCCGGCGCACCCGGCGCCTACGGCGGCGCGGGGTCGATCGACGGCACCATCCCCGGCAAGTTCTGGATCAACCTGAAGCCCGGCTTCGAGCACACACGCTACGACCTGCCGAGCCTAACCCATCACGAGGCCATTCCAGGCCACGTCTGGCAGGGCGAATATGCCAACAAGCTGCCGCTCATTCGCACTCTCCTCTCCTTCAATGCCTATTCGGAGGGCTGGGCACTCTATGCAGAGCAGCTGGCCGACGAGCTTGGCGCCTATGACGATTTCGAGGTGGGGCGGCTCGGCTACCTCAACTCGATTGCGTTCCGGGCGGCGCGGCTGGTAGTCGACACCGGGCTTCACGCCAAGCGCTGGAGCCGCGAACAGGCGCGGCAATATTTTCTCGAGGCGGTGGGCGACCCTAATGCCAGCGAGGTCGACCGGTACGCGACCTGGCCGGGACAGGCGCTCGGCTACGAGGTCGGGCACCTGGAGATCAACCGCCAGCGCGACCGCGCCCGCGCTGCGCTCGGCCCCCGCTACGACTTCAAGGCTTTCAACGACACCGTCGTTCTCGGCGGCAACGTCCCGCTCGACGTGCTAGCCAAGAATGTGGACGACTATATCGCGCGGGCAAAGGCTTAAGGGAGCGGAGCGATATCGGGTGGAATGTAGCCGACCCGCGCTTCGACCGAGAAGAGACGCTCGCTGCTGTAAAAACCGAGCGGCCAGTCGCGGTGTCCTTCCGGTGCCTTGAGAAGCGCGTTCACCTTCTCGGCCAGCGACAGAGCCGGGTTCGTGCGGGCGAGGAAGGCGCGGACGCCCTTGACGTACGTTTGCGTGATCGTCTCGTGATAGCCTTCCGTATCGCTGTTGGTGCCGCCGACGCTTTCGTTGAAGCGGCGGATGATATTCGGCAGGTCACGTTCGGCTACGATGTCGGCACGTTCCACGATGATGTAGAGGCAGGCGGCGAGGTGCGCCTCATGCGTCCATTCTGGCCGCGTCAGGCGGCAGTGGATCAGCCCCTCCCCTATGTGCCGCACCGCTGCGTCGTCCGCGAACAGGCGCGGTTCGTATTCTTCCTCCATTCCGTTTCTCCCCAAAGAAAAAGGGAGCGCCTCGGCCCTTGCCGAAGCGCTCCCTTGAAAGCTGAAGTTCTAGATTAGATCGTCAGGCGGCGCTCGGTGCAGCTTCCCTCACCCCTTGGTCGACATGCTCCTCGAACTTGGCGAAATTGTCGATGAAGAGCTTCACCAGCTTCGCCGCGGTCGCGTCATAGTCTTCCTTGTCCGCCCAGGTTTCGCGCGGATTCAAGATCGCGCTGTCGACGCCGGGGACGCTCACCGGAACCTCGAAGCCGAAATTCTCGTCGGTGCGAAATTCGACATTCTTCAGGCTGCCGTCGAGCGCGGCGTTGAGGAGGGCGCGGGTCGCCTTGATCGGCATGCGGCTGCCGGTGCCGTATTTGCCGCCGGTCCAGCCGGTGTTGACCAGCCAGCAATCGACATTGCCCTTCGCGATCCGATCCTTGAGAAGGTTGCCGTAGACGCTGGGGTGACGCGGCATGAAGGGCGCGCCGAAGCAGGTCGAGAAGGTAGCTTCAGGCTCGGTGACCCCGATCTCGGTCCCCGCGACCTTGGCGGTGTAGCCGCTGAGGAAGTGGTACATGGCCTGGTCAGGCGTCAGCTTCGCGATCGGAGGCAGGACGCCGAACGCGTCGGCGGTGAGCATCACGATGTTGCGCGGCACCGGGCCCATATTGGCTTCGGACGCATTGGGGATGAAGTCGATCGGATAGGCGCCGCGGGTATTCTCCGCCTTCGAATTGTCGTCGAGATCGAGTTCGCGCGTAACGGGGTCGATCACGACATTCTCAAGCACCGTGCCGAAGCGCTTCGTCGTCGCGTAGATTTCCGGCTCCGCTTCCGCAGAGAGACGGATCATCTTGGCGTAGCAGCCGCCCTCGAAGTTGAAGACGGCCGTGTCGGACCAGCCATGCTCGTCGTCGCCGATGAGTGTGCGGCTGGCGTCGGCGCTGAGCGTCGTCTTGCCGGTGCCTGAAAGGCCGAAGAAGACGGCCGTGTCGCCGTTCGGGCCTATATTCGCCGAGCAGTGCATCGGCATCACGCCCTTGGCGGGGAGCAGGTAATTGAGGATGCCGAACACCGACTTCTTCATCTCGCCGGCATATTTGGTGCCGCCGATCAGGATCATCTTCTGGCTCAGATTGACGGCAATCACGGTCTCGCCGCGGCAGCCGTGGCGCGCAGGATCCGCGCGGAAGCTCGGCAGGTCGATGATCGTGAATTCAGGTTCGAAGCCGGCGAGGTCGCCCGCCTCAGGCCGCACAAGCAGTGTGCGGATGAAGAGGTTGTGCCAGGCAAGTTCGTTGATGACGCGGACCCGGACGCGGTGCTCCGGCTGCGAACCGCCGTAAAGGTCGGCGACGAAGAGCGTGTCCTTCTTGGCGAGCTCGGCGAGGAAGTCGGCCTTCAGCGCCTCGAAATGGTCGGTGGTCATCGAGCGGTTGTTGTCCCACCAGATGGTGTCCTCAGTCTCCGAATCGCGGACGGTAAACTTGTCCTGCGCGGAGCGGCCGGTGTGCTTGCCCGTTTCGACGACCAGCGGGCCGTCCTTGGCAAGGATGCCCTCGCCGCGCGCCACCGCCTGCTCGACAAGCGCCGGCGTCTGCAGATTCCAGTGCAGTTCGGCGGGGGTTTCGATCCCCTGATTGGCAAGTCCGTAAGCAGGCACGCGGTTGGCCACCGATACTCTCCCTGTTGAAATGGCGTCATAAAGCAGCGCGCGACGAGGCGCTGCGGTCAAGTTGCCGCCCGCATAGCGAGGCGCCGCCGCTCCGTCAAAGGGTGGGCTCGGTTGCGGCCCAGCCGCGCATTGATTAAGAGCCGTTTGCGAGGGGCGGCGGAAGGTTCAGCAGTGACATGTCGATAACCATCGCGCTTGTCGACGACGACCGGAACATCCTTACCTCGGTTTCCATCGCGCTCCAGGCGGAGGGCTTCGTCACCCGCGTCTATTCGGACGGCGAGACGGCGTTGAAGGCGCTGATCGATAACCCGCCCGACCTTGCCGTGTTCGACATCAAGATGCCGCGCATGGACGGCATGGAGTTGCTCCGGCGCCTCCGCGAGAAAAGCACCATTCCGGTCATCTTTCTGACCTCGAAGGACGATGAACTGGACGAGGCGCTTGGCCTCGCCATGGGCGCGGACGATTATATCGCTAAGCCCTTCTCCCAGCGGCTGCTGATCGCCCGCATCCGTGCGGTTCTGCGGCGCGCCGAGATGCGGGCCATTCCGGAAGGTGAAGCGACGCCGGAGGAAGAGCCGGTTCAGATCGTCCGTGGGCGCCTCAGCATGGATCCGGCCCGGCACCGCGTCACCTGGGGCGGCAAGGACGTGACCCTGACCGTCACGGAATTCATGATCCTCGAGGCACTCGCGCAGCGGCCGGGGGTCGTAAAGTCGCGCAACCAGCTGATGGACGTCGCCTATCAGGACGACATCTATGTCGACGACCGGACCATCGATAGCCATATCAAGCGCCTGCGCCGCAAGTTCCGGGCGGTCGATAATAATTTCAAGGCGATTGAGACGCTCTACGGCGTTGGGTACCGCTTTGCGGAGGAATGACCGGGAGGAGCTTGCGCTCCGCTGGTCGGGACGGCTGTCGCTCACCCAGCGCATCCTTGCCGTCAACATCTTCGCCATCGCCATCCTGGCGGGCAGCCTCTTCTATCTCGACAGCTTTCGGCAGCGGGTGGTCCAGGACCGGGTCCACCAGGCGCAAATGGGGGCGCGCCTCGTGGCGCAGGCGCTTGCTGCCGCACCGAACGAGATCCACGCGCCCTTGCTCCGCAATCTCGGCCAAGGCTCGGCCACGCGGCTCCGCATCTATTCGGCGGAGGGAGAGAAGAAGCTCGACAGCTGGGACGGCGCGCCCGCGACTTACCGCCTGCGCGATCCGATCGAGGAGGAGAAGTGGGACAAAGACATTGCCCGCCTGCTCGACAATGGCTTCGATGCGATCGTGGGCGCCGAGCGGCCGCCGGATTTCGTGCCGCCTGCCGTCGACGATTTGAATGCATGGCCGGAGGCGCAGACCGCGTTGAAAGCCGGCGGGTCAACCGCGATGCTGAGGCGTGCGCCCGACGGCACGCCCTTCGTCTCGGCGGCAGCGCCGACAGTTGACGGTTCGGTGCTGCTCCTCACCTCAAACCCGCGCGAAGTGCGCCGGATGATCCGGGGCGAAAGGCTAACGCTGGGCATCATTCTGTTCGTGACGATCACCCTGTCGGTGCTGCTTTCGCTGTTCCTTGCCCGCACGATTGCCCGCCCCCTCCGGCGGCTCGCCCGTGCTGCGCAAAGGGTGAAGCTCGGCCGGGCGCGCGAAGTGGCGGTGCCGCGCCTTCCGTCGCGCCGCGACGAGATCGGCCTGCTCGCCCGCGCGCTCCATGATATGACGCAGTCGCTCCGCTACCGCATCGATGCCACCGAAGCCTTCGCAGCCGATGTGACGCACGAGCTGAAGAACCCCCTCGCCTCGCTTCGCTCCGCCGTGGACAGCCTCGACAGGGTCGAGGACCCGGCTCTTCGCAAGCAGCTGTTGGACGTGGTCCGAAGCGACGTGCACCGGCTCGACCGGCTGATCGTCGATATTGCCGAAGTGTCGCGGCTCGACGCCGAACTGTCCCGCGCCCGCTTCGACCGGGTGGATCTGGGGCGCATGGTAGAGAGCATGCTTCCCACCTGGGAAGAAAGGGCTGCAGCGCGGCAGGTGCGGCTGGCCTTCGCCCGCCCGCGCGCGGGAACTGCCGTTATGATGGGGGAGGAATCGCGCCTGGTTCGCGTGCTCGACAATATCGTCGACAATGCCATCTCCTTCTCGCGGCCCGAAGGGCTTGTCGAGATCGCCGCCACGAGCGCGGAAGGCGAAGTGATCGTCAGCGTCGAGGATGAAGGACCGGGCGTTCCGGAGGAGGTTCGGCAGGCGATCTTCAACCGTTTCCACAGCCTTCGCCCCGAAGGCGAGGATTTCGGCCGCCATTCCGGCCTTGGCCTCGCCATCGCGAAGGCAATCGTCGAAGGACATGACGGCAGGATCGCCGCCGACGACCGGCATGACGGCCGCTCCGGCGCTCGCTTCACGATCAGCTTTCCAGGCGCCCCGCAGTGAGCGGCACGCCCCTCTCCTCCGAAACGCTCCATGTGTCCTGCGTCGCGAAAGACGGTCGCGCCATTCTGATCTCCGGCCGGTCCGGCGCGGGCAAGTCGGACCTTGCGCTGCGCCTGATCGATCGGGGGGCCAAGCTAGTCAGCGACGATTATACAACTATTCGGCGTGTGGAGGGGCGGCTGCGCGCTTCCGCGCCGCCCACGATCGCGAGCAAGCTGGAAGTGCGCGGCGTCGGCATCCTGCCGTTTGAAAACGAGCCTGACGCAGCCGTATGCCTTTACGTCGATCTCGACAGAGACGTAGAGCGGCTGCCGCCCGAGCGGGAGACGATCCGCATCGCCGGTGTCGACGTGCCGTTGATCGCGGTGAGCGGGCTTGAGGCCTCGGCGCCGGTGAAGGTAGAGTTGGCGCTCCATCATCTGGGACTTGCCCCTTAGTGCCGAAAAGCCCCGACCCGAAGCGTATCCTCCTCGTCACGGGCATGTCGGGCGCGGGAAAGTCCACCGTGCTTCGGACGCTGGAAGATTCAGGCTGGGAGGTGGTCGACAACCTGCCGCTCTCGCTGGTGGAGCAATTGCTTCTGACGCCGCTTTCGACCGGAGCGACGAGCCGCAAGAAGCGTCCGCTCGCCATCGGCATCGACAGCCGCACCCGGGATTTCGATGCGCAGCGGATCGTGAAGCAGATCGAGACGCTCGCAAGCGATTATTCCTATCCAATCGAGACGCTTTACCTCGAATGCGGCGGGGCCGAGCTTCTCCGCCGCTATTCCGAGACGCGGCGTCGCCATCCGCTGGCGCCGGACCGCCCTGCGACCGATGGCATTGCCGCGGAACGCGAGCTGACCGAACCACTGAAACGGCTTGCCGACTATTTGATCGACACGACCGACAGCGACCCCAATGCGCTGCAGCAGCAGATAAGGCAGCGTTTCGGGTCGGCGGAGCAGTCGCCCAACCTCCACATCATGTCATTCGGCTTTGCCCGCGGCCTGCCCCGGAATGCCGACACCGTGTTCGACATGCGGTTCCTGAAGAACCCCCATTGGCAGGACGATCTCCGCCCCCTCACCGGCCTCGACCAGAGCGTCGGCGACTATATCGCCACCGATGAAGCCTATGAGGGCGCGGTGTCCCAGATGGAGACGCTTCTCCTCACTCTCCTTCCCCGCTACTTCTACGAGGGAAAATCCTATATTTCGGTGGCGTTCGGCTGTACGGGAGGACGGCACCGCTCAGTCCATGTGGCCGAGCGCGTCGCCGCCCGGTTGCGGAAGGAAGGCTTTTCGCCCACGGTGGAACATAGGGATTTGGGCACGCTGCCGCGCGATGAGATCGAACTCGCGCAGCGGGCGGAGATGGAAGAATAATCCAAGGTGACTGAATGATCGGTTTGGTGCTGGTGACCCACGGGCGGCTCGCGTCCGAATTCGTCACTGCCATGGAGCATGTCGTTGGGCCGCAGCAGCGGATCGAGGCGATCTGCATCGGGCCCGACGACGATATGGAAGAGCGGCGGAACGACATCGCCGCGGCCATTGCTAAGGTCGACGAGGGCAAGGGCGTCATCATCCTGACCGACCTGTTCGGCGGCACGCCTTCGAACCTCGCCATCTCGCTGATGAAGACCGAGAGCATCGAGGTGATCGCGGGGGTGAACCTCCCCATGCTGATCCGGCTGGACGGAGCGCGGAAGACGATGGACGTGAAGGCCGCCGTCGCCGCGGCGCGGGAAGCGGGCCGCAAATATATCTCCGTCGCCTCCGAAGTGCTGGGCGAGGCCGCCGCCTGATGGCGAGCCGCACGGTCGAAGTTCTCAACAAGCGCGGCCTTCATGCCCGCGCCAGCGCCAAGTTCGTCACCCTCGCCTCCGGCCAGAGCGCCGACGTGGAGGTCGAGAAGGACGGATCAAAGGTCTGCGGCACGTCAATCATGGGCCTGATGATGCTGGGTGCCGCCATGGGCGACACGATCACCATCAGCGCGACCGGCGACGGTGCCGACGAAGCCGTGGCGGCGCTTGCGGAGCTCGTCGAGACCAAGTTCGGCGAGGAATAATCCTTGCCGCGGGCGATCACCGCCTTTTCCAATCCGCTCGTCAAGGATGTCCGCGCGCTTCGGGAGAAGAAGGGCCGGCGGCGACAGGGCATGTTCATTGCCGAGGGGCTGCGCATCCTCACCGAAGCGCGGGAGGCGGGGCGGCTGCCGGCGATCCTCTTCTACGCGGCCGGAACCAGCCACCCGTTGCTCGATGCTCTGGTGGCGGAGGTCGAGGCGGCGCATGGCGACGTGATTGAGACCAATGCGGACATTCTTCATAAGCTGTCCGGCAAAGAGAACCCGCAGACGGTGCTAGGCGTGTACCGCGCCTTCGACACCAGCCTCGAAGTGATCGACAGAAGCGCCGCGCCGCTCTGGATCGTGGCGCAGGCGCTGCGGGACCCGGGAAATCTCGGCACCATCCTCCGCACCGGCGATGCGGTTGGCGCGGGCGGCCTCATCCTCGTCGACGATTGCGTTGATCCCTTCTCGGTCGAGGCGGTGCGAGCGTCGATGGGCGCGCTCTTCACGCAGCCGATCGCCATGGCGTCATGGCATGACTTCGTGCCCTGGCTACGTTCGGCTAAGGGTGAGCTGATCGGCACCAGCCTCAACACGGATCGCGACTACCAGGAGCCGCGCTACGGCAAGCCTGCCTTCCTGCTCGTCGGCAATGAGGCGCAGGGGCTGCCCGAAGCCTATGAGGCGGAGTGCGACACGCTGGTGAAGATCCCGATGCTCGGCAAGGCCGACAGCCTCAACGCTGCCGTGGCAACCGCTGTCGTGGCTTATGAGATTATCAATCAGTGGCGGCGATAAGGACGGAAGCCTGGGACATGCTGACGGGCGCGATGCAGAAGGCAGCAGCGACGATGCAGAGGTGGCCCGCCTACATCATGCTCGCCCTCGCGGCCGCCTGCGCCTACCCCGCCGTGACCAATCCGCCGCAGATGCCGGGCAGCTACCGCGCCCTCGGGCAGGAGCCTGGCTGGAACCTCGTCATCGCAGACGGCCGGATCGACTATACCGGCAATTATGGCGAGAAGCGCATCACCGTGGCCGCGCCGGAACCGCGCACCACGTTCAACGGCCATCGCTACGAAACGCCGCGCCTGATCGTCGACGTGACCCACGGCCGCTGCAACGACGTGATGAGCGGGCACGGCTATGCCGACACGGTGATGGTGATCGCCGACGGCGAAACCTATCGCGGCTGCGGTGGCGACCGGCGGCCTGACTGGGACAGCTAAGCCTTCATTGCGAAAGCGAGGGGACCAACAAAATCACTCCGCCGCTTCCGGATAGTCCTCGCCGCTGAGCTTGGTGAGTGCACGGGGTGCGGTGTCGATGACGGGCAGCGGCTCGATCTCCTTGGCGCCGCTTGAGACTTCCAGAGCCTCGAAGCGCTTGGCCTGAGTCATGACCTGGCTCTCAAGGCTGCCGACGAAGCTGTTATAGGCGCCGGTGGCAAGTTCGAGATTGCGGCCGAGCTTCACGACATGGCTGCCCATCGTGGCGAGGCGGGCGTGGAGCTCCTTGCCGAGCCGGGCGATCTCCGCGGCCTCTTCAGCGAGCTTCTCCTGCCGCCAGACGCTTGCGACGGTTCGGGCGATCGCGACGAGATTGGTCGGCGTCGCTAGCAGCACGCGGCGTTCGAAGGCCCATTCCCAGAGGCCGTCATCCTGCTCAAGCGCGGCGGTGAGGAAATGCTCGCCAGGAATGTACATGACAACATAGTCGGCGGCGTCGCCGAACTGGTCCCAGTAATTCTTGCCGCCAAGCTGCTGCGCGTGAGTGCGGATCGAGGCGGCGTGCGCCTTCAAGTGGCTGGTCTTCGCCGTCTCGTCGACCTCATCATTGGCGTCGAGGAAGGCGTTCAGCGAGCATTTGGCGTCGATGACGAGCTTGCGCCCGCCGGGAAGGCGGACGATCACATCGGGTCGAAGGCGGCCATCGTCGGTGGTGACAGAAACTTCGGACTGGAAATCGGCATAAGGGGACAGACCCGCCTGCTCGAGCACATTGCGTAGGCTTTGCTCGCCCCAGCGGCCCCGCGCCTTGGGACTTGAGCGGAGCGCATTGACGAGCCGCGCTGTTTCCTCCCGGACCTGCCCCTGCCCTGTCCGCACCTGCTCAACCGCTTCGCGAAGGCTCGCATAGCTGTCGATCCGTTCCTTCTCGACCTTCGACAGGCCTTCTTCATAGCGCTTGAGGGTGGTTTCGACCGGCTGAAGCAATGACTTCAGTTTCTCCTCATGCTTCTCGCCCGCCTGAGCGAAACGCTGGTCGGCGCGCTCCAGGAAGTTCTTCTGCGCCTCCTGGAGGAGCTTCGAGCCGACTTCGCTGAACTGGGCGGCAAGAAGGTCCTTCGCCTCCGTCAGTTCCTTCAGGCGTAGGTCGAAATTGCGTGCGTCCGCCTGAAGCGCAGACACTTGCTGCAGCGCCTCATCGCGCTCCTTTGTGACTTCGCTGAGGGTAAGGCGAAGCAGTTCGCCGGCCTTCGCGCGCTCCTCGGCCGCGGCCGCCGCCACTTCAGCCTGGCTGACGCGCGCCTGGAGCGCATCGCGTTCGCCGCGGAACGCCGCCGCCTGCCAGCTGCCAAAATACCAGCCTGTGCCAAGCCCGACCAGCAAAGCGGCAATTGCGAGCAGACCCAGTTCCATCACTTCCACCCCTCACGGAACGAAGTGAGAACTTACCTGTACTGACGACGCCACTCAAGAGGCGATCGGAACGGCCGCCGGAATTGCGGTGGATAAATAGGAGAAGCGACTGCGATGCCTTAGAGGATCGCAGCTTTTTCCTTGTCGCGCCGTGCTTTAACGACCTTCTTTACAATCATGTCTCGCTTGAGGCGTGACAGGTGATCGATGAAGAGGACGCCGTTCAGATGGTCCACTTCGTGCTGGAGACAGACTGACATGAGACCGCCGAACTCGCCTTCGCGGCGCTGGCCGTTCTCGTCGATCCAGGTGGCGCGAACGATATCAGGGCGCTCGACCTCGGCATATTGATCGGGGATCGAGAGGCAGCCCTCGTTATAGCTCTTCCGCGCGTCGGACCGGTAGACGATCTCCGGATTGATGAAGACGTGCGGGTCGCGGACGGCCTCCGCATCCTCTTCCTCGCTCTCAGGCTCCTGAAGATCGATCACGAGCAGCCGGCGCGGCACCGCGACCTGGACGGCGGCAAGGCCGATGCCGGGCGCGTCGTACATGGTATCGAGCATGTTCTTGATGAGGCCGCGAAGCTCGTCATTGACGTCCTCCACCGGCTGCGACTGCTGGCGAAGAATGGGGTCCGGGACCTCTATGATTTCCATCAGGCTCATGCGAGGCAGCTAAGTGGGGTCGGATGCGGCGTCAAGTTCCGCGGCGGATCACCCGGTAAGCTAATTCCTCTTTGGTCGGGATAGCCACCATGCCCAGACCAACAACGCAAGGAGGAGGGAAATGAACCAAAGTCCCGGGTTCATAGTGAAGGCCAATCCACGGCCGGCAGCTTCTAGTGCCCCATACGCAAGGCATATGAGTATGATCACGATCAGGACGAGGAATATCTTCACGCCACCGGCCTCCGTGCCCTGAGCGCCTGCGCCAGTGTGCCTTCATCGAGATAGTCGAGCTCGCCGCCGACTGGGAGGCCGTGGGCGAGCTGGGTGATGCGGACGGGGAAACCTTCGAGGCGCTCAGCGAGATAGTGGGCGGTGGTTTGCCCCTCGAGCGTAGCATTCA
This sequence comes from Allosphingosinicella sp., assembly GCF_036402135.1. GTDB lineage: Bacteria > Pseudomonadota > Alphaproteobacteria > Sphingomonadales > Sphingomonadaceae > Allosphingosinicella. Next base: position 33,796 of record NZ_DASWTN010000022.1, on the reverse strand, counting down.
TGGCGAGGACGATTTCGTCGATGCCGCCTTGTGAGACGCGGCCGATCAGGCGGTTGATGGTGAGGTCTTCGGGCCTGACGCCCTCCAGGGCCGACAGGCGGCCGCCGAGGACATGGAACTTGCCGGGGAAAAGGCGGGAGCGGTCGAGCGCCCAGAGATCAGAGACTTCTTCCACCACACAAAGCAGGCGCGGGTCGCGGCGGGCGTCGGCGCAGACGCCGCAGGGGTCGGTCGTGTCTACATTTCCGCATGTGGAGCAGACGGAAAGCCGCTCGTTCACCTTCTCAAGCGCGCGGAGGAGTGGCGTCATGGCCGCTTCGCGCTTCTTCAGGAGATGAAGCACCGCGCGGCGGGCCGAGCGGGGCCCAAGGCCGGGAAGTCGCGCCAGCGCCTGCGTCAACGCCTCGATTTCGGGAGATGCCATGGGGGTGGAGTAGCCGGGCAAATCGGTTACAGGCAATCCCATGCGCATCGCCTTCATGGGAACGCCGGAATTCGCCGTGCCGACGCTCGATGCCCTGCTAGCGGCGGGGCACGAGGTGGCGGCCGTCTATTCGCAGCCGCCGCGGCCGGCGGGGCGCGGCAAGGCATTGCGGCCCTCCCCTGTCCAGGCTCGGGCAGAGGCGGCGGGTATCGAGGTGCGGACGCCGCTCAGCCTTCGCGGTGCTGAGGAGCAGGAGGCGTTCGCGGCACTTAGTCTCGATGTGGCGGTGGTGGCGGCATATGGCCTGATCCTTCCGCAGCCGATCCTGGACGGGCCGAGACATGGCTGCCTCAACGTGCACGGTTCGATCCTGCCGCGCTGGCGGGGGGCGGCCCCGATCCAGCGAGCGATCCTGGCCGGCGACGAGAAGACGGGCATCACTATCATGGGAATGGAGCGTGGGCTCGACACCGGGCCCATGTACGCGGTGCGCGAGACGGAGATTGGCGGCAAGACTGCGGGCGAACTGACCGAGGAGCTGGCGGCGATCGGCGCGGCTTTGATGACTCATGTGCTGGACGATCTTCCAGCCTACACGCCGGTGCCGCAGCCGGAGGATGGCGTCACCTACGCAGCCAAGATCGAGAAGCACGAGGCGCGGCTGGATTTCAGCCGTAGCGCTGCGGAGGTCGAGCGCCAGGTGCGGGCCTTCAATCCAACGCCGGGAGCCTTCTTCGAGTATCAAAGCGAGCGGATCAGGGTGCTTACCGCCGAGGTGCAGGATCTCAGCGGCGCTCCGGGAAGGGCGCTCGACCACGGCCTGAGCATCGCCTGTGGCGAGGGCTCGATCGCGCCGAGCCTCGTGCAGAGGGCTGGACGCGGCGTCATGACGGCAGCCGAGCTCCTTCGGGGCTTTGCCATCCCAGCGGGCGTCAAGCTCGGATGACGCGGTTTCGGCTGACGGTGGAGTTTGATGGCCGCCCCTTCATGGGCTTGCAGCGGCAGGCGCATGGGCCGTCCGTTCAGCAGGCGATCGAGGAGGCGGTGGAGGCGATCACCGGTGAGGCGGTGACGCTCCACGCGGCTGGGCGAACCGATGCGGGCGTCCATGCGCTCGCCATGACGGCACATGTCGACATAGAGCGGCCGATCACCGCCTTCCGGCTGATCGACGGGGTGAACGCAAAGCTTCGGCCGCAGCCGGTGGCGATCCTCGACGCCTGGAAAGTGCCGGACGACTGGCATGCGCGGTTCAGCTGCGTCGGGCGGCGTTACGTGTACCGGATCGTCAACCGGCGGGCGCCGCTCGCGCTCGAAGCAGGGCGGGCATGGCGTGTGCCGGTAGTGCTGCATGCTGATGTGATGAACAAGGCGGCCCAGGTGCTGACCGGACGGCACGACTTCACCACCTTCCGCTCAGCCCATTGCCAGGCGGAGAGCCCAATCAAGACGCTCGACCGGCTGACGGTGCGGCGGATGGGCGACGTGATCGAGATCGAGGCCGCGGCGCGGAGTTTCCTCCATCATCAGGTGCGGTCGATGGTCGGGTGCCTTGAGCTGGTCGGGCGTGGCAAATGGACGGCCAAGGATCTAAAGGCGGCGCTGGAGGCGAAGGAGCGGGCGGCTTTGGGCTTCAACGCACCGGCGGACGGACTCTATTTCGTCGAAGCGCTCTACGAGGAGCCGCCGGTCAGGCGCTGAGGGCGCCGCCCACCACCATCTCCTGCGCCGGAGGATGGCCGAGGAATGTTTGTGGGCTTGCGGAAAGACCGTAAGCGCCGGCGAGGAAAACGGCGACGAGATCGCCCACGTCTGCGCGCGGAATCATGACGTCATCCGCCAAGCGGTCGAGGGGTGTGCAGAGGCAGCCGACGATGCTGGCTTCCTCCTCGGGAGGCGCGGCGAAGCGGCTGGCAATCGCTATGGGGAAGTTGCGGCGAACGACCTGGCCGAAATTGCCGGAGGCTGCGAGCTGGTGGTGCATGCCGCCGTCGGTGACGAGGAAGACCTTGCCGTGGCTCACCTTTCGGTCGACGATGCGGGTGAGGTAGACGCCCGCCTCCCCCACCAGCCAGCGACCGAGCTCGATGGCGAAGGCGGTGTCGGCAAGCAGCTTGTGCCTTTGACTCATGGCGTCATGAAGAGCGCGACCGATGCTATCGACGTCGAGCGGGGCTTCGCCCGCGACGTAGGGAATGCCGAAGCCGCCACCCAGATTTACCAGCGGCGGCGCCTCTCCCACGGCCTCGGCAAGGGCGCCTGCGAGGTCGAGCGTTGCCCGCTGGGCCTCGATAATCGCTTCGGCGCTAAGCGACTGGGAGCCGGCGAAGATGTGGAAGCCGCGCCAGTCGGCGCCCGCATCGATTATCGTGCGGACGAGTGCAGGCACGCGCTCCGCATCGACGCCGAAGGGCTTTGCGCCGCCGCCCATTCGCATGCCGGAGCCCTTAATCTCGAAGTCGGGGTTTACCCGCACCGCCAAGCGCGGTTTTCCGCCGAGCGCGAGGACGCGGGCTGCTTCGCCTTCCGATTCGAGGTTGATAGTGACGCCGGCGTCGATTGCCGCCTTCAGCTCCTCGTCGCGCTTGCCGGGACCGGCGAAGCTGATGCGGTCCGGGGACATTCCGGCCTCCAGGGCCATACGCATCTCGCCTGCGGAGGCGACGTCGAGGCCATCGACTTGTTTCGCAATATGCGTTAATAACGGCGCGTAGCTATTTGCTTTTATTGCATAATGAAGCTGAATGCCGGGGAAGAGTGTGCGGAAATGGTCAATCTGCGCATCGACCTTGCCCATATCGTAGACAAAGAGCGGCGTGCCGCCCATTTCGCGCACAAGATCGACCACATTGCGGCCGCCGATCGTGAGCACGCCGTCGGCGCTGCCGAAGCCGGCGGGGATCGGGCCCATGGGCTTTGTCATGACGTCAGCTCCTGGCGGAGGCGTTCGCGGTCGAGCTTGCCGTTGGGGGAGCGGGGCAGCTCGTCGCGGAAGATGATGGCGTGGGGCTGCATGAAATTGGGGAGCTCCCGTTTCAGGTGGTTCCGAAGATCGGCCTCACGGGCGCGGTCGCCGCGGACGATGAGGGCGATATTCTCGCCGACACGCGGGTCCGGCACGCCGAAGGCGACGGCTTCGGCCGCATAACCGCTTGCAATCGCCGCCTCCTCCACTTCCGTGGGGCTGACGCGGTTGCCGCTGGTTTTGATCATCGCGTCGGCCCGAGAGACGAAATAGAAGAGGCCCTGATCGTCCTGCCTTACCTTGTCCCCCGACCAGACGGCGCCATCCCTGAACCGCTCGGCGGTCCGCTCGGGATCGTTCCAATAGCCTTTCGCTACCAGCGGCCCCTTATGCACCAATTCCCCCTCTTCGCTCACGCTGACGTCAGCGAAGGGAATTGCCGTGCCGATCGAATCCGGGTGCGCGTCGACCAGCGCTGGGTCGAGGCTGGTCGAGCGGAACGCCTCCGTGAGGCCGTACATCAGGTGGATCTCCGCGGCCGGGAACAGCTCGCGCATGCGGCGGGTGACGGAGGGCGGCAGCTTGCCGCCGCTGTTGGTGAGCGTTCGGAGCGACAAGGCGGCGCGCGGCGGCCACACGGCCTCTATGAGCTGTACCCAGAGCGGGGGCACGCCGGCGAGGACGGTGACGTCATGACGCTCCACCGCGCGGATCACGTCGCGGGCGGAGAGATATTCGATGGGAACGACGGATGCGCCCGCCGCCCAGGAGGAGAGGAGCTGGTTCTGTCCATAGTCGAAGCTTAGGGGGAGAACGCCGAGGGTGCGGTCCTGCGGCTTCAGATGGAGGTAGTGCGCGACGCTGATCGCGCCGAGCCAGAGATTGGCATGGCTCAGCATCACGCCCTTGGGCCGACCGGTTGAGCCGGAGGTGTAGAACAGGGCCGCCAGATCGTCAGGATCGGCCGATGAGGGCGGCAGCCTGTCGCTGCCCGCGAGCATGGCGGCGCCCTCCTCTTCATCCACGTTCGCGCAGCCATCCGGCAGATCGCCCGGCTGAAACGTCGCGAGGCGGGCCGCGCCGGTAATCAGCAGCTTCGCGCCGCTGTCAGCAAGGATATGCGCCACCTGTGCGCGCTTCAGCAGTGGGTTCACCGGCACGTGGATCAGCCCTGCTCTTGCGCAGGCGAGCGGGAGCAGGCTCGTCATCCGCGTCTTCGGTAGCCAGCTTGCCACCCTTTCGCCTGCGGCAAGGCCCTTAGCGCACAGGGAGGCCGCCAGTGCTCCCACGCCGGTCTCCAGCCCGGCATAATCCAACAAGCCCTCCCGCGTCAGGAGCGCGGGCGCCGACGGGTCGCCGCGGAGCGTCAGGTGATCGAGCGGATAGGGGGTGGGATCGGGGCTCTGCACTGCGCCCCCCTCTAGCGCGGAGGCGCGGAAGCCGCTAGGCGGCGCCTGTCTCGAGCCAGTGGGGGAATGCAGGGTGGCCTATAGCGATGCAGGCGAGGTCGATGCGACGCTCCGCGCAACCCTTGTCGACGTGCTCGGCCTCGGACGCGATCAGGTGGCCGGCTTCACAGAAGCGACGCCGCTGCTCGGCGCTCTCCCGGAATTCGACTCCATGGCGGTCGCAGGGCTGCTGACTGAGCTGGAAGAGCGGCTCGGCATCCTCATAGAGGATCATGAAGTCGATGCCGATATGCTTGAAACCTATGGCAATCTTCTGACCTACGCCAGAGCCAAGGTGCTGCGTTAGGCGTTCACCGCCTGCTTGTGAGTGGTGGCTTCGAAATCGGCTTCGGCCAGGAACTTCTCGGCATCGAGCGCGGCCATGCAGCCGGTGCCGGCGGCGGTGACCGCCTGGCGGTAGATTTTGTCCATCACGTCGCCGCAGGCGAAGACGCCCGGGACTGACGTACGCGTGCTGCCGGTTTCGACCGCGATATAGCCGTCTTCGTCCAGTTCGAGATGGCCTTTGAACAGCTCCGTCGCCGGCGAATGGCCGATGGCGACGAAACCGCCTTCGACGTCGAGGTGCGAAATCTCGCCGGTGCGGGTGTCACGCAGGTCGATGCCGACCAGCCCCTCCGGTTCGCCGCCGGCGACGAACTTGTCGACGGCTTTGTTCCAGAGGATCTTGATGTTCGGATGTGCGAACAGGCGGTCCTGTAGGATCCTTTCGGCGCGAAGCGTGTCGCGGCGGTGGATCAAAGTCACGTCGTGGCTGTGATTAGTCATGTAAAGCGCTTCTTCGACCGCAGTGTTGCCGCCGCCGATTACCGCCACCTTCTTGCCGCGATAGAAGAAGCCGTCACAGGTCGCACAGGCGGAGACGCCCCTGCCCTTCAAATGCTCTTCTGACGGCAGGTTCAGCCACTTTGCCTGAGCGCCGGTCGCGATCACCAGCACGTCGCCCGAATAGACGGTACCGTCGTCGCCGATCAGGCGGAAGGGCCGCTGGGTGAGGTCCACCTCGACGATATGGTCCCACATCATCCGGGCGCCGACATGTTCGGCCTGCGCCTGCATCTGCTCCATCAGCCAAGGCCCCTGGATCACGTCTTTGAAGCCGGGATAGTTTTCGACGTCGGTGGTGGTGGTGAGCTGCCCGCCCGGCTGAATGCCCTGAACGACGATGGGCGCCATGCCTGCACGGGCGCCGTAAATGGCGGCGGAAAGGCCGGCAGGGCCCGATCCGAGGATGAGCATGCGGGTGGAATGGGTCGCGGGCATCGTGAACCTTGCTGATCTGGATTATGTCAGGCGCGAGATAAGGATTGCCCGCCCCCGAACCAAGTTCTTCCATATTTGCGGCGGCCGAGTCCCGCTGATAAGGCGAGTTATCAACATAAATCTGGCAGATGAGGGCCCTCCATGACCGCCTATGACAATCCGCTCGGCCTCAACGGTTTCGAGTTCGTGGAATTCACCGGGCCCGATCCGGAGGCGCTTGCGGGCCTGTTCAGCGCGCTCGGCTTCACCCATCTCAGCAATCACCGGCAGCGGAACGTCCGCCACTATGCCCAGGGCGACATCAACTTCCTGCTCAACATGGACGAGAAGGGCCAGGCGGCGGATTTCCGTGCGGCGCATGGTCCCTCGGCGAGCGCAATGGCGTTCCGGGTGAAGGATGCGCAGCGGGCGCTCGAGATGGCGGTGGAGCGTGGCGCGACGCCCATCGAGGGCTGCTACGGCCTTCCCGCCATCGAGGGGATCGGCGGCTCCTGCCTCTATCTGGTCGACCGCTATGGCGCCGAGACCATCTATGACAGTGACTTCGAGGCGGTGCCGGGTGCAGTGCGCGGCGACCGCTCGGCTGGGCTCCACACGCTCGACCACCTCACCCACAATGTGAACCGCGGCCGGATGAACCATTGGGCCGGCTTCTACGAGCGCATCTTCAACTTCCGCGAGATCCGATATTTCGACATTGAGGGGCAGCAGACCGCGCTTCTTTCACGCGCGATGACAGCTCCGGACGATAAGATACGCATTCCATTGAATGAATCCCAGGACGAGCATAGCCAGATCGAGGAGTTTCTGAGGGAATATAAGGGCGAAGGCATCCAGCATATCGCGCTCGCCACCGACGATATCTTTGCCACCGTCGACCAGCTTCGCGGCAACGGCATCCGCTTCCAGGACAGCCCCGACACCTATTTCGACATGATCGACGAGCGCATTCCGGGCCACGGCCATGAGGTGGCTGAAATGCGTAAGCGCCGAATCCTGATCGACGGATCGCCGGAGACCGGAGAAGGCCTGCTCCTCCAGATATTTACCGAGAATATGATCGGCCCAATCTTCTTCGAGATCATCCAGCGCAAGGGCAATCAGGGCTTCGGCGAGGGCAATTTCAAGGCGCTCTTCGAATCGATCGAGCTCGACCAGATCCGACGCGGCGTGCTGCCAGCGGTGAAGGAAAGCGCCTGAAGGATAGCGGCCCCGCGGCTCAGCCGCGGAGCTGCATCCCTGTCTTCGGTCAAATCACCACCAGCGATATTCGTTGGCGTCGATCCGGCCGTTATTGTTGCGGTCCATCCGGGCCCAGGCGGCGCCGCTCCAATATTCGTCGTTGCTGAGATAGCCGTCATTATTGGCGTCGAACGCACTCCAGTAGTTCGACCAATAATCGCGATTGTAAGCGCTGGCCGAGTAGAAGCCGCCGCCATACCAGCAATTCTGGAATTCGGTGCGGCTGATGCGGCCGTCCGCATTCGCATCCCAATAGCTGTAGGCGCCGGCGCGATAGGCATTCCATTCGCTGGCTTCGACAAAGCCGTCATTGTCGCTGTCGACCATGCCATAGGTGCCGCACGCATTGGCGGCGGTGGCCGGATCGACAACGGTCGCGCAGCCAGCAAGCGCGGCACCGCCGGCGAGAAGTAGGGGAACGATCAGCTTCTTCATCAGGAACTCTCCCTGTTCAGAGTCCCTCGGGCATCCCCCGCTCATCCGAGGGACCTGCCGCAAAAATGTCCAGCAAAACCATTTGGTTCCCGTTACAATAGCTGCGCCTGAGGAACAGCCGCACTGGGGCTTGCGTTTCATAGCTGAAACAAACGGAGGAGGTTTCCGATGGAAGAGCGTGAGCCTGTAAGGGAGCGTGAGACCGTTATTGTCGAACGGGGCAGCGGCGGCGGCGTCATCGCCGCGATCGCGCTTCTGCTTCTGGTGGCCGGCATTCTTGCCTATTTCGGCCTGCTGCCCTTCTAAGCCAGCGGCGCGTCGAACCGAAGCCGCCAGAAGCCTGTGCGACCGCCGGTGACGCCGAAATCATTGTCCGTCACCATGACGAGCTCAGAGGGCGACAGCAACGCCATGCCCTCCATATCGTCGTCGAATTCCGGATGATTGTCGCTGTTGAAGATGAGCACCTTGGCCAGGACCGGCAGCGGCATGTGCTCGCCGGCGCTCAGTTCCTCGACAGTGGGGCGGGCCTCGAGAGTGAAATGCTCCTGCGGCAGCGCGCATCCGCTGGATAGTTTCACGCGGTAGAGCTTGGTCGTCGCGGAAATGCGCTCGAGGACGAGAAGCGTGTCCTCGCCTATATGGAGGATCTCGCTGACCTTCACGTCGCACAGCTTCACGTCCTCCTTTGCCACATCGCGGCGGAAGGTCTGCGACGGATCGAGTGGGTAGAGATATTGGGCAGCGGCCTCACCCGTCTCGGCATCGAGCAGCCAGATGCGGACGTGGCGGCCATTCTCATGCCCCTTGTTGTCCGGGTGCGCGAGCGGGCTCTGGAAGGCCAGAAAGAGCCATTTCCCGTCCGCCGATAGGCTGACCGCCTCGAAGCCCCTGTTGAGCTTCCTTTTGGCCGCAAGCGCCGGCAGCACAGCCTTGACCGGACAGGCGGCATTCCGAAGCTCTACCCCTTCGGGCACCAGGCGGAGTTGCACCCTCCCCTCCGCGTCCACCTTGATCAGCGACGGCCCATATTCCTCGCCGAGCCAAAAGCCACCGTCGGGGCGTGCGGCGATTCCCTCAGTATCCGCTCCATCAGGGTCAGGCTCGAGGCGATTGCCCTCGAGGTCGAGCGCAGGCTCGCATTCGGCATGGCCGCCGGTGGGGATGGGAAGGCCGCAAATCGGCTCTGCGCCCTTTCCCGTCAGGCTGAGGGTGCGGATGAGTTCGACGCCGTCTCCCGCCACACGAAGCTCGGCAATGGCAGGGCCGAGGTCGAGGCGCGGCATGATCTTGGCGTCCTTCGGGCCGTCATAGTCCCTGCACCAGTCGAGCCCGTAAAGCTCGGCCGCGTCCTTAAGCTTGAGATTCGGCCCACGGTCGCAGACCGCCCACAAGGTGCCCGGCGGATCGCTTTGACGCCGGGTCAATCCTGAGCCGAAGCCCGCGCGCAGCTCCAGCTTGCCTTTAGGCATATCGATGGAGCCGAGATCGGGATCAGTCCAGTCGAGGCGCTGGATCTGGTAATGGGGCGGAGGCGGGTGCGGCATGAGCCGCTGAACGCCGGATCAGGTGCAAGGCTCCGTTTCAGGAGCCCGGCAGAAAGTCACGCGGCACGACTTTTCGGGAAAGCGGCGTGCACCGATGCCTCCGGCACCACGGCCTTCCGCATCGCACGTTCCACCAGGCTATCGTCCGCAGCGACGGGCGCCACGACCGCGATGCTGCCGTCCGCCTCGCGGCGCGCCACGAGCAGGACGAAATCGCCCCCCGGCGCGTCGAGGTCTAGATGCGCCAGCGGCGCTGAGGTGCGGAAGAGGTCGCGAATATCTTCATTGGCGGCAGCGGGAGCGGGGTTCCGCTCCGCCCGCTCGGCGGCAACCATCCCCTTGAGACCGCCCGGGAAGCCGGCGAGATAGGCGTCGAACGCGCCCATCGGCACGTCCTGCCGGCGACCGTAGGTCAGGGCCGCGGCGAATTCCGTAAGGCGCGCCTTGTCATATTCGATGCCGAAGACGAGCTTTACCACCGGCGTCATCGGCGCGCGGGCCTGCATTTTGACGCCCGCATCCTCGAGCATCTCGGCATAATCTTCAGGTTCGGCTTCGGCGGCGAGCGCGAAATCATATGCAAGGCCGAGCGCCTCATAGAGGGCGGCGCGGCTGCGCGCGTCGGCGGACTTCGCCACCTGGGCGCCTTCGCGGGCGACGGAAAGGCGATCGGCGAGGGCCGCATCTTCGCCCAGCTCCAGCGCCTCGACGAGCGGTTCCTCGGCGACCTCGGGCTGCGGAGCGGAGATCTCTTCGACCAACTCCTCAAGCACAAGGTCTTCGGGTTCAGCTTGCGCAGCACGCTCTGCTGCAGGCTGGTCGAGCACCAGTTCGGCGCCGGCATCCTGAGCGGCGGCCTCGCAGCCTTCCTTCCAGTTGATGACGCCGTAGAGGAAGTCGATCGAATCCCCGTCAGAGGAGAAAGGCATCAGGATGCCACGATACATGAGCGTTACGCCGTGGTCGTCCTCGAATTCGGCCTCGAAGCCGACGGGCGCCCGATTGGCAATGATCTGGAGATAATGGTCGGTGAGGCGCGACAGGAGCGAGCGGCGCGGAATGTCCTGGATATACTGGACCTTGTAGCCGATCTGCGAAGCCTCGCGGAGCTCGCTGCCGATGAAGGTGATAGCGGGGTTGTCGATCCCCATGGTGCAGTCGAGGACGAAGCTCCGCCGGCCGAAGTCCACGGCATTGAGATCGAGATCGTCGATCGAGGGAAAGTCGCGGCCGTTCAGGATCGAGACCCAGTGGTTGTAGGCCCGGATTTGCAGCCGGCGCTCGCGCGGGTCCTCGGACGCTCCCGAGAGCGCCGTATCGTCAGCCGGCACGTCCGCCGGAAATTCGCCCCACACAGCATCCATTCTTCATGCCCCCACAGCATGTGACGTCCGCGCCAAGATGCACGAACACCGTAGAAGTAGCGGGCTTTCCTTTAGCAATTCTTAATTCTGTTCTTCCGTTTCGATCGCGAGTTGACCCAAATTGGCACTGCCGAAATCGGCCGCCGCGGGATGCTTGCGTCATCGGGAGGTTCCGGCTTACTCTTTCTTAGCCATTGGGGGATAAGGCGATCCGGTGAGCAAGGTTCGTAGCTCAGGTTTGAAAGGCTGGTCATGCTGTGCGGCACTGCTGCTCGGCACGGCCTTTGCCGCGCCTGCGGCAGCCGCTCCGGTAGCGTCCGCCCAGGCGAAGGCGCAGGTGCTTCAGCCGCTGACGCTGATGAACACCAGCCCCCTCTCCTTCGGATCCTTTTCCGCGGGCGCTTCGCCCGGAACGGTGATCATCAATCCCGATACCGGAACGCGCACCGTCACCGGCGGCGTCGTCGAAATGGGCGGCGAGATTTCGGCCGCACGCTTTGCGGGAACGACCGTCGGCAACAAGGACGTTAAGGTGACGACGCCAAGGTCGAACATCACCCTCACCCGCGTCGGCGGAACCGAGACGATGACGCTGAGCGGCTTCACGATCGAAGGCGGCAGCAACCGGGTCGCGCCGGTGAATGGGCAATTCTCATTCCGGATCGGCGGCACGCTCGCGGTCAGTGCTGGCCAGCCTGACGGTGCCTATGAAGGCACCTTCGAAATCACCGCAAACTACCAGTAATTCAGAATAGCCGGCATTGGGGGCGGCTATTGCGCCGCGCCGCCTGCCATGCTTGCGCCGCGCTCGTAGATTGCGGCGACCGACCCAAGGCGGACGGAAGCCGCCCCTTCCCGTACCACGGCGACTTTCCCAAGATTGGCGTCAAGGCCGAGGGCGTCGGCGGAAAGCTTGGCGATGCGAAGCCGGTATTCGCCATAGGGCACGGCTTCGAACAGGAAGTAGCCGTCGAATTCGCTGCGGGTGACCGCCGCCACCTGGCCGCTGCGATCCACCAGTTCGATATCCACACCTTCGAGCGCGCCGCCGCCGTTCCGGATTAGCGTTCCCTCGACCTCTCCGGAGCCGACGATGGCGATATCGAGCTCGGTCGCGACGCCGGGGCGCGGCGTGACGCGGAGGATTGCTTTACGGGGCTGCAGCAGCGGATCGGCAAGCGAGGTGGAATCGACGCCGATATTGACCGGCCGATAGGGGGTGAGGTCGTCGACGATCACGACGCCATCCGCGCCGGTAAGCTTCGTTACCGGCACGCGGCCGGCGGTCAGCTGCACATTCTTCTCGGCAGGCTCGTTCGGCTGGCGGATGCCGTCATTGTTGAGGTCACGGAAGACGCGCGCAACGGCGGTGCCGCGGCTGGCAAGCTTGCTGGACGTGACGCGGATGCCGCCGCGGCGCGGGTCCGGCCCGAGGCTGAAGGCAAGATTGAGGTTGGCCGCCACGGATCCGTCGGTCGCCGCCTCGCCCGTCAGCGCCATGGCGAAGCTGTCGAAGCGCCGCACCCACCCGACACCGCCCCGGCCCCGTGACAATTTCCGGTCATAGGCAAGCTCGCCGCGCCAATCCGAGCGCTCCGATGCCGTCCATTGGCCGACGATCCCCGCGCTTTCGAAGCTCGTGTCCGGCCTCAGGCGCCATTTCGTTTCGCCCCGGACCCGGACCTCGCCGATATTGCCATTGGCGAGCAAGGCGGCTTCCAGCTTGCTTGCCGAGCCGAAGCTGCTCCGCTGCTGCCGCCAGTCGACGGCGCCAGTCAGTGACCAGCCCCGGATGTTGCTCGACAGGCGAGCGCCCGCCTCCAGCGTATCCGGGCTGTTGGTGCGCTGCACGTAGCGCGCCTCGACATGGGCAGGGATCACGCTTCGGCCGACGGTGAAGGCGCGATCGACGGCGATGCTGTGCCGCCCCCGCACCTCCCGCTCCATACGGTCTGAATAGAAGTTGCGGGCGAAGACGGACTCCCCGCTTAGATAGGTTCTGCCGAACTGAGCCAGAAGCTGGCTTCGCAAGGCGTAGCCGCCGCTGTCCTCGACGCTGCCGCTCATTTCGAGCAGCGCCGGTCCCAGCGAGCGCCGAAGCGCCATCTCGGCGAAGTTCAGCCGCTCATTGTCTATGACAAGGCTGTGGAGCTGCGCCCCGAGCGAGGTACGTGCGTCCAGCCCATGCTCCAGCCCTAAAGCGCCCCGCCATCCGCGTCGCTTTCTCTCCGGATGCGAGCTGATGTTGATAAGATCATGAAAATCCTGGCTTATACCTGCCCAGTAATAGGTTTTTCCGGCGGCAATGCTCTCCTGGCCCACCGAGACGACCTCCTGGCGTCGCCGCACCTGCCCCTGAGGGCCATAGAGCACCACCTCCAGTTGGTTCTGCCCATAGAGGAGCTGCACGTCGGCAAATTCATAGCGGCCGTCGCGCCTGTCGCGTGAGACCGCCAGCAATTGCCCGTTGCGGTAGAGCTCAGCATCCCAGCCCTCCGGCAACTCGCCGCGCAGCGTGGTGCGGTCGAAACTTTCCGGCCGATCGAGCGGCCGATTGGTGACGACGGCACCGCGCCCTGGTACGGATTGGCCCACGAGCGGGGAATCCAATCCCGCCACATCGCCTGCAGCGGCATAGGTGGCCTTGAGAGGGCCGAGCAATTTCCCTTCGTTATCAATACGATGTGACCGAACTCTAAGAGATGATGGCATACCCTTGCGATCGGATGCCAGTCGTGCGTCTAGTGACGCGTGCAAAAGCTCGCCGGACGCATACAGCTCATAGCGGCGGTCGAGGCGACCGCCGCGCTTGCTGTCCCGAAGACCGCCTACGGAAATGACTGCATCGAGCGAGGGCGGTCGCCACAATTGGTAAGGCGCGCTCTGGCTGGCGATATTGCCAGCATCCGGAGGCGGCCGGATCTTGGCTGCGCGCGCCTTACGCTCCGCAGCAAGTTCAACGGGCAGTTTACTAGGAGTTTCAATGACTAGGAGTGCATTCCTAATATCGACCCTGAGATTTATGCCCAGCCAGTTCGACAGCTCGCGCGCGGAAACGCACCAGCCATCGTTGGTATCGCGAATCGACGCGTCTGTCAGTCTGCTTTCCTTGACGCCATGACGCACCCGCCCAAGCAGGCGGTTGATCTCGATCCGATTATCTTCGCGGAACGCCCAGCCTGCCGCGACGCCGTCGCGGTAGGCTGGCTTCACCGGAACATCGAGGGTGAGGAGTGTATCGCCCAGGTCGACACAAACGCCTTCAGGGGTCTGATAGCCCCGAACCCCCTGCCCCAATATATATTGCTTCAGCCGCACCTCCAGAAGGAGCGCATCGTCGTCGTTCGGCTTCCAGGGCAGCGAACGCACTTCGGCCGCGGCCGGCAATGCAATGCCGAACACGGCCGTCAATGCCAGGGCATAGCCCAGCACATATCTGAATAGAGAAGCGAACCGCATCAGCGGTCTCCGGCGGCTCCCGCCTACCTCAGCACGACCTGTGCTTCGGCCAGCAGGCCGCCGCCGTCTTCCGGCATTTCCCGATACTGGATGGTCGCCGGGCCCGCGATCGAACCGGTGACTTCCGGCAGGACGGGCAGCTTGACGATCCGGCTGCCCATCTCCTTGTAAACGGCGATGCCGCGAGCGAGCACGACCGGCTTCGTCACGCCGGGCTTCAGCACCCGCACCTCGCCGTAAAGCGAGCGGTTGCCGCTACGGGAAAGGTCGAAAGAGACCGCTTCGCGGCCGCCTTCCTTCTCGAGCTTCGGATTGGCGATCGCCGCCTGCGCCTCGAGGTTCCCGAAGCGGACGATGACCGGGATCGTGACGCCGTAGATGGGCGTCAGCGCGACGGTGAAGCCGGAGCTCGGCACCGCCTTTTCAGTCGCAGGCTTCGCGTCCTGGACGGCGCGGAACAGCAGATGGGCGCGATATTCGCCGTCGGGCAGCCCTTCCGGCGCCCGGATGCCGAGGCGGATCGCCTGCGGCTGGTTGGGTTCGAGCGTCACGCGGCGGGGCGCGTAGCTGATCATCGACAAAGCCGCCTGCTCTTCCGCCGTAGGGGCCGTCACCTCCTCAAGCTGACCCTCCTTCGTCATGCGCCGGAGCTCGAGCGAGATGCGATAGGTCGCGGTCTCGTCGCCGATATTATTGAGGATCACCTCAGTGCCGCGGGCGCCGTTCAGCACGACGCGGGTCGGCGCGACCAGAAGGTCGCCCGCGGCGGCGGCAGGTGTAGCCAACGCGGACATCAGGAAGAAAGGTGCCAGGCACGCGGCGCGGCGAGCGCGAAAGCTTCTCATGGTAAATCCCCCACGAAGCCGCTGGTCCAGTAGCGGCGATTTCAGTGCGGGTTTTACGGTATGAAAGGTTATTTTTCGGCTAATTCGCCAGGTTAAGACGCAAGAAAGCCCGCCGGCGCGCGCCGACGGGCTTTCCCTGGACCTTGGCTTTCGCCGAGGAACCTTATTGGTAGTCGACGGTGACGTTGAAGGTACCGTTATAAACGCCCTCTTCCTGGCTCGCGCCAATGTTGAGGGTGCCGCCGAACACCAGAGGCGTGCCCGCACTGCCTGATGTCGTCAGGAGCAGAGTGGCCGGAGCCGCAAAGGTGGCGCTCATGGTCGCGCTGCTGCCGACCGTCTGGTTGGCAAGCGAAACGCTGGCTGGGACGCTGACGGTCACAACGCTGTTGTTGGAACCTTCCACCTTGAAGTTGGCGGCGGTCGTCGTGCCCGAGCAGGTGAGCCCGGCTCCGCAGGTGGCGGTGCCGGCAGCATTCACCACAACGGTGGAGGCCGAAGCACCGGCAACGATGGTGCCGAAATCGAGATCCACGTTCTTGGTGAGGGCGAGCTGCTTCAGGACTTTGGCCTTTGCGCTTGCGCTGGCCGAGGCCGGAGCCGCCTGCGCCTGCGTGGCGCCAAGGCCCGTGGCCATAAGCATAGTAGCCGCAAAAGCGGCCATACGACTTGATGTTTTCATGTCTTAATCCCCACGATCCAGTTGCGCATCGATCCCCACGATCGACGTGCGAGAATGACGAATTTCGCCATTCAGAATGCCCCTCTGGCATGGAGGTCGTTTCTACTTTGCTTATCGGATTGGTTAACGGGAGCAGTTTTTCAGCCTTTTCGGCCGAAGCAAACTTACTGATAGTCGACTACAAGCAGGATGCGGCCCCGGTAATCTCCGTCGGCACTGCCCTTAACCGCCAGACGTCCGCCGAAGTTAAAGCGGAGCATTCCGTCGGGGCCTAGGCGGCTGCCGGAAGGGAGATCCGCAACCAAATCCTTTAGCTCGGCCGTGTCGCCGCTGCTCGAATGAAGAATGGTCGACGCGGGAAGTTCGAGGCGGATGGCGCGGCCCGGCTCACCGCGGACGGTGGCGGTGCCCTGAATGCCGATCCCGCCAAGGCCGACCAGATCGCCCGCGACCGAGCGGTTTCCGGTCTGCGGATCGATCTTCGCCTCGCCTCCGGACGGGCCAGCGACCACGAGACGGTCGAAATCGAGCACCGTTTCCACCTCGATCGTAAGCGGTGTTTCGGAGCTGCTAAGCGATAGATCCCGCTCTTCCGCGCAAAGCTGGCACTGAGCAAAAGAAGGCGCTGAGAGGCTGCCAAGCAGCGCTGCGGCGGCACAGAGGATCAGGTGACGCATGCGCATCATCCTGTAGTCAGGCGGCGGCCGGCGTCCGCGAAGCGGCCGCGTCCGCAGCAAGGATAGCCTGAGCGAGAAGGTCCCAATCAAGTTCCTTCTCGAAATTATAGCCGGCCCAATGGCCCGTGCAGAAGGCGACCGTCGCCTTTACGGGATTAAGCCCAGGGAGGCGCACGGTCAGCGTCTCGCCTGTTTCCGGGAGTCGGGTGCAGACGGCAATGAAGCCAAGGGTGGAGACGTCCTTCACCTGAAGAACGAACTCCGCGCCGGCTTCATCGACTGCTGCAACTTCGAAACGCACGTGCGCCTGTTCTCCGCCCCTGAAGGCGTAGACAGGAGAGACAGCTTCGAAGCGATGACAGTGTTGCATCCCCCACTCCCGGACCGGCGCCGCGGCACGCGCGGCTGCCGCCCACCCCCCACAGGTGGGCCAGAATTGCGGGGATTACGGTGAAGGCGTTTAGTTTGCGTTAACGGTGTCGAAGGCGTCGGGATGATCGAGGATGGTTTCCGCGCGATGCAGAGCATCGCGAAGCGCAGCACCTTCGAAAGGCTTCTCGAGATAATCGACGGCGCCGAGCGTCATCATCTGGACGGCAAGGTCGAGGTCGCCATGACCCGTCATGATGACGACCGGCCAATCCACCTTCTGTCTGGATAGTTCTTTCAGGACATCGGATCCGTCCATGTCGGGCATGCGCACGTCGAGAAGGATACAGCCGGGCGTGAGCTTACCGACCTCCGACAGAAACGCCGTCCCTGTCGAGAAGCTGGCAGTGGCTCTTCCGCCCGCGGCCAGCAGGAATTCTATCGATCCCCGCACATCCGCGTCGTCATCGACGACGTAGATGGTTCGGCTCTTCGTGCTCGCCTGAGCTTCATTCATCAGCAAAACTCCTTCCCAGACGGACCGTGTTCTCTTGTTTATGCATGTCCGAGGCGAAGACCCTCCCCTCGCACTTCCGCCACGTGAAGCATGCGAAGCGTCGGCCTTGAGCCGCTGTCGGGGCATATCTGCGCGGCCACAACCATCGGCGGCTGCGTCTTCGTCACCAATATGCGGACGCCATCGTCGCGAATGCCCCGATTTTCATAGGCCGCCTTCACAATGGCCTTGTGCGCCAGATCCGCACGGCTGGGATGGATGGAGGGTGCAGCAACGATCTGGCCGAACTCACCCTCTTTGGAAAACCAACGAAGAAGGGTGAGCATGAGCGCGCCTCGTTTCGCTTGTGGAACCTAACGTGCGTTGTTAGCTTTCAGTTCAACCACTTGGGAAAGGCGAACGCAAGTGCCATTCCAAAACGCAAAGCCGCTCAGCACGATTGCGATGCTCTCCGATAGCGCTATCTCCACCTCAAAGGAGCGGGAGCCAACGGCTTTCCCATCGCTGCGTACCATCATCCTTGTTCCGCTTGGCATCGTTGTCACGGCCACATTCACACTCCGTCTGGGCGCGGAAATGGGAGGATTCATGCCGCTTTGGCTTGCCTCCTCGATCCTTCTGGCCGCCCTTCTACGCAATCATCCCCGAACATGGCCTTTCCTGTCTTCTCTCGGAGCAGCCGCCCTGCTGGCGGCTTACGTTCTCGACGGGATCAACTTCGTAAATTGCCTGATGTACACGGTCGTAATGGGAAGCGAGGCGGTGCTCGTCGCCCTCGGCCTGCGGCGGTTCGCGCCGCAACAGTCCTGGTACCTGTCGGGACGGTGGATCGCCTGCTTCATTCTCCTCTCGTGCCTCGTCTGCACTTTGTCCGGCGCTCTCGGAGCGGGATATGTCGCCTACTTCTACGAAGCGCCTTTCCTCTACATGTGGCGGGACTGGATGATCAGCGACACGCTCGGGTTGCTGATCGGCACGCCCTTTCTCCTGATCTGGACCGAATCCGCCTTCCGGAGCCGCATCACGGCCTGGAAAGTGGCGGAGACGGCGGGCTGGACTTTGATCGTGGCAGGAATTTCGTACCTAGCCTTTACGAGTACACTGCCGATTTTCTTCTTAGTCTTCCCGTTTCTTGCCTTCACCGCTCTGAGGGGCGGACTCCCTGGCGCGACCGCCGCCTGTATCACCTTCGTGGGGATGGCGATGTGGCTGATGGTTCAAAAGATCGGCCCGATCGCCGATGAAAGCCTCCATCCGTTCATGCGAAGCTTCATCTATCAGCTTTATTTTCTGACGAGCCTGCTCTCTACCCTGCCGTTCGCGGTCATGATCACTCTCAGGGAGATGTTCACGGAGAAGCTGCGCGAGCAAAGCGAGATCAACGACGCAGCCCTCAGCAACATGACGCAAGGCCTTGCGATGTTTGACGCAGAGCGGCGCATGATCATCGCGAATCAACGTTATGCGGAGCTTTACCAGCTGCCCGAGGAGGCCCTTACCCCGGGCACGCCACTGTCCGCGCTGTTCCACTATCGCGTGAAGGCCGGCACCTATTGGGGCGAACGGGAGAATTATGTGGCTGCCGCCCTTCGCGAAGCGGACGTCCTGGACGTCCATCGAGAGGTTGAGCTTTACGACGGGCGGACCATCGACGTCTATCGAACGCGGCTCGGCGATGGCGGCTGGCTCGAAACTCATGAGGACGTCACGCAGCGCAAGCAGGCCGAAAGCCGGATCAAGCAGATGCAGAGCGAGTTGCTGCACGTGTCGCGGGTGAGCGCGATGGGAACCATGGGTTCCACCCTCGCCCACGAGCTCAATCAGCCGCTCGCGACCGTCGCCAATTATATCGGCGGCACCCGCGAGCTGCTGAAGTCGGGGACGGATCTGAAGGCGGAGCGGGTCGACAGCGCCCTCGCCGCGGCCGAGGCGGGCGCGCTTCGAGCCGGTCAGATCGTGAAGCGCCTGCGCGATCTCGTTTCGCGCGGTGTGGTGGCCGTTGCCAAGGAAGATCTGACGAAACTCATCGCCGATGCGAAAGTGTTGGGCCTCGTCGATGCAAGCGCGCAGGGCATAACGCACAAGGTGGTGGTCGAACCGGATGCCCGTTGGGTCCAGGCAGACCGTATTCAGGTCGAGCAGGTCCTGATCAACCTGATGAGGAACGGCATCCATGCGATGCAGCACGCGCCGAGGCGCGAAATTACCATCTCCGCACGGGCGGTATCCGACGATTTCGTAGAGGTTTGCGTGGCCGACACCGGCCCCGGCGTGCCGGACGAGGTGCTGGACAAGCTCTTCTCACCGTTCGACTCGAAGAAGGAGGAAGGGCTCGGCATCGGCCTTTCCATCTGCCGCACCATCGTCGAGGCGCATGGCGGTCGCATCACCGTCAGCAACCGGGAAACCGGCGGCGCCAGCTTCTGCTTCACACTTCCAAAATGGCAGGATTGAAATGGTAGCGGAGGAGGGACTTGAACCCCCGACACGCGGATTATGATTCCGCTGCTCTAACCAGCTGAGCTACTCCGCCCCAAGGCGTCCGGCGCTATATAGGAGGCCGGCGAGGCGCGGCTATAGGCAGGCCCGCTTTTCCGGTCAACGCCCCTTCCCTCTTCCGCTCCGGAACCGCTGCCCTCCCATATCGTTTGCGGGATGAAACGGCTGCTGCCCCACGGAGATTGAAGGTTATGGAACTGCTGACGCCGCTCGAAACGCTGTGCAGGCTGATCATCCGCGCGCGGGAGCTGGAGGCGCAGGTGCCGGCGAACGACCCCGACGAAGATCCCGACAATGTCGACGATTTCGATGATGAGGAAGGCGAGGATCAGGCGCTTTCGGTGCTTCAGGACGAGCTCAATACGGGCGTCGAGGACGAAATGCGGGCCACGCTGGACGACCTTGCCGACGACCAGCTGGCCGAGACGCTGGCGCTCGCTTGGGTAGGGCGCGGCACGTACGACGTCAGCGAGTGGGAGGATGCCTGCGCTGAGGCCAACGACATCGATCCCGAATCGCGGATCGACGAGCTTCTGGACATGCCGCTACTCGCCTCGCACCTGGAGGCGGGCCTCGCCGCCTTCGATTATAGCTGCGATGGCGTCGGACAGCTGGACTAGCCGCCGCGGAACACGTGGCGCTTCAGCGGCTCCCAAGGGCCGCCGAGATAGCGCCATGAGGCAAGGCCCCGGATGCTCAGGGGCCGCGGCTCGAACGATGCCTTAAGCTGCTGCTGAAGCGCCTTGGCGTCCCGCGGCTCCACCTTGTTCTGAATGGTGATGTGCGGCCGCCACGGCGCCTGGTCCTGCGGCGTCAGCAGCCCGCGAAACGCCTCGGCGAGATCGTAGCGGATATCCTCAAGCTCTTCGCTTTCCACGCGAAAGGCCGTGCCGGCGCCGAGGTCCATCACACCGGCCAGCATCGCCCGCGGCGGCGCGACTGAGGTGTAGGTGGCGAGGCGATGGCCGAGCTCCGCCTCGACGCCCGGCGGCAGGTGGTGGAAGAGCGTGAGATGCGCCGGCACCTGGTTTCGTTCGGGCGGGAAGTGGGTGCGGCGAAGCTCCTGCAGCCACCCATTGTCGCCATCGCCGAAGATGGCGGTGACGATGATCGGCTGCCCGCTCAGATTTCCACCTGGCTGCCGAGCTCGACGACGCGGTTCGGCGGCAGCTTGAAGAATTCCATCGCACTTTCGGCGTTGCGGAGCATCCAGGAGAAGAGCTTCTCGCGCCACAGGGCCATTCCCGGCTTGGTACCCGTTGCCAGCAAAGTCTGACGAGCAAGGAAGAAGCTCGTATCCATCATCTTGAACTGCGGTCCGCAGGTTTCCACCCGCTGAAGTGCCGCCGGAACATCTGACTCCTGCATGAAGCCGAAGCGAATGATGAGGCGGTAGAAACCGCTTCCGAGGTCCTTCATCTCGAAGCGCTTCTCTTCAGGCACGAAAGGCACGTCCTCGATCTTTACCGTGAGCAGCATCACCCGCTCGTGCAGCACCTTGTTATGCTTGAGGTTGTGGAGGAGCGCATGGGGCACGCCGTCGGGAGCCGTAGTCATGAAGACGGCTGTGCCGGGCACGCGTGTTGCGCTTCCGGCGGCGGACTTCACGAAGATTTCGACGGGCATCGATGCTTCGCGCATCCGCGCCAGCATCAGCTTTCGTCCACGCGCCCAGGTTGTAAGGAGGGTGAAGGCCACAAACCCGACCAGCAGCGGGAACCAGCCCCCGTCCGGCACCTTGGTGAGGTTCGCGGCGAAATAGGCAATGTCCACGAAGAAGAAGATGGCGAGGAGCGGAACGGCCACCCAAGGACGCCATTTCCATAGTGAGAAGAGCACGACGGTTAGGAGGCACGTGTCGATGAACATCGCCCCCGTCACTGCGATGCCGTAGGCCGCCGCAAGGTTGCTCGACGTCTGGAAGAAGAGGACGAGCAGGATCACCATCACCATCAGCGCCCAATTGATCGCTGGAATGTAGATCTGCCCCATCGCCGCCTCGCTGGTATGCTGAATGCGAAGACGCGGTATGAAACCGAGCTGGATGGCCTGCTGCGTCACCGAGAAGGCGCCTGAGATCACCGCCTGGCTGGCGATCACCGTTGCCATGGTGGCAAGGATCACGAGCGGCAGGCGGAGCATTTCCGGGGCGAGGAAGAAGAAGGGATTCTTCACCACCTCGGCCGCGGTGGCGGAGTCCAGCGAGAGGATCATCGCGCCCTGCCCCATATAATTGAGCATCAAGGCCGGCATGACGAAGAAGAGCCAGGACACGCCGATCGGCTTCCGCCCGAAATGGCCCATATCGGCATAGAGCGCCTCCGCTCCCGTCACGGCGAGCACGACGGAGCCGAGCGCGAGAAAGGCGCGCCAGCCATCGGTGAGGAAGAATTGAAGTGCGTTCAGCGGATTGAGCGTCTCGACGATGATCCCTGGCGCCGCGGCGATGTGCACGATGCCGAGCACCGACAGCGTCAGGAAATAGACGAGCATGATCGGGCCGAACAGGGCGCCGACCTTGGCCGTGCCGCGGCTCTGGATGGCAAACAGGCCGATGAGGATACCAACGGCGATCGGCAGCACCCAGGGGGCGAAGGCCGTCTGCACGGTCGTCAGGCCTTCCACTGCCGAAAGCACCGAAATGGCCGGCGTGATCATGCTGTCGCCGTAGAAGAGCGCGCAGGCGAAGACGCCGAGGAGCACGATGCCGCTCGTCCAGCGCGCCTTGCCGTCGCCGGAGCGGGAGATGAGTGCGAGCAACGCAAGGCTGCCCCCCTCCCCCTTATTGTCCGCGCGCATGATGACGGCGACATATTTCAGCGTCACCACGATCATCATCGACCAGAAGATGAGGCTCAGCACGCCGACGATGTGGAGTTGGTCAGGCGCCAGCGGATGGTGGCCGGCAAAAGTCTCGCGGAACGCGTAGATCGGGCTGGTGCCGATGTCTCCGAAAACGATGCCGATCGCGCCCACCGCCAGCTTGGCGAGCGAGCTTTGAGGATGGCGATCGACCGCGCCCGCTCCTTCTGTGCTGGAAGCGGTCATTTAGAGGTGAAACGGCTCTGGAAGAATGGAAAGAGCGGTGATCATCTTCGATCGTCTCGTGGCCCTCGGGCGGTGAGCGCCCCTAGCACTTCCCCTATCGGGCAGCAATATAGGTGTCAGGCACCTGAAATCACAGTGCGGATCGTGAATTGAGTGACGAGCCGGTGCACGCCTGGCAACGCCGACAATATCTCGCGGTGGACGCGCTCGTAGCTGTCGCTGTCCCGGACGAGCACCTTCAGGAGATAGTCGGACTCCCCGCTCATCAAGTGAGCTTCTTTCACCACTTTCGTGTTGAGCAGAGCCTCCTCGAAGGCAGCGAGCGTCGACTGGCGCTGATCGATCAGCGTCACTGATACGAATACGGTGGACGGATTGCCTTGCGCTTCCGACGACAGACGGGCGCGGTAGCCCTGAATGAGGCCACTTTCTTCCAGCAGCTTCACCCGACGATGCGTCGCCGAAGGAGAAAGGCCGATGCGTGCGCCGAGCGCCTCACTCGTCAACCATGAGTCGGCCTCGATGATATCGAGTATTTTGCGGTCCGTGGCATCCATGTGCTTCTTTTTACTAAGACGCGGCACGGAGATCAAATATTCTCCTGCCCAAGAGACCTGGCGGCAGCAAATTTGCAAACATTTCCGTGAGACATGGGAGTATGGTCCGCCCGCAAAATCCTAGGAGAATGAAGATGCGCGTGGGGGTTCCAAAGGAAATCAAAAATCACGAATATCGGGTAGGCCTGACGCCTGCTTCAGTCGCGGAGCTTACCGCTGCCGGCCACGAAGTGGTCGTCGAGACCAACGCCGGCACCGGCATCGATTTTTCTGACCAGGATTATGTCAGCGCGGGCGCCCGCATCGCTCCCAATGCCGCCGAGACGTTCGCGGCCGCCGACATGATCGTGAAGGTGAAGGAGCCGCAGGCGCAGGAAATCGCGCTTCTGGAGCCGCGCCACACCCTCTTCACCTATCTCCATCTCGCGCCCGATCCCGATCAGGCGCACGGCCTCATCAAGTCCGGTGCCACCTGCATCGCCTATGAGACGGTGACGGCGAACGACCGTTCACTGCCGCTGCTGAAGCCGATGAGCGAGGTTGCGGGCCGGATGTCGATCCAGGTCGGCGCCCATTATCTTGAAAAGGAACAGGGCGGCCGCGGTGTGCTCCTCGGCGGTGTTCCGGGCGTTGCGCCTGCCAAGGTCGCGATCCTCGGTGGCGGCGTTTCTGGCGTCAATGCGGCCCAGATGGCGGTCGGCATGCGTGCCGACGTCACCATCTACGACATTTCGAACGCGCGCCTTGCCGAGCTCGACATGTTCTTCGGCAGCCAGATCAAGACAGCCTATGCGTCGAAGGCAGCCATCGCCAGCGCGGTTGCGAAGTCGGAGCTGGTGATCGGCGCAGTGCTGATCCCCGGTGCGGCAGCGCCGAAGCTCGTCACGCGCGACATGCTGAAGACGATGAAGCGCGGCTCCGTGCTGGTCGATATTTCGATCGACCAAGGCGGCTGCTTCGAAACCTCGCGCGCCACGACGCACCAGGATCCGGTCTACGAGGTGGACGGCGTCATCCACTATTGCGTCGCCAACATGCCGGGCGCCGTTGCCCGCACCTCGGCCTTCGCGCTCAACAATGCAACTTTGCCATTCGTTCTGAAGCTTGCCAACCAAGGTGCTGAGGCAGCGATGAAATCTGACCCGCATCTTGCGAACGGCCTCAACGTTTCCGGCGGCAAGATCCGGCATCAGGCAGTGGCCGAAGCGCTCGGGCTGGAGTTCGTCCCGGCCTGAGCTTCATCGGAACAGAAGTGGAACATGGTCGTTCTTCGGCAAAAGCTAGAGGAACGATCATGTCCGACAATGTGAATAATGCGCCGGAGGGCAATGCCGCCAAGGATCCGGACGACTGGACCACCGGCGACGAAGCCATGACCGGCGCGCAGGCCTCCTATCTCAAAACGCTGAGCGAAGAGGCCGGCGAGGAATTCGACGAGAGCTTCACCAAGGCGGAGGCGTCAAAGCGGATCGACGAACTGCAGCACGAGACGGGCCGCGGCATCGATCATTGAGGCGGCGGCGTGGCTCCCGGCCGCGGCAACCCGCTCATGGCGCGAAGCTGGTCCAGAACCTCGAGGCGCTCGGCAATGACCGGGCGCCAGCTTGCCCCTGCCGGCGCCTGCGCGAGGGTTCGGCGCCAGACGCGCTCCCCCTCCTCCACCTGACCGCTCTGGATGAGGCTGAGGCCGTAGAAGAAAGGTGCAGCGGGATGCTCGGGTGCGAGCGCCGCGGCGCGGCGGTAAGCAAGCCTGGCCGCTTCGTTCATCGTGCCGCCGCCATGCAGCACGAGCGCGTTGCCGAGGCCGGTCCAGAGGGCGATGTCGCGCGGGGTGGTTCGAAGGCCGGCACGGATGATGCCGACGGCCCCGCCCGTGTCGCCGCGGCGCTGATAGCCGTCCGCGATGATCAGCCAGCGCTCGGAAGAGGTGAAGCGCTCGAAAAACTCCTTTCGGAGTATAGCGAACGCTGTGTCGGGAAGCTGCTGGCGCCCCTTGGAGGCGGCGGGGCGGCTTTCGAGCGCGGGCCTTCCCTGCCACGCGTAGCCGGCCATCGCGATCAGGACCGTGGCCGCCGCCATCTGGAGCGCACCGCCGCGAAACCCAGCAAAACGCCAGAGCAGGAGCAGCAAGGCCGCGCCGAGGAGCAGAATGCCGAGCCAGCCGATCATTGCCTCCGCCTCCGGAAGCGGCCGCGCGCGAGCCACGCGCCCAAGGCCAGCAGCAGGATCGGCGCCGCCCAAAGCGGCCAGGTCACCGGCTCGATCGGCGGATCGTAGCTCACCCAGTTGCCGTAACGCTGGATCAGCCAGCGGCGGATATCCTCAGGCCTCTCGCCCCCCGCAATGCGCTGACGCACCAGCGCCCGCATGTCGCCCGCCATCTCCGCATCGCTGTCGGCGATCGACTGCCCCTGACAGACGAGACAACGGAGCGTTTCCATCAGCGCCTTCGCCTCCCGCTCCTGCCGAGGGTCCGGCAGCTGGCGGTAAGCATATTCAGCTGGCGGCAGCCCCGACTGCGCGAAAAGCGGCGCCGGCACGAGCAAGGCGAAAGCCAGAAGCAGTCTCACTTCGCCGCCTCGTAGGCGGCCAGTATCTCCGGTACATCCTCCGCCTTTATGTCGCCGATATGCTGATAGCGGATGGTCCCACTGCCATCGACGACGAAGGTCTCCGGCACACCCGAAGAGCCGAGCGCGAACTGGACCTGGCTTGCCACGTCCGACCCGATGTTGCGGTAGGGATCGCCCCAGCGGCGGAGGAATTCTTCTATGTCTTCAGACTTGTCGCGGATGGCGATGGCGTCGATCGGCACGCCGCGTTGCTCAAGCTCCAGAAGCTGCGGCGCTTCGGCGATGCAGGGTACGCACCAGCTTGCGAAGATGTTGATGACGCGCGCCTCGCCCCTCGCATAGTCGGCGCTCTTCACCGACGGCCGTCCCTCCAGCGCCGCGGGCAGCGTGAATTCGGGGAGCTTCTGCCCGACCATCTTCGAGCGGACGATCGCCTCCTGCCCACCGCTGCCGAGCCGCATCGCCACGGTCACGATGAAGATGGCGAACACCGCCAGGGGGAGCCACAGGATCAGCTTCTTCATGCTTCCGCTCCCCGCCAGTGCGGCTTCCGCTCGCGGGCGATACGACCGACGAGCGACAAGAGGCCGCCGAGCGCGATGAGGCCGCCGCCGAACCAGATCAGGGTTACCCAGGGCTTCCACCAGAGCCGCAGCTGCCAGCGGCCCGGCTCCTGCTCCTTGCCGACGACGGCGTACAACTGCCCGTTGAAACGGGTGTCGATGTCCGCTTCGCTCGTCTCGGTCGCAGGCGACGCGAAGGTACGGGCCTGGGGCGTCAAGGCGATCGCCGCGCCATTGCCGAGCCGTGCCGTGAGCCGCGCCTCGACCGCCGTCCAGTTCGGCCCGGCAATCGGCTCGACGCTTTCAAAGCGGACATTGAAGGGGCCGACCTGCGTCCGCTCGCCAAGCCGGGCCGCGATCAGCGTCTCCTTCGTGAAGGCGCTCTCCGACGCCATGCCCGCGAGGCTGACGGCAATGCCGAGATGCGCGACCACCATGCCCCAGGTGAAGAGCGGCGTCCGTCGGAGGTTGCGGCCCCAGAGCGGCGCAATGCTCGCGGCGCCGACGCCGAACGCAAGCGCGAGGCCGAGCAGCGGCAATGTGCGGATGTCGGGCGCGGCAATCAGGACGGCAATAATCAGGAACAAGGTCAAAAATGCGGGAAGGTGGATGCGGCGGAAGAGCTCGGCCATCCGGTCCCGCCGCCAGCGGAGCAGCGGCCCCGCCGCCATGATCGCGACCAGCGCCAGCGCAAGGGGACCGGCG
This sequence comes from Allosphingosinicella sp., assembly GCF_036402135.1. Taxonomy (GTDB): domain Bacteria; phylum Pseudomonadota; class Alphaproteobacteria; order Sphingomonadales; family Sphingomonadaceae; genus Allosphingosinicella. Next base: position 6,593 of record NZ_DASWTN010000022.1, on the reverse strand, counting down.
GCCGTATTGAAATAAGGTGGCCCCACCGACAATTTCTCCCCTGTCGCAGCCTCCACGCCGAGCGGATAAAGCGTGCCGACCAGAACGATGCCGAGGATCGCCGACAACAGCAGGTTGTTGGCGACCAGCGCCCCTTCTCTGCTGACCGGCTCGAATGTCGACCCCTCCCGCACCGTGCCGACCCGAAGGCCGAACAAGGTGAGCGCACCGCCGATATAGAGGCCGAGCAGCACAAGGATGAAGAAGCCGCGTTGCGGATCCACGGCGAAGGCGTGGACGCTGGTGAGGATGCCGGAGCGGACGAGAAAGGTGCCGACCATTGACATGGAGAAGGCAACCACCGCCAGCATCACCGTCCAGGCGCGGAGCCCGTCCCGCGTCGCAAGCACCGTCACCGAGTGGAGCAAGGCCGTCGCGGCAAGCCAGGGCATCAAGGAGGCATTTTCGACCGGGTCCCAGAACCACCATCCGCCCCAGCCAAGCTCGTAATAGGCCCAATAGCTTCCGGCGGTGATGCCAAGCGTCAGGAAGATCCAGGCGGCGAGTACCCAGGGCCGCATCGCCCGGGCAAAGGCGGGGCCAACGTCGCGGGTGACGAGCGCGCCCACTGCGAAGGAAAATGCGATCGAGATGCCGACATAGCCGAAGTAAAGTGTCGGCGGATGGAAGGCGAGGCCGGGGTCCTGCAGCAGCGGATTGAGCCCATTCCCCTCGATCGGCGCAGGGTTCAGCCGCTCGAACGGGTTGGAAGCGAAGAGGAGGAAGGCGTAGAAGCCGAGCCCGATCGCCGCCTGCGCCGCCAGCGTCGCGATCAGCGTCCGCTCGTGGAGGCGCCGCTCGAAGATCGCGACCGCCGCGCCGGCTACGGCAAGCACCGTCACCCAGAGCAGCATCGACCCTTCGTGATTTCCCCATGCGCCGGCGAACTTGTACAGCCATGGCTTCAGCGAATGGCTGTTAGACGCGACCAGCTTCACCGACAGGTCGGTGGCAAGGAACAGCTGAATCAGCGCGAGGAAGGAAAGAGCCGCCAGCACGCCCTGTGCGATGGCGATCGGCCGGACCGCCCCTGCAAGTTCCTCGCCGTCCGCACGCAGCGCGGAAGCGCCAAAGAAAAGCTGGAGCAGCGAGAGCGCCGCCGCCAGCCATAAGGCCGCAAGCCCCGCCTCCGCGATCACTTCAGCGTCTCGGTCTTGTGCCGCTCGCCGGCAAGCTCCGGCGGCATGTAATTCTCATCATGCTTGGCGAGGATCTCGTCCGCGACGAAGCTCCCGTTCGGCTGGAAACGTCCCTCCGCGACGACGCCACTGCCCTCCTTGAAGAGGTCGGGGACGATGCCGGTGAACCGCACCGGGATTGTGGCGTTCGTCTCGTCCCCGACGATGAAGTTGATCGTCACCCCGTCGGGCGACCTCCTTATCGATCCTTCGCGCACCATGCCGCCGATCCGCACTGCCCGATCGAGCGGCAGGCCCTTCCGGGCCACATCGGCGGGCGCGTAGAAATAGGCGGCCTGATCCTTCAGGGCCGACATGGCGAGCAGGACCGCTCCCAGCATCGCTCCGATGGCGATGAGGAGGAGCGTCAGGCGCTGATGCTTGGCCTTCACTTCTTGAGGCGCTCCGCTTCCGCCTCGGCGCGGCGCATGGCGAGCCAGCTCTGCGCGGTGAGGCCAAGAGCGCCGACAAGGGCCACGGCATAGGCGCCGACGATGAACGGCCAGTGGTTCATGCCGCCATCCTCCGCATCCGCGCCTCGACCTTGGCGCGGGCGAGCGTCGCCCGCATCCGCATCAGCACGATGGCGCCGAAAAGGAGCGTGAAGCCGAGCGCCGAGACGAGGAGCGGCCAGCGCATCGCTGCATCGATGCTCGACCCGCCGCCGGTGAAGCTGATGCTCTGCCCCTGGTGGAGCGTGTTCCACCATTCGACCGAATAGCGGATGATCGGGATGTTGATAGCGCCCAAGAGTCCGAAAACGGCCGTGATCCGCCCCTCCCCGCCCCGCTCCCGGTCGGCATCGGCAAGCGCGATATAGCCGAAATAGAGGAAGAGCAGGACCAGCATCGAGGTCATGCGGCCGTCCCATTCCCAATAGGTGCCCCAAGTCGGCCGTCCCCAAAGCGAGCCCGTCGCGAGACAGATGGCCGTGAACAGCGCCCCCGGCACCGCAACCGCGCGTCCGGCCACCGCGGCAAGCGGATGGCGCCAGACGAGCTGCACGAGGCTGGCCACCGCAATACCGGTCCAGCCCGCCATGCCGAGCCAGGCGGCCGGCACATGGACGTACATGATGCGGACGCTCTCGCCCTGGAGATAATCCCGCGGACTGAGGAACAGCCCCGCCCCCGACCCGAGCGCGATCAGCAGCAGCCCGCCCCACAACAGGATAGGGGTCAATGGGCGCGCGATCTTCAGGAAACGAGCGGGATTGGCTAAGATATGCATGGAACCGCGCCCGTTTAGCCGAGGAGAATGTCGCAGGCAAAGCAAATGCACCCTTGCCTTTCTTCGCACATGCAGCAAAGCAAGACCCGCCAAAACTTTAGGAGCCCGTTTGCAACAGCGGCAACATAAACTGCTCGGGATCGGCCTCCGGCTCGCCGCTACAAGTTGCTTCGGTCTAATGGCAGCCCTTATCAAATTGGGCCACGAAGCTGGCGTCCATGTCGTTGAACTGGTCTTCTACCGCTTCGCCTTCGGCCTGCCGCCGCTCCTTCTGTGGATTTTCTGGTCGAGGAACTTTGCAGCTTGGCGCACTGAGCGGCCATTGGCCCATCTGTGGCGCTCGGCGCTAGGCCTAAGCGCGATGGGCTTGTCCTTTACTGCCTTGGGCTACTTACCTCTTGCCGAAGCGACAACAATCGGCTTTGCCGCGCCTCTTTTCGCCGTGCTTCTTTCGGCTCTTCTGTTCAAAGAACAAGTGGGGCTGCATAGATGGAGTGCTGTTGTAGCCGGTTTCGCCGGAGTATTGCTCGTCATGCAGCCGGGCAACAATCAGCTCCCGATGATGGGCCTTTCCCTAGCTGTCCTGTCGGCACTAGCCGTAGGGGGAGTGACAGTCACCGTGCGGGAGATCGGCAAGACCGAAGGCACGCAGACTACGGTTCTGTGGTTCACGGCTATCGCCATTCTGGCGACAGGCCTCTTGATGCCGTTTGTCGCCACCACACACGATCTTCAAACTTGGATGATCCTTGCGAGCCTGGGACTAGTCGGAGGATTGGCGCAACTGTTCCACACCGCTGCGCTCCGCTTCGCACCAGTTCCCGTGCTCGCGCCTTTCGATTATTCGCAGCTTCTCTGGGCGGTGCTGCTCGGCTGGCTGATCTGGGACACCCACGCACCCGCGAGCACCTGGGCAGGCGCCGCCGTGATCATCGCCAGCGGCCTCTACACCGTCTATCGCGAGCACCGGCTCGGCCGGGATAAGCCGAAGACGGCTCCGCCGCTCTAGAACCCCCTCCAAAGTGGTACTTTGGAGTGTACCCCTCAGCCGCGGCCGATCAGCCTTTGCGCCATTGTGTCGGCGACGTCGGCCGGATTGCGGCCGGTGGCGTCGCTCTCGTCCCAGATGCTTTCCAGGCGCCCGGGAATCTGCTCGATCTTCGCCTTCACCCCCGCTTCATCCGCGTCCTTCAGATATTCGGACGCGACGTTGATGATACCGCCGGCATTGATGACATAATCAGGTGCATAGAGGATGCCGCGCGCATGAACGCGGTCGCCGTCGGCTGGGGTTGCAAGCTGGTTATTGGCGCCGCCGGCGACAATCGGCACGCGAAGCGCGGCGATGCTCTCCTCGGTCAGGATGGCACCGAGCGCGCATGGGCTCAGCACGTCGGCTTCCATCGACAGGATCTGGTCCGGCGCGACGACGCTGCCGCCAACTTCGTCGGCAAGCTTCTGCGCCCGCGCCTGATCGATATCGGCAATGCTGATCCGTGCGCTTTCCTTCGCCGCATGACGGGCGAGGCCGCCGGCAACGCTGCCCGCCCCCTGAATGGCGATGTGAAGACCGGAAAGACTGTCGCGGCCGAGCTTACGCCGGACCGCTGCCTTCACGCCGAGGAATACGCCGTAGCTGGTGTGCGGGCCCGGATCGCCGCCGACTGCACCCGCTGCGACCGGCAGACCGGAGACGAACTTCGTATATTTTGAAACTTCCACAAGATCGGGAACTCCGACACCGACATCCTCGGCCGTGACATAAGCGCCGCCGAGCCGATCCACCCCTTCGCCATAGGCGCGGAGCATCTCCGGCGTCTTGGCGCGGCTTTCGTCTGCGAGGATGACGGCCTTGCCGCCGCCTAGCTTCAGGCCCGCCATCGCATTCTTGAAGCTCATGCCGCGCGACAAGCGAAGGGCATCCGAGATCGCCTCGCCCGGCTTTGCGTAATGCCAGAAGCGCGTACCGCCTGCGCCCGGGCCGAGATGCGTCGAATGGACTGCGATGATGGCCTTAAGACCCGATTTCCTGTCGGTTACGAAATGCACGACCTCATGGTCGTCGAAATCGGGATATTCCCACGGCGACTGCATTGACTGTCCTCGGCAATCTTTTGAAGAGAAGTGGGGCGATCGACGGGACTTGAACCCGCGACCCTCGGTACCACAAACCGATGCTCTAACCAGCTGAGCTACGATCGCCACAAACGTTTGGAACGCGCGCCGCACATAGGAGCCGCCCTGCCCCAGCGTCAAGGAATAGTGTCTGGCGCGCCGGCCATCCGACCCCATATCGCATCAATGATCCCTTTCTCTATCCTCGATCTCGCCCCCATCGTCGAAGGCGGCACTGCCGCGGACGCATTTCGCAACGCGCTCGATCTAGCGCAGCATGGGGAGGGTTGGGGCTATCACCGCTTCTGGATGGCCGAACATCACAGCATGCCAGGCGTCGCCAGCGCGGCGACCGCAGTGGCGCTGGCGCATATCGGAGCCGGCACGTCCAGGATACGCATCGGCGCGGGCGGGATCATGCTGCCCAACCATTCCCCTCTGGTGATCGCCGAACAGTTCGGGACGTTGGAATCTCTCTATCCGGGCCGCGTGGATCTCGGTCTCGGCCGTGCACCGGGTACGGACCAGGCCGCAGCCTATGCGCTCCGCCGCAACCTCGAGTCCGATGCCAACCGGTTTCCGCGCGATGTCGTGGAGTTGATGGATTATTTCAAAACTGCCGAACCCGGTCAGCGTGTGCGGGCAATCCCCGGCGAGGGCCTTCGCATTCCGGTCTGGATCCTTGGATCCAGCCTTTTCGGCGCACAGCTCGCGGCCATGCTCGGCCTCCCCTATGCCTTCGCCTCCCATTTTGCTCCTCAGCAGATGATGGAGGCGATCCACGTCTACCGCAGCAGCTTCAAGCCTTCGGAGCAGCTGAGCCGGCCCTATGTCATGCTGGGCTTCAATGTATTCGCGGCCGATACGGACGATGAGGCACAGCTTCTCGCCACGTCGCTGATGCAGGCCTTCGTGAACCTCCGCACCGGCACCCCGACGCCACTACAGCCCCCGAAGGCAAACTATCTGGAGGAGCTGGCGCCGGCCTATCGCTCGACGCTGGATCACGTCCTTTCCTGTTCGGCAATCGGCTCCCCGGTCACGGTCAAGCGGGAAATCCGCGAGTTCGTCGAGCGAACGGGCGCCGATGAGCTCATGATCACCTCCCAAATCTACGATCACCAGGCGCGGCTTCGCTCGTTCGAAATCGCGGCTCGGCTTATGGGGGAACAAGAGCCGATCTCGCTCGCTTCCTGACACAAAGGATCATGACCATGGCCGATGACAGGAACAAGATCAGCAACGGGCCGAACGAGCGTGCGGTGAACGAGACCATCGCCGGCACCGGCCCCGGCATCCCGGACGATGCGCGAGGCCCCGACGAGGAACTGCCCGAGCAGCCGAGCGACGAGGAAGTGGCGCGGGTGGCGGAAAAGCTCGGCGCCAAGGATATTGCCGGCAGTGCACGCCACTGATCAGTGTACCGGCGTGGTGGGCGCGGTAGGGATTGAACCTACGACCCCACCCGTGTGAAGGGTGTGCTCTACCACTGAGCTACGCGCCCACGCCGGAAATCCGCCCGTATGTGACGGAGGAAGGCGGCTCATTCGCCGCCGCCGCGGACATAGTGAAGCGGTTCTTCACTGTCCAGCATCGGCAAAAGAAAAGGCCGGCTGCGCCCCCGCAACCGGCCCATAATCGTCAGGCGTTGACGGAATCCTTAAGGCCTTTGCCGGCCTTGAACTTCGGCTGGGTCGACGCCTTGATCTGCATCGGCTCGCCGGTACGCGGGTTGCGGCCGGTCGACGCCTTGCGCTGGCTGCAGGAAAAAGTGCCGAAACCGACGAGTCGGACTTCGTCGCCGCGCTTCAGGGCCGCGCCGATCGCGTCGAATACCCCTTCGACCGCCTTCATCGCATCGCCCCTGCTGAGGCCGGTCCTGTCGGCGACCTGCCCGATAAGCTCCTGTTTGTTCATCGATCACCCCTGTCAGAATCACTCTCGGCGGATGCCGGAACGCACATCTAAGATCAGGAGCGGGAGCCGAGTCAAAAGGAAAGCGCGGTTTTACGTGGAAAACCCCGCCCCAAT
>NZ_DASWTN010000021.1:0-76482 GCF_036402135.1 Allosphingosinicella sp. | reverse complement strand
GTCGACGCGCAGGCCCGGAATGCCGTAGCCCAGGGCACGCGCCGCGAAGGTCGTCAGATTGCCGCCGGCAATGCCGGAGAAGGTCGAGATCGCCCACTGGTTGTTGACGATGTTGAGGATCACTGGCGCCCGGTAGACGCCGGCGAAGGTGCAGGCGTTGTGGAAGTCGCCCTCCGCCGTCGCCCCGTCGCCGATCCAGGCGGCGGCGATGCGGCTGTCGCCCTTGATCGCCGATGCCATCGCCCAGCCCACCGCCTGCGGATATTGGGTGCCGAGATTGCCGGAGATTGAGAAGAAGCCCGCCTCCCGGTCCGAATACATGATCGGAAGCTGCCGGCCCTTCAGCTTGTCGCCTTTATTCGAATAAACCTGGCACATCATCTCGGTCAGTGGATAATCCCGCGCCACGAGAAGCCCCTGCTGGCGATAGGTCGGGAAGCACATGTCCTCGCGGTCGAGCGCGTGCGCCGCAGCGACGGCGACCGCCTCTTCGCCCAGGGATTTCATGTAGAAGCTCGTCTTGCCCTGCCGCTGGGCGCGGAACATGCGCTCGTCGTAAATGCGGACCAAAGCCATGTCGCGGAGCATCCGGCGGAGCGTGTCTCCATCCAGCCGCGGGTCCCATGGACCGACCGCCTTCGCCTCATCGTCGAGGACGCGGATCAACGTATAGGGAAGATCGCGGATTTCAGACGGCGCAACGGCGATGTCTGGGCGCGGAACGCTGCCCGCCGCCGGGATGGCGATATGGCTGAAGTCGACGTCGTCGCCGGGGCGGGCGTCGGGTTCGGGCACATGCAGGGCGAGCGCCGGCCGGTTGGGGCGCTTCGTGTCGCTGGTCATTCTCTACCCATCGGTCAATGCGATTGGCCGCCGCTTAGTGCATTTTCCGGGCTTGTGCACCCCTGTTGCGCGGCGGCTCTGGATGCGCGAACCTAAAGGCAAAGGAGTTACCATCCATGCTTCACCGCCTCGTTGCCGGATTCGCCCTGTTGCTGCTCGCCGCCTGCTTTCCGGTGGCGCCGCAGGTGCCCTTGGGCCCCAGCTATTATGTGATGCGGCACCTCAACACGCCGCAGGGCGTGCAGGACCCCGATCTGACGGCGGAGGGGCAAAGGCTTGCAGCCCTGCTCCCCGGCTTCTTCCAGGACGATCCGCCGCGGACCATCTTCGTCTCGAACACGAAGCGGGCACAGCAGACGGCGGAGCCGCTGGCACGCGCGCTGGGCATTACGCCGCGCATCTACGATCCTTCCGATACTGCGGCTCTCGTGCGGATGGTGCAGGCGGAAACGGGCGGCGCGGTGCTGGTCGTGGGCCATTCGAACACCGTGCCCGACATCGTGGAGCAGCTTGGCGGCACCCGGCCGGCGCCGCTCACTCATCCCGACTTCGGCGACATCTGGCACATCAGCCCCGCGACGGGGAGCACATTGAAGCTCCGCATCGACGGCTGAGCGCGGCTTAGAGGTCGACGCAGGAGGCGATCGCCTCGAGCTTTCTGATCCGCTCTTTAAGATCGGCAAGTTCGATCCGCTCCATGGTAGGGCTGCGGCTTTCCGTTGCGCGGTGTCCGGCCAGCTCCAGCCGCTTCAAGTCCAGCCACCCCTTCCAGCCCTTAAGTCCTGCGAAGGCGGCGATGCTGAGGCCGATAAGGCCGGAGCTTGCCATGGCGATGATCGTCATCGGTTCGGTCATGTCGGTTCCTCCCTGAACCTTGGTCGCGCGCTGCTTACCGCAGCTTGTCGATTTCGTTGGCGAGGCTCGTGTTCGAGCTGGTGACGTAGGTTTCGACCTCGGCCATGCGCCGGTCGATGTCGCGCATCGAGGCGTTGAGATCATAGGTCGATCGACCGCCCCGGAGCGTGCTTATATCCTCCGCTTCATAAGCGCCGATCGGCATCGGCTTGGCGAGCCAGGCGGCGAGGCCATAAGCGATCAGCGTCCACGGGAACGCGCCAAGCAGGGTCACCACCACCGCGCCGATGCGAACGAAGGTCGGATCGATGTTGAAGTGGTTGGCGATGCCGGCGCAGACGCCCATGAACTTGCCGTTGCGGCGGTCGAGATAGAATTTCCTGCGGGCCATAGTCTTTCCTCCTGTTTTCGGTTTCGTCAGCCGCGGGCGGCCTTCATGGCTTCCAGTTCGGCATCGATTTCGTCGGATGCGCGGAGCTCGGCGATTTCCTCTTCAAGCGTTTTGGGCACGGCCAGGGCGAGCGCTTCGGCGCGGCCTTCGGCAATGTCGGCGCGACGCTCCAGCACCTCGAAGCTCGAAAAAGCCTCCTCCACCTTCTCGCCCGCATACATTTCGCGGAGGCGCACGCGGTTGTGGGCGCTCTCCAACCGGTTTGCGATCTGGTTCTGACGCATGCGCGCCTCGCGAAGCTTCGACTGGAGTTTGGAAATATCCGCCTCATAGGCACGGAGCCCCGCATTCAGCGTCGCGATCTCCGCCTCCAGACTCTCGGCGAGGTCGGCGGCCTTGCGCTTTTCGACGAGTGCGGCCTTAGCCAGATCCTCGCGGTCGCGGCTCAGCGCCAGCTCGGCCTTTTCCGTCCAGTTCGCCTGGATCATCTCCAGCCGCGACACCTGACGGCGCATCTCCTTCTGGTCGGCAATGGTGCGCGCGGCGGAGGCACGGACTTCGACCAAAGTCTCTTCCATCTCCATGATCATCACGCGGATCATCTTCGCCGGATCTTCCGCCTTATCGAGAAGGTCGGTGAAGTTGGCTGCGACGATGTCGCGGGTCCTGGTGAAGATGCTCATGGGTATCAGATCCTTGATTGATTGGATGGGCAGCGGCCGGATGATTCCGGAGGGGAGGAAAGCTCCCCGGCCCGCCACCGCCAGCTCAGGCACGGGCTTCGGCCTGAACGGGGGTCGTTTCCGCAACCCGCGCCGGGCCGACTGCGGCGCCGACGACGGTGGTGGTGAGGATGATCGCCCCCAGTACGGAAACGGCGGCTTGTCCCAATTTTCCTACGTTCAACATTGTCATTCTCCCGGCTCTCACTTGGTTTGCCCTCTACGCTCCACGAGCTGTGCCAAGTTTTAGAAAGGCGCAGATTTCCGCCATTCTTTTAGGTGCCGCAGCCGATGAGGGATCGCTGTGATGGGATTTCCCACCAAGTGATGGCTACGACATTGGGAGAATTCGCCACCCATTATGGAAGTTGGCCGGACTTCCGCTCCGCCTGCCCTTGCGGTAAAGCTTTGCCGGGCAAATTGAGGCAATTTTTCCGTGACTTCAGCCGTCTACATTGTTGACGACGACCGCGACGTTCGCTCGTCGATCAGCTTCATGCTTGGGACGGCTGGACGGCTCACGCGTGCCTTTGCCGGCGGCCAGGATTTCCTCGACAGTCTCGACCATCTGGAGCCCGGCTGCATCCTTCTCGACATTCGCATGCCCGACATCGACGGCGTCGAGGTGCTGGAGGCGCTCAACAAACGCGGCATCACCTGGCCTGTCATCATCATGACCGGGCATGGCGAAGTGGCACTCGCCGTTCAAACGATGAAAATGGGCGCGCTCGACTTCGTCGAGAAGCCGTTCGAGGAGGATGTGCTGCTCGGCTCGCTCGAAAAGGCGTGTGATTCGCTGGCGGCCGCAGTGGGCAAGGGCGAGACGAAGCGCGAAGCGAAGGCGAAGCTCGAAAGCCTGACGCCGCGCGAACGCCAGGTGCTTCAGGGCTTGGTGGGAGGGCTCTCCAACAAAGGCATCGCCAATCATCTTGGGATCAGCCTCCGCACCGCGGAAATGCACCGCGCGCACATGATGCAGCGGCTCGGTGCAAGGAGCCTCGCCGATGCCGTTAATTTCGCGACAGACGCAGGGTTGGAGCCGCTCAGATAGCTTCGGGTGCGGAACGATTTCGGCGGATTCCCATTGAAGCTATCAAACGGCTTCGGCCGGCAACAAGGCTTGAACGGAGCCGGTCGCTCGTAGAGAGGTCGGTCCTTCTTGGAGATTGACGTGACGGATTCGCAAGACAAAGCGGCGATGGGGATCGCCGGCTTCGACGACATTTTGACGGGCGGCCTGACGCGGGGCCGCGTCTACCTGCTCGAGGGCAATCCTGGCACCGGCAAGACGACCGTCGCTACCCAATTCCTAATGGAAGGGGCGCGAAACGGCGAACGCGGCCTCTACATCACCCTGTCGGAGACCGAGGACGAGCTTCGCGAGAGCGCCGCGTCCCACGGCTGGCAGTTCGACGACACGGTCACGATCTTCGAACTCGTCCCGCCGGAGAGCCTGCTCGACGAGGCGCAGCAGCAGAGCCTTCTCTATTCGTCGGACCTTGAACTCGGCGAGACGACGCGGCGCATCTTCGAGACTGTCGAGCGGGTGAAGCCGAGCCGCGTCGTGCTCGACAGCCTTTCGGAAATCCGCCTCCTTGCCCAGGGGTCGCTCCGCTACCGGCGCCAGATCCTCTCCCTCAAACATTATTTCGCCAAGAACGGAGCGACGGTCCTCCTGCTCGATGATCTCACCTCCGGCGCCGATGACAAGAGCGTTCACAGCGTCGCCCATGCGGTGATGCGCCTCGAGGAATTGTCGCCGAGCTATGGCCCCGAACGGCGGCGGCTCCGCGTGCTCAAATATCGGGGCCAGAAATATCGCGGGGGCTTCCACGATTTCTGTATCAAGACGGGCGGCATCCACGTTTTCCCGCGGCTGGTTTCTGCCGAGCACAAGACCAACTTCGAACGAACCAGGCTGCCTACGAGTTCGAACGAGCTCAACCAGCTGCTGGGCGGCGGCATCGAACGCGGGTCGAGCACCTTGATCATCGGCCCTGCCGGAACCGGCAAGTCGCTGCTGGCACTTCTAATCGCTATCGCCGCCATCGAGCGGGGAGAACGCGCGGCGGCGTTCATCTTCGACGAGGAGCTGGGCCTGCTGTTCGAAAGGGCGAAGGGCCTCGGGATCGATCTGCAGGGGATGGCCGATTCCGGTTCGCTCCTAATCGAGCAGGTAGATGCGGCGGAGCTTTCGCCGGGCGAGTTCACGCAGAAAGCCCGCTCGTGCGTCGAAAAGGCGGGCGTCACGACTCTGATCGTCGACAGCCTAAACGGCTATCAGGCGGCCATGCCGGAGGAGCAGGCGCTGGTCCTCCATATGCATGAAATGCTGCAATATTTGAACCGTCAGGGCGTAACGACGTTGTTGACGGTGGCCCAGCATGGTCTTGTCGGCGACATGAAGTCGCCCGTCGACGTCACTTACCTCGCCGATACCGTGGTCCTGCTGCGCTATTTCGAGGCCCTTGGCCGGGTTCGCCGCGCGATTTCGGTCATCAAGAAGCGCACAGGCTCGCATGAAGACACGATCCGCGAATATCTTATCGACTCCCGCGGGATCACGCTCGGCGAACCGTTGCATGAGTTCCAGGGCGTGTTGAAAGGCGTGCCCACCTATCTAGGCGAAGGCCAGCCGCTCCTGCGCGAACGGGTGTAATGAGGACGAGCGTTTCGGAACGCGTCCTCGTCTGCGCGCCCTTGGGCCGCGACGCGCAGGTCGCGTGCGAAATGCTGAGCGAGGCGGGTCTCGAGGCGGAAGTCTGTGCCGGCCTTCCGGACCTTTTGTCGCGAATGGACAGAGGCGCAGGCTGCGCCGTCCTGACCGAGGAAGCGCTCGACACGGCCGACCTCCATCCAATGGCGGCCTGGATAGAGGCTCAGCCCGAATGGTCGGATTTCCCGTTCGTGCTGCTGACGGCGCGCGGCGGCGGGCTGGAGCGCAACCCGGCCGCAAAGCGCTACCTCGACATTCTCGGAAACGTCACCTTCCTCGAACGCCCTTTCCATCCCACAACCTTCGTCAGCCTTGCCGAAGCATCGGTGCGCGGCCGCCGGCGGCAATATGAGGCCCGGTCGAGGCTGGAAGATCTGAAGGAGAGCGCCGACCGGCTGGCGGAAGAACGGCAGCGGCTGGAGACGCTTAACAGCACCGGCGCGGAATTGGCGGCGATCCTCGACCGCACGGATGCGGTGCAGCGGGTCACCGACGCCGGCGTCGCGCTGACCGGCGCCCAGTTCGGCGCCTTCTTCCACAATGTCATCGACGACAAAGGCGAGAGCTACATGCTCTATTCGCTGTCGGGCGTCGATCGTTCCGAATTCGACAAATTCCCGATGCCGCGCGCCACGCACGTGTTCGAGCCGACCTTCGTAGGCGCAGGCATCATCCGTTCGGACGACATCACGCAGGACGAGCGCTACGGCAAGAACGCGCCTTATAAAGGCATGCCGGAGGGGCATCTGCCCGTGCGGAGCTACCTTGCCGTGCCGGTCTTCTCCCGCTTCGGTCAGGTGATGGGGGGCCTCTTCTTCGGTCATGCCGAGCCCGCCAAGTTCACTCAGCAGCACGAGCAAGTGCTCACCGGGCTCGCCGGACAGGCCGCGATCGCGTTGGACAATGCAGATCTTTTCCGCGCGGCCGAGCGCGAACTGGAGGTACGACGCAGGACCGAGGCTGAGCTGAAGGCCAGCAACGACCGCTTCCGCGCCGCCATCGACGCCGTACAGGGCGTGCTCTGGACCAACAATGCCAACGGAGAAATGGAAGGGGAGCAGCACAGCTGGGCTGCGCTCACCGGGCAAACTTATGAGCAATATCGCGGCTACGGCTGGTCCGACGCCGTGCATCCCGAAGACCGGGAGCCGACGGTCCAGGCCTGGAACCGCGCCGTCGAGGAGCGACGGACCTTCGTGTTCGAGCACCGCCTACGCCGCCGCGACGGGGAATGGCGGAATTTCTCGATCCGGGCTGTTCCAATCTTCGGCGCGGAAGACGAGATCATCCAGTGGGTCGGCGTCCATACCGACATCACCGCGCAACGCGCGGCGGAGGCGGCACTGCTCCAGCTCAACTCGACGCTGGAAGAGCGCGTGGTGGAAGAGGCGACGGAGCGGCAGGAAGCGCAAAGCCAGCTTCGCCAGGCGCAGAAGATGGATGCGATCGGCCAGCTGACCGGCGGCATCGCGCACGACTTCAACAACCTCCTGACCCCGATCCTTGGCGGCCTCGACATGCTTCGCCAGCGTCTGGACGGAGACGAGCGCGCGCAGCGGACGATTGGCATGGCGCTCCAGGCGACGACCCGGGCTTCGACGCTGGTGCAAAGGCTGCTTGCATTCGCGAGGCGGCAGGACCTCCAGCCGCGCCCAGTTAATGTGACCGCCCTCCTCGAAGGCATGGAGGAGCTGGTCACCCGATCCATCGGCGCTCAGATCGCAGTGGAGGTGGACGCGCCCGCCGACCTGCCGCCGGCGCAGGTCGACCCCAACCAGCTTGAGCTCGCAATCCTCAACCTCGCCATCAATGCCCGCGACGCAATGCCGGACGGCGGTACGGTCAGGATCCACGGCAGCCATCGCGTGCTTGACGCGTCGACCGACGATCTCGACCCTGGCGAATATGTCCGCATTTGTGTGTCGGACGAAGGCGTCGGCATGGACGAGGAAACGCTTCGCCGCGCGACCGAGCCCTTCTTCTCCACCAAGGGGCTCGGCAAGGGTACCGGCCTCGGCGTCTCGATGGTGCACGGCCTTGCCGCACAATCGGGCGGCGCGCTCCGCCTGACGAGCACGCCCGGCGAGGGCACGACCGCCGAAATCTGGCTTCCGGTCGCCCAGACCGCGGCGGAGCAGCCGGCCGCCTTCATCTCACGGCCTATTCTGGCCCATGATGGCGGCACAGTGCTTCTCGTGGACGATGAAGAGCTGGTCCGGATCGGCACGGCCGAGATGCTTCAGGAATTCGGCTACGATGTGGTTCAGGCAGGCTCCGGCGCCGAAGCGCTGGTCATCCTTCGCGAGAAGAAGGTGGCGGTGGATGCGCTCGTCACCGATTTCCTGATGCCCGGCATGAATGGCGCTACGCTGGCGCAGGAAGCGCGGCAGATCGTCCCGGGCCTCCCCGTCCTCATCATCACCGGCTATTCGAACATCGCTGAAGGACCTGGTGCGGACCTACCCCGCCTCCACAAGCCTTTCCGCCAGTCGGAGCTTGCAAGTCAGGTGGCGCGGCTCATGTCGGCGCGGCCCGGCACCTTCTCCGAAACTGCCTGAACAATCTCACTGCGGCGCTCCTGCCCCTCAAGGTCGCTCCGCCGCCGCCGCTCGCCGGTGTCGGGGCGCGTCACCTCCAGGATCTTGGCGCCGCCCATGAACACCGCGCCCGTACAGCAGGCGAAGAAGAGCCAGCCGATGAAGCCAGGATATTGCTCCATATATTGAAGGCCGCGGGTTACTGCCCCGACGCCGAGCGCATAGATGACGGCGCAGGCTTCGAACCGCGTCTTGATAATGAACAGGCGCTTGAACTTCCGGAACATGCCTGGAAACAAGCAAGCACCGTGCCAGTGGCGATTTTCCGCCACTTCCGAATGAATATGGTTACCAGCTTGTAAACTATTCCGACGAAAGCGGCCGATCAGGCATAGGCAAGCAGACTGTCACGCTTGGCCGCCAGCTCCTCATATGGGGCACCCTGACCCGCGCCCGCGACACTCGCCATGGCGCGGTCGAGCCGCTCGCGCGAGCGTGGGCTCATCTCGCCGATCGACGAGGCGATGTCCTGCATCTCGACCATGTCGCCCGAGCAATGGAGGCCGGCATCGCAGCCCGCCTCGACCACGCTCCGCGCGCGGTCGGCGAAGCGACCCGATAGCGCATGCATGCTGAGATCGTCCGACATAAGGAAGCCGTCGAATCCGATGCGGCCGCGGATGATCGCCTCGATGACGATGGGCGAGAGACTGGCGCAGCGCTCATTGTCCCAGGCAGTGTAGACGACGTGCGCGGTCATCCCCATCGGCGCGTTGCGAAGCGTCGTGAAGGGTTCGAGGTCGATCTCAAGCGCCTCCTCGGACGCGTCTACCACCGGCAGCTCGAGATGGCTGTCGACAGGCGCCCTACCGTGTCCCGGCATATGCTTGACGACGCCGACGACTCCCGCCGCCGCCATGCCTTCCAGCACCGCCCGTCCGAGCGCCGCCACCTGCATCGGCTCATAGCCGAGAGCGCGGTCGCCGATGATGGACGAGGCGCCTTCCTCCCGCACGTCGAGGAGCGGCAGGCAATTGACGTTGACGCCGACCTCGCGCAGCACGACCGCGATCGCCTGCGCATTGGCGCGCGCCGCTTCGATCGCGCTTGCCGGGGCGACGCGGTAGAGATCGGCGAAACGCTCGGCGGTCGGGAATTCCGGCCAGACCGGCGGCCGCATGCGGGCAACCCGCCCGCCTTCCTGGTCGATCAGGATTGGAACGTCGTCGCGGCCGTGAAGCGCCCGGAGGCTGTCGGTCAGCGTCCGCATCTGATCCTTATCTTCGCAGTTGCGCGCGAACAGGATGTAGCCGGCGGGGTCGGCGTCGCGGAAGAAATCGCGTTCGTCGGGCGTAAGGCTGAGGCCCGACATTCCATAGATGACCGGCTGCATTCTAGTCCTTCAATTTACGCGTACGCAGGTCTCGCCGGCGATGTTGAGGCGTCCGCAAATGCCCGCCGCATCGGGACCGGAAGCCCTGAGGCGGTACAGCGTCTTATCGCCGCTTTTCACCGGAACGACTGAATAGGACAGCGGCTGAAGATATTTGAATCGTGCGAAGAGCGCCTTCCACGCCGCGTTAGCCGAAGCCTCGCTTGAAAAGGCTCCGAGCTGGATCGTGCCTCCGCCTGCTACGGCTCTGGGGGGCGGAGTAACCTGCGGCGGCGCTCCTTCGCGAGACGCACCTTCGGGCCCCTTTTCGGGCGGCGGAGGACCGACCTCTTCCTTCTGGCGCGGGGGCATAGCGACGGGCGCTTCGGGAACTGCGCTCATGTCGATCCTGCCCTGCGGTTCGGCGCCCTCGCTTGCGGCGAAGGCTGTGTCACCCTCGCCCTCCACGTCCATGCCGCCGGGATCGTCGGGTGCCACCTTGTAGGGCGTCGCGGGCGCGGCGATCAGCTCGCCCGTTCCTTCAGTCGCCCCCTGCTGCGACCACCAGCTATAGCCGCCGACGACGGCGCCGAGCAGAACGAGCCCGAGAAGCACCAGCCCCAGCACCTTGCCCATCGACGGGCCGTGGGATGCGGGCGCTTCCTCCTCTACCGGTTCGAGCCAGGGCAGCCGGTCTTCGTCCGCCCGCATGTCGCTCATCAGTGCATCTCCTCCGCGGCGGCCACGCCCATGATGCCGAGGCCGTTGCGGATAATCTGCCCGATCCCGCTCGCAAGTTCCAGCCGCGCCCGCGTCAATTCCGGCCGGTCGGCGAGGAGAAAGCGCTTTTGCGGATCATCGTTGCCCTTGTTCCACTGTGCGTGAAATGCGGCGGCAAGATCACCGAGATAAAAGGCGACGCGATGCGGCTCGTGCGCCAGCGCCGCGCCCTCAACGATACGCGGATATTGGGCGGCAAGCTTCACCAGCGAGAGCTCATCCGCGTCGAGCAGCGTAAGGTCCGCGGCTGCGGAGATATCGATGCCCTCCTCCTTCGCCTTCCGATGCAGCGAGCAAATGCGGGCATGGGCATATTGAACATAGAAGACTGGGTTGTCCTTCGACGCCTCCACCACCTTGGCGAAGTCGAAGTCCATTTGGGCGTCGTTCTTCCGCGTCAGCATGGTGAAGCGCACGACGTCCTTGCCGACCTCCTCGACCACTTCCGCGAGCGTGACGAAGCTCCCCGACCGCTTCGACATCTTGACCAGCTCGCCGGCGCGTAGCAGCCGCACCATCTGCACGATCTTGACGTCGAGCGCGGGGCGGCCTGCAAGCGCCTGCACCGCCGCTTGGGTCCGCTTCACCGTACCCGTGTGGTCGGCGCCCCAGACGTTGATTAGTTCGTCCGACTTCTGAAGCTTCTGCATATGATAGGCGGTGTCGGCCGCGAAATAGGTCCAGCTGCCGTCCGACTTCTTGATCGGCCGGTCCTGGTCGTCGCCGAACTCGGTGGAGCGGAACAGGAGCAGCTCCGTCGCTTCCCAATCGTCCAGCGTCTTGCCCTTGGGCGGCGGCAGCGTGCCGCGATAGACGAGGCCCTTTTCGCTGAGCAGATCGAAGGCACGGTCGACGGCGCCCGATTCCTGCACCTCCCGCTCCGACGCAAACAGGTCGTGATGCACCCCGAGCGTAGCCAGATCGGACCGGATAAGGTCGAGCATCGCCGCCACGGTCTTGCGACGGAATGTCTCAAGCCACTCCCCCTCGGGCGTGTCGGCATAGGTGTCGCCATATTCCGCCGCCAGCGCCTCGCCGACCGGCTTCAGATAATCGCCGGGGTAAAGCCCTTCCGGTATCTCGCCGATCTGCCGGCCGAGCGCTTCCTGGTAGCGGAGGTGTGCAGAGCGGGCGAGCGTGTCGACCTGCGCGCCCGCATCGTTGACATAATATTCCCGGGTGACAGCATAGCCGGCATGCTGGAGCAGGCTCGCCAGCGCGTCGCCCACCACGGCGCCCCGGCAATGGCCCATATGCATTGGCCCTGTCGGGTTGGCCGAGACATACTCGACATTGACCCGCTGACCGCCGCCGACCTGCGAGCGGCCGTAATCTCCGCCCGCCGCGAGGATCGCCCGCAGCTCCTCCTGCCAGATGGCGGGAGCAAGCCGGATGTTGATGAAGCCGGGCCCGGCAATCTCCGCGCTCTCCACCTCCTCGAGCTCCGAAAGCTTCGGCGCGATGAGCTCGGCCAGCGCGCGCGGGTTCATGCCCGCGCCCTTGGCAAGCACCATCGCCGCGTTGGTCGCGAGATCGCCGTGCGAAGGATCGCGCGGCGGCTCCACCGCCACCGCCTTTCGAACCACACCGCGCACCAGCTGTCCCTCGGCTTCGAGAGCGTCGAGAATGGCATCGATATGCGCGGCAAAGCGGGCGTAGAGTGTCACGTATTCATCCAGCGGTTGGAAAGGCGGCGCTGTAGCGGATGCGCCCGCCTAAAGTCGAGTGGCCTAGAAGGCCTCCGGAAGCTCGACCTTGCCGACATGCTGGCGGTATTGAGCGATGGCGTAGCGGTCCGTCATCCCGGCGATGAAATCGCCTATAGAGCGTGCAAGATTGTCCCCGGCCTTGGGTCGCCATTCCGCGGGGAGCCGGGACGGCTCCGACGCATAGGCGGCGAACAGCCCGGCAATCACCTTCTGCGCCTCGGCGCGAACGGCGCTCACCTCAGGCGCCTCGTACATGTGCGCATAGAGGAAGCGCTTCAGCTGCCGCTCCTCGGCGGCCACTGCCGATGAGAAGCCGGCAAGCGCCCTTCCCGCCGTCCTCACGTCGTTGGCTGACGCAACACCGTTCTCGGCGACGCGTCGCTGCGTCTCCTCCAGCACGTCGTTAACCATGAAGCCGATCTGGTCCCGCACCAGCTCTGGAAGCAGCCTCGCCTCCTCCACCTCGGGATAGCTGGCGCGCACCTTCTCCCAGCTTCGCGCCACGAGCGGCACGGAAAGCAGGTCGCCCAGCGTGAACAGCCCCGCCCGAAGGCCGTCATCGATGTCGTGATTGTCGTAGGCGATATCGTCAGAGATCGCCGCCACCTGCGCTTCGAGGCTCGGCCAGCTCTGAAGCTCCAGCGGATACTCCGCATCCGCTTCGACCATCGCCCAGGTCGGCGCCTCGACCGGCCCATTATGCTTGGCGAGCCCCTCCAACGTCTCCCAGCTGAGATTGAGGCCGGCATGGCGCGGGTAAGGCGTCTCTAGCTTCGTCAGCAGCCGGATCGTATGGGCATTATGGTCGAACCCGCCCGCGCCCGCCATCGCCTCCTGCAGCGCATCCTCGCCCGCATGGCCGAACGGCGGATGGCCAATATCGTGGGCGAGGCACAGCGCCTCGGTCAGATCCTCGTTCAGCCCCAGCGCCCGCGCAATCGTGCGGCCAATCTGCGCGACCTCGAGGCTGTGGGTCAGGCGAACGCGAAAATGATCGCCGTCGGGCGCGACGAACACCTGCGTCTTGTGGCGGAGGCGGCGGAACGGGACGGAATGGATGATCCGGTCGCGGTCGCGCTGGAATGCGTCGCGGGGCCCGCGCGTGCCGCTTTGTTCAGGATGAAGCCGCCCCCGCGACCGTGCGGGGTCGGAAGCGTACGGGGCCGGCGGCCTCACTTGGCCGTAAGCTTCTCGATCGCCTGACCCGCGTCGCTCGTCCAGCTGAAGCTGGAGATGCTCGCTTTGTTGAGTTCGTTCACGAATTCGCGGGCCTCTTTCTCGGTCTTGAACGGACCGACGAGAAGCCGATTAGTCGCGCGATAGGGCGCCGTCCACGCCGTTTTGCCGTCGAGCAGCTTCGGCGCCTTGCCCTTCAGCCGCTTGAACTCGGCCCCGAAGGCCGCCTTGTTCTGCGCGGCGGCGAGCTGAACCCAGATGCGGCTCGGCTCCTTGGGCTTGGCGGGTTCGGCCTTCTTCGCGGCGGTCTTTGTGCCTTCCTTCTTCGCCTGCGTCTTAGCTTCGGCGGTCTTTGCTGGTTCCGCCTTTTTCGCCGGTGCTTTCGCTTCAGCCTTTTTGGCGGCGGCCGGCTTCTCAGCAACCTCCGCTTTCTCAGCGGGCAAGTCGGGGAGCGACTGCACCACAGCCGCCACATCCGCGAAATTGAGGCGGGAAGACGATGCCGGTGCGGAGGCGGGCGTTGCAACCGGCTCAGGCACTGGAACCAGCGGAGCCTGCGCCTGAGCCTCAGAAGGCAGAAGCTCGGCGGCCGCCACGGGCTGCGCAGGCGGAAGCTGCACGGGCTGCGACACTTGCACCGGAACGGCAGCGGCCGCAGTCGTCACGGGAGGCAGCATCGTTGCGGCAGGCGTGGTGTTGACGGTGGTGGAAGCGGGCCGCTGCGTCGTTCGAGAAACGACGCCACGGCCCGCCAATTCAAAATTTGTCGGGCGCCGGGGCTGAGAAGCGTCGGCCGTCCGTACCGGCTTGGGCGCAGGCTGCTGCACGTCCGGCTGCGCAGGCGTAATGGATGGCACGGCCGCCGGCTGCTGCGGCGTTGCGGCCGACGCGAAACGCGCCCCCTGCGGAAAATGGCCGAAGTGCACCGCAAGCGCCTTGTCGGCGGCGCTGAGCTGCGGGAGTTGGACGAGGAACGGCCGGATCGCCACCGTCTGCGACGGCATAGCAGTCCGCACGGCGTTGATCGCGCCTTCGGTATCGCCGGTCAGCGCCAGCACGAAGGCGTTGGCGCGCCATGCGGCCCGCTCCTGCCGCTGTAGCTGCGGAGCGAGCAGTGCAAGCGCTCCGGCCTTGTCGCCGCTGATCGCTTTCGACAGCGCCATGCGCCGCTCGACCTCGGGATCGCGATTATAGAGTAAAGCCGCGGCATAATCGGCTTGGGCCCTAGCCGGATCGCCGATCATGTCGTAAGCGAGGCCGCGATCCTTGATGTAGAGGCTAGCAGGCGCCCCAGCAGCAGCGGCCTCGGCGAAAAACTTGAGCGCCGCCTGCGGCTGCATATTGTGCGCGAAGGCCGATCCCATGCCCGCCTTCACGCGGCCGTCGCGCGGCGCCACTTCCTCTGCACGCGCGAAGAAGGCGAGCGCCGCCTGCGTGTCGCCAAGCTCCAGCGCCGCATTGCCCGCGCCGAGCAAAGCCGTGAGGTTCTTCGGCATCGCAGCAAGCGTGCGCACATGATTGGCGAGCGTCGTCGCAGCGCCGCTTTCCATCGGCTGCACCACGGCACCGCTCGGATATCGAACATTCTGGGCCCCTGCCACGCCGGCATGAAGCCCGGTCGCAAGCAGTCCCGCGCTCCACAGGAAGCGCCCCGCTCTCAATGAAATCATGCGCGCGATTAGACCGTCCAGAACCTTTACCGGCAATGTCTAAGCCGCTGAAATAGCGACGGGCTGGCGCTCCGCTGCGGTGAAGCGGGAGCGCCAGCCCGGTATAAGGTGGAACGACTTACTGGTTGTTCTGGCGATTGAGGAAGCGCGGAATGTCGAGCGGATCGCGCTCGTTCTTCTCTTCCGGCACCTGTGCCTTGGCGGCGCCGCGAGCGATGTTCGACATGCGCTCGAACAAAGTGCCGCCGCTGGCCGGACGCGGCGCGGGCGCCGGCTCCTGAAGCCACGGGCGGGTGCCATTCGAGGTCTTGGGCTCCTCGGCGACATCGTCGATGAAGCTGGTCGGTTCCTCCGGCGCGTCGGCAACATTCTCGTCGCCGAGCAGAAGCTCCTCGCCTTCGTCTTCGGCGGTCTCGTCAAGCACCAGCTCGTCGGCGGGCGCTTCCTCGGTCAGCTCCAGATCTTCGGCGACTTCCTGCTGCGCTTCGGCTTCGGCAGAAGCTTCCTCGGCGATCGGCTCCGGCTCGAACAGCTTCGGTTCGGTGGGGCGGGCGGCGCCCGGGAAGGTGAACACCTTGGCGGCGGACGGCGCCGGCTGGCTCACCTGCTCGGCATCGATGCCGGTGGCAACAACCGACACGCGGATGCGGCCTTCCAGCTCGTTGTTGAACGCTGAGCCCCAGATGATGTTGGCGTCGGGATCGACCAGATCCTTGATGTGGTTGGCGGCCTCGTCGACCTCCATCAGGCGCATGTCCTCGCCGCCGGTGATCGAGATGATGACGCCCTTGGCGCCCTTCATGCTGACGCCGTCGAGCAGCGGGTTGGCGATCGCCTTTTCGGCCGCTTCGATGGCCCGATTGTCGCCGGACGCTTCGCCCGTGCCCATCATCGCCTTGCCCATCTCGCCCATGACGGAGCGGACGTCGGCGAAGTCGAGGTTGATGAGGCCCGGCATGACCATCAGGTCGGTGATGCCGCGGACGCCCTGCTGAAGGACTTCGTCCGCCATCTGGAACGCTTCCTTGAAGGTCGTGTTCGGGTTGGCGATCCGGAAGAGGTTCTGGTTCGGGATGACGATCAGGGTGTCGACATGCTGCTGAAGCTCTTCGATGCCGCTTTCCGCCGAACGCGTGCGGCGGTTGCCTTCGAAACTGAACGGCTTCGTCACGACGCCGACGGTGAGGATGCCCTTCTCGCGCGCGACCTTGGCGATGACGGGTGCAGCGCCGGTGCCGGTGCCGCCGCCCATTCCGGCGGCGATGAAGCACATATGCGCGCCTTCAAGCGCCTTTTCGATGTCCATGATGGTTTCTTCGGCGGCCGCCTTGCCGATTTCCGGCCGCGATCCGGCGCCGAGACCCTGGGTGATCTTGAGGCCCAATTGGATGCGCTGATCGGCGACCGAGGCATTCAATGCCTGAGCGTCCGTATTGGCGACGATGAAGTCGACCCCCTGCACGTCCGACGCGATCATATTGGCAACGGCGTTACCACCCGCGCCGCCGACGCCGATGACGCTGATCCGCGGCCGAAGCTCGTCCACTTCAGGCCGGATGAAGTCGATGCTCATTGGGTAACCTCCCCCTAGATTCCAACGCGTTACGAACGCCCTCGGGCCTCTTTTGCACTATGCGATTCGCGGGCTCCAGCGAAAAGTTAACGGACGTGAATTTTTCCCGTTAGTAACTGCTCCTGAAGGCCGAGATCAGCCGCTGCACCACGCCGCCGCCGGTGGGCTTCACGGGCGCATGGCCGGGCGCCGCGACCTGCCGCAGATCGAGTTCGTTCGACGCCGCGAACTGCGCGAGCCCGGCAAGCGTCGCAAAGGCGGGGCCGCTATGCGCTTCAGGAAGTCCCGGCATGCGCGGACGGCCGACGCGAACCGCGCGGCCGAGCACGCCCTGCGCATAATCCGCCATGCCCTTCAGGTCCGATCCGCCGCCGGTGATCACCACCTGCCGCCCGAACGGCCCGGCAAAGCCAAGCTCCTTCAGCGCGTCGGCAATTTCGTTCATCAGCTGCTCGAGCCGCTGCCGGATGACGTGGATCAGCTGCGCCCGCGTAATCCGCGTGGCCTCGGCCCCCTCCTCGCCGCCGCCCATCGGCGACAATTCGATCATATCGTGATTGTCGCGCGGGGACGTGGTCGCCGAGCCGTAGAAGCATTTCATCCGCTCGGCATCGACCCGGCGCGTGCCGAAGGCCGCCGCGATGTCGTCCGTAATGTCGCGCCCGCCGATCGCGATCGACTTCAGGCCGACCAGCATGCCGCCCGCGAAGACGGACACGTTGGTGACGCCGGCGCCTAGCTCCACCAGCGCAACGCCAAGCTCGCGCTCCTCTTCGCTGAGGCAGGCCTTGCCCGCCGCGACGGGCGACGCAACGATTGCCTCGACCCCGAGATGCGCCGAGCGGACGCAGAGATCGAGGTTGCGCACCGGCGAAGGCTCGGCAGCGATGACATGGATGTCGACGGCAAGCTTGTCCGCATGGAGCCCGAGCGGCTTCTTCACGCCCTGAAGACCATCCAGCGTATAGAGCGCCGGCGTCGCATGAAGGATCATTCGACCGTCCGGGCTGATGGAATCCCGCCCGACCGTCAGCAGCGCGTCGATGTCGTGCTTCTCGACCCGGCGGCCGCCAATCTCCACCTCGACGCTGGCAACGGTGCTGATGAGACCGCCCGCCGAAAATCCGACGAATACCTGCTCGACATTGGTGGCGGCGATGCGCTCGGCCTGCTCGACCGCCTCGCGGATCGCTGCTTCGGTGCGCTCCATGTCGGCGATGAAGCCGCGCTTCACGCCCCGGCTCTCGCGCTGGCCGGTGCCGAGAATGCGAAGCTCGCCGCCCTCGCCCGGCTCTGCGATCAAAGCAGACACCTTGGACGAGCCAACGTCGAGGGCCGTCACCAGTCGGCGTTGAGGAGGAGGCGCGACCCTTTTCATCAAATCGTCCTGGGCGCGTCCGGCACGGGCGTGGAGGGAGCGAGATCGATGTCCGGCACGGTGCTGCCGGGCTCGCGAGACACGCGGACGATAAACTTGCCGGGAATGCGCATGTCGAAACGGACGAGACCGCGGCCCAGAAGCTGCGCCGACTGATCCATGCGGGCGAACTGAATAAGCGCCTTCTTCGACGCTTCCTCGCCTTCCGGGAGCGCGAGCACTTCGCCAGACTGGAAACGAATGTCCCAGCGCCGCCCGCCGACCCAGGTCGCACCCTCGACCATGGGCTTCAATTGCGGCGCGGCTTCGGTCAGCTTGGCAAATTCGTTGGCGTGGCGATTTGCGGCCGGCCCGATGACCAGCGGCAAGTCCGGCATGGCATCAAGCTTCACCTGATCCAGCACCACGCCTTCGGCATCGATCAGCGCGAGCTGCTGGTTGTGCTGCCAAATGGCGGCGGGCTGCCGCTCGACGATGTCCACCACCAAAGTATCCGGCCAGCGCCGCGACACGCGCGCTTCCTTGACCCAGCCGAAGCGGAGCAGCCGCTCCCGTGTCAGATCGAGGTCGACCAAAGGCATCGCCGTGGAAGGCTGATCCCAGGCGATATTGTAGATGGCGAGCCGCGGCACCTGCTTCGCGCCCTTGATCTCGACCCGCTCGACCGCAAAGCCTGCGCGGCCGATATTCTCGCCTATGGCAGTGCCGACCATCTGCGGCACGCGAAGCGCCGAGGCGACCGCGAGTGCGACGGCGATCAGCATGCCGAGGAATATCCACCAGCTTACCCGCCGCACCGTCTCCGCCGGAAACGGCAGCGCGTCGAGCAGCCCGGGGTCCTTCCGGCGCTTCGTCGTCCGCCCGCGGCTGGAGCTCGCCCTCGGCCGCGCGCGCGAGGAAGTGCCTCTGGCAATCCGCGCGCTCACAGCGCCTCCTC
Organism: Allosphingosinicella sp.; assembly: GCF_036402135.1. Classification (GTDB taxonomy): domain Bacteria; phylum Pseudomonadota; class Alphaproteobacteria; order Sphingomonadales; family Sphingomonadaceae; genus Allosphingosinicella. The sequence goes on along the minus strand of NZ_DASWTN010000021.1, from coordinate 57,823 downwards.
GACGATGCGCTGGACGAGCTCGGCATAGCTGAGGCCGCGATACTTCGCCTGCTCCGGCACGAGGCTCAAAGGCGTCATGCCCGGCTGCGTATTCACTTCCAGCAGGTAGAGGCCTTCGAGCCCCCGTTCATCATCCCAGCGGAAGTCCGACCGGGACGTTCCCTTGCAGCCAAGCAGCTTGTGCGCCTTCAGCGCCATCGCCATCGCCGCATCGCGGATGTCGTCGGGTATCTCGGCCGGGCAGACATGCTGCGTCAGCCCGTCCGTATATTTCGCATCGTAATCGTAGAAGCCCTGCGTCGGCTTCAGTTCGGTGACCGCGAGCGCCTCATCGCCAAGCACCGCAACCGTCAGCTCGTGTCCCTTGATGAAGGGCTCGGCCAGAAGCTGGTCGAACTCCTGCCACGGCCCCTTCACGTCGCGGCCGATCGGGCTTCCGTAATTGCTCTCATTGGTGACGATGGCGACACCGACCGACGAGCCTTCGTTGACCGGCTTCAGCACATAGGGCCGACCCATCGGATCGCCCGCGTAGAGGCTCTCGCTCTCCACCACCTCGCCTTCCGGCATGCGGATCCCGTGCGGCACCAAAGCCTGCTTGGTCAGCTCCTTGTCGATCGCGATCACCGACGTGACGAGCCCCGAATGCGTATATTTGATGCCCATCAGGTCGAGCATGCCCTGCACGGTCCCGTCCTCGCCGGGCGTCCCGTGAAGCGCGTTGAACACCACGTCGGGCCGGATGCCATCCAGCACCAGCGCAAGGTTCCGGTCCATGTCGATCCGCGTCACGCGGTGGCCCAGGCTTTCGAGCGCCTGCGCGACGCCCTCGCCGCTCATCAGCGACACTTCGCGCTCGGCGGACCAGCCGCCCATCAACACGGCGACATGAAGCTTACGCATTACCCACCCTCTGAATTTCCCATTCAAGCTCGACGCCGCTTTTCTCCCGGACGCGGCGGCGCACTTCCTCGCCCAATGCCTCGATATCCGCCGACGAAGCGGCGCCGAGATTGAGGAGGAAGTTACAATGCTTCTCCGACACCTGCGCGTCTCCGATCTGGAGCCCGCGGCAGCCGGCGTCGTCGATCTCCTTCCAGGCCTTCGTGCCCGGCGGGTTCTTGAAGGTGGAGCCGCCGGTCTTGGAGCGGAGCGGCTGCGATTCCTCCCGCGATTGCGCGATCCGGTCCATCTCCGCCTGGATCGCCTCCGGCTGTTCGGGCTGGCCGCGGAAAGTGGCGCTGACGACGATCGCGCCTTCCGGCAAGTCGCTGTGTCTGTAGGTATAGCCGAGCGCATCGAGGGGAAGCGTCTTCAGCTCGCCCGACCGCAGCACCACCTCGCATTCGACGAGCACGTCCTTCACCTCGCGGCCGTAGGCGCCCCCGTTCATCCGCACGAAGCCGCCGACCGTCCCCGGAATGGAGCGCAGAAATTCTAGCCCGCCGATCCCAGCATCCCGCGCCGTGGACGACACGAGAATACCCGAAGCGCCACCCCCGCAGCGAAGCACTGTCTCGTCCAGCCGCTCGACGGTGGCGAACGGTTTGCCGAGCCGCACCACGACGCCCGGAACGCCGCCGTCGCGAACAATCAGATTGGAGCCGAGACCAAGGCCCATCACCGGCACCTGTGGATCAAGTCCCGTCAGAAATTCCGACAGATCCTCGACATCCTTCGGCTCGAACAGCCATTCGGCCGCGCCGCCCGACTTGAACCAGACGAGCGGCGCCAGCGGTGCATCCGCCGTCAGCTTGCCGCGGACGCGGGGAAGCTCGGCGACGCTCATTTATTGAGCCTCGCATTCTTGATGCCGATAGCGAGACCGGCCGCCCATTTCGTGATATCGCCGGCGCCAAGGCAGATCACCATGTCGCCGCGCCCGGCAATATCGCGAAGTTGCCGCGCCAGATCCTCTGCACTCTCCACCGCCTTCACCATGCGGTGGCCGCGCTCCTTGAGGCCGCGCACCAGGGCTTCGGCATCGACGCCCTCGATCGGCTCCTCGCCCGCCGCATAGACGGGCGCGACATAGACGATGTCGGCGTCGTTGAAGGCGCCCTGAAACTCTTCCATCAGGTCGCGAAGGCGCGTGTAGCGATGCGGCTGAACGACGGCGATCACCCTGCCCTGCGCCCCTTCCCGCGCCGCCGACAGCACAGCCCTGATCTCGACCGGATGGTGCCCGTAATCGTCGATGATCGTGACGCCCTCAACCTGGCCGACGGTGGTGAAGCGGCGCTTCACCCCACTGAAGCTCTTGAAGCCTTCGGCGATCACCTCGTCCGAAATGCCGAGCTCGGCGGCGACGCCGATCGCCGCAAGCGCATTCTGCACATTGTGGCGGCCTGGCATCGGCAGTTCGACGCCCCTGATCCGCCGCACCGCGCCGGCGCGGTCGCGGATATCGACGTCAAAGCGATTGCCGCCGGGGAACGGCGTCACATTCTCCGCCCGTACATCGGCGAGCGCCGCAAAGCCGTAGGTGACGACGCGGCGATCCTGAAGGCGCGGGATAATCGCCTGCACCTCCGGATGATCGACGCAAAGCAGGGCCGCGCCGTAGAAAGGGACATTTTCGACGAACTCGACGAAGGCGTCCTTCACCGCATCGAAGCCGCCATAATGGTCGAGATGCTCGGGATCGATATTCGTCACGACCGCGATCGTGCCGTCGAGGCGCAGAAAGCTGCCGTCGCTCTCGTCCGCCTCGACCACCATCCAGTCACTCTTCCCGAGCCGCGCGTTGGAGCCGTAGGCATTGATGATGCCGCCGTTGATGACGGTCGGATCGATCCCGCCCGCGTCGAGCAAAGTCGCGACCATCGAGGTCGTCGTCGTCTTGCCGTGCGTCCCCGCCACCGCGACGGTGTTCTTGAGCCGCATCAGCTCGGCCAGCATCTCGGCGCGACGGACGACCGGAATGCGGCGCTCCAGCGCACACTCCACTTCCGGATTGTCGCGCTTGATGGCCGTCGAAACCACTACCACAGCGGCATCGGCGACATTGTCGGCATGCTGGCCGATACTCACCTTGATGCCCTGCTTGCGGAGCCCCTCGACGACATAGCCCTCGGCGACGTCGGAGCCCTGCACCTGATAGCCAAGGATGTGCATCACCTCGGCAATGCCGGACATGCCGATGCCGCCGATGCCGACGAAATGGATGATGCCGATGTCGGTGCCGACGCCCTTCATGCGTAAGCTCCATTAGACACAGCGGCAGGCTGTTCGTTCGTCACCCGCAGCGCGTCGGCCGCCGGGGTACGGCTGATCCGCTCGACGAGGTCGGCAAGGTCCTTTGCCGCATCCGGCCGCCCCACCGCCCGTGCATGGGCGGCGGCATTGGCCAGCGCCTTCGTCTCAAGCCCTAGATGCTGCATCTGCTGGGCCAATTCCTGCGGCGTGAATTGGTTCTGCGGGATCATGCGCGCGCCGCCCGCCTTCGCCATTTCGCGGGCATTGGCGGTCTGATGATCGTCCGTGGCGCTCGGCAGCGGAATCAGGATTGCCGGACGCCCCGCCGCCGTCAGCTCGGCAATGGTGGAGGCTCCGGCGCGACCGATCACGAGATGCGACCAGGCCAGCTTCTCCGGCATGTCGGGGATGTATGTGGCGAGCTCGGCGGGAATGCCGAAACGCGCGTAGCGCTCCCGCACCGCCTCGATATCTTCGGGTCGGCATTGCTGCGTCACCTGTAGGCGGAGGCGAAACTCGTCCGGGAGCAGCGACAAGCCTTCCGGCACCACGCTCGAAAGCACCGCCGCCCCCTGGCTTCCGCCGGTCACCAGCAGGCGAAAGACGCCGTCGGGCTCCAGTGCGGGGAAAGGCTGACCGCGAAGCGCCAGCACCTCGTCCCGCACCGGATTGCCGACCAGCGCCACCTTGTCGAGGTAACGCGGCTTCAGCCGGTCGACTTCGTCATAGGCAGTGGCGATCGCATCGACCCTGCCCGCGACCAGCCGGTTGACCCTGCCGAGCACCGCATTCTGCTCGTGGATGGCAGTTGGAATGCCCATGGCATTGGCAGCAAGCAGCGCCGGAAGCGCCGGATAGCCGCCGAAGCCGACCACCGCCGCAGGCCTCTCCTGCCGGTAGAGCCGCTTCGCCATCGCGCGGCCGGCCCAGATATTCCGCGCCGCCTTCAGCCAGCCGAGCGGCCCACCGCTGATCCGGCCCGCAGGCATGATGTGGACACTCAGACCCTGGAAAAGGCCGGGGATCTTCGCGCCGCGCTCGTCGGTGATCAGCGACACGCCGTGGCCGCGGCCGGTCAGCTCCTCGGCGAGCGCATGCGCCGGGATCATATGCCCCCCGGTGCCGCCCGCAGCGAGAATGAAATGGCGCTTCACGATCATTGGCCGCTCCATTTCACCACATAAGGGGAGCGGTGCAGATAGGGATTTCGCCGGGTGAAGGCGAGGAGGAGCCCCATGCCGATCGCCAATGCTATCATCGACGATCCGCCATAGCTGATGAAGGGAAGCGTCATGCCCTTGGACGGGGCGAGCTGCACGTTGACAGCCATGTTGATCAAAGCCTGCAGCCCGAACTGCGTCACCAGCCCCGCCGTCGCGAGCACCAGGAACATGTCCTCCTCATGCAGCAGGCGGATCAGAACGCGCGCGATGATGAGGAGATAGAGGATCGCGATGGCGAGGCAGGCGATGAGGCCGAACTCCTCCCCGATCACCGAGAAGATGTAGTCGGTATGAGGCTCCGGCAGGTTGAACTTCCGCGTCCCCGCGCCCGGCCCCGCACCGAAAAAGCCGCCCGAGGTCAATGTGCGCAACGCGCTGTCTGTCTGGTAGGTGTCGGTATCGCCCGTCGCGAACAGGAAGGCGTCGATCCGCTTCGTCGCCACCGGGTAGAAGAGATAGGCGGCGATGACGCCCAGCACCGCCCCCACGCCGAGCCCGCCGAGGATGCGCATCGACACGCCGGAAAGCGTCAGCAGCATCACCCAGGCAGCGGCGAAGATGATGGTCTCGCCGAAATTCGGCTGCTTCATCAGGAGGAGCGCGGTGATGCCGGTCAGGAGCCCCGTCACCGGCACGACGGGAAGCGTCGGATCCTTTTCCTTCAGCGACAATATCCAGGCGAGCGCTACGACGAAGAGCGGCTTCAGGAACTCGGACGGCTGGAATTGCGTGAAGCCGACGCCGATCCAGCGCTTGGCCCCGTTCACTTCCTGGCCGATCAGCGGCACGAACACGAGCAGCACCGTGAAGAAGGCCGCGCCTGCAAGGCAGAGCCGCCGCGCCTTTGACTTGGGCAGCATCGACACGCCGATCATCACCGGGATGGCGAGGAAGATCCAGACAATCTGCCGGTAGAAATAATAAAGCGGCGCGAAGCTCACCTCGCCGCCCGAATAACGCTGCGCCGCCGCGGGCGAGGCCGCCGCAACCGCAATAAGGCCGATCGAGATCAGCACCGCGACGAGCAGCAGCAGCACCCGGTCGATTTCCCAGAACCAGCGGCCGAGAGCGCTCCGGTCCGAACGCCCCAGGCGGTTCGCCGCGATCTTCTGCGGCGCCACGTTCATGCCAAAGCCTCCACCGCGGCCCGGAATGCCTCGCCCCGTGCCTCATAATCCTTGAACTGATCGAACGAGGCACAGGCGGGCGAGAGCAGCACCGTCTCCCCCCGCTCGGCGGCCGATGCGGCGCTCTGCACCGCCTTGTCGAGCGTCCCCGCTTCTTCGACCTTTTTGCCCTTGCCCGACAGCAGCCGCGCGAACATCGGCCCCGCCTCGCCGATCGTATAGGCGGCGCGGACATGACCGAAATAGGGCTCGCAGGCGTCGAGATCGTCGGACTTGGGCAGCCCGCCCAAAATCCAGTGCACCGCCGGATAGGCGGCGAGCGCCGGCGCGGTGGAGGTGGGATTGGTCGCCTTGCTGTCGTTGACAAACAGGACGCCACCCTTCTCCGCCACCCGTTCCATCCGGTGCGGCAGGCCCGGATAGGTGGCAAGCGCCTCGACGATCACATCGTCGTCAATGCCGAGCGCCCGTGTCGCCGCCACCGCCGCCGCCACGTTCTGCCCATTGTGCGGCCCCTGCAGCGAAGGCCAGGCGGACTGGTCCTTCACATCTTCCATGGAAACCAAGATGCGCTCGCCGGTAAGCTGCCCGGCAATGGCGCGCGTATAATCGTCGTCCGTCGCCACCACCGCCACATGATCCGACGACTGCATCGCGAACAGGCGCGCCTTCGACCCCGCATAATCGTCCATTCCGTCATAGCGGTCGAGATGGTCGGGCGTGACGTTAAGAAGCACCGAAACCTCGCAATCGAGGCTCTGCGTCAGGTCGATCTGGTAGGATGAAAGCTCCAGCACATAGACGCCGCCTTCCGGCAGCGGCTCCTGCGCCAGGATCGGCAGCCCGATATTGCCGCCCATCATCGACGGAATGCCCGCGGTCTTCACGATATGGTGGATCAAAGCCGTCGTCGTCGACTTGCCGTTGGTGCCGGTAATGCCGACCACCTTATGCGGCGGCAGATCCGCCCGGGCCTGCGCGAACAATTCGATGTCGCCGATCAGTGGCACCTTCGCCGCCCGCGCCCGCTCGGCAATCGGATGGCGATTGATGGGCACGCCCGGCGACACGACCACGCCCGAAAAGCCATAGATGGAGGTGGCAAGCGGATCGGCGATCCGCGCCTTGTCCGCCACCGCGTCCCGCGGCTCGGCCTTCTCGTCCCAGGCCATCACCGTCGCGCCGCTGGCGACGAGCGCCTCCACGGTCGCGACGCCGGAGCGGGCGAGGCCCAGCACCGCATAGCTCTTGTCCTTGAAGGCGCTGCTGACGATCATCTGAGCTTCAGTGTCGAAAGACCGGCGAGCGCGAGCACGAAGCTGATGATCCAGAAACGGATCACGACGGTTGGCTCGGACCAGCCCTTCTGCTCGAAATGATGGTGGATCGGCGCCATCTTGAAGATGCGCTTGCCGGTGCGCTTGTAGAAGAAAACCTGGAGGATGACCGACGCCGCCTCCATCACGAACAACCCGCCGACGATGGCGAGCACGATCTCGTGCTGGGTCGCGACCGCGATCGCACCGAGCGCGCCGCCCATGGCGAGGCTGCCGGTGTCGCCCATGAAGACTGCAGCCGGCGGCGCGTTGAACCAGAGGAAGGCAAGCCCCGCGCCGACAATGGCGGAGCAGAGCACGGTCAGGTCGCCGACGCCCAGCACATGCGGAATGCCGAGATAGGCGGAGAAGACCGCATTACCGACGAGATAGGTGATCAGCAGGAAGGCGAGGCTGGCGATGATCACCGGCATAGTGGCAAGCCCGTCGAGGCCGTCGGTCAGGTTCACCGCATTGCCCGCGCCCACCACGACGAACGCGGCGAAGATGACGTAGAAGGGCCCGAGATCGACCACCGGCCCGGTGAAGAACGGGATGTAGAGCTCTGTACCGGTGCCCTGGATGATCACCCAGCAGCCTACCCCCGCCACCAGGAACTCGGCAAGCAGCCGCGTCCGCCCGGAAATGCCCTTGTGGCTGCTCTTCGTCACCTTGTCGTAATCGTCGATGAAGCCAATGAGGCCGAAGCCCACCGTGATGAACAGGCAGGCCCAGACATAGGGATTGGCGAAGTCCATCCAGAGCAGCATCGCGATCGATAGCGATGTGAGGATCATCAGGCCGCCCATGGTCGGCGTGCCCCGCTTCGAAAGGTGGGTCGTGGGCCCATCGGCGCGGATCGGCTGCCCCTTGCCCTGGCGGACCCGGAGCCAGCCGATGAACTTTGGGCCGATGATCAGTCCGATGAAGAGCGCGGTCGCGGTCGCGGCGCCCGCGCGGAATGTGATGTAGCGGAAGAGATTGAGGATGCCCGGAAATCCAAGCTCTTCTGCAATCAGCAAGAACATTCAGCTTCCCCCGCGCGCCAGGTCCTCGACAAGGGCGGACAATCCGACGGAGTTCGATCCCTTGACCAGCAAAGCATCGCCCGGACCCACCTCTTTTCGGACGAGTTCGGCGGCCGACGCCACATCCGGCACATGCGCGATTTTAACCTTTTGTCCAAGGGCTTTCGCGAGCGCTTCCATCTCTTGTCCGACCAATATGGCATAATCGACACGAGCAGCCTCGATCGGCTCGGCAAGGCCGGCATGGAACCCGTCCGATCCCTCGCCAAGTTCCTTCATCGATCCAAGCACCGCGATGCGCCGGCCTGAGACATTCTCGTTGCCAAGCACCTTCAGAGTAGCCCGCATCGATGACGGATTGGCGTTGTAGCTCTCGTCGATCAGCAACGCCTCGCCGCCGCCCACCCGTATCCTATGCCGCTCGCCGCGTCCTTTCAGGCCCGCAAGCTCCGCAAGTGCGAGGCCCGCAGCGCCGAGGTCGCCGCCAAGCGCCTCAACAGCGCCGAGCACCGCCATCGCATTAGACACCCAATGCTCGCCCGGCGGCGCAAGCGTGAAGTTGAGGTCGGCGTCCGGCAGCTGCGCCGTAACGAGCGTCCCGCCCGGCTGGCCATAGATCACGTCGCGGGCGCGGATGTCGGCACCTTCGCCAAGGCCGAAGGTCCAGATCCGCGCCGCATAAGGCTTGGCAGCGGCGATCAGCCGGTCGCGGTGCGGGCTGTCGAACGGCACCAAAGCGGTGCCGCCTTCCTCCAGCCCCTGGAAGATCTCGCCCTTGGCATCGGCAATCTCTTCCTCGCTCGAAAAGAATTCGCGGTGCGCGGAAGCGATGGTGGTGACGATGGCGACATGCGGGCGGACGAGCCGCGTCAGCGCGGCAAGCTCCCCGGCATGGTTCATGCCCATCTCGAACACGCCGTAGCGACTCTCGCGCGGCATGCGGGCGAGCGACAGCGGCACGCCCGTATGGTTGTTGTAGCTTTTGACCGACCGGTGCGCCTTGCCGGGCGCGCCGTAGTCCAGCGCTGCGTACAGCGCCTCCTTGGTCCCGGTCTTTCCGGCTGAGCCCGTCACGCCGACGATCCGTGCATGGCTCCGCTCCCGCGAAGCCCGGCCGAGGTCGTTCAGCGCCTTGTTCGTATCGCCGACCAGCACATGCGGCTGCGGGATCGGCTCGCTGACGATTGCGCCCGCCGCGCCCGCGCCGAACGCCTTGTCGAGGAAGCGATGCCCGTCGGTCGCCTCCCCCTTCATCGCGATGAAGAGGTCGCCCTTTCCCACCTCGCGGCTATCGAACGTGACGCCGCCCACCTCGAACAGGCCGTCCGCCTTGCCGCCAACGGCCTCGGCAATTTCCTCGGAGGTCCAGAGCGCGCTCATGCCGCGCACTCCCGCGCTACGCTTACGTCGTCGAACGGCAGCACCTTGTCTCCCACGATCTGCCCCTGCTCATGGCCTTTGCCGGCCAGCAAGATGATGTCGTCCGCACCCGCTTCGGCGACGGCGGCGGCAATCGCCTCGCGGCGGCCCGGGACCTCGCGCGCACTTTCCGCGCCCGCCATGATGTCGCGGCGGATCGCGGCCGGATCCTCGCTCCGCGGATTGTCGTCGGTGACGATGACCATGTCCGACATGCGCGCGGCGACTTCGCCCATTTCCGGCCGCTTGCCGACGTCGCGGTCGCCGCCGGCGCCGAACACGGTGATGAGCCGCCCCTTGGCATGCGGCCGAAGCGCCTCGATCGCCGATTGGATGGCGTCCGGCGTGTGCGCATAATCGACATAGATTGGCGCGCCGGCCTTGGTGATGACGGCCCGCTCGAGCCGCCCGCGCACCGGCTGCACCCGCGCAAGATTGGTCAAGGTCTGCTGAAGCTCGCCCCCGGTCGCGAGCACAAGCCCCGCCGCCGTCAGCGCATTCGCGGCCTGGTAGGCGCCGATCAGCGGCAAAGCGACCTTGTGGGTCTTGCCCTCGGCCTCGATGATCAGAGTCTGGCCAAGCTGGCTCGGCTGCCGCTCGACGAGCCTCAGCGTCTCGCCCGCCTTGCCCACAGTCAGCACCCTGAGCCCCCGCTCGCGCGCAATGGCCTCCACTTCGTCGGATTTCGGATCGTCGGTCCAGATCACCGCCGCCCCGTTCGGCTCCACCACCTCGCGGAACAGGCGCATCTTGGCCTCGAAATAGGCCTCCATCGTGCCGTGATAGTCGAGATGATCGCGGCTGAAATTGGTGAAAGCCGCGGCATGCACCGGCAGCCCCTCGGTCCGGTGTTGCGCAAGCCCATGGCTCGACGCCTCGAACGCGGCGTGGGTGATCCCCATCCGCTCGAGCCCCGCCATGTTGGACAGGAAGGTCACGATGTCGGGTGTCGTCAGCCCCGTCGTCACCTGCTCGTCGGCCGTGGTAACGCCGAGCGTACCAATCGAGGCCGAAGGATGCCCCGCCATCCGCCACAGCTGACGCGAAAGCTCGACGTTTGACGTCTTGCCGTTGGTGCCGGTGACAGCGATCACCGTCTGCGGGAAGGGCGCGAAGAAGCGCGCGGCAAGGCTCGCAAATTCCCTGCGCGGCTCCTCCGCCGCAACATGTGCCGCACCTTCGACGGAAACGTCAGGCCGCGCCACTACGGCAATCGCGCCCGCCTCGACCGCTGCGGGAATGAAATCCTCGCCGTTGAAGGCCGTGCCCTGGAAGGCGCCGAACACCGTTCCCGGCGCCACCTTCCGATGATCGATGGCGAAGCCGGTGACGCTTTCCCCGCTGTCGGTGCCGATCAGCGTGCCGAGCCGCATCAGTCGCCCGACGTGTCGACCAGCGGCAACACCTCCGACAACTCCATGTCGCGGCGCTCGTCGGGAATCACTCCAAGCAGGCTGCCGGTCCGGGCAATGACCTTCGATACGATCGGGGCGGAAACCCATCCGGCGGTGGTGTAGCCGAACGTGTCGGCGGTGGCTTTGGGGGCGTCGAGCATGGCGATCACCACATAGCGCGGATTATCCATCGGGAAAGCCGCCGCGAACGTCGAGACGTTCACTTTTTTGGAGTAGCCGCCGCTGCCGCTCTTTTCCGCCGTGCCGGTCTTGCCGCCGACGCGGTATCCGGCGGCTTCGCCGCGCTTGCCGCCGCCATGAAGCACGTTGAGGCGAAGGAGCTGCCGGACACGGCGGCTGGTCTCAGCCTCGAACACCCGGCGGCCTTCGGGAACGCGCGAGGGATCGACCTTGAGCAAGGTGGACGGGCGCCAGATGCCGCCATTCACCAAAGCGGCATAAGCCGTGGCGAGGTGCAGCGGCGTGATAGCCACGCCGTGACCGAAGGAGCTGGTGAGGAGGGTCGCACGGCTCCACTCGCGGGGCCAGAGCGGCTTCGCCTTCTCGGCAAGCTCGATATGCGGCGCCGAATCGAAGCCCAGCTTGCGGAACGAGGCCTGCAGCCGCTCCGCGCCCATTTCGTCCGCAATCCGCGCAGTGCCGATGTTGGAGGAATAAGCGATCACCTCGGCGACGTTCAGCGGCCGGTTCTTGCCTTTGTAGTCGGAGATGCGGAAGCGCCCGATGGCGAGCGGCGTGCCGGCATCGTAGCGCTTGGCGAAGGAGGTGACGGTGCCCGCATCGATCGCGGTCGCGACGGTCAGCGGCTTGAAGGTCGATCCGAGCTCGTACACGCCCATGGTCGCGCGGTTATATTGCGAATTGGGCGCATATTTGCCGGCGGCATTGGGGTTGAAGGTGGGGAAGGACGCCATGGCGAGGATCTCGCCGGTCTGCACGTCCAGAACGATGCCGGTGCCGCCTTCGGCGCTGTGCTTCGCCATCGCCGCGCCAAGCTCGCTCTCGACCGCGGCCTGGACGCGGGAATCGATCGAAAGCGCGACGCCCTGCCCCCGCGTGTCGGGATTGCCGAGGCGGTCGTTCAGCACCTTTTCCATGCCGGTGACGCCCTGACCCTCGAAATCGGTCCAGCCGAGGATGTGAGCGGCAAGCGCGGTCTGCGGGTAGAGCCGCTCAGGCTCACGGTCAAAGGCAATGGCGGGCTCGCCGAGCGCGTTCACCGCCGACACCAGCTCCGGCATCGCGCGGCGGCTCAAGTACACGAAGGTCTTACCCGAGGTCAGCAGCGCCTTATATTCGGCAGCGCTCTTCTCCGGCATCAGCTCGGCGAGCTTCGTTGCAAGCTCGTCCGGGTCGCCGAGCAATTTGTTCGGATGGACGCCGATAGACCAGGCGTCGATGGTGCGCGCCAGCGGCACGCCGTTCCGGTCAACGATGTCGCCGCGCGGCGGAAGCAGGGGGTTGCCGACGGACACCTGCACCCGGTCGGTGAAGATCTGGAGGTAGACGAGGCGAAGCGCGATGAGCGCGATCACGCCCGCAAACACCAGCATCACCAGCATCAGCCGCTGGTAGGTGATGGCGAGCGTCTGCTCCTTCCGCTGTTCCTCGACCTGAAGCTTCCGGGCGTTCGCCGCTATGACGGTCATCAGCGTCCCGCCCCTCCGGCTTTCTTCTCCGCCTTGGCGGCATCGCTGACCGCGGCGATCAGATCGTCGTCGATCATCGCAGGCTTCTTGGGCTTCGCGGCGGCGGTCTTCTGGACCGTGGCAGCCTTTTGGACCGCAGGTTTCTTGACCTCGACAGCTTTCTTGACCGGCTCCGTCTTGGCGAGCGGCGCCTTGGCAGCAGCCTTCTTGACGACCGGCGTTTCCACGACTGCAGCAGCCTTGATGAAAGCCGGCCTCTTCTCAGCCGCCGGCGCCGCAGTCGCGACGAGGCTCGCCTGGCGCAGCATCGGCTTGGCCGGAGCCGCCTCCGGCGCCTCGAAGCCGATGCCGACCGCCGTCTTCAGCTTCGCTTCCGGCGCTGCGGCATCAGCCGAAGCCATGCGCACGTTCGATATCGTCTGATCCGTTGACTGGACCGGCTGGGTAAAGCTCGCCAGCCGCAGCTCGTCCGACAGGAATTGCTGCGATCCGGGCGCCGACAGGGCCAGCACCTCGGCATTCCAGTGTTCGAGCTGGGTCAGCCGGCCACGCGTGCCGAGTTCCGTCTGGAGCTGGCGGATATCCTGCTTCGCCGCAATGATCTGCCGCTCGATCTGCGCCAGCTCGGCGCGCTCGGACGCGACGTTCAGCGACAGCATATAGCAGCCAAGGGCGGCGCCGCCGACGGCGGCAACCCAGCCAACGGGCTTGAAGCCTCTCGCGATCATGCGCTCATGCTTTCATTCCAGGGGGATGCTGATGTGCGGCGTGCGACCCTTAAGGTGGCGGAGCGCGCCCGCGGATTAGCTTTGATTTCGGCTTCGCCCGCACGGACGGCCTTGCCGACCGCTTCGAAGGTCGGCTTTGGCCCTTTGTTCGCCGTGGCGGGCAAATGGCGCGAGCCAGCGGGGACCGATCCGCTGCGCTCGCGCAGGAAACGCTTTACAACGCGGTCCTCAAGGCTGTGGAAGGTGACGACGGCGAGCCGGCCGCCTTCCTTCAATACCTGCTCGGCGGCTTCGAGCCCGCCTTCGAGTTCCTGAAGCTCTTCATTGAGATGAATGCGGATCGCCTGAAAGGTCCGGGTCGCCGGATCCTTCTTCATCCCCGCATGATGGCCGAGCGCTTTTCGTACGACTTCGGCAAGCTGGCTCGTCCGCTTGATCGGGCGCGCGGCGACAATGGCGCGGGCGACACGGCGCGACTTCGGCTCCTCGCCATAATGGAAAAGCACGTCGGCAATTTCGTCCTCGTCGGCATTGTTGACGAAGTCGGCGGCGCTCTGCCCTTCCTGCTCCATCCGCATGTCGAGCGGTCCGTCCGCCTGGAAGGAAAAGCCGCGCTCGGCGCGGTCGAGCTGCATCGAGGAGACGCCGATATCGAGCGTCACGCCGTCCACTTCATCAACTCCGCGGTCGCGAAGCGCCTGACGCATCCGGGAAAAACGCTCCGGAACAAGCGTCAGGCGCTCCCCGCTCACCGCTACGAGGGAAGCCCCCTCGCGGATCGCGTCGGGATCGCGGTCGAAGGCGATGACCTTCGCGCCGCGTTCCATAATCGCCTTTGTATAGCCGCCGGCGCCGAAGGTGCCGTCGACATGGGTCTCGCCGTCTTTCGGGTCGAGCGCCGCAACCACTTCTTCGAGGAGCACCGGCACATGCGGGGCGGCATGGGCGACGCTCACAGGGAAATCCCCTTTTCCTCGAGCCGGTAGGCGGCGAGATCACGCAGATCCTCGTCGCCGCTTTCGAGCGCGAGGCGCGGATTCCAGATTTCGAACGTGCCGCCGATGCCGACGAACAGTGCCAGATCCTCGATCTGACCCTTCCGGCGCATCATCGGCGGAAGGATGATGCGGCCGCTCGTATCGTAGGGCACGTCCTCGGTCAGGCCGAAGGTGCGGCGGGCGCGGGCGTGATGGGCAGCCACGTCCGCCCCGCCAGCCTCTTCAGAAAGGCGGCGCCTTTCATTCTCGGCATAAAGGATGCGGGCATAGCCGCGGTCATAGGCATTGAGGCAGGGCGACACCTCATGCATGCCGATAACGACCGCCTTGGCATCGGACCGTCGCTCGATCACCCCACGGATGAACGACGGCACGGACAGACGCCCCTTGGCGTCCACCGCGCTCAGCGCGCTTCCGTTGAAGAGATGCTCCAGTTCCACGTCCGCCCAGCCGTTCCTCTCGGACGGAGCTCCCCCGTTCGCGGGTGCACATCGCTGTGCCCGCGTGGCTTTGCCTGCCAGCCGGATTTGCCCCTGATCTTTAGAAGGCCGTGGATAACAGGAAAGCCATGCCTCGTGAAGGGGTTTTCATGCCGTATATGGGGATTTTATGCCATAGAAGGCGCTTTCATGGTTTGTTCTTACTCATGTTCAACGACTGTTCTGCAGAACGTGCCTGTGGATAAGTTTGTTGGAGAAGTGAAAGGCTTAGCGGCGGCGCTTCAGAACCAGCGCCAGCCCGACTCCGAGTCCGGCTAGGATCGGCAGTAGCGCGAGCAGCACCGCCAGGGTCGGGTCCGCGTCTGGATCAGCCCACTCAACCAGCCCCCCCGGCGGTGTCCGCTCCGTGCCGGACAGCCTGTCGAGCATATCCGCCACCGCGAGAACATTGTCGGCAACCCGCCCGAAGCGACCATCGTCGGACGCCATCTCCCCAAGCACCCAAGTCTCGTCATGCATCAGGTCCGCGTCGGCGACGAGTAGTGCCCTACCCTCACCTATGCGGCAGTCGGCGATCAGGCCTCCCTGCGCAACGCTGCAAGCCCGGCCTCGGCTCTCAAACCGCCCCGGTGCCGCCAGCCTCAGCTTGCGCTCGCCCACCCGCTCGTCGACGATCCCGCGCCGCTCCGGCAGCGGCGGCGCCAGGCCAAGCCCCCAATGATCCAGCAGCGGCTGCAGCAGCCCGACCGGCGGCGGGCGGCGGATGTCGCCGAGCGGCAGCTCCGTCGGCCAGACGAGAGCCGGGTCGGTGAGGATCACAGCCCTGCCGCCGCCCCGTACCCAGGCGTCCAGCGCCACCAACTCCTCGGGATTGAGCGCGCGTGGCTGGGCGAGCAGCAGCAGCTTGCGGTTCCGGAGGCTTGTCTCGTCCAGCACGTCGAGCGGCCGCACCTGATAGTATCGATCCAGCACCTGATAGGAGGCCGCGGGCCTGCTCTCCGGGTCAAAGGCGCCGCCCTCGCCCCAGATGATCGGCAGCGCCGTCATCAGCATCAGCTCCGGCCGCTCCTTCACCGGCTCCGGAGGCGGCGTAACAATCGCGCTCAACGGCCCAATCACGAAGGGCGTCAGGAAGGAGGCGAAGATAAGCGCCGCAAGCGGCACCGGCGCCGATTTCCAAAGCCTCCGCCCCGCCTGCAGCACAAGATCGATCAGCACCGCCAGCAAGGCGCCGAACAGCAGCCCGCGCAGCATCTCCGGCCACGGATTGTCGGCACCCAAAGCAAGCACCAGCAACGTTTCCGACGACGCCGCCGAGACCAGCAGAAGCAGATAGAATGCCGCCCGCTGCCGCACCGGCCGCCAGGCGACGATCAGCGCGCCAAGCAGCAGCACGAACGCCCTGAAGCTGATGAACGGCAGAGCCTCCGCCCGCCCCCATTCGAAATAGCCGCCCGACAGGAGCAGCGGCGCGATCTCCAGCGCCGCCAGCAAGGCGGCGAGCGCGACCATCCACGGCGTCAGCGTCGGCTTATTCAGCGGCTGCGGCTTCGCTCTTATTTTCGGCATTGCCCGGCGCGACGCCCAGCTCGGCCAGCGGTTCCTTGGGCTCCGCTTCCACCTTGGCCGCGCCGCCGTCGGCGATCTGCTTGTCGATCATGTTCGCCGTGATCGGCTCTTCCTCGCTAGCACTCGCAAAAATGGCGCCCAGGAGGACGAGGATGAAGACGAAGGCGAGCCCGGTGAGGCCGATGCGCACGCGCTGCGTGCCGTCATATTCTTTTCGACCCACTCTCATCGAAATGAAATCTAGCGCAGCTATAATGGCTTGTCGAACCCCCCAATTTCTACGGTAAAGAGGATGATAACAAAGTCCTTGACGCGCGATGCTGCACCCGCGAGGTTCCGCGCCGCTATGAACCATACCCCAAAAATTCTTTCAGTCGCCGCCGCTTTGGCTTTCCTTCCACTCGCTGCCTGCGAGCCTGAGACGATCGACGCGTCCAACGTGAACGATCCGCAGGCGGCCGAGCTCGCCAAAGCGAAGCCGGTCGAGCTTCCGCCGGCGATCCAGACCAGCCACACCTATCGCTGTAAGGACAACAGCCTCGTCTACGTGGACTTCTACACCAACAATACGGCGAACGTTCGTCTCGGCAGCCGCGAGGAAATGCCGACGCAGCTGACTGCTCCGGCAGCCGGACAGGCCTATACGGCCGAAGGCTATTCGCTGAGCGGCAGCGGCACCAATGTCACCTTCTCCTCACCCGGCAAGGGTTCACAGAGCTGCAAGGCCTGATCTTCAACCTCTAAAAAGGCAATCGGGGCCGGGTGGACGAAAGGGGGGCCGCCCGGCCTTTTTCATGCCCCTTACGCGCGGCTTGGACAGCGCCGCGCTTGCCGTTAGGAGGCCGCCATGAGCGAATCCCGGATCACCCCCGAAATCGTCGCCGAGCACGGCCTCTCCCCCGAAGAATATGAGCGCGTCCTCCACGCCATGGGCCGCGAGCCGAACCTCACCGAGCTCGGCATCTTCTCGGTCATGTGGTCGGAGCATTGCTCCTACAAATCCTCCCGCGTGCACCTGAAGAAGCTGCCGACCACGGGCCCGCAGGTGATTTGCGGCCCAGGCGAGAATGCGGGCGTAGTCGATATCGGCGACGGTCAGGCCGCCATCTTCAAGATGGAGAGCCACAACCATCCCTCCTACATCGAGCCGTACCAGGGCGCTGCGACCGGCGTCGGCGGCATCCTGCGCGACGTCTTCACCATGGGGGCGCGGCCGATCGCCAACATGAACGCGCTTCGCTTCGGCCGGCCCGATCATCCCAAGATGCGGCACCTCATCGCCGGCGTCGTTCGCGGCATCGGTGGCTACGGCAACTGCGTCGGCGTCCCAACGGTGGGCGGCGAGGTCAATTTCCACCCTGCCTATGACGGCAACATCCTCGTCAATGCGATGACGGTCGGCCTCGCCGACACCGACAAGATTTTCTATTCGGCCGCTTCCGGCGTCGGCAATCCGATCGTCTATGTCGGCTCAAAGACCGGCCGCGACGGCATTCACGGCGCAACCATGGCCTCCGCCGATTTCGGCGAGGACAGCGAAGAGAAGCGCCCCACGGTCCAGGTCGGCGACCCCTTCACCGAAAAGCTGCTGATCGAGGCCTGCCTCGAACTGATGGCCTCCGACGCCATCGTTGCCATCCAGGACATGGGCGCCGCCGGCCTGACCTCCTCGAGCGTCGAAATGGCGTCCAAGGGCGGCGTCGGCATTGAACTCGACATGAACGCCGTACCCTGCCGCGAAGAGGGCATGACGCCCTACGAGATGATGCTCTCCGAGAGTCAGGAACGGATGTTGATGGTCCTGAAGCCCGGCCGCGAGGCCGAGGCTGAAGCCATCTTCCGGAAATGGGAACTCGATTTCGCCGTCATCGGCCGCGTCACTGACACCGGCCATATGGTGTTGAAGTGGAACGGCGAAGTCGCCGCCGACATCCCGCTCGCGCCGCTCGCCGACGAAGCGCCGCTCTACGAGCGCCCCTATGTGTCGCAGGAAGAATATAAGGCTTGGGCAAAGGTGAAGCCGCTCGACGCTCTTCCCGAAAGCACCGACCCCGCCGCCGATCTCCTGAAGCTGATGGCCTCCCCCGATCTCGCCAGTCGCCGCTGGATTTGGGAGCAGTACGACCACATGGTCATGGCCGATACGGTCCAGCGCCCGGGCGGCGATGCCGCCGTCGTCCGCGTTCACGGCACCGAGAAGGCGCTTGCGATCAGCACCGACGTAACGCCCCGTTACTGCTTCGCTGATCCAGTCGAGGGCGGCAGGCAGGCGGTCGCCGAATGCTACCGCAACCTGTCGGCGGTGGGCGCAACGCCGCTCGCCATCACCAACTGCCTCAACTTCGCCAATCCGCAGCGGCCAGAGATCATGGCGCAGATCGTCGGCTGCCTCGAAGGCATGGCGGACGCCTGCCGCGCGCTCGACTTCCCAATCGTCTCCGGCAACGTCAGCCTCTATAATGAGTCAAAGGCGACAGGCGGCGGCAGCGCCATCCTCCCCACCCCCGCCATCGGCGGCATCGGCCTGCTCGCCGACTGGCGGAAGAACGCTACCATCGCCTTCAAGGCCGAGGGCGAAGCGATCGTCCTCATCTGCCACAGCAACAGCCATGTCGGGCAGTCGCTCTGGCTTCGCGAAATCCATGGCCGCGAAGACGGCCCTCCTCCGGCCGTCGACCTCAATGCGGAGCGGCGCGCGGGCGAGCTGGTCCGCGCCTTGATCGCGGAAGAATTGGTCACTGCCGTTCACGATTGCTCCGACGGCGGCGCGGCCGTTGCGCTGGCGGAAATGGCGCTTGCCGGCAATATCGGCGTGACGGTTCCAGTGGTGCCGCAGATCCCGAATCCGGGCGCGATTCTGTTCGGCGAGGATCAGGGCCGCTACATCCTCACCTGCACCGATCCGGCGACGGTCAGCGCGCGTATCGAGCAGGCTGGGCTGAATGCGATCCCGCTCGGCAGAACCGGCGGCGACGCCATCACTTTCGACCTGATCGACCGCGGCGGCCCGAGCTCCGTTCCCCTGGCTGAACTCCGCCGCGCCCACGAAGGCTTCTTCCCTGCTCTCATGGGCGGAGAGCCCACGGTCGCCTGATTGCGTCTCCATCAGTGACATAGCTATTGCGAACAATTCGCATTATCGCTATACGCCAGCTCATGATCGTGTGCATCTGCAACGCTTTGCGTGAAGACGATGTGCGGAGGGCGGCGCGGGACGGCGCTTCCTGCCCCACCACCGCCTACAAAACATTGGGCCGAAAGCCGCGGTGCGGGCAATGCTTCTCATTCGCACGGGAGATCATCACAGCGGAGCGTGCGACTGCCTAGCAAAAGCAGCTGATTTTCCGCAGTTTTCCGCCATTTTCCACGTTTATTTCTGCCGCCGTTGAGAGTATCGGACCCTTAACCAGGGAGACCGTTATGAAGGGCGACGCACGCGTCATCGAACTCTTGAACGAAGCGCTCAAGAACGAGCTTACCGCCGTCAACCAATATTGGCTCCACTACCGCATGCTCGACAATTGGGGCGTGCAGCGCCTCGCGGACTACGAACGCGAGGAATCGATCGACGAGATGAAGCATGCGGATCGTCTATCCGAACGCATCCTCTTCCTCGACGGCCTTCCCAATTTCCAGATGCTCGGCCGCCTCCGCATCGGGGAAAATGTCGAAGAAGTGCTGAAGGCGGACCTCGCGCTCGAACAGGAAGCGCTTGTCCAGCTTCGCGGCGCTATCGCCTATTGCGAGGAGAATCGCGACTATGTGAGCCGCGACCTCTTCGCCGACATCCTCAAGAATGAGGAAGAGCATGTCGACAATCTGGAAAAGCAGTTCCAGATGATCGCCCAGATGGGCCTCCAGAACTATATCCAGCTCCAGTCGAAGCCGGCCGAGGACTGAACTAGGAAGCGCCGCTCACTTCCTATAGGCTCCGCTCCTTCGGGATGGGGGAGAGCCGGATGACTGCAGCAACGGAACCGGGTCCACGTATCGAGACGCTCGACATCGTTCGCGGCGTGGCGGTGATGGGGATATTGGCGATGAACATCGTCGCCTTCGCAATGCCGTTTCAGGCTTACATGAACCCTTATGCTTACGGGTTGGAGACGGACGCCGATCTCGCCTCCTGGGCGTTCAACTTCATTCTCGTCGACGGAAAGATGCGGGGCCTCTTCTCCTTCCTCTTCGGCGCCAGCATGCTCATCGTTATCGAGCGGGCGGCAGCGTCCGGGCAGAACCCTGCCTCCGTCCATTATCGCCGCATGCTCTGGCTTCTCGTCTTTGGTCTCCTGCACTTCTACTTCATCTGGTTCGGCGACATCCTGTCGGGCTATGCCATGGTCGGCATGATCGCCTGGTTCTTCCGGAACAAGGCGCCGCGTAGTCTCATCATTTGGGGCGTCGTTCTCGTCTTCATACAGATCACTCTGTTCGCGCTGCTCGCGGGTGCGTTTCACGCCGCCAGCGCCGCCGCGTCCGCACCCGGCGCTTCCGCCGAAGCGGCACAGGCGTGGAGCCAAATGAAGGTCGATTTCGCGGTTCCAAGCAGCGAGTTGCTGGCGAACAAGACCGCGCTTTTCAGCGGCGGCTTT
Source organism: Allosphingosinicella sp. (assembly GCF_036402135.1). Classification (GTDB taxonomy): domain Bacteria; phylum Pseudomonadota; class Alphaproteobacteria; order Sphingomonadales; family Sphingomonadaceae; genus Allosphingosinicella. Next base: position 37,121 of record NZ_DASWTN010000021.1, on the reverse strand, counting down.
GCCGGGATCGCCAATCACCAATTCTCGCAGAACAGCCTCGACCCGTTCATTGCGCTGCTTATCTTCGGCTGGGAAACACTTGCCTACATGCTGTTCGGAATGGCGGCGCTGAAAACCGGCTTCCTGACCGGCGCGTGGGAGAATGCGCGCTACCGCCGCGCAGCCCTGATCGGCTTCGGCATCGGCATCCCGGCTTACGCTCTGCTTGCTTGGACGCTCGTCCGGGACGACTTCACCGTGCCGATGATCTTTTCGATCTCGATGGCCGCGACCGTTCCCTTCCGTCCGCTCATGGTGGTGGCGACTGCGGCGCTCATCATCCTGCTCACCCGCCGCGGAGGCGCGCTGGTCGGCCGGATCGCCGCGGCAGGACGTGCCGCTTTCACCAACTATCTCGGCACCAGCATCCTGATGACGGCCCTTTTCTACGGCTGGGGCGCAGGTCTTTGGGGCAGCCTCAGCCGCGCCGAATTGTGGCTCGTCGTGATCCCGATGTGGGCGGTGATGCTGCTTTGGTCCAAGCCATGGCTCGACCGCAACCGCTACGGACCGTTCGAATGGCTCTGGCGGAGCCTGTCGCGCTGGGAATGGCAGCCGATGCGGCGGCCGCTTAGCGTTTAGAGCCGGCCGAAATTCTGATTGTGCGCGGGCGCGCGGCCGAACACGGGCCGCGACGGGCGCTGTACCAGCGGATTGATCTCCCGCTGCAAGAGCTCAATCGTCTGCTGATAGAGCGGGCGAAGCCGCGCGACGGTCGGAATCAGCTCGTCCGGGAACAGCCGCATTTCGACTGCGCGGCGGGCGGCGAACTCGATTTCCTCCGCCATAGAGCCAAGCATGTTGGCACCGAACTGCCGCGCCTCGCTCTTCAGCGTATGAGCAGGAATGACGAGCGCGGTCGTGTCCCGCCGCTGCATAGCGTCCTCGATCTTGGCGAGGGACTTCTCGCCGTCCTCGAGGAAATAGCCGACGATCTTCACGAACCCTGCGCCCAGTTGGGTGCGGGTGCGCGTGAACATGGCCCAGTCGATAACGGCGCCGCTCTCGTCGATCAAAACAGGATCCTTAAGGTTACTCCGGCACCTTCTAGCCGCACAGGGTAAACAGCCGGTTGACGCTCTAGCGGTCGAACGGGTTTTTCGAGGCCCGCACCGCCAGCCGCACCGGCACCGCACCGAAGCCCAATTCCTTCCGCATCCCGTTGACCAAGTAGCGAAGATAGGAATCCGGAAGTTGATCGGTGCGCGTTCCGAACAGCACGAACCGAGGCGGCCGCGTGCCGACCTGCGTGATGTAGCGGAGCTTGATCCGCTTGCCGCCGGGCGCGGGCGGCGGGTTGCGCTCGACGGCGTCCTCGAACCAGCGGTTGAGCTGCCCCGTCGACACGCGCTTCGACCAGATTTCCCGCACTTCGAAGGCCGCGCCGAGCAGCTGGTCGATCCCCTTGCCGGTCTTGCCCGAAACGGTGAGCAGCGGCACGCCCCGCGCCTGCGCCAGTCCCTCATCCAGCGCAGCCTTGATGCCGTTGAACAGCGAGCTGGCATTTTCCGCCACGTCCCACTTGTTGATCGCGATGATGAGCGCGCGGCCCTCCTGGATCACATTATCGGCAATGCGGAGATCCTGCGCCTCCAGCCCACGCGTTCCATCAAGCAGCAGGACGACAACCTCGGCGAAGTCCACCGCCCGCCGCGCATCCGCCACCGAAAGCTTTTCGAGCTTGTCCTCGACCTTCGCCTTCTTCCGCATGCCGGCCGTGTCGATCAGGCGCACCGGCCGCACCTCCCCGTCCGGCGCCTTCCATTCCCAGTCAATGGCGATGGAATCGCGGGTAATCCCCGCTTCCGGGCCGGTGATGAGCCGCTCCTGCTCCAGGATGCGATTGATCAGGGTCGACTTGCCCGCATTCGGGCGGCCGACGATGGCGAGCTTCAGCGGGCCTTCGCCCTCTTCTTCCTCATCGTCGTCCTCGTCCCGCTCCACATAGGGCCGGATATGCTCGAACAGGTCGACCACGCCCTCGCCATGTTCGGCGCTCATCGCGATCGGCTCGCCGAAGCCGAGCGAATAGGCCTCCATGATCCCCGCTTCGCCCGCGCGGCCCTCAGCCTTGTTGGCGGCAAGCACCACCGACGTCGTTTCGCTCCGAAGCCAGCGCCCGATTTCTTCGTCGAGCGGAGTGACCCCCGCCCGCGCGTCTACCAGGAACAGGGCGACATCGGCTTCCTGCACCGCCGCCACCGTCTGCGCGCGCATCCGGCCCGGCAGCGTCTCCGGATCCTCGTCTTCGTAACCGGCCGTGTCGATCACCCGGAATTCGAGGCCGAGCAGGGTCGCATCGCCCTCGCGCCGGTCGCGCGTCACGCCCGGCCGGTCGTCGACCAGAGCCAGTTTCTTCCCCACCAGCCGGTTGAAAAGGGTCGATTTGCCCACATTCGGACGGCCGACGATCGCGACGGTTGGAAGCTTGGCCATAAGGCGGCTGCCCTGCCCCCTTCATGGCCGCCGGTCAACCGCAACGGGGCAGGCACTTGCAACCGACCCGGCTTGCGATTATTATCTTTTTTGCGGACCGGGCCCCTCTGGCGGCAGTTCTCCTCGAACGACCGTGATGTCGGACCGCATCGGGTTAGCCCGGTGCAGTTCACGTGCCCCTGTCTCTGCATCGGCTGACCCGATCCATCACCAATCGAACGATGGAGAGAGGCATGAATGCAGTGATGTACCGTCTGACCCGAATTCACCGGAAACTTGACGAGGAAATCCGGCGCGAGATGAAGCGGCGCTTCCCCGACAGCATCAAGCTGCTTCGGATGAAGAAGCTGAAGCTTGCGATCAAGGACCGGTTGTTTCGCATCCAGCGGAGAAGCATCCGCATTTGATCCTATCGGCGGGCGCGGCGCTCCGCTGCGCTCGCTCTTTTTCAGACATCAAGCGGTACCGGGCCCCTCTGGCGATCAGGTGATCGCGATGTCGGACCGCACCTCATCAAAGGAGGAGCCCAATGGACTTTCTCGATACTCTCTGGCTCGGCACGCCCATGTGGATGTGGCTGGGCTTCATGGCTCTGGTCGCCGTCCTGCTCACGCTCGACCTCGGCGTCCTTCACCGGAAGGAGCGGGAGATCGGCGTCCGCGAAAGCCTCGCCATGTCCGCTTTCTATATCGCGCTCGGCCTCGGCTTCGGCGGCTGGGTCTGGTGGCAGATGGGCGAGACTCCGGCGATCAACTACGTCACCGGTTTCGTCGTCGAAAAGAGCCTGGCGATGGACAACGTCTTCGTCATCGCGATGATCTTCGCTTATTTCGGTATTCCCCGCCTTCACCAGCACAGGGTGCTGTTCTGGGGCATTTTGGGCGTGATCCTGCTCCGGGCCATCATGATCGGCTTCGGCGCCGCTGCGGTCCAGCAGTGGAGCTGGCTGCTCTATTTCTTCGCTGCCTTCCTGATCTTCACCGGCATCAGGATGTGGGCAATGGCCGACAAGGAATATGATGTCGGCGGGTCGCCGGTGCTGAAATGGGTGCGCCGGCGCTTCCGGGTAACGGACGATCTCCACGGCGAGCGTTTCTGGGTAAGGCTTCCCGACCCGAAGACGGGCAAGGCCGCGCTCTTCATGACGCCGCTCTTCCTGGCGCTCATCATGGTGGAGTTCGTAGACGTCGTGTTCGCGGTGGACTCGGTGCCGGCGATCTTCGCCATCACCACCGATCCGTTCATCGTCTACACGTCGAACATCTTCGCAATCCTCGGCCTCCGCGCGCTCTATTTCGCGCTCGCAGCGATGGTCGACCGCTTCCACTACCTCAAATATGCGCTGTCGCTGCTGCTGGTGTTCATCGGCTCGAAGATCTTTGTCGCCGACGCGCTCGGCCTTGCGAAGATACCGCCGGCCGTGTCGCTCGGCGTCACCTTCGCGATCCTTGCCGGCGGCGTCGCTTATTCGCTGGTGAGGACGGCGCGGCCCGTAGAGGCCCGCGCCTGAGGGTGGGCGGGAGGAGCCGTTACGGGCCGGCTCCTCCCCTCATTCCATTAGCGCCAGGCGGTAAGGCGCCCGTCGTCGCTCATCAGGAAGAACGTGTTTTCCGCAACCACCGGGGGCAGCAGGAACGAACGCTTGCGGTTCTGTATCGTCGACTGCACCGCGCCGTCGGTGGGCGACACGTTGACGATATGCCCCTGCGAGCTCGCCACGATCAGACGGCCGCCGGCGAGTACCGGGCCGACCCAACTGATCGGGCCCTTCTTGTCTTCTTCGTCGCGCCAGCGCGGAAGCTGGCTCATCCAACGGATGCGGCCGGTGGTGCGCGCGACGGCGAGAAGCTGCGACTGGTCGGTCAGCACGAAGATCCAATCGCCCGCCACCCACGGCGTCGAAATGCCGGCGGCATTGATTTCCCAGATGCGCTGGCCGGTCACCAGTTCGAGCGCGACCATCCGGCCACCCTGGCCGATCGCATAGACGCGGCCCTGATCGATCACCGGCTCGGCATCGATGTCGGACAGCGAAGCGACCGCCGTCGAGATGCTGGTGCGGGCAAGCGCGTCCTGCCAGACGACGCGGCCATTCTCGTAACGATAAGCGGAAAGCTCGCCCGACGAGAAGCCGGCAACGACGGTGCCCTGCGCGACCGCGGGAGCAGCCGCGCCGAGCACGTTGGCAAGCTCGAGCGTGCCTGTGCCGGTCCAGCGAAGCGTTCCGTCGGCGGTGTTGAGCGCGTGAAGCTGGTTATCCTGCGTCACCACATAAACGGTGTCGAGCGCGATCGTCGGCGCGCCGCGGAGCGGCCCGCTCGGACGCACGCGCCAAAGCTGATTGCCAGTCGCAGCATCGAACGCGACCACGTCGCCAAGGCCGTTGGTCGCATAAACGCGGCCATTGTCGTAGCTGACGCCGCCGCCGAACAGCAGGCCGCGATTGCCGGTGAACTCGCCGTTCCACCAGCTGCGGCCGCCGCGAAGATCCTCCTCACGCCCGACGCCCGCTTCCCAGACGCGTGCACCGGTGCGCACGTCGAAGGCGCGAAGCCGCGCCAGCGTGTCGACTGCATAGACGCGACCGCCGCCGACCACCGGCGCCGAGGCGAGGCGCGAACGCGGATGGCTGCCCTCGCCCGCATCGACCGACCAGGCTTCGGCAAGCGTGGTGCCGAGCGCCAGATGCCCCATCGACTTGGTCGCATTGCCGCCAGGCTGCGCCCAATCGGCATTGGCCGTGATGCCCGGAAGCGTCACCGCGACGTCGGCGAGGGCGGGATCGACTTCCACCGACGCTTCGCCGGTCAGTACCGCAATGCGCTGGCCGACCGTCGGCGTCGTCGGCTTCTCCCCGCGATTGAGGAGGCCGCAGCCGCTCACGAGCGTCATGGCGGTCACGGCAAACAGGATACGCTTCATCAATTGGCTTCCTTCGCTGCGCCCGGAGCCGCCTCTGCGGCGGGCGCTTCTACAACTGCATCCACTCCAAGAGCACCGGCCATCTGAACGGCACGCGAACGGGTCGTCTCGGGGACACCCTGCTCCTTGGCGATCGCCGCGAAGATCGGCGCCGCCCGCTGCGGCTGGTTGGCTTTCAGATAAGCGATCGCCACCATCTCGCCGGCCGTTCCGAACCAGGGATTGCCGGCCTGGGCGAGCGGCTGCAGCCGCTGGATCACTTGCTGCGGCGGCAACCGGTCATATTCGAGCTGGGTCTGCCGGATGAGCGCCGCATTGCGATAGGGCTCCGGAAGGTCGCCGTCCTCCGCCACCTGCTTGTAGGCAGCGATGGCCGCGCCCTGATTGTTGTTCTGGACGAAGACCGCCGCCTTGGTCATCAGCGCCGCAGCGCGGTGCCCGTCGGAGCCTTCCTTGGCGATCGTGTCGAGCCGTGCTTCGACGCCCTTGGTCCGGCCCGCCTGCACGTCATCGAAAGTCTTGAGGATCTGCTCGGACCGTTCGCCCGCTTTCGCCTGCCGCTGCTCCTGCCACCAAATGGCGCCGCCGATTGCGGCCAGCAGCAGGACGATCCCGGCGATGGCGAGCTTCCCATAGCGGGTCCACCAACTGGTCAGCTGTTCCTTCCGAAGCTCCTCGTCGACCTCGCGATAGAAAGCTTCATTGTCTTTGGGCTTGATCGCCAATTATGTCTCTCCAGGAAGCGTGCGCCGGATGGTGCCCCGCCGCACCTCTACCGGCGAAAAGCGGCGAACGAAAGCCTCTTCCCTCTACGCCTTTCGGTAGGTTTGATCTGCCGTCGGGAAGGCCCGTTTACGCACTTCGCCGGCAAAGGCCTGAGCCGCGGCTTCGATCCGTCCGGCCATGTCGTCATATTTCTTCACGAAGCGCGGCGTCCGCTCGAACAGGCCGAGCATGTCCTCGGTGACCAGCACCTGCCCGTCGCATTCCGCCGAGGCGCCGATGCCGATGGTGGGGCAAGCAACCGCCTTGGTCGCCTCGATCGCAATCTCCTCCATCACGCCTTCCAGCACGAGCAGGAAGCAGCCCGCCTCCGCCACAGCCTTGGCGTCGGCCAGAATCTTCTTCGCTTCGGCATCGCTCTTCCCACGCGCGCCATAGCCGCCGAGCGCATTCACCGCTTGCGGCGTCAGGCCGACATGGCCGATCACCGGGATGCCGCGTTTGGTGAGGAAGGCGACCGTCTCCGCCATCGCCTCGCCGCCTTCCAGCTTCACCGCCGCAGCGCCCGTTTCCTTCAGGATGCGGGACGCGCTTTCGAATGCCTGTGCCGGGCTCGCCTCATAGGAACCGAACGGCATGTCGATCGCGACCACTGCATGATAGGATCCGCGCACCACCGCCGCCCCATGCGCGCACATCATCTCCAGCGTCACCGGCACCGTCGACGGAAGCCCGTAAATCACCTGCCCCAGACTGTCGCCAACCAGCAGAACGTCGCAATGCGGATCGAGAAGCTGCGCCATTCGCGCCGTATAGGCGGTCAGCATCACGATGGGCTCGCCGCCCTTCATCTTCTGGACCTTAGGCACGGTCAGCCGCTTCATCGGCGAAGGCAGCGGATTGGCGCGGCTAGTCGCCGTATCGAGCGAATGGGTGACGGACATGGAGGCCCTTTTAGCGTGCCTCCCGGCTTTGGCCAATCAGCCGCCGAACTGCATAATGATGAGGCCCGCGGCGAGGATCAGCGCCGCGATCAGCCGCCGCCTTCCGAAGCTTTCGCCGAGGAACAGGCTTCCCATCAGCGCTCCGAACACGACCGACGTTTCGCGCAGCGCCGAGACCTTGGCGGTCTCCATGAGGCTGAAGGCGTAAAGCGCGGAGCCAAAGGAGAGCAGCGACAGTGCGCTCGCCGCGACGCCGTAGCGCCACTTCATGGCGACCGCTTCGGCAAGCGCGTTGCGCCGCCTCAGCAGCGCGGTGGTGGTGACGCCGATCGGGTCCAAAAGGAACAGCCAGACGATGAAGGTGAGCGGGTCTGGCGCGATGCGGACGCCGCGCGCGTCCGCCACATTATAGAGCGCGATGCCGACCGCTGTTGCCAGCGCCCAGCCGAGTGCCGCTTTGTCGGGATGGTCGCGCATCCGCACCCCCTGCGGCGGCAGCGCGAAGGTGATGACGGCCGCCGTCGCCACGAACAGGCCGATCCAGGCAAGCGGCGCCAACGCCTCCTTCAGGAAAAGAAGCGCCGTGAACGCCGTCAGCAAAGGCGCCGCGCCGCGCATCACCGGAAAGACCAGCGACAGGTCGCCCCGGCTCATCGCACGTACCAGGCACATCTGGTAGAAGAAGTGCGCCGGCAGCGTGATCGCCAGAGCCTGCCAGGTCTCCGCGTCAGGCAACGGCACGAACGGCACGAAGGGCAACACCAGCAAGGCCGAGCTTACCGACAGGATCGCCCGCCCGACCAGGATGTCGGTGCCCATCTTCACCGACATATTCGCCGCCGCGAGCGTCACGGCGGAGAACAGGCCGAGACCTATCGCGAGGGCGGTGCCGCTCAGAGGAGGGCCGCCCGGTACCGCTCCGGATCGAAGCCGATCAGCAATTGGCCGTTCGCCTCCAGCACCGGCCGTTTTATCATCGACGGCTGCGCCAGCATCAGCGCCGCCGCCTTGTCCGCATCCAGGTCGGCCTTCTCGGCGTCCGGCAGCTTGCGGAACGTGGTGCCGGATCTGTTCAGCAGCTTTTCCCAGCCAGCCTCGCCGATCCACCGCCGAAGCCGCGCCTCGTCCACGCCCGCACTCTTATAATCGTGGAACTCGTAAGCCACGCCGTTCGCGTCCAGCCACGACCGGGCCTTCTTGATCGTGTCGCAATTCCTGATGCCGTACATCGTCGCCGTCACGCGCACCCTCCCCGTTCGCTCGTCGCATCCCTTAGGCATCGTATCGCAGTGGAAACAAGGGATTGGAACGGCCCCGCGCTGAAGGTGTTGTGAGGGTCAAAGCGCGGAAGAGCGGCCGTTGCTCACACTCTAATGCACGGAGATGCTCTATGCGTAAGTCACTTTTACCCCTCGTCCTCGGTTCCACCCTAGCGCTCGGCGCCTGCGCAAGCCCGCTTGGCGGTCTCGGCGGTCTCGGCGGCCCGTATGATCCAGTCGGCGCAGTGCTCGGCAGCGTGCTCGGCGGCGCGACCAACAGCGGCTACGGCTACGGCAACCAGAACTTCCAGCAAGCCGCGGTGAACGCCTGCGGGAACGAAGCTTCGCGCTATGGCCAGGTCGGCATCAACGACGTCCGTCAGCAGAGCAGCAGCACGCTCCGCGTCTACGGCACGATCAACAATAATTATGATCGCCGCAGTTTCGCCTGCAGCTTCCGGAGCGACGGCCGGATCACGGACTTCGACGTAGACTAAGACCAATGCGGGCGCGGCGACCTTCGGCAGTGCTGCTTCTTGCGGCGTCGACCTTCGGTTGCGCCGCGCCCGCTCCAGTCACCTACGCGCAGGGTGGGCCTTTCCAAAGGGCCGCGCCCGCGCCTGCATCCGCCAACCTCACCAGCCGCCTCCTCGCCGCTCACAATATCGAGCGGGCGCGGGTCGGCGCTCCGCCGCTCCGCTGGGATGCGGCGCTTGCCGCCGCAGCAGCGGCTTACGGCCCCACCCTATCCCGTCTCGGCCGCCTCGAACATTCCGCCCGCGCCAGCCGCCCCGGGCAGCGCGAGAACCTCTGGATGGGAAGCCGAGGCCGCTATTCGCCCGAACAGATGGTCGGCAGCTGGGCATCAGAGCGGCAATGGTTCCGCCCCGGCACCTTTCCGAACGTCAGCAGCACTGGCAATTGGCTCGATGTCTCGCACTATACGCAGATGATCTGGCGGACGACGACCAACGTCGGCTGCGCGGTCCACAGCGACGCGCGCATGGATTACCTGATCTGCCGCTACAGCCCGCCCGGGAACGTCGACGGCCGCCGCGTTCCCTGACTTCGTCGCAAGACTCCAGCATTTCAGCCGATCCCGCTGGCAAGGGCTGATCCGCCGCACTAGGTGAGCGGCGCGGGGCGGCCCGGGAGAAGGAGCTGCTTGATGGACCATCCTCACGAGCCGGTCGATCTGATCGACACCCTATCGGCGCCCATCCCGATCCTCGGCGCTTTGTCGATGGCCGCGCTGGCTCTGCTTGTAGCCTTCGGCTGAAGCCTCAGCAGTCGGCGCTCTTCCGTCCGGGCGCCACATTCAGCCGCGCCGCATGTTTGTGGAAGCGGTCGGCGACGATCCGGTGCCTGGGTCCGTACACCTTCCCCAGCGCCTTGTAGAGCGCGGGATCATAGCGCCTCAGATCCTCGTGCGACAGGATCGTGCCGTCGTCGAGCCGCGAGATCATGTTCGAATTGAACCAGAATTGGGTGCCCTCGGCCCAATATTCCTGAACCGTCACGGCCGCGTAATCGCCCTTCCACTTCCCTGCCGTTATCGCCACCGAATAAGCCCGCTCAACCTCGGCATACAGCTTCGGATCCACCCGCTGAATGGAGGCAAGGATCGGGTGCGCGAATTCGTGGACCAGAATATTCTCGCCGAAATAGCGCGTGCCGGGCTCCGCCAACACATTCTCCGCGCCCACCGCCGTCAGAGTTCCGCCGATCCCCCGCGCCCTCGCATTCCAGTAAGCCGAATGACTGAGCGGCGCTATCCGCACCTGATATTCGTCCCGCTCGCACTGCGTCAGGCGCGGATCGTCCGGCCGCGGCTTCTGCCAATGCCGATGCTCGGGCAGATCCATAATGCCTTCCTGCCGCGCAAGCATCGCCACCCGCACCCGCTGCCGCGCCATGTCGCGCCTGATATCCGGCCGACCCGCCAGCATCGCGCGCACGATCTCGCTCCCGGTCCTCAGCGCCGCATCCGGCACCCGCGCGGAACCCACGATGGGAATGCCGCCGGCGTCCACCCCCTTCGTGTAGAAGGCGGAGGCGCCTCCAATCGCCGCCGCGGCAAGGAAGAACGGCATCCACATCGCCGTTACCGGTGCAGCAATGTCCAGCCGGCCGGCAGGTAATCGGTCGACATGAAGTAATAATAATTGCAGCTGCCGTCACGATTGTAATTGCCGCCCTTGACGATGCCGAAGGCGACGGTGCGGCTGAACACCGGCCCGCCGCTGTCTCCCGCCTTGCAGCTAGGGCCGGTGACGCTCACCCAGGTTGGTGCGCACGGGCCGCCGCAAAGGTCGCCCGGCGGCGCGTAATCCACCAGCTCGACTTCGGAGCAGCTGTAGCCGGTCGTCTCGCCGCGCCTGCAGACGATGTCGCCCGGGCGGACGCTGACGCGGTTCCGCCAGGTCGCGACCTCCCGCACCGTCTTCTTCGCCGTATCCGCATAGAAAAGAGGTTTCTGCGCCCGCTCGCTGACATGGAGCTGCACGTCCTGATAGCTCCATCCCCACTGGCCGCCGAAGGCGAGCGGGATCTCGCCGCCGCCCGGATCCAGATAGGTCAGCGTGTCGGGGCAGTGCGCCGCCGTCACCACCCCCGTCTGCGCGCCGTCCGTCACCACGAAGCCGGTCGTGCAGGCGTAACGCTTGCCGTTCGCGGGATCGACGCCGACCACCCGCGCACCGCCTTCGATATCGCTGTTCACATCGTCCCGGTCGATCAGGCGGAGCCGCACGGGCACGCCCGTAATCTCCTCGAGCTTCGCGCGCATCGCATCGGTGCCGTAGCGGGCGGCGGCGCTCTCACGGACCATCACCACCAGCTCACCCGTCCGCTGGTCCGGGCCCATGCCCGACAGGTTCGGGAAGGCCGCCCGGATCGCCGCCTGGCGCCGCTTCATCGCCTCGACGATCTCGTCCCGCGTCGCCCTGGCCCCGGTGCGGAAGACCACGGGCACTTGCATCCCGCCAGCCGCGATCACTTCATCGGCCACCGGCTCGTCGCCGGTCAGCAGCACTACGATCCGGTATTCCGGCCGATGCTCGATGACGAGCCCGGCAAGCCTGTCTTTGAAGCGCTGCTGGATACGGTCCGTCGCGGCAACGCTCTCCTGCTGCGCCCGGAGCCGCCGCATCGCCTCCTCCAGGCTGACGCCCTGCGCCTTGGCATATTCCCCGGCGTCCTGCGCCAGCGCCTCCGCCTCCGTCTGGACGCGCGGGAGCTGCGCGAGCGCGCCTGCCGGAAGCACCAGAAGCAAGGCTGCGAATGTCCATCTGAAGAAACCGGCCATGCTCATCCTGCTCTCATCGCTTCCGCTAGCAAGCGCCACATTGACGGCCGCTGACCGCCCTCTGCGATAGACCGTGCATGTCTGTCGCCGAGCCGGCCTAATCTGGATTAGAGTTCGTTCCTGACACGGAACGCTTCTGAACCTTCCTCGTTACGCGGGTGCAAGTTTAGCGGGTGCCCCCATTCGGCGGGGTAAGGTTACCCCGTCAGCCCCGCTTGTTTCGAAGGAGGATGCGTTATGAAGAAGTCTCTGGTTGCTGTCCTTATGGCCGGCTCGCTCTCGCTCGGCGCCTGCGCCAGCACGTATGATGATGACACGCTCGCCGGTGCGGGCACGGGTGCCGCCATCGGCGCTGCCGCTGGTGCGGGCCTCGGCGCCGTTGTCGGCGGCCTCAGCCCGATCGAAGGCGCCGCCATCGGCGCTGCTGTCGGCGGTATCGGCGGCGCGATCTGGGCCGACCAGGACCGTGACGGCCGGGCCGACGGCTATATCCGTGAAGGTCAGTACTATTCCGGCGCTCCCGCCGGCTACAATCCGGCCACTGGCCGTGCCTGCCCGACCACGCTCGGCGGCGCTGCCACCGGTGCGGCTGTCGGCGCGGCCGGCGGTGCGGGCGTCGGTGCTCTCGTCGGCGGCGTGAGCCCGCTTGAAGGTGCGATTGCCGGTGCGGTCGTCGGCGGCATTGCCGGCGCGATCTGGGCCGACCAGAACAATGACGGCTGCGTGGACGGCTATGTCCGTGAGGGCCGTTATTATCAGGGTGCCCCGACCACCTACGAGTCCACGCCCGTCCGCAGCGGCGAGCGCGGCTAAGGCCTGAACTCCTCGGGAAAGCGCCCGGCGTCCATTGTATGCCGGGCGCTTTTCTTTTGCCTGCCGCAGATGTGGAACCACGGCTCTTGCTGATGGTATGGGCAGGATCAGGAGGATTTTGCGATGAAGAAGGGGTTTCTCGCTTCAGCCTTGGCAGGCTTCACCTTGCTCGGCGCCTGCTCGTCAGTGGTCCCGCCGGGCCCAGGTCCCGCGCCCGGGCCGGCCGTGGTCGCAGGGTCCGAACTTTACGGCCGCAGCATCCGCGTCGAAAGCGGCGGTCGCACCTCAATCATGACCTTCAGGCCGGGCGGGAAGGTTGACGCCAATTTTAACGGCCGCACCCTCACCGGCGACTGGGCGGTGGAACCCGGCCGCATCTGCTTCACCTGGGGCGGCTTCCGCGACTGCTGGCCCTATCAGGGCCTCTGGCGCCGCAACACACCGGTCAACCTCACCAGCGAACGCGGCACCGCGGTGCGGCTGACTTTGCTATAATGTGGATTTAAGCGAAGCCAGCGCCCCGGCGATGGCTTCGCTGAGCGCCTCGGCGCCATAGGGCTTCCGCACGATCGGGAATTCCGCCACGCCGCCCTGAACGACTTCTTCGCTATAGCCGCTGGCGAGAAGCACCGGCAGCTGCGGATGCTTCTCCTTGATCCGCCGGGCCAGCTCGATGCCGCTAAGACCGGGCATCACCACGTCCGAAAAGACGATGTCGAACTCGCCCTGCTCCAGCCCTGCCAGCGCTTCATGGCCGTCCGCCGCGCTGGTCACGACAGCTTGGAATTCTTCCAGCAGATGTTCGGCGAAGCTCCGTACATGCTCGTTATCCTCGACGAGGAGCACGCGCAGCCCCGGCGGCACGTTCGCGCCGGCGGAGCCTGTATCCTCGTCGGCCGTCAGCGCTTTTCGGGAGCGTGGCAGGCAAAGCCGGATAGTCGTGCCCAACCCTTCTTGGGACTCTATCTCGGCCAGCCCCCCCGCCTGGGCCGCGAACCCGTGGATTTGGGACAGGCCGAGACCGGTTCCCTTGCCCACGGGCTTGGTCGTGAAGAAGGGCTCGAAGGCACGGTCGATCACCTCCTTCGGCATGCCTGCCCCCGTATCTGCGAGGTCAATGCACACCATCTCCTGGCCTTCTCTGGCGCAATTTGCGGTGGAGATGGTCAAGCGCCCGCCGCCCGGCATGGCGTCGCGCGCATTGATGGCGGCGTTCAGCAGCGCGGTTTCGAGCTGCGTCGGATCGACCTCAACTTTCCCGAGGGAGGGTCGCAGGTTCATCTCGATTTCGACCTGGCTGCCGAGCGTGCGCGACAGGACCTCGGCAAGCGCATCGAGCCGTATGTTGAGGTCGATCACCTCGGGCTTCAGAGGCTGGCGGCGCCCGAAAGCGAGAAGGTGGCTCGTAAGCGTCGTCGCCCGGTCCGCGGTCTCCATGATCGCTTCAAGATAGCGCCGCCTCTTTTCAGGCGGCAGGTCCTCACGCCTCAGCAGCTCCGCGGAACCCCGGATCACAGTCATCAGGTTGTTGAAGTCGTGCGCAATCCCGCCGGTCAGCTCGCCCAGCGCCTGCAGCTTCTGGGACTGGAAGAGCGCAGCCCGGGCCTCCTCGAGCTCCTCCTGCGCCTCCCTCCGCTCGGTGACGTCGCGCGTGATCTTTGCAAAGCCTACATGCTTGCCATTCTCGTCATGGATCGGGTCGATGACGACATGGGCCCAGAAATGCGACCCGTCCTTCCGCACCCGGCGCGCTTCGTTCTCGTATTTCCCTTCCCGTAAAGCGGCTTGAAGTGCGCGCTGCGGCACGCCGGCGGCGCGGTCTTCTTCGGTATAGAAACGGGAGAAATGCTGTCCGATAATCTCCTCGGCGCTATAGCCCTTGATCGCCGCCGCGCCCGGATTCCAGTTGCTGACTCGGCCTTCCGTATCCAGCATGTAGATGGCGTAGTCTCGTACGCCCTGCACGAGCAGTCGGAAGCGCTGCTCACTTTCGTAGAGCTCCCGCTCCGCTTCCCGCTTCTCGGTAATGTCGCGGGTGATCTTCGCATATCCGACCAGATCGCCCTTATCGTTGCGTATGGGGTCGATCACGACATGCGCCCAGAACCGGCTTCCGTCCTTGCGGACGCGCCATCCCTCGGCCTCGAACCGTCCTTCTTCCGCGGCTATTGCGAGCGCCCGCCGGGGAAAGTCGATTGCCCGATCCTCGTCGGTATAGAAGCGGGAGAAATGCTGGCCGATTATCTCCTCGGCCTCATAGCCCTTGAAGCGGCGCGCGCCCGGGTTCCACGTGGCTACGTGTCCGCCCGCATCCAACATGTAGATGGCATAGTCAGTGACGGAGTTCACCAGCAGCTGAAAGCGCTGGTCGGCCGCATGATTTTCGAGACGCGAGTGGTCGGCCATGAACGTCCTGCGCAACGGCGGAGCCTTCGCGCCGCTGATCACCCACCCGAAGTGCTTGATAGTTATAAATTGCTTTCGATCAAGTGAACTTCGGCCAACGCGTGCGCGGCTTTGACGCCGGTGGAACATGTGCTTGATCGCACTCGTTTTTTCGGAGGTAGCGCCATCTAGGCGCGAACCGAATGGAAAGAAGCGCATGCGTATAGCGACCTTGCCGCTCCTCATCGCTGCCACCGCGCCGCTTGCCGGCTGCGCCTATCTGCCGCTCGCGCCCGCCGTCGCCGACATCGTCGCCAGCGGCCGCAACCAATATGTCTATACCGCCGATGAGCTACCGAAAGCCGCGAGCGAAGCCTGCCGAAGCGAAGCCTATCGGTACGGGCGCTTCATGAGCATCGACAGCGTTCAACTGCTCAGCCAGACGACCGCGCGCGTTCATGGCACGATCCAATATACGAACGGCACGCGCAGCTTCGGCTGCACCTTCCGCAACGATGGCCGCATCATCGACTTCGACCGCTAGGCCACGCTCGGGGGCGTTAATCCCGCTTTCCGTCCCGTAGCTGCGTGAAGGCGGGCCGGATTTCCTCGACATCGACTTCGGTTCGGCGCACCGTGTCGCGCACCGTCTCCGTCCGTTCCTCGACCGTCTTCCTGACGACCAGTTCCTCGCGCACGAACGCACGCTTCTCGATCACCGGCTCCTCGCGCATTTCGCTGAGCTCGATGACGCGCCGCTTGAGAAGGCCACCTGCATAGACCTCGGCATCCGAAAGGAAGCGCTCGCCCGGGCGCCGCTCCACATCGAGCCGCTCCTGCTTCAGGTTGACCGAAGCCTCGGCGGGCACTTCGCGGATTTCGGAATGCACCCGCGCGCCGCCGCGCGTCACCTCGCGCTTGCCGACGCGAAGCTCTTCCTCGACGATCGGAATGCGTTCTTCGCCAACCAGCCGCCCTTCCGCTCCAGACGCAACAGACGGAGCGCCGGGCGCCGTGCCCTTCAGGATAGCTATGATGCGCTCGTCATCCACTCCGCGCCCCGGCCTGACCGTGACCAGGCTCGCGCCGCGCGCAATTCCGTCCGCATAGGTCTTGCGGTCCGAATCCGACAGGTCGAGCCTGTCCAGCTCTGCCGCCGACGTTTTCGCGATGATCCGGACATTGTCGGCCCCCGCCTCCGACACGAGGCGTGCCCGCGCGACCTCGGCTTCGGCGCGGCTGTCGTAGAGGGCATTGATGGTGCGTGCCATATTCTATCTCCGCTCCTCTGCGCCCACGACGCCGTCGAGGTTCGCCCGCTCCACAGAAGCCCTTTCGGTCCGGAGCCTCACCGGTATCTCCCTCCGCTCGACGCCGGGGCGCCGCCGTACCCGCACTTCCTCGACGAGCATCAGTGCCTTTTCGACGACCAGCACCTCTTCCACGACGGGGATGACGGTCACATCCCCCTCCAGCCGCACATGCGGCATCTCGCTGACACGCTCGTTGCGCGCGACCCGCTCGATCTCCACCTCGTCCCGGACCAGGTCCTGAACAACCCGCTCCTCGCGCTCGTCAACGTCGACGAGGATCCTGATGCGGCCGCTTTCCACTTCCTTCTTGCCGACCACCAGTTGCTCCTCGAGCAGCGGGATCGTCGCCACGTCGGCTTCCGCGCCAGCGGCCGCCCTCCTGTTGCTGAGCTCCTGTTCGGTCATCGGGCCTCTCGTGTGAATATGAAGCCCGGATAACCTTCGGAAACCTCTGCCGTTCCGGCTGACCCGCGGGTCCTTGTGGCCGAGACTCGGCTGAACCTGAAAACGCAACCGCTCGCCGCCTTATTCCGCTTCAGGTGAGTGATTGAGCCGCCGTAATGGCCCTAAGGCTCTGCTTTGTTAAGGATTTGCATGGCATGAGCCGTCGCAGCCAGGTGGAGATGATGACATGCGCTTGACCGCGATTCTGTTTTGGCTCCTTGCTTTCACGGCGCAGCCGGCCTTTGCCGCGTCCGCGCCGGAGCTGAAGTCGCTCGAGCAGCAGCTTTCCCTTATCCTCGCCTCCAAGTCCGGCGACCATGGTGTCGCCGCGCTCGACCTTGCCACCGGCGAGATCGTCGGAGTGGCGGCGGACGAACCCTTCCCAATGGCAAGCACCGTCAAGATCGCAATCGCCGCCCACTACCTTGCCGAGGTCGAAGCCGGACGCCGTTCGATGAACGACATCATCGCCGGGAGGAGCGCGGCGAGCCTGATGGATGCGATGATCATCACCAGCGACAATCACGCCACCGACCTTCTGCTGATGAACCTCGGCGGCCCCGCGGCAACGCAGCGCTGGCTGCACCAGAAGAACATCTACGGCCTCCGCGTCGACCGCACCATCGATCAGCTGCTCCGCGCCCGCCGCGACCTCTATGACGTCCGCGACTCCTCAACGCCGCGCGCGATGGTGAACCTGCTCGGACAGCTCGATAAGGGCAATCTGCTCCAGCCCTGGAGCCGCTTCCACCTTCTGTCGCTGATGGAGCGCTGCAAGACCGGGAAGAACCGGATCCGCGGCATGCTGCCCTTCGGAACGCAGGTCCAGAACAAGACCGGCACGCTCAACGGCCTCACGACCGACGTCGGCTTCATCACCCTTCCCGACGGACGCCGCCTTGCCGTCGCCTTCTTCGCCCGCCACGGCACCGATCGCCCCCGTACGATCGCTGAGACCGCGCGCACCGTTTACGACGGCTTCCTCCGCTGGGTGAAGACGCCCTTCGGCGCAAAGGCCGGCGTGACCACGACGGCTCCGGCATTGGTCCCACAGACTGCCGCTCCCACCACTGCTTCAGCAGGATTTGCAGTTCGGGCGTCTACCGAACGCCATTAATTATCTCGTTCAAAGCGTGGCGTGAACCGTCGCCACCGCCTTCACCACCGCGCCGATACGGGCCGCGGCCTGGATGACTTCCGCGCCGACGCCGTGCTGCTGAAGCACGCGCTCGTGGCTGTCGATGCACATGCCGCAGCCGTTCATGGCGCTGACGGCGAGGCTGAACAGCTCAAAATCGTCCTTCTCGATGCCGGGATTGCCGATCACGTTCATGCGGAGCTTCGCCGGAAGCTTGCCATATTCGGGATTCGACGCGAGGTGAACGAAGCGGTAATAGACGTTGTTCATCGCCATGATCGCCGCCGCGGCCCGCGCGGCGTTCGCCGCTTCCGGCGACAGCTTCCCTTCCACTTCCGCCTCGGTCGCAGCGACGATCGGCCGGTAGCCGGTGCCGTGGGCGCAGGCGAGCAGAAGCCCGTATTTCCGCTGATCGCCCAGCATCTGGTCGCTCAACATTGATGAAATGTTGAGCCGAAGGTCCTTCGCATAATCGGGAAGGGTGTCGGCGAATTCCTTGAGGGACATTGATGAACTCCTTTGAACAGAAAAGGGGCGCGGAAACCGCAATTTCCGCGCCCCTCAGATGCGTCAGTCGCCCAGGGGCTTAGGCGGCCGGACGCAGAGGCTCCTGGCCTTCCTGCCAGTTGCACGGGCAAAGCTCGTCCGTCTGAAGCGCGTCGAGGATGCGAAGCGTCTCCTGCGGATTACGGCCGACATTGAGGCCGTTCACGGTAACGTGCTGGATGACACTGTCCGGGTCGACGATGAAGGTGGCGCGGAAGGCGACTCCCGCATCAGGGGCGACGATGCCGAGTGCGTTCGCCAGCTCCTTCTTGTTGTCGGCGATCCACGGGAAGTCGGCGGCGGCGAGCCGCTCGTCGGCCTTCCGCCAGGCGTGGTGGACAAAGTCGGTGTCGGTCGACGCACCGATGAGCACTGCGTCGCGGTCGGCAAAATCCTGCGCAAGGTCGCCATAGCCGATAATCTCGGTGGGGCAGACGAAGGTGAAATCCTTCGGCCAGTAGAAGAGCACCTTCCACTTGCCGTTCGTCTCGGCGAGGTTGATCGTCTCGCCCGCGGGAAGGGCGCTGCCCTGCTGCACGGGAACGGTGAGTGCGGGAAGCTTGTCGCCTACGGTCAGCATGCTGTGTCTCCTGTTTTATGATGCCAGCTGGATGAATTCTGAGCGCGCTATATAGGCACTGGTGTCCATCGATCAAATTGATTAGATCGCCTTAATTGATCGAGGGAGCCGATGAGCGCCTACCTGCCGACGCTGAAGCAGCTCCAGTATCTCGTGGCACTCAAAGATCACGGCCATTTCGGCAAAGCGGCCGAAAGCTGCTTCGTAACGCAGTCGACGCTGTCGGCGGGACTTCGCGAGCTTGAAACACTGATCGGCGTTACTCTCGTTGAGCGCACCCGCCGCGTAGTCCGCTTTACCCCACTGGGCCTCCGCATTGCCGAGAAGGCGCAGCGCATCCTCCGCGAAGCCGAAGAGCTCGCCGATATGGCGCGGGCGGCGGGAAAGCCACTGTCGGGCGAGCTCCGCATGGGCGTCATTCCGACGATTGCCCCCTTTCTCCTCCCCAGCCTGCTGCCGAAGCTGCGTAAGGACTGGCCGGATCTCAAGCTCTACCTTCGCGAGGAAACCAGCCAGGCCGCCTGCGACAGCCTCCACCGCGGCCAACTCGACTGTGTGCTCCTCGCCCTTCCCTATGGCTGCGGCGATGTCGATACCGACGAGCTGTTCGAAGATCGCTTCTACGTCGCCTTTCCACCTTCGATGGCGAAGGACGTACCCGCCACCGTCACCCCAGCCGCAATCGACGAAGACAAATTGCTGCTCTTAGAGGACGGCCACTGCCTCAAGGACCATGCGCTCAGCGCCTGTAACCGGCCCGAGCTTCGCGCCGGCGCGACCATGCTCGGCACCTCGCTCCACACCCTCATCCAAATGGTCGATAACGGGCTCGGCCTCACCATGGTGCCGGAGATGGCGATAGAAGCCGGCATCTTGGACGGGACCGACGTCGTCGCCCGCCCGCTCGAAGCGACCCATCCCTCCCGCAGCATCGCCCTCATCTGGCGCAAGAATTCACCTCGGGAGAAGGAATTTCGCCTGCTAGGCCAGGCGCTTAAGGCGGGCGGCCTAAATTAGCTGGAAGCCGGGACAGGGATGGACTAATTTGCCGCTGAGGAGTTCGCCATGTCGCTCTTAGCTTTGTTTGCGGCCGCTATTTTCCTGCAGTCGCCTGCCCCGGCCATGCCGGGCGCCTCCTCCTCTAAGGGAGAAAATATCGACTTCGACCGGGACACTACCCAGCGCATGACGGTTCCCGTCACCATCAACGGCGGCGGACCTTATAACTTCATCGTCGATACCGGTGCCGAGCGCACCGTGATCTCAGAAGAATTGGCGCAGCGGTTGAGGCTGAGCGAAGGCAGATCTGCCCGCGTCCACAGCATCACCGAAGTTCAGAGCGTCGGCACGGTTATCATCCCCGATCTTACCGTTAGCAGGAATACGGTTCGGGCCATTAACGCTCCGGCGCTGGCAAGGCGCGATTTAGGGGCGGACGGGATGCTGGGCGTCGACAGCCTGAAGTCCCAGCGCGTCCTGTTCGACTTCGAACGCGACACGATGTGGGTTTCGCCGTCGAGTTCGCGGCCTGAAGTGCGGATGGAAAACGACACCATTATCGTTCGAGCGCGGAGCAAGTTCGGCCATCTGATCCTCGCCGACGCGCACGTCGACGGCCAGAAAGTTTTCGTCATCATTGACACCGGTTCGCAGGTGAGCATCGGCAACGAGGCGCTGCGGCGCAAACTTGCCAAGCATCGAAAGCTTCGCTGGCTTGACCGGGTGGAGGTAGTCAGTGTGACGGGTGGCAAGCTAACGGCGGATTATGCGCAGGTGAATGAGCTGCGGGTCGGCGGCGTGGAATTGCGGAACATGCCGATCGCCTTCGCGGATGCTTACCCGTTCAGGAAGCTAGATTTGATCTCTCGGCCTGCGCTCCTGCTCGGCATGGATTCGCTTGCTATGTTCGACCGGGTTTCGATCGATTTTGCCAACCGTAGCGTCAAGTTCGACATGCCTGATTTTTCGGCGCGCCGCCCCGACACGCGTCTTGCTTCACTTGAACCAGCGAGCCGCTCCGCCGCTCGTTAGGTCCTTGCGCCAGAACGGCGCCCGCGCCCGGAGCGCATCTATCAGGAAAGAGCAGGCGTGCTGCGCATTGCCCGCGTCTGCGCACGCCGCCGCGGCAAACAGAAGCCGGTCACCGAGTTTGAAGCTGCCATAGCGGTGGATGAGGATCACACCCGACAGCGAAAAGCGCTCCTGCGCCTCCTCGGCAATGCGGGCTAATTCAGTCTTCGCGAGCGCGGCATAGTGTTCGACCTGCACCGCCTCAATTTCTGCGCCCATCGACACGGCGCCGGTAAAGCTCGCCACCGCGCCGCTGTGCAGCTCCTCGAGCCGCTTCAGCTGCCGTCCGGGATCGAAGTCCGCCGATTGGATACGAACGTCGATCACAGCACGCCCCCTGGCGGGAACAAAGCCACTTCGCGCGCGCCGAATACGCTGTCGCCCGGCGCTGCCGATACGCCTTCCACCGCTGCCCGGACCCGGCTCCTGTCGCCGAACACCGAGGCGTAGGGCTCGCCCTGCACCGCCAGCCATTCGATGAGGTCGGCGACGGTCAGCACATGGCTTGGCGGATCGACGCGCTCGCAGTCGCGGCCGAACGCCTCGCGAAAGCTGCCGAAATAAAGGATGTCGAGGAAGCCTAGCGCCATGCTCAATCCATATGCTTCAGGCCGACGCGGAGATAATCCCAGCCGGTGACGAGGGTCAGTGCCGCAGCGGCCCAGAGCGTGCCGATCCCCACCTGATGCACCCACGGCCATTGCGGCACCGCGCCCGCCAGGATCAGCGCACCCAGTGACACGAGCTGGAACGTCGTCTTCCACTTGGCGAGCTGGCTTACCGGCACCGACACCTGCAGCCCCGCCAGAAACTCCCGAAGCCCCGATACGATAATCTCCCGAAGCAGGATTACGCCCGCCGGAATGATATGGAAGCTGTGGATGATTGGCTCGCCGCTCGAATTGCGCGTCGACACAAGCATGATGATCACCGCCGCCACCATGATCTTGTCGGCAATCGGATCGAGAAAGACGCCGAGCCGCGACACCGTCTTCTGCGCCCGCGCCAGATAGCCGTCGAAATAATCGGTGATGCCGACCAGGCAGTAGAGGATGAAGGTGATGGCGTAATCGAACCAGCTCGGCTTCCACAGCAGGAACACCAGCACCGGCACGGCGAGGATGCGCGACAGGGTCAGGATGTTGGGCAAAGTCAGCATCTGATCGCCCCCTTAACCTGTTGCCGCGGCAAATGGGAGTGCAAGGCTTCCGCTTGCACACGCCGGCGCCGCGGGCCAAGAAGCTGCCGTTCCTTTTCTGCTCCCCGGAGTTTCCCCAGATGCGCTTTCTTGCCGCTTTCGCCCTGCTTGCCGCTACCGGCCTTTCCTCGCCCGCCGATGCCGGCCGTCCCATCCGCTTCGCCGCCACGGCTCCGCAGGGCGGCACTCTCGTTCTTCCGCTCCGCAATGCGGACCATCTCGCCCACGCGTCTATGCTCGATGCGGCAAGCCGCGACGCCGTGGCGCGGGCGCTGACCTCGGCGGCCTTCGATTTCAGCCGCGCCAGCACGCTCACCCTTCGCGGCATCGGCTCCTGGTCAAAAATTCTTGTGATCGGCACCGGCGAGACGCCGTTCGATGCGACCTTGGTGCAGGATATCGGCGGCGTCGCCTCCAATGAGACCGAAAGCGACATCGGCCCGGTCGCGGTGCTGACGCAGACCTTCCCCTCGGCAGGCCCCGACGCGGCCGCCCAACTCGCAATCGGCACCGGCCTCGCGGCGTATGTTTTCGACAAGTACAAGTTCGTCGATCCCGCGGCGATCCAGCCGGCCGGCCGCAACGATCCGCTCACGATCGTCACCGCCGATCCGGCGCGGGCGGAGGCGAGCTTCCGCGGCCAGGGACAGGGTATGGTGGACGCAGTCTCCTTCGTCCGCGACCTCATCAACGAACCTGCCAACGTCATCTACCCCGAAACCTTCGTCGATCGCACGCACGAGGCGTTCCGGGGAGTCCGCAACGTCGACATACAGGTGCTCGACGTGCCGGCGATGGAGCGGCTCGGCATGGGTTCGATCCTCAGCGTCGGCAAAGGCTCGGCGAGGCCGCCCCGGATGCTGATCGTCCATTATCGCGGCGCAGGTGGCCAGCCGGTAGCGCTGGCCGGCAAGGGCATCACCTTCGATTCCGGCGGCATTTCGCTGAAGCCCGGCTCCGGCATGTGGGAGATGAAGGGCGACATGTCGGGCGCCGCGGCCGTGGTCGGAACCGCCCTCTCGCTCGCCCGCGCCCAGGCGCCTGTCAATGTCGTCGCCATTGCCGCCCTGGCCGAAAACATGCCTGGCGGAAGCGCAACCCGCCCCGGCGACATCGTGAAGGCGATGAACGGCAAGACGATCGAGATCCTCAACACGGACGCGGAAGGGCGCCTCGTCCTCGCCGACGCCGTTGCTTATGCCGAACGAACCTTCAGGCCCGCCGCCATCATCGACGTCGCGACCCTGACCGGCGCCAAGGTGACCGCGCTCGGCGACGAATATGCCGGCCTCTTCTCCCGCAGCGATTCCCTTGCCGCGCAGCTTCTCGCCGCCGGCGAGGCTACGGGCGAACTGGTCTGGCGCCTGCCGCTCCATGCAAATTACGCCAAGGACATGACCTCGGACGTCGCGGACATCAAGAATGTGGTCGAAGGCGGCGGCCCGGGCGCGAGCCTGGGTGCGCACTTCATCGGCTCATTCGTCACCGAAGCCACGCCCTGGGCGCATCTCGACATCGCCGGGAACGAGATGGGGACGAGCTGGAGCCCGACCGTGCCCTCCTCCGGCGCCACCGGCTACGGCGTCCGCCTGCTCGACGGGTTCGTCCGCAATTTCCGCCCGGTAGCTGCGGGGAATGCGCAGGGTAGTAAATAGAACGCGCTCGCTCTAACGAGCGCCGGGAATGACGCCCTCCCTCAGCCTGCTCGGCAAGCGCCGCTTCCTGCCGTTGTTCGCCACCCAGTTCCTGGGCGCGTTCAACGACAATCTCTACAAGTCGGCGATGGTGATCCTCGTCACCTACGCCGTCTATAATGACGAGACGAAGGAGGCGACCTTCAACGCCATCGCCGGCGGCCTCTTCATCCTGCCCTTCTTCCTCTTCTCGGCGCTGGCCGGGCAGCTTGCCGATTCGATGGACAAGGCGCGGATCATCCGCTTCGTGAAGACGGCCGAGATCTTCATCATGATCGCCGGCGCGGCGGGCCTTCTCCTCCACAACATCCCGCTCCTGCTCGCGGCTTTGTTCGCGATGGGCGTTCACTCGAGCTTCTTCGGCCCGATCAAATACGCAATCCTGCCCCAGCATCTGAAGCGGGACGAAGTGCTCGGTGGCACCGGCCTCGTCGAAGCGGGCACTTACGGCGCCATCCTGCTCGGCACCATCGCCGGCGGCCTTCTCGGCCGCAGCTATGAAGCCTATGCGGCGGCGGGCGTTCTGTTCGTGGCGCTGATCGGCCGCATCACCGGAAGCTACGTCCCCCCCGCCCCCCCAGAAGCGGACGCGCCGCCGCTCAAGATGGACTGGCACATCATCCGCGCCTCGATCCGGCTGGTGAATGCGACGCTTCACATCCCGCGCCTTTTCCTCGCCATCGCCGCGATCAGCTTCTTCTGGGCGCAGGGCGCGATCCTCGCCGCGCAATTTCCGCCGCTAGTCAAGAACGTGCTTCATGCCAACGAGCAGGTGGCGACGCTCTTCCTCGCCATCTTCTCGGTCGGCGTCGCGGTCGGCTCGATCCTCATCAACCGGCTGCTGAAGGGCCGCGTCCTCGCCAAATATTCGCCCGCCGCCGCGATCGTGATGGGTCTCTTCGTCCTCCATCTCTACTGGAACTGCCTCGGCTGGCCGGTGACGGACGGCCCTCTCCTCGACTTCAAGACCTTCGTAATGATCGGCCAGGCCGAATGGATCATGTTCGATCTGTTCGGAGTCGCCGTCGCGGGCGGCGTCTTCGTCGTGCCGCTGTACGCCTTCCTCACCACCACGGTGCAGAAGTCCGAGACCGCCCGCACGGTTGCTGCCAACAATATCGTCAATTCCGGCGCGATGGTTCTTTCGGCGCTGATGCTGACCCTGCTCGTACAGGTGGGGGTGTCGGTCGAAGGCACATTGCTGCTGGTCGCGGTCACCAGTCCGGTCGCCGCATGGATCGCCTGGAAGCTCCACCTCGCCTGCGACGACGAAGAGGCTTGCGCGGCTTAAGCGAGATAAGTGCCGAAGAAGACCAGCCCGCCGGACAGGGTCGTCAGGAACAGCCGCACATCGTCCGAGACCAGCGACGGCTGCGCGGCCGCCACCGCCACCGCTTGCGCGGCCAGCGACGGAGCGATCTGGCGCGCGCGGCGCCCGGCATGGAGCGAAAGGCTCTTCATGCCGGCAATAATTAACGACTTGTTTACCAGTTCCAACAGGAAATCGTTAACCATCGCGGAACTGTCCCATATCGGGACAGATCGCGCCGGCGCGTTCGATTTTTAAGGAGACGCGCGGCCTCAGCCGCCGTCGATCAGACCTTGTCGCAGTAGAGAAGCCGCCCCGGCCCCAGCCGGTCTATCACTTCGCGGTGGCTCGCCTTGGAAAAGGCGAAGCAGCCTTCGCTCCGCCCCAGCTTGCCGTACTGGCGGAGGATGCCGGGCTCCGCATAGGGCGCGGAATGGATGACGATCGCCCGCGCCTCCGCATGGCGGTTGCTGTAGTCGAGCCCTTTGAGGCTCAGCGAGCGGCCATATTTGCCGTAATAATAATGGCCGGTGACATAGGCGCCGGCCGAGGACGCCTTCGATCCCGGCTGGTCGGAGAAATGGTGGACGAAGCCGCTATGCGCGGGATCCGATCCGCGCCCGTGCGATACGTGAAAGCTCGAAACCTGCCCGTTCAGCGCATTGATGAGGTGGAAGCGCGCCTCCCCCGACGGCTGAGAAAAGTCCGCGATGGCGAACCGGTCGGTATAGAGTAGGAGACCTCGCTTCTGCTGAAGCGCCCACCGCGCCCGCGCAAGCAGCTGCGGGTTGAGCCCGGGATAGGCGGGAATAGCCGGATAGGCCGCAAGCAGCGGCTCCGCCGCCGGCAAAATCGCAGCCGCAGCCGCGCCCTGAATCACATTCCTGCGTGTCAGCATGTATCGAAGCCCCTCCGCTCAATCTTCCGCCTAACACAAATATGGTTAACGAGGAATTACTTTGTTGCTCAGTATGTTAGAGGATCTGCTATAAGGTGCTTATCCGCATTTCCTGCTTGAGCTTCAGCATCAGTTCGCGATCGCCCACACCATCGCGTCGGCGCAGTCTGGCGACCACCCGCCCCCTCATAGTGCCGTTCCAGCTGAGTCCCGTAAGCTCGTCGTCAGGCTCTGAAAGCGGCTCTCGAACGAGGCCGCGATCGGCCCCACCCCCGCTACCTTCCCCTCCGCCACATGAACCAGCCGCACCCGCAAAGTCACGCCCGCGCCTCCTCGAGGATGATCGTTAAAGTTAAGCGGAGAAAGTGCTCCCCACCCGATACTCCGCGCCGTCCGACAGCCGCACGACGCGGCGCCCTCCGTGCCGCGTAAGCTTATCGATCCGCCTTTTCGGAACCATGATCGAGCGGCTTACTCTCACAAAGCCATGTGGGGCGAGTAAGAGCTTGACCTGCTTGAGCGTTGCGCGATGAGGGATGGTTCTGTCATGCACCTCCAGCTCGACATAATTGCCGGCGCCCCGCACCAACTGGATCTGGTCGGGCAGGAACGGCAACGCGTCCATTTTTTCACCTTCCGTCTTCGCTTCCGGCTGCGCGGCAAGGAGGCCGTAACGGTCAGGAAGGCAATTACCATCGTCTCCGGCAGATGCCGGAAGACGTGCACGGCAAGGGGCATCCCCCGATCATAACCGAAGGCAGTCGCAATGCCCCAGTCGGCGGCTCCGCAAGCCGTCAGCGTCGCCGCCAGGACAAGAATGATCGACAAAAGCTCTGTAAGCGGCCGCGCTCGCAGCCGAAGGACGTGCTTATTGGCTTCGAGGGCAAGGTACCATGGCAGCACGGTTGCAAGGGGCCACAATGTAACCAACTGCCAGGCGGTAACGCCCATGCCGACCGCAACCAGTCCGGCGCAATAAGCTGCTCCCGCCAAAGTCACCGCTATCGCGCCCGCACCAACGTGCCGGGCTTTTGCCGGCTGGAAGAGGAAGTTTGCGAGCGGCAGTGTCGGCGTGAGCATGGCTGCAGATACCCGGTCGGGGATCGACCGGGATCAATGTGTCGACGTCCGTCTCGTGATGCAAGGCGCTTCGAATTGCGTCCCTTAGCGGCGAGCTAGCGCCGCTGGGGCGCGTAGGCCATGAACTCGACTCCGTCAGCGCCGAATCCGGGATCAATGCCGACACTCCTACGGCGGTCCAAGCTGGGTGCGGCGGCGGCATGAATTCGTCCTTCACGGCCACGAAGGCCCTGAACTGATCCAGCTTCGCATCTGGACCCGCGGTGGCTGGCCTGGCGACATGGAAGCTGTGCATCATCACCACGTCCTTGAAGTCTGCGCCCGAGGCTTTCAGTAGCCTGCCCGCTGTTTGAAAAAGGCGGCGGACAACCTGTTTATAGCTCTCGATCGTGTGACGAAGTCGCCCGCGCGCCGCGCCGCTGCGAACTTGATCTCGTCATACTGCCTTTTTTCTCCCTCGGTTGCGATCACGACCTCACCGCCCGGAGCCGGGATACGCAATGGGGGATCGAGTAGCACCGGTTCTGGAAATTGCGCGGGCGCTGGTGGCTGAGACGTAGCTGTCTGTGTGGAAGCGGGCACGGCCAAGCCTAAGGCGGCAGCGGAAATGGTGAGGCGAAAGAGCAGCATGAAAGATCTCCCGAATGTTTCGAAGAAGCTATCGAGGATCGGCGCGTGGGACGAACGGCCTGGGAGGAAGGGACGAACCGGGTGACTAAGGGACGGATCTCCGGTTATCCCGTGAGTGGCATGTCCAGACGGCGGTCGGGTCCGGCTATGGCCGCCCACGGCGTCATCAGAGGAACACTTCCAACGTCAGCGCTTTGTCCTGAACTTAAGGAGCGCGGCCAATGTCTCACATCTTGGAAGCCAAAAAATATTCAAAGTCTGGCTTCCCTGCCATGCTTCTTCTCGTGTCGGCATGCGCTGCGCCGGCGCTTTCGGAACGAGCGTGCCGCGACCTCAGCTTCACGAGTTCCGGCGTGGAATATCATCAGCCACGAAGCCTCCCGAAAGCTTACGCCAACCAGCAAGCATGCCTCACCGTGGCCAATCGGCGCGTGGCGCGGCTTCTCAGCGAAGGCGGGACGATCGTTCGGGCCGAGGGCGACCTTCCGAACATCGTCACCGTTCGAACACGCGACAATACCCTCATCTTTGTCGAATGCTCCTGCTCCGGCCTCTATGAGGCGCGGGGAACGCCCAATATTGGCGAAGGCTGACGCCTGCCAATCTCGTTTGAGATACGAAACCTTTTTCGGCAATAAGTGTGCGACTCGTTCACAGGAGCACCTACATTGCGCAAGTACGGTCTCGCCTCCCTCACACTGATGCTGGTGCCGCTCTCATTATCTGCCTGCGCGCCGGATCGGCTGCCGGGGCTGCGGAAACTCTATTCCCTGCCGGGCATCTCGCTTGAGCCGGGCGCTGCCGACCCGCAGCTGCAGGATCTCGTCCGCCGCGTCCATCGTCAGGACAAATATGCCCAATTGGAACTCGGCATCCGGTATGAGGAAGGACGCGGCGTGCCCGTCAATCTGAAGCTTGCCGAACAGCTCTATGGACTGGCCGCCATGAACACCCGCGGTTCCTATTTCGCGCCCGGCAGCAAGGGAGCGGCAGCCCCTCCGCAATTCTTCGTGCAAGCAGGAGGCAAAGGACTTCCCGAAGCCAAACGGCGGCTGGAGGCCCTGCGGGCGCGCCGCAAGTAGGCGGGAGCCGAAGGCTTCAACGAAAGCAGCCGGCAGTAAACGGACGTGTCGAACTTATGGGACGTCGTGGCTTCCGGAGCCCTGAGGCCGAGTACTGTTTGTGAAGCCGCCGTGACGGCGCCTTAGGAAAAGCGCAATCGTCAACGCGCCGGTTAGGAGGCCGAGCAGGATCGATCCAAGGAATAGGGTAAGGAACCACGTGCTGCCGCCACCAGTGATGGAAGCAGCGAGCTGCTGGCGCCATTGGGGCAGACCGAAGCCGCGGACACGAGGGTCAATCTGCTCCATCACGCCAAGTGGAAATTCAACCGCTCCGCTCGTTTCGGGCGGGCCGGCCCAATAGATGGCCCATGGCTCCCCAGCGTCAGGTTGTGGCATGACATTATGGCAGCTGCCCCAATAGGGGGAGTTGATCTCCACCGTCTTCGGCGCACTTCCTATCACTTCGCGGCTCAACCTGGCTTTTGCCGTCCAGCCATTCCCCTCCCCGCCCTCCGCATCGCGCCGGACTTCGGTCACCTCATATATGGCCACGATATGTGCGAACTCGGTGACGGCATATTCCGGACTCCTGCCGGCCATGCATGCGTCGGCAGACGCTGGGGCAGCCAAAAGGAAGATTGCGGCGAAGATGGAGCCGGACACAAGCTTCATATTTGCATGCATGCGCAGAGGAGCGAGGAGTGCAATAGGGATCCTCTGCGTAATGGAGTTGAGGGCAGACAAATGGGCCGCCAAATGGCGGCCCTTCCTGTTCTTCAACCCGCTCGAAGTACCACTTCGAGACGAACGGCTTAGCCGAGAAGGGAATTGCTCCACCCTGTCCCCCGGACAGGGTGGCAGTGGCTGTTAGCCAAGCAGTTCCTGCTCCAGCTTCTTGGCCATTTCTTCGATATTCTCCGGCGGCCAGCCGGGGATGTCCATGCCGAGGCGGAGGCCCATGCTGGACAGCACTTCCTTGATCTCGTTGAGGCTCTTGCGGCCGAAATTCGGCGTGCGGAGCATCTCGGCCTCGGTCTTCTGGACGAGGTCGCCGATGTAGATGATGTTGTCGTTCTTGAGACAGTTGGCGCTGCGCACCGAAAGCTCCAGTTCGTCGACCTTCTTGAGGAGGTAGCGATTGAGCTGGTTGGTGTCGCTTTCCGTGTCGGTGGACGGCGCGGCGGCGATGCCGGCCATGGTCGGCACGGAAACCATGCTGTCGTCAAAGTGGACGAAGAGCTGCAGCTGGTCCTGAAGGATGCGCGCGGCGTAGGCGAGCGCATCGTCCGGCGTGATCGTGCCGTCCGTCTCGACCGTCAGGGTAAGCTTGTCATAGTCGAGCTCCTGGCCGACGCGGGTATTCTCGACCTTGTAGCTGACCTGACGAACCGGGCTGTAGAGCGCGTCCACCGGCACGAGGCCGATCGGCGCGTCCGCGGGGCGATTGTTGGCCGCGGGGACATAGCCCTTACCCGTCTCGGCGGTGAGCTCCATATTGAGCGTGGCGCCTTCGTCGAGGTGGCAGATGACGAGATCGGGGTTCATCACCTCGATGTCGCCGCTGGTCGCGATCTGGCCGGCGGTGACTTCGCCGGGGCCAGTGGCGCTGAGCTGCAGGCGCTTGGCGGCGTCGCCTTCCATACGGAGCGCGATCTGCTTCACGTTAAGGACGATGTCGGTCACGTCCTCGCGGACGCCCGCGAGCGACGAGAATTCGTGCAGCACGCCCTCGATCTTCATCGAGGTGACGGCCGCGCCCTGGAGCGAAGAAAGAAGCACGCGGCGCAGCGAGTTGCCGAGCGTGAGACCGAACCCGCGCTCAAGCGGCTCCGCGACGAAGGTGGCCCTGCGGCGGCTGTCGCCGGCGGACTTCTTCTCGAGGGCGTTGGGCTTCTTCATTTCCTGCCAGTTTTTCGCGTTGACGGCCATGATCTTCCCTATGTTTCCTCGGAAGCGGATCGGCCGCTCCCGGAATTTCTAATCTTCTTCCCCTCGGCCGAAGTACCACTTCGGCCGAAACGGGTTAAACGCGGCGACGCTTGGACGGGCGGACGCCGTTGTGCGGGATCGGCGTCACGTCGCGGATGGACGTGATCTGGAAGCCGACCGCCTGGAGGGCGCGGAGCGCGCTCTCGCGGCCCGAACCCGGACCCTTCACTTCGACCTCGAGCGTGCGGACGCCGTGCTCGGCGGCCTTCTTGCCCGCATCTTCCGCGGCGACCTGCGCTGCGTAGGGCGTCGATTTCCGGCTGCCCTTGAAGCCCATCATTCCGGCCGAGCTCCACGCGATTGCGTTGCCCTGGGCGTCGGTGATGGTGATCATCGTGTTGTTGAAGCTGGCGTTCACGTGCGCGACGCCGGCGGTGATGTTCTTGCGCTCGCGCCGTCTGATGCGCTGAGGTTCGCGTGCCATATTTGTTCTACCTACCTAAATCTCGTTGCTGGACGCCGGTGCGGGCTGGTGCCTGCCTCCGGCGGAGAAGTAAGCGCCCCGCGCTTACTTCTTCTTGCCGGCGATCGGCTTGGCCTTGCCCTTGCGGGTGCGCGCGTTGGTGTGCGTGCGCTGGCCGCGGACCGGAAGGCCCTTGCGGTGGCGAAGGCCGCGATAGGAAGCGAGGTCCATCAGACGTTTGATGTTCATCGCGACTTCGCGGCGGAGGTCGCCCTCGACCGTGTAATCGGCGTCGATCGTCTCGCGGATCTGGAGCACTTCCTGATCGGTAAGGTCCTGGACGCGGCGTTCCGGCGTGATGCCGAGCTTGGCGGTGATCTCCTTGGCCTTGGTCCGCCCAATGCCGTGGATGTAGGTAAGCGCGATCTCCACGCGCTTGTTGGTCGGGATGTTGACACCCGCAATACGTGCCATGTGAACTTTTCTCCTGCTCCACAGGACGGCTGGCTGACCGCCCCATCTCAGCGCTTTGATATCCCGGTAAAACAGACATAGCCGACGCGCGCAAAGATGCGCCGCCGGACGACCGGTTGAACGGGATGAGCGGCAGATAGGTCTCGAAGGAGAGGAAGTCAAGCGCCGGAGCGGCTTTTCACGCCTCCATCGCGACCATTTCCTCCTTACCGTTGGGGAGGATGCGCGACTTGCGGCGAACCATGGTGCCAGGGGGATATTTCCACTGCTCACCCGGGCCGACCGGGCCCACTACGCAGTAGATGTCCTCCCGCTGCCGAACCGCCTTTACGGGGCGATACTCACCGGGCTGATCGGTGAGCGGCATATAGATGGTGACGGTCACGTCGTCAGCCACGGGGGCAAGTCCTCGGAATGGTTACTTTCCGGATAGACGCTTCTGGAGGCCGGAAAGTTGCTCCACGAGGACCTGATCGACGAGCGGCGCCAGCTTTTCCATGCCCATACGCACCCGGCCCGCGACGGCATAGTTCTGCGTGACGATCGTGCCGCCTGGCGCGGCTTTTAGCGTCCAGGTGAAGGTGCCGGCGACGGCCTCGGCCTGGAGCGGCCCGAGGCCGCCCTGGAGCCGGAGGAGCTGACCCGGACGGGCGGAAACGACGCGGAGGTGCTCGATGACGCCATTCTCCTTCGGCAGGCGCTCGCAGAAGCAGCCGCCGGCCCGAAGCTCCAGGCTCAGATTGGCGGCATCGCCGGAATAGGTATGATCCTTGTTCCACCACTCGCCGATGCGGCCGAGCATGGCATAGGCTTCGGCGGGCGTTGCGGCGACGGTGGCGCTGCTTTCGACCTCAAAATGGGTGAGAGAGGAGGATTTCACCTCGGCTGCGGCGGAAGCGGGCGACAGGGCGGCAGCGACGACGAGGGCGATCTTCTTCATCGAATTCCTCCGCAATTTCCGGAGGAAGAATAGAGGATTATCGGCTGCCGTCGAGTATCCGCTCGATCGCCGCGTTTACCTCGGCAATGGGCGCCATGCCGTCGACGCGGGCAACGAGACCTTTCGCCTCGTAGTATGGAAGGATCGGCGCCGTCTTGGCGCGATATTCGGCGAGACGGTTGCGGACGGTTTCTGCATTGTCGTCCGGACGTCGCTTGAACTGGTTCTCCGAGCCGCAGACGTCGCAGAGGGTCGGCACCTTCGGCAGCTTGTAGCGGTCATGATAGCCCTCGCCGCACTTGGCGCAGGAGAAGCGGCCGGTGATACGATCGACCAGAGCCTCCTCGTCCACGTCAAGCTCGATCACATGATCCAGCGTGCGACCCCGCTCAGCCAGCAGGCGGTCCAAGGCCTCGGCCTGCGCCTGCGTGCGCGGATAGCCATCGAAGATGACGCCGTTCGCGGTATCGGGCTCGTCGAGCCGCGCGCCGAGGATTTGACTCATGAGGTCATCTGGGAACAGCTTGCCCGCCTTCATGATCTCGTCCGCCATGCGGCCGATTTCGGTTCCCGCATTCACCGCGGCGCGGAGCATGTCCCCGGTCGACACCTGGACGAGGCCGCGCTCATGAACGAGGCGAGTCGCCTGGGTTCCCTTGCCGGCGCCCGGAGGCCCCAAGAGGATGATGTTCATCGCCGGTCCCCTGCTCGACCTGCAACGGGGCCTTAGCGGCCCCTGCCCTTCAGCTTCGCCTTCTTGATGAGGTCGCCATATTGATGGGCAATGAGGTGGCTCTGGATCTGCGTCACCGTGTCCATCGTCACATTGACGACGATGAGGAGGCTGGTGCCGCCGAGGTAGAAGGGAATGCCCGCCCGCGCGATCAGGAACTCTGGCACCAGGCAGATGATGGTGAGGTAGGCCGCGCCCACCACGGTGATGCGGGTGAGGACGTAATCGAGATATTCTTCGGTCCGCTTACCGGGGCGGATGCCGGGGATGAAGCCGCCGTAGCGCTTGAGGTTATCGGCAGTCTCTTCCGGATTGAACACCACGGACGTGTAGAAGAAGCAGAAGAAGATGATACCGAACGCATAGAGCGCCATGTAGAGCGGGTTGCCGTGCTGGAGCGCGGTCGTTACCGTGATGATGAAATCGCCCCAGGCGCTCTCGCCCTCCGTGCGGTTGCCGGCAAACTGCGCAATCGTCAGCGGCATCAGGAGGAGCGAGGAAGCGAAGATCGGCGGGATCACGCCTGCGGTGTTGATCTTCAGCGGAAGGTGCGACTTTTCAGCCTGCATGGCGCCCCGCGCCGTCTGCCGCTTCGGATATTGGATAAGGACGCGGCGCTGCGCCCGCTCCATGAAGCAGATGCCGAGGATGAGCGCTGCGGCGAGGAGGAGAACGCCAATGATCGCGATCGGCGACAGTGAGCCGGTGCGGCCGCCTTCGAAAACTTGGGCGAGCGCCGTCGGAAGCTGGGCAACGATGCCCGCCATGATGATGAGGCTGACGCCGTTGCCGATGCCGCGGCTGGTAATCTGCTCGCCAAGCCACATCAGGAACATGGTGCCGCCGATAAGGCTGACCACGACGGTGGCGCGGAAGACCCAGCCGGGATTGAGCACTGCGGAGCCGGTCGTGCCGGCGCCCCAGCCCTCGAGGCCGACGGCGATGAAATAGCCCTGAAGTGCGCAGAGGAAGACGGTGCCGTAGCGCGTATATTGGTTGATCTTCTTCCGGCCCGTCTCGCCCTCTTTCTTGAGCGCGGCGAGATGCGGCGACATCGAGGTCGCGAGCTGCACCACGATCGAGGCGGTGATGTAGGGCATGACGCCGAGCGCGATGAGGCTCATGCGCTCAAGGCTGCCGCCCGAGAAGGTGTTAAAGAAGTCGAGGACGGTGCCGCGGGTTGTGTCGAACAACGTGCCGAGCGCGCGGGGATCGATGCCTGGAAGCGGGATGAAGCTCAGCAGGCGGAAGAGAATGAGGGCGCCGAGCGTGAACCACAGGCGCTTCTTGAGATCGGTGGCCTTGGCGAAGTTCGCCAGATTGATGTTGGAGGCCAGTTGTTCGGCTTGCGATGCCATAGGTTATTCGATCCCGAAAAGGACAAAGGCGGCGGAAGATTTCAAAACCCCCGCCGCCTCATATAGTGTGTGGCTGCGGCTTGTCAGCCTTCAACCGGAAATCAGTCAGGCCTTGGCCTTCTTGGCGGCGGCGCGGGTCGTGCCCTTCTTGGCCGCTGCCTTTTCGGACGCCGGAACGACTTCGATCACCTCGACCGAACCGCCCGCCGCTTCGACGGCCTGACGCGCACCGGCCGAAGCACCGGCGACACGGAAGCTGAGCTTGGCCGAGAACTGGCCCTTGCCGAGCAGGCGGACGCCGTCCTTGCCGCCCCGGGCGACGCCGGCGGCCTTGAGAGCCGCGTGGTCGATCGTGCCGTCGGTGCTGAGCTTGCCGGCATCGACCAGCTTCTGGATTTGACCCAAATTCACCTCGGCATAATCCTTGGCGAACGGATTGTTGAAGCCGCGCTTCGGAATCCGCATGTGGAGCGGCATCTGACCGCCTTCGAAGCCGAATACGGAGACGCCGGAGCGGCTCTTCTGGCCCTTCTGGCCGCGGCCGCCGGTCTTGCCGAGGCCCGAACCGATACCGCGGCCAACGCGGACGCGTGACTTGCGGGCACCGGGATTGTCGCGGAGATCGTTCAGTTTCATTGTCTTTGCACTCGCTTTCGCTTTTGTCGCGCTATTGAAAGGTCACACTAAGGTCACACCAAAACAGTGTGAACTCAGCCTTCGACATTCACCATATGCTGCACCTTGCGGATCATGCCACGCACCTCGGGGGTGTCGGTGAGCTCGACCGTCTTGTGCATCTTGTTGAGGCCGAGGCCGATCAGGGTCTTCTTCTGATCGGGCGTACGGCGGATGGGCGAACCCGTCTGGGTGATTTTGATGGTGGCCATCTACTTTACTCCGTGACCGCCTCGGCTTCCGCCGCGGCGTCGGCGCCCGAGGTGCCTGCACGGCGCGCCATCAGGTCGGCAATCTTCTTGCCGCGGCGCTGCGCAACAGCCTTCGGGCTGGACTGATCGCGAAGCGCCTCGAAGGTCGCCCGGATCATGTTGTAGGGGTTGGAGGTGCCGACCGACTTGGTCACCACATCGGCAACGCCAAGGCTTTCGAACACGGCCCGCATCGGACCGCCCGCGATGATGCCGGTGCCCGGAGGCGCCGAACGGACGTAGACGCGGCCGGCGCCGAAATGGCCCATGCCGTCGTGGTGAAGCGTACGACCCTCGCGCATCGGCACGCGGACCATCGCCTTCTTGGCGGCTGCGGTCGCCTTGGAGATCGCCTCCGGCACTTCGCGGGCCTTGCCGTGGCCGAAGCCAGCACGGCCCTTGCCGTCGCCGACGACGACGAGCGCGGCGAAGCCGAAGCGCTTACCGCCCTTCACCGTCTTTGAGACGCGGTTGATGTGAACGAGCTTCTCGACGAGTTCCTCGCCGCCTTCCTCGTCCTGGCCACGACCGCCGCGGCGATCGTCACGACGGCCGCGATTGCCGCCGCCGCGATTGTCACGGCCGCCGCCGCGTCCGCCACGAGCACCGCGTTCGCGGCGGCCTTCGGGAGCGGGAGCGCCTTCTTCGGCAGCAGCCGGAGCAGCTTCCTGCACCTGGCTTTCCTGGACCGGACCGTCCTGCACTTCGGCGCCCTGGTTGTTTTCGTCAGCCATTACTTAAAACTCCAATCCGCCTTCGCGCGCGGCGTCAGCAAGCGCCTTCACGCGGCCGTGGAACAGGAAACCGCCACGGTCGAACACAACGCGGGTCACGCCCGCAGCCTTGGCGCGCTCGGCGATACGCCGGCCCACATCCTGCGCGGATTCCACCGAAGCACCGGCCTTGCCCTTGACGTCCTTGTCGAGCGTCGAGGCGGAGGCGACGGTGCGGCCTTCCACGTCGTTGATGATCTGGGCGTAGATGTGACGGCCCGAACGATGGACGGACAGCCGGGGGCGTTCGCCAGCAACCTTGCGGAGCGAGGTGCGGACGCGCCGACGGCGCCGATCGAAGAGAGAGAGTTTCGCCATGGCTTACTTCTTCTTGCCTTCTTTGCGGAAGATATACTCGCCGCGATATTTGATGCCCTTGCCCTTGTAAGGCTCCGGCTTGCGCCAGCGGCGGATTTCCGCGGCAAGCTGACCGACGCGCTGCCGGTCCGTGCCCGAAATCTCGACCGTGGTCGGATCCGGCGTCTTCACCTCGAGACCTTCCGGCACCGGGATGTTGACGTCGTGGCTGTAGCCGAGCTGCAGGCGCAGGTTCTTGCCCTGAGCCGCGGCGCGATAGCCTACGCCGGTAATTTCCAGCGTCTTGGTGAAGCCCTCGGTGACGCCTGTCACGAGGTTCTGCACCAGAGTGCGCTGCATGCCCCAGAAGGAACGGGCGCGCTTCGTCTCGTTGGCGGGCTGCACCGAAATGCCGTCCTCGCCAATGTCGTAGCGG
>NZ_DASWTN010000020.1:0-25871 GCF_036402135.1 Allosphingosinicella sp. | reverse complement strand
TGCCCTAAACACTCGGGGGGGAGGCGGGCACGCACTTCACAGATCTGGCGGGGGTGCCGCTTCAACTGTAAAGCGCGGTTTTCGTTGTAAAACCGCGCCCCTTTTGAACCAGTTCGTTGCCGGTGGGCAACAAAATCAGTGCCGGATCGAAGCACCGTCCTGCTGATGAAGCTCCTGCGGGGGCACTGCGGCCAGCTCGTCCGCCTCGGTCCACTCGATCGCCTCCACCGGAGTCGTGAGCGCTTCCTTCAACACCTCGTCCACGTGCGAGACGGGTATGATGGTGAGCCCTTCGCGTATCGTCGCTGGGATTTCGGCGAGATCCTTCTCGTTCTCGGCCGGAATCAGCACCTTGATGATGCCGCCGCGGAGTGCGGCCAGCAATTTCTCCTTGAGGCCGCCGATCGGGAGCACGCGGCCGCGCAGAGTCACTTCGCCCGTCATGGCGACATCGCGGCGCACCGGGATGCCGCTCAACGTCGAGATGATGGCCGTGACCATGCCGATACCGGCCGACGGCCCGTCCTTGGGCACCGCGCCTTCCGGCAGGTGGACGTGGATGTCCTTGCGATTGAACAGGCTGGGCTTCACGCCATAACTCGGGGCCCGCGCCTTTACGAAGGAGAAGGCGGCCTGCACCGATTCCTGCATCACCTCGCCGAGCTTGCCGGTCGTCTTGATCTGACCCTTGCCGGGCACCGTGACCGCCTCGATCGTCAGCAGCTCGCCGCCGACTTCGGTCCAGGCGAGGCCCGTGACGGCGCCGATCTGGTCCTCCTCTTCGGAAACGCCGTGGCGGAAGCGCCGAACGCCGGAGAAATCGGCGACATTGTCCGGCGTGACCTCCACCTTCTCGGCTTTCCCCTCGAGGATGGAGCGGAGCGCCTTCCGGGCAACCTTGGCGATCTCCCGCTCAAGCGTGCGAACACCGGCCTCCCGCGTATAATGGCGGATAAGCGCGCGAAGCCCCTCCTCGGTGAAGCTGAGTTCGCCTTCCTTCAGGCCATGGCTCTCGATCTGCTTCGGGATGAGGTGGCGGATCGCGATCTCAACCTTCTCATCCTCGGTATAGCCTTCGAGCCGGATGATCTCCATGCGGTCGAGCAGAGGCTGCGGGAGATTGAGCGAGTTCGCGGTCGTGACGAACATCACATCCGAAAGATCGTAGTCGATCTCCAGATAATGGTCCTGGAACTTCGCATTCTGCTCCGGGTCCAGCACCTCCAGCAAAGCCGAAGCCGGATCGCCGCGGAAGTCCTGTCCGAGCTTGTCGATCTCGTCGAGCAGGAAGAGCGGGTTGGAGGTCCCCGCCTTTTTCAGGTTCGACACGATTTTGCCCGGCAGCGAGCCGATATAGGTCCGCCTGTGCCCGCGGATTTCGGCTTCGTCGCGGACGCCGCCCAGTGACTGGCGCACGAATTCGCGGCCCGTCGCTTTGGCGATCGAGCGGCCGAGCGAGGTCTTGCCGACGCCGGGAGGGCCGACGAGGCAGAGGATCGGCCCCTTTAGTTTGTTAGTGCGCGCCTGGACCGCCAGATATTCGACGATCCGGTCCTTCACCTTCTCGAGCCCGTAATGATCCTCATCGAGGATCGCCTGCGCCTCGGCAATGTCCTTCTTCACCTTGGACTTCTTGCCCCAGGGAAGACCGAGCAAAACGTCGAGATAGTTGCGGCTGACCGTGGCTTCGGCCGACATCGGCGCCATGGCCTTCAGCTTCTTCAGCTCCTGCGTCGCCTTGGCCCGCGCCTCCTTCGAAAGCTTCGTCTTCTCGATCTTGCGGCCAAGCTCGGTCAGCTCGTCGACGTCACCTTCCTCGCCCTCATTGCCGAGCTCGCGCTGGATCGCCTTCAATTGCTCATTGAGATAATATTCGCGCTGCGTCTTCTCCATCTGGCGCTTGACGCGGCTGCGGATCTTCTTTTCGACCTGCAGCACGCCGAGCTCGCCCTCCATGAAGGCGAAGGCCATTTCAAGCCGGCGCACTGGGTTAAGCTCGGCCAAGAGCGCCTGCTTGTCCGACACCTTGATGTTGATGTTGGCCGCAACCGCGTCGGCAAGCTTCGACGGCTCCTCGATCTGCCCCAGCTGCACCGCCGTTTCAGCCGGCAGCTTCTTGTTGAGCTTCGAATAATTTTCGAACTGCTCGATCACCGAACGCATCAGCGCCTGGACCTCGGTGCCTTCCGGCTCTTCGATCTCCACCGGATCGATCTCGGCGACGAGATGCTGACCCTCCTGGCTAAGCGTCTTCAGGGTCGCGCGACGCTGCCCCTCGACCAGAACGCGAACTGTCCCGTCGGGCAGCTTCAAAAGCTGCAGAACCGTCGCCACGACGCCGAGATCGTACAGCGCATCGCGATCAGGATCGTCCTCCGCAGGATCGAGCTGCGAGACGAGGAAGATGTTCTTGTCCGCCGCCATCGCGCTTTCCAGCGCCGCCACCGACTTGTCGCGCCCCACGAACAGGGGAACGATCATGTGCGGAAAGACGACGATGTCGCGCAGGGGAAGGACGGGATAGGTTTCGGTCATTATTGCTCCGCTCGGGGCCGGAAAGCCCCCCAAGGTTTGACACCTATATGGGGGCCAGCGTCAACGCATCAATGTCGAGGGTACGCCCCGTCAACCGAACAGCAGGCCGAAGCCCGCGAGGCCGTTCTGCATGGCGTGGACGGCGATGACGAGCAGCATGCCGGTGAACACGTCCTTCTTCCGCCAGGCCAGGATGACCGCGGAGAAGATCAGGAACGGCCACCAGATAATGAGGCCCCAGAGCGGCTCGCGGGAACTGTGCAGTACGCCCCAGAGGATTGCGCTACCGATCACTGCAGCGGTTTCCCCCAACAGCCGGTTCAGGATCAGGAGCGGCGGAGTCATCAGCAGCGTCTCCACCACCGGCGCGAAGAGGATGAGGAGCAGATAGATGGCCATGCCCGAGCCGCCGAAATCCGGCGAGGGCGGCTCAGGCGCAAGCCCGGTGACGATCCCTGCCAGCGCAAGGCTGGGAATGAGGCAGAGCAACCACGCCTTTAGAATGTAGGCGGGCTTCGAGTGGTCCGTGTCGAAGAGGAAAGACGGCAGAAGCCGCCGGTGCGGCTGGCGCTCGGCCAGTACGGACGGCTTTTCCATGTTCATCGGCGTAGCTTCCACCTCTTGTTAGGACTCAACACCAAATGACCAAAACGGCGCTCTTGCTGTCGCCACCGCTCAATTTCCGGAGTCTGCCGCCGGCCACGAAACACTGCCGCTGGTATACACTCGGAATCTAGAACCATCGTTCCCACCCAGTGCCGCCGAATGTGTAAACACCCTCTGGGCTCAGCACCATTTCGCGGTCGAACAGCACGTCCGGGCAGCCTTGCCCATATCCAGCGCGAATGAAGGTCAGCCCGAAGGATTCGTCGAGCAACTGTGCCGTATTCCCTTCCGCCACTATGGGGTAGCGGCCTAACACCCATTCATCATCCTCATGAAGATGGGTTGCGACCAGCGCTACATCAGCGCCCAGTTGCACACACGTCTCTTTGAAGGCGTAGAACAGTTCGGCCAGCCCGTCCTGAAGGAGGGGCGGCGGTCGTACGTCTTCGTCGTGAAGCGCTTTGAAAAAGCAACTCTGCCAAAAGCCGATGAAGAGGCAGACATGGTTGCTCAAGCGTGCAAGCTCAGCTCGCACTCCGTCGAAGCCGCCCCAGCGGAAGGACAGGCCGCCCTGCGTATCCACGAACTGGTTGGTCGCGCCCGCACTTAGGAGGAGCGATGCCAAGCTCCTCTCCCCCGCAACATCCGGCACAAAAAACACGGCCATCAGCCGCTTTTCAGCCCACAACATCGGTGGTGCCAGCCAGGATCAGGCCGCGCTTTCGCCCTTCTTTTCGGCATAGACGCGGACCGGCTCCTTGCGGCCTTCGACCACGTCCTTGTCGATCATCACCTCGTCGACGCCGTCCATCGACGGCAGGTCGAACATGGTGTCCAGAAGGATGTTCTCGAGGATCGAACGTAGTCCGCGAGCGCCCGTCTTGCGCTCGATCGCCTTCTTGGCGACCGCGACCAGAGCGTCATCGGTGAAGGAAAGCTGCACTTCCTCCATCTCGAACAGCTTCTGATATTGCTTCACGAGCGCGTTCTTCGGCTCCTTCAGGATCTTAACCAGAGCCTCGGTGTCGAGGTCCTCCAGCGTCGCGATCACCGGCAGGCGGCCGACGAATTCCGGGATGAGGCCGAACTTCAGAAGATCCTCGGGCTCGCCCTGGCGCAGCACTTCGCCGGTGCGGCGCTCTTCCGGAGCCGCCACATAGGCGCCGAAGCCAATCGACTTGCCCTGCAGGCGGTCGGCGATGATCTTTTCCAGCCCCGCAAAGGCGCCGCCGCAGATGAACAGGATGTTGGTCGTGTCCACCTGCAGGAATTCCTGCTGCGGATGCTTGCGCCCGCCCTGCGGCGGTACGGAGGCGGTGGTGCCTTCCATCAGCTTCAGGAGCGCCTGCTGCACGCCCTCGCCCGACACGTCGCGGGTGATCGACGGGTTGTCGGACTTGCGGGAAATCTTATCGATCTCGTCGATGTAGACGATGCCGCGCTGCGCCCGCTCGACATTATAGTCGGACGCCTGGAGCAGCTTCAGGATGATGTTCTCGACATCCTCGCCGACATAGCCGGCTTCGGTGAGCGTCGTCGCGTCAGCCATGGTGAACGGCACGTCGAGGATGCGCGCCAGCGTCTGCGCGAGCAGGGTCTTGCCGCAGCCCGTGGGGCCGACGAGCAGGATGTTCGACTTGGCAAGCTCGACATCCGCGCCCTTGGCACCGTGGTTGAGGCGCTTGTAATGGTTGTGCACGGCGACGGAGAGCACGCGCTTGGCGTGGCTCTGGCCGATCACATAATCGTCGAGGATCTTACAGATGTCCTGCGGCGTCGGAACCCCGTCGCGCGTCTTTACCAACGCGGACTTGGTCTCTTCCCGGATGATGTCGTTGCACAATTCGACGCATTCATCGCAGATGAATACGGTCGGGCCCGCGATCAGCTTCCTGACCTCGTGCTGCGACTTCCCGCAGAAGGAGCAGTAGAGGGTGCTCTTCGAGTCGCCGCCGCTCAATTTCGTCATTCGTCTTCCTTAGGGGATAGCCCCCACCTTCTGATTTGCCATCCTGACCGGCTTTTACCCCGACCACAATGGCTTAAACGTTAAGCGGCGTTTTTCGCCGCATCCTCGTCGGCAGGCGCCGGTCTTTTATCGAAGACCTCGTCGACGAGCCCGAATTCCTTCGCCTCTTCCGAAGAGAGGAACTTGTCGCGGTCCATCGCCCTTTCGATCGTTTCCAGCGGCTGGCCGGTATATTGGGCGTAAAGCTCGTTCATCCGGTGCCGGATGCGAAGAATCTCCTTCGCCTGGATCTCGATGTCGGAGGCCATGCCCTGCGCGCCGCCCGACGGCTGGTGGATCATGATCCGGGCGTTGGTGAGCGCCACCCGCATTCCCGGCTCGCCCGCGGCGAGGAGGAAGCTTCCCATCGACGCCGCCTGGCCGATGCAGACCGTTCCGACCCGCGGCCGGATGTATTGCATCGTGTCGTGGATCGCCATGCCCGCCGTGACGACACCGCCCGGCGAGTTGATGTACATGAAGATGTCCTTCTTCGGATTCTCGCTCTCGAGGTAGAGGAGCTGCGCCGTGATGAGCGTCGCCATATGATCCTCGACCGGGCCCGTCACGAACACGATCCGCTCGCGCAGCAGCCGCGAATAGATGTCGAAGCTCCGCTCGCCCCGATTCGACTGTTCGATGACGATGGGAACAAGGGCGTTGGCGATGTCGTGATGATCCATGATGTCCGGGAAGTCCTGCTGATTTGCGCTAGGCAGCCAACATCGGAGGTTTGACGCGGAGGTTCAAGCCCTCACCCCCAAGTGTGAGATTACCCAGCTGATAAAGAAACGGCGACCGGTGTGAGCCGGTCGCCGTTCTCAGATGTACGCCGTCGAATTACATCCGCACGCTGGCACGTGCGTAAAAGTAGCGGCCCGGTATGTCGTGAACCGCCTGCGAGAAATTGTTGGCCTCGCAGGTGACGCAGCCGGGCGTTTTCTTGTCGAACAGGTTGTTGACACCCAGCGCGAAGCCGAACTGGTCGTCCGCCCCGGCCATGAAGCGCAATTGGGCATCGGTATAGAACACCGAATCCAGCACGTTGCCGCCCACCTCCTCCAGCTTGGAAACATAGCGGCCGGTGAGCGTCATCCCGAAATCAGGCCCATCCCAGTCGATGATCCCGACCGACTTGAATTTGGGGAAAGCCTGCGCCGGCGAGCCGACCTGGGTCCCTTCCCTGCTGAGGAGTTCCGGCCCCGTAGGTCCCGGTACAATCACGTCATAATTGCGGAGGAAGCTGTTGTTCCAGCTGAAGCCGAACCTGCCGATCCCGGTTTCCACGCCGCGATAGGCAAGGTTGACGTCAATGACCTCCTCCTTGATCGCCGCGATATTCTGCAGGAAGCCCTCAACTTCGATCAGTTCCCCGTTGACTCGCGTCACCAGTCCGCAGGTTGCGGGATCATTGGTGAGCAGACAGTTGAGCACCGTCGTCGCCCGCGGGATGGCTTGGATCGCGCCCTCAATCTTGATCTTGTACCAATTGGCCTCGACCGAGAAGCGGGGCAGCCATGACGGGCTGTAGACGCCGCCGACCACCCAGCTTTCCGACGTTTCCGGATCGAGATTCTCGTTACCGCCTGTGCTCACCGAGATTTGGGCGTTCGCCTGCTGGTAGCTGCCATTGGCGGGAACGCCCGCGGCAATGCAGGCGGCCCGAACTTCCGCGTCATTCTGGAAACGCCGCGGAGCGTTGTTCGCCGCATGCGAGGAGCAGGGATCGTTGAGCTGCTCGTCGAAGCGCGATTGAGTGCCGAACAGCTCGCCGATCGAAGGAGCGCGGAAGCCTTGGGAGTAGGCGCCCCGCAGGCGAAGATCCTGAATAGGTTTCCAGTTGACGCCGCCCCTGAACGTCGTTGTCGAGCCTGAAGTCGAGTAGTCCGAGACACGAACCGCACCGCTGAGCTCCAGCAGGTCGAAGAACGGCCGGTCGGCCAGGAGCGGAGCATTCAGCTCGGCATAGGCTTCCTTGACGTCATAACTGCCCCGCGTCGGCTGCGCCGGAATGTCGGAGCTGAAGCCGGCGCTTACGATGGGATCCGGATCGAACCTTCCCTTGAGCTTGCGATATTCGAGACCGACGGCGAGACCCAACGGACCGCCGGGGAGATCGAACAGGCTGCCTGACAGGTTGGCCGTCGCGTCGAACTGGCTCTGCCGGCTGCTGTCATTCTGTTCGAAGCTCACGAAATTGATCATCTCGGGCGTTATCGACCCGAAGCCGCCGAACAGGTTGAATGGCACGCAGGGCGCCGTGCAGCCCGAAATCGGGCCCAGAGCCTGGCGAAGCTTGCTGGAATCGATATTGCCGAACATGTCCTGTTCGGCCTTGTTGCGCCCATAGGAGGCGTTCACGTCCCAGAACCAGTCGCGCCCGAACAAGGCGGCGCTGCCATCAAGCGTCGCGACGCCGTATGTAGTATCGACCGTCTGGTGGAATCGGCGCGGACCGCCTTCAAGGAAGCGGCGGAAGATCGCGCCGACATTGTTGTTGCTGCCGCCGAGATCGACCCCAAACGGGTTGTACGGGTTGGTCGCGCTGATGACGATGCCGCTGAGCACGGCAGTCAGGCCAGAGGTCGGCCCGATGCCGAACGGCAGCGGCGCCGCCTGGTTCTTGGACTCGCGGCGGTTCCACAGCGCCTTGGCCGAGAAGTTGACGTTGTCGGCCAGCGCGTAGCGAAGGTTGCCGAAGACTCCGAACCGCTC
Source organism: Allosphingosinicella sp. (assembly GCF_036402135.1). Taxonomy (GTDB): domain Bacteria; phylum Pseudomonadota; class Alphaproteobacteria; order Sphingomonadales; family Sphingomonadaceae; genus Allosphingosinicella. The sequence continues at coordinate 18,007 of NZ_DASWTN010000020.1, read as the reverse complement.
AAGGGGTATCTGCAGGTAGTTGAAAGGCTGGAAATTGAAGCGGTCGTCTGGGGTGACAAAGGCCCTGAAATCCGCCGGGGTGGGCGAACGGCCGATTACTGGTGCGATCAGAGTCGCGTTTCCGCCCAGGAAAATCGATCCCGTGTAGCGCCCGTTCGGCGTAAAGCTCGAGCAGGTCACCTGACAGGCATCGGTATAGGGCTCAGGGAAGCGCGACAGGTCGCGATCGCCGGCCCAGACTGGGCCCTGCTTCACATAGCTGCCGCCGACGACGACCTCGAGCGGGCCCGACGTCCCATTGCCCCAGCTGAGCTGGTAGTTTTGGGTGAAGCCGTCCCCTTGTTCGTAGATGCCCATCTGCGCGGAAGCTTCGAGCCCCGCCTGTCGGCGCTTCGTGATGATATTGACGACGCCGGCGATCGCGTCGGAGCCGTAGATGGCGGAAGCGCCGTCTTGAAGCACTTCGACCCGCTCGATCGCGCTTTCGGGAATGGAGTTGAGATCGGTGGAGCCGGGCACGCCGCTCGCCGAGGCGCCGTTCACATAGCGAAGGCCGTCGACAAGGACGAGCACGCGCCGCGAGCCCAGATAACGAAGATCGATCTCGGCCGCGCCGGCGCCGACACCGCCGCCGTCCGGCGGGTTGCCGAGATTGCCCGAATTGTTGAACTTGGAATTGAGACCGCCGCCCGAGCTCGGCAGGCGCTGCAGCACGTCATTGACCGAGTTGAGGCCCGTCTTCGCGATGTCCTCTTCGTCCACAAAGACGATCGGCGAGTCCTGATCCAGGGGATTGCGGCGGATGCGGGAGCCGGTGACGACGATCGCGTCGGCTTCCTGTTCGGCGGCGGCGGACGCATTGTCCAGCGGCTCGTCCGGCACGGTCGATTGCGCAAATGCGGGCGTTCCACACGCCAAGCCGACGGCAATCGCCACCGGCGCGCAGCTAAGACAAAGCTTTCCGGAAAAACGAGTCATGATTCCATCCCCTCGTTGCCTGGGCTTCAAGGCCCTGACGTAGAGTAAACAGCAACTCGAGCGGGGTTTGAACGACTAATTCATGTTACAAGGCAGAAACGACCCCGATTGAGTCGGAGGCGTTGCTTCCACGTGACACTTTATCGCACACAAAAGTTAGAGTACCCCGCGCGCCGATGCGCTTGGCTCCAGGTCGCTTCTGTTCTCAAGCCGCAGAATTCAAGGCAAGAACAGGTCTATAGCGGGCCCGGCATATCGCGGTCCACCTCGAACGTGACCGCATCGCAGAGGCAGGAGCCTTTGTGCATACGGAAACCTTAGAGGACCGAGCCCACCTTTTGGCCATCGCGGAGCACCTCGCAAATCGGGCAGTCCTCGCTATGCGACGCCTGCTGGACCGCGTCCTTGTCAGAGGCGGCGAGAACGTGCTTCTTCTTGACGACCGCGCCGTCGCGCTTCGCAAGCTTGTCGATCCGGTACAGCTTCATATCGCCATCCCCCCTCGAAAGACGTTATAGGAGGACCAATCGCAAGGATAGTGGGGCTTTGGCGCGTCCCGATGAATTTGTCCAAGGGCCAATGCGCCGAATGTGAGGAGATGATCGATGCGCAAGATAATCGGGTCGGTGTTCGTGGCCCTGGACGGGTGATGCAGGCGCCGGGCAGGCCGACAGAGGACGCGACAGGCGGCTTTGAATATGGCGGCTGGATGGCGCCTTATTTCGATGAGGAAGGCGGCGAGCGGATCGATGCGCTGTTTTCGGGGCCGTTCGACCTGCTGCTGGGCCAGCGCACCCACGACATTTTCGCTGACTATTGGCCTTATGCCGAAGGCGACAGCATCGGCCGGAAGTTCGGCCGCGCCGCCAAATATGTGCTGGCCCGCGGCGACCAGCCGCTCGGATGGGAAAACAGCCACCGCGTCGCCAGTCTCGACGCGCTTGCCGAGCTGAAGATGGGCGACGGGCCGGATCTCATCGTCCAGGGCAGCAGCGCGCTCTACCCCAATTGCTGAAGGCGGGCATCGTAGACCGGCTGACCCTGTTGACCTTTCCCGTTATTCTCGGCTCTGGCAAGCGCCTGTTCAGTGACGGCACTGCGGCGGGCGCGCTGCGGATGACGGAGCATCAGGTGACGAAGGGCGGCGCGATCATCGCCACCTACGAACCGGAGGGCCGGGTCGAGACCGGCGATTTCGGCACGCAGGATCCGAGCGCCGAGGAGCAGGAAAGGCAAAAGCGGATGGCGGAAGGGCCTTGGTAAACTCAGGCCTGCCTGCGACCAAGGTTAACCTAAATCCACATCCTCGACGCTCTGGCCTTCCCGTCGCCGCGCACGTATGAGGCTCAAAGGGAGGCGGTGCGATGCAATTTCTGAAGACGCTCTTCTGGGTCGCGCTTGCGGTCGCTCTCGTCCTCTTCGCAACGGTGAACTGGACGCCGGTCACGATCCAGCTCTGGGGCGGGCTCGCGATCGACATCAAGCTTCCGGTGCTCGTGCTCGCGGCCTTCCTGCTCGGCTTCCTGCCGATGCTGATCCTCCACCGCGCGCGCATGTGGTCGATGAAGCGGCGCCTCGAAAGTTTCGAGCGGCAGGCGGCGCTGTTGAACACCCCCGCTCCTCCCCCCCAGGCGACGCCGACCACGGACCCGCTCAACGCGCCCGATCCGCACCCGACGTCCGCGCCATGAGCAGCCACATCTACGTCGCTATCGACACGCCTGACCTCGAACGGGCGCAGGCCATCGCCACGCGGGTGAAGCGCCATGTCGGCGGCATCAAGCTCGGCCTTGAATTCTTCTCGGCCAACGGCCGCCAAGGCATCAAGACCATGGCCGGGCTCGGCCTCCCGATCTTCCTCGACCTCAAATTCCACGACATTCCGAACACCGTCGGCAAAGCGATCCAGGCGCTGCGCCCGCTGGAGCCCGCGATCCTCACCGTCCATGCCGCGGGCGGCCGGGCGATGATGGAGGATGCCAAGGCCGCGGCGCCGAACGGCACCAAGGTGGTCGCCGTCACCGTCCTCACCAGCCTCGACGAAAGCGACCTCGGCTCGATCGGCGTCAACTCCGGCCCGCACGAGCAGGTCGAGCGTCTGACGATGCTCGCCAAGGAAGCCGGCCTCGACGGCGTCGTCTGCTCCGGCAACGAAGTCGGTGCCGCGAAAAAGCTCTGGCCGCACGGCTTCTTCGTAGTCCCCGGCGTTCGCCCAGCAGGCGGCACCGCCGGCGACCAGAAGCGCACGATGACCCCGCGCAAGGCGCTCGATGCAGGCGCCTCCATCCTCGTCATCGGCCGTCCCATCACCGACGCCGCCGATCCGGATGAAGCGGCGCGGGCCATCGCCGCCACGCTCTGAGCGGTGGACAAAGCGGCCCCGATGCTTAAATCGGCGGCAATTCTCCAGGAGACCTTCCAATGAGCTGGCTCAACCGGGTCCGCAACTCGATCCCGTTCCTCCCGAAGCGCGAAACGCCGGACAATCTCTGGCACAAATGCCGCTCGTGCGAGGCGATGATCTTCACCAAGGAGTGGGAGGAGAACGACTTCGTCTGCCCACGCTGCGACCATCATGACCGCATCGGCCCGCGCCAGCGCTTCAACCTCATCTTCGATCCCGGCTTCACGCTGCTTCCGCCACCGCAGGTGCGTGAGGATCCGCTAAAGTTCCGCGATTCCAAGCGCTACACTGACCGCATTAAAGCGGCGCGCCAGCAGACGGGCGAGCCAGACGCCCTCATCAACGCCAAGGGTTCGATCGAGGGGCAGCGCGCCGTCGTCGGCGTGCAGGATTTCGCCTTCATGGGCGGCTCAATGGGCCTCGGCGTCGGCGCCGCCTTCGTCGCCGGCGCACGCGCCGCGATCGAGGAACGCTGCCCCTATATCATCTTCACCGCCGCTGGCGGCGCCCGCATGCAGGAGGGCATCCTCTCCCTCATGCAGATGCCGAAAACCACGGTCGCCATCGCCGAGCTCAAGGAAGCCGGGCTTCCCTATATCGTCGTCCTCACCGACCCGACGACAGGCGGCGTCACCGCCTCCTATGCGATGCTTGGCGACGTGCAGCTGTCGGAGCCCAATGCACTCATCGGCTTTGCCGGGCAGCGCGTGATCGAATCGACGATCCGCGAAAAGCTTCCCGAAGGCTTCCAGCGAGCCGAATATCTGCTCGATCACGGCATGATCGACATGGTCGTCCACCGCCGCGACCTTCGCCAGCGCCTCGCCCAGCTCGTCTCCTATCTGACCCCGCAAAAAGCGGCGGCCTGAGGCCGCGCCCGATGGCGGATCACGCCGTATCGGAAGACCCGCGCGTTCAGGAACAGCTCGACCGGCTGGCTAAGCTCTCGCCGGGCGCCGACGTGCTGGGGCTGGAGCGGATTTCCGCGCTCCTCGCCCGCCTCGGCAGTCCCGAGCGGAAGCTCCCGCCCGTCTTCCACGTCGCCGGCACCAACGGGAAGGGCTCGACCTGCGCCTTCCTCCGCGCCGCGCTCGAAGCGGCGGGCTATTCGGTCCACGTCTTCACGAGCCCACACCTCGTCCGCTTCAACGAACGCATCCGCATTGCCGGAAAATTGATCGAGGACACGCTCCTCGCCGATCTGCTTGCGGAAGTGCTCGACGTCGCGGATGGTATCGGCCCCAGCTTCTTCGAAGTGACCACGGCCGCTGCCTTCCTCGCTTTCGCCCGCGAGCCTGCCGATGCCTGCATCATCGAGGTAGGGCTCGGCGGGCGGCTTGACGCCACCAACATTCTCCCCGCTCCCGTCGCCTGCGGCATCGCTCAGCTTGGGCTCGACCACCAGTTCTTCCTCGGCCGAAAGATCGAAGGAATTGCCGCCGAAAAGGCCGGCATCGCCAAAAAGGGCGTGCCGCTCCTCACCCAGCATTATCCCGATCGCATCGCCAACAGGATTGGCGAGGTCGCCGCCGCGGCGGGCGCGGACTGGATCCCGCGCGGCGGACGCTGGGACGCGGGCGTCTACAGCCACAAGCTTCACTACCGCGACCAATGGGGAAAACTGGACCTCCCCGTCCCGCGCCTCCACGGCGCACACCAGGCAATGAACGCGGCGCTCGCCGTAGCCATGCTCCGCCATCAGAAGGCGGTGGATGTCCGCGACTCTGCCCTGAAGGCGGCCATGGGCTGGGCGGAATGGCCGGCGCGGCTTCAGCGGCTTTCGGCCGGGCCGCTTCTTGACCTTCTGCCGCAGGGTTCGGAACTATGGCTCGACGGCGGCCATAACCCTGCAGCGGCCCGCGCGATCGCCGACTATTTCCGCGCCTATGTGCCCGCCGAACGGCCCTTCCACATCGTCTTCGGACTCCTCGAGAATAAGGATGCCAAGGGCGTGCTGAAGCCGTTCCGCAACCGGGCTATCACGCTCCACAGCGTTCCCGTCCCCGGCCACGCCCACCACAGCCCCGCCGCCCTCACAGCCGAAGCGAAGGAGGCGGGCCTCACCGCCCGCACATCTGAGGATGTCGAAAGCGCCCTCGGCTGGATCGCGCGCCATGCCGATCGCGCGCAGCCGCCGATCGTGCTCGTCATGGGCTCGCTCTACCTTGCCGGCGAAGTCCTCAGGAAAAACGGGCAGGCGCCGACCTAAAGCGCGGCTTCGCGAAGCTCCGTCAGCGTCCGTTCCGCCCAAGCGTACATTTCGGGGTTCCGCGCCCGCTCGTAAATGTCGAGGCGACGGGCAAGCCGCTCCACTTCCTCCAGTACTTCGAGCGCGTCGCGTGTCCGCCCCTCGGCCATTAGCAAGGCCGCATAGCGGCAATGCGCCTCCCCGCCCGGAAGCCTTTGCGCCAGTTCCTCGTAGAGCATCAGGGCCTTCGCGGTTTCGCCGAGCGCCTCCAGGCTCCGCGCCAGCAGCAGTCCGGCGCGATCGTTCTGCGCTTCGGAATCGCTCTTCGGCAGCGTTTCGAGCAGCTTCCTGGCCTGCACCGCATTGCCGCTTTCCAAATAGGCGCGGGCAAGCTTCACCTGCCCCGTCCTGTCCTCCGTCGGCGTCCGCGCCAGCGCCGTCTCGTAATGCGGTACCGCCTCCTTCCAGAGGCCGTTGTCGGCCAGCGCGTCGGCAAGCCGGGTGCGATTGGCGGCGGTGTCGACTATGCTGAGCGCATCGCGCGCCGCCCGAACTTCCTTGTCTGGTGCGATCTTCCGAAGCGCCACGTCCTTGGCGAACTGCAGGTCGCGGCGGCCGATGATATCGGGCGCAATCTCGCAGAGGAAATAGATGAAGCAGCCGGGAATCGAAAATATGAGGATTATCGACAGCCACCAGCGATTACGCCCGGTGCGGTAGCAATGAAGCGCGCACAGCATCTGCAGCAGCAATGACGCACCTATGAAAGGCATGCCCTACCCCCCGGTCCAATCGCCAGGGGCTGCCCTACCCCTTCATGATGGACAAAATCTAAACGCAGCGGCGCCGCTCGGGCGGTACCGCTTCGGGCGACCCCTACCTAATGCGCGGGCCTCGCGTCGGGATGATCGGGCGCAACTACACCCGAATTCCGCCCCGCGCGCGCCTCGCGTATCCATTCAAGCACGCACAGCACCACAGCCACCACGCCGATCAGCGCAGTGAAGATGAAGACGAAATAATATCCGCGCTCCTCGATCATTTCGCCGAGCGCACCGCGACCTAGCGTGCCCACCAGCAGCGTCAGCGAGGCGAGCAGTGCATATTGCACGGCGCTGTAGCCTTTGGCGACGATGGAGGAGAGCCAGGCGACGTAGGCCGCACCCGCGATGCCGATGGCCAGATTCTCCCCGCCGATGGTGATCATCAGCCTGGCAAGCTTCTCGGTGCCGCCAAACTGCTCGACGGCCCAGGTGAAGCCGATCGCCCTGCTGACTGCCGACATGGTCGCTCCACCGACCGCGAGATCGGCGTAGAGCAGGTTGGTTGCCGCAGCGAGGACCGCGCCGAGCGTCAGCGTGAACATTCGCCCGAGCACGACGATCAGCCAGCCTCCGATCGCGAGGCCAAGGATGATCGCGCCGATACCGAAGAATTTCGACGCGAAGGCGACCTCGTCGTTCGTGTACTGGAGCTCGCCGAGATAGAATGGATAGGCGAAGGTGCCCCAGATGGAGTCGGATATCCGATAGGTCAGCACCAAGGCGAGGATAAGCACCAGCGACCAGCCCATGCGGCCTACGAATTCGACCAGAGGCAGCACCAGCGCGCGGTAGAAATGATCCGTCACTTGACCTGCGCGCGCGCCCGTACCGCCTTCCGCCGGGATCACGTGCTGCCCTTGGCGCCGGAGCTTCACGAGCCAGGCGGCAACGAATGCCGGCAGGACGATTGTGGCGAGGACGATCAGTGGCCCGTAAGTCGCCGTAAACTCGGTCGGATTCGGGCGGTTCTCCGGCAAGGCGGTCATCGAGCGGACCATGAACACGAGCACCGTCCCGATCGCCAAGGCCCAGAGCAGCCCGACGGCCAGCAAACCCCAGGTACGCACCTTCGGCAGCAATTCGCCCGGGCGGTAAAGCTGTTCGATCTCCTCGCCCGAGGCGATCACCGCGCCTGTCTTCTCCGGGTCGGGTGCGAACAAGCCCACCACGCCGATCGCAAGCAGGATCAGTCCCAGCGCGACATAGGTCTGCGGCCATCCGATCCGCGCGGCGATGATCAGGCCAAGCGCGCCCCCGACGAGTGAGGAGAGGCGGAAGCCCATCTGATATACGGTCGAGAGGATATCAATCGTCGCCTCCTCGTCCGCGATATCGATCCGCCAGGCATTGATGGCGATGTCCTGCGTGGCGCTGGCGAAGGCGCCGATCCCCGCAAGCAGGCTGAACATGCCGAGGGCGCTCCTCGGATCGAGCAAGCTCATCGTTATGAGGATGATGCCGAGCAGCAGCTGCATCGGCGCGATCCACTGCTTGCGCTTGCCCAGCCGGCGGAGGACCGGGATGTCGACCTTGTCGACCAGCGGCGACCACAGGAATTGGAACGAGTAAGCCAGGCCGATCAGCGAAAAAACGCCCATCGTCTCCAGATCCACCTGGGCCTCGGTGAACCATGCGTAAAGCGTGCCGAGGAAGAGCGCGAACGGCAGGCCGGAAGCGAAGCCGAACAGCGCCATGAAGGCGGACTTGGGGTTACGAAGCGAGCGGACCAGCGTGCGCCAACCCGGCTTCTTCGCTTTCGCGATCGTCGTTTCAGCGGCTGTTGCCACTCGGCTCCTCCTTTTTGTTTTGGGCGACCTTAACGGATTTGCTGCGCTTGCATAGCTTGCCCGCCGCTGAACGCCGGATCAGGCCTTTTCGTAGAGGCTGAGGCCCGCCGGGATCTTCTTCACCTTCTCGCCCTGTATGCTGCGGTCGAGCGCTTCGAGTGCGCTTTTCAGCACCTTGTCCGAATAAGGCTTGGCGAGGCAGCCGATGGCGAGGCTCCGTGCCTCAAGCGGGCAATTGCCGGTCACGAACAGCACCGGCACGCCCTTCGCCCCCGCCGCCCGCGCCACGTCGAGCCCGTCGCCCTCGCCCCTCAGCTTCACGTCGGTAAGGACGAGGTCCAACTCCTCGCGTTCGATCACCTCCGCCGCCTCGGTGAGATTGTCCACCGTCGCCACCACTTCATAGCCCGCGTCGTTCAGCGAATATTCGTTGTCGAAGGCGACTAGCGGCTCATCCTCCACAATGATGATGCGGCGGATTGCCCTTTCGCGTTTACTGAACAACATGATAGTCGGTGCCGCCTCGTCGATCTGTTGGCGTAACGGTCGACGGGCCTATCGGTGCCCGCATCCCGCAATCGCCTGAGCGCGTTTCATTTTCAGGCCGTCGGTTGCGATGGCCCCATGACGGAGGAATCACTGCCCAAGCCGCCTTCCAGAAGCGCCCCTCGAGGCACCAGCGCGAAGCAGGCGCCGGCGAAGAAGGGACCTAAGCCTCCGCGAGGCGAGCGACCGGCACGTCCGGCCCGGCCGGATCGGGCCAAGGCGGAGGGTGCGGCACGCCCGAAGCGGGAGGAGGCGAAAGGCCGCCCGGCTGCCGACAAGCGCAAGGCGAAAACTGAGGCGCGCCGCGGCGAGGAAAGGTCGAGCCCTTCGCGCATGAAGCGGGCGAGGCTTTTCCGCGAGGAGAGTGCCGGCTCGGGTCGCCGAGGAGGCGAGACAAAACCCCAATCCCCACGAGCCGAACAACCGCGCCCGCGCTCCGAGCGCACCGAGGAAGAACCGCCGAGGGCGCACAAGGCTGGCGAGCCGCAGCGCATCGCCAAGCTTCTTGCCCGCGCCGGCGTCGCTTCGCGCCGGGAAGTTGAGCGAATGATCGCGGAAGGACGGATCGCCAGGGACGGCGCGGTCATCGACACTCCGGCGACGATCCTGACATCCCTCAAGGGCGTCACCGTCGACGGCAAGCCGGTCTCAGCGCCTGCTGCGACGCGACTGTTCCTGTTCCACAAGCCGCCCGGCTTCCTGACCGCAGCCAAGGACCCTGCCGGACGCAAGACTATCTACGACCGGCTGCCGCCCGGCCTGCCGCGGCTCGTTCCGGTCGGCCGCCTCGACCTCAATACCGAGGGGCTGCTGCTCCTCACTAATGACGGCGAGTTGAAGCGGCAGCTCGAACTACCCTCGACCGGCATCGAGCGCACCTACCGGGCCCGCGTATTCGGCGACGTCACCCAGGAACGGCTCGAAACCCTCATCGAGGGCATCGAGATCGAAGGCATGCGCTACGGCCCGATCGACGCCAACCTCGAGCGGCGGACGGGCCGCAACGGCTGGGTCGAGATGAAGCTCACCGAAGGCAAGAACCGCGAAGTGCGGCGCGTGCTGGAGCATCTGGGCCTCCAGGTCTCGCGCCTGATCCGCACCGCCTACGGCCCGTTCGTGCTCGGCGACCTGCCCCTCGGTGCAGTTGGCGAGGTGCCACAGCACGACCTGGTAACGTTCCGCAAGACCCTCCGATGAGGATCATCGCCGGCGAATGGCGCGGCCGTCCGCTTGCCGCGCCCGAAGGGCAAGGCACACGCCCCACCAGCGACCGTGCCCGCGAGGGGCTGTTCTCGATGCTGCAGAGCCGTCTAGGCACGTTCGACGGCCTCCACGTTGCCGACCTGTTCGCCGGTACCGGCGCGCTCGGCCTCGAAGCCCTGTCGCGCGGCGCGGCGCATTGCACCTTCGTCGAGAAAGAGCGCGCTGCCCTCGATGTGCTGAAGCAGAACGTCGCCCGCTTCGGCGCCGAAAGCCGCACCGACATTCGCGCGCAGGCTATTGAATATGTCCCACCGCCCGCGCGCCCTTGCGACATGATCTTTCTCGATCCGCCCTATGCTGCCGGCCTCGCCGAGATGGCGCTCGCCCGCATATGCAACGCGGCCTGGGTTGCACCCGCCGGACGGGTTAGCATAGAGACTTCAGGGGAGCGGCCGAACGTTCCGTCCGGCTTCGCGGTTGAGGCGGAGCGGCGGTTCGGAAAAGCGTACATCCTGCTCATCCGCAAAAAAGATTGAAGGGGTTAGACTGTGGCGTTGAAAACGATCCTCACGATGATGTTGCCGTTGGCCTTCGCCTGCTCGGGCGGCGAAGCTTCCCAGAACAATGCCGTTGCAGCAGAAGCGCCCGCCAGCCCGCTCCAGCAGCTGGCCGACCGGGCGAAGCCCGGCACCCTCGGCGTCGCCATCCTCGACCTTCAGACCGGCCAGATGCAAGGCCTCAATGCCGACAAGCCGATGCCGATGCAGAGCGTCTTCAAGCTCCCGCTGGGCATCTTCGTCTTCCACAAGGCCGCGGAAGGCGCCTTCTCGCTGGACGAGAAGATCACGCTCACCGAAGACGACATTTCGCCCCTTTACAGCCCGATCACCGACCGTTTCGCCGAGAAGAAGGTCTATACGATCGAGGAACTGGTCGAGGTCACCGTCGCGCAGAGCGACAATGCCGCCGCCGATCTCCTGATGAAGCGGGTCGGCGGACCGGAAGCGCTCACCCGCTTCTTCCAGGAGCGCGGCTTCGAGGATTTCCGCGTCGACCGCTATGAATATGAAATGCAGCCGCAATCGGTAGGCGCCCCGGCGATCCAGCCGCGCATGACCCGCGAGCAATATAGTGCGCTGCGCCAGACGGTACCGCTCGATCGTCAGCAGGCGGCGATGACCCTCTATCTCGCCGATCCGCGCGACCGGGTGAGCCCGGCAACTGCGACCCGCATGCTGGCCGCGCTCGACGCCGGCAAGCTGCTCTCGCCCGAGCTGACGAAGAAGATGATGGCGATCCTTGAGGGCACCACGTCGGGTCCGGCACGGCTCAAGGCAGGCATTCCGGAAGGCGCCAAGCTCTACCACAAGACCGGCACCGGCGCGACAGTGGACAACGTCAATGGCGCTACCAACGACATCGGCATCATCGCTCTGCCGAATGGCCGCAAGCTGGCCGTGGCCGCGTTCCTTGCGGGCTCCACTCTGCCGAACGAGCAGCGCGAGGCGGTGCTGGCCGAAGTTGCACGGATCGCCACGAAGGGCGCTGGCGCGCGCTAACCTCTTATTCGGGCGGCCAGCGCTCGAATCCTGGAAGGTCGTGCGCCGACTGCATCCATCCGATGCGGTCAGCAAGCTGGATCTGCTCCTTCGGCTGCACCGCATCGGGATCGTCCAGCGTCGCGATCTGCACATCGATCAGCCCGGGAAAGATGACGTCGTTGAGGTAGAAGATGCTCGTTCCGCAGCGAGGGCAGAATTGCCGCCTCCCCTCGCTCGACGATTCATAGGTTGAAAGCGCGCCTTCTATTTCGACTTGATCTTGCTTGAAGATGGCCCAGCCGACCACCGGCGCGCCAGTATGGCCCTGGCAGTCCCGGCAATGGCAGAGCCCCGCCCGCGCCGGCTCGCCTTCCACCTTGTACCTCACCGCGCCGCAATGACAGCCGCCTTCCAGCATCCCGTTCCTCCCTTTCGCAACAATGATCATATGAAGCAGAGGCTGTTGCCCCGTCCAGCCATGTTCCCTAACTGTTCGTAGTGACCGACTCCCCTGCCACCCTCCGCGAACCGCCTTACCTCCAGGGCCTGAACCCGCCGCAGCGCGAGGCCGTGCTAACCACCGAAGGCCCGGTGCTGGTTCTCGCCGGCGCCGGCACGGGCAAGACCGCCGCCCTCACCGCCCGCCTCGCCCATCTCATCGCCACCCGCCGCGCCTGGCCGTCGGAAATCCTCGCCGTCACCTTCACCAACACGGCGGCGCGCGAGATGAAGGAGCGGGTCGGCCGCATCGTCGGCGAGGCGGTCGAGGGCATGCCCTGGCTCGGCACCTTCCACTCGGTCGCCGCGCGCATGCTCCGCCGCCATGCCGAGCTGGTCGGGCTCCAGTCCAACTTCACGATCCTCGACACCGACGATCAGCTCCGCCTCCTGAAGCAGCTGATCGCCGCCGCCGACATTGACGAAAAACGCTGGCCCGCCCGCGCCCTCGCCGGCCTCATCGATCGCTGGAAGAACCGCGGCTGGACCCCGGAGCAGATCGACGCCGCCGAAAGCGAAGCCTACGCCAACGGCAAGGGCGCGGACCTATACGCCCAATATCAGGCGCGGCTGAAGACGCTCAACGCCTGCGATTTCGGAGATCTCCTGCTCCACATGCTGACCATCCTGAAGACGCACCGCGACGTCCTCGAACTCTATCAGCAACGCTTCAAATATATCCTGGTCGACGAATATCAGGACACCAACCAGTCCCAGTATCTCTGGCTCCGCCTCCTCGCGCAGGAGCGGAAGAACATCTGCTGCGTCGGCGACGACGATCAGTCCATCTATTCCTGGCGCGGCGCGGAGGTTGCCAACATCCTCCGCTTCGAGAAGGACTTTCCGGGCGCGAAGATCATCCGCCTCGAACAGAATTACCGCTCGACGCCTCACATCCTCGCCGCCGCGTCCGGCGTCATCGCCCAGAATAGCGGCCGCCTCGGCAAGACGCTCTGGACCGAGCAGAGGGACGAAAGCGGCGGTGAAGGGCAGAAGGTCAGCGTCATCGGCGTCTGGGACGGGCCGGAGGAGGCCCGCCGCGTCGGCGAGGAGATCGAGACGATCCAGCGCCGCGGCGGCCGCCTCGACAATGTCGCCATCCTTGTCCGCGCCCAGTTCCAGACCCGCGAGTTCGAAGACCGCTTCATCGCGATCGGCCTGCCCTACCGCATCGTCGGCGGCTTCCGCTTCTACGAGCGGGCCGAAATCCGCGACGCCCTCGCCTATCTCCGCGTCATCGCCCAGCCCGCGGACGATCTCGCCTTCGAACGGATCGTCAACGTTCCGAAGCGCGGCCTTGGCGACAAGGCGGTGGCGAAGGTGCACGGCTTCGCCCGCGCCGCCGGCGTCTCGCTCTTCTCGGCCGCCGCCCAGATCCTCGACACGGATGAGCTGACCGGCGCCGCCCGCAATTCGCTCGGCCGCCTCGTCGCCGACTTCGCCCGCTGGCGGAGCCGCCTTGATGAGCTTCCGCATCCGGAGCTTGCCCGACTCGTCCTCGACGACAGCGGCTACACCGCCATGCTTCAGGCCGACCGCTCCGCCGAAAGCGCCGGCCGCCTCGAAAACCTCGCCGAGCTGACCCGCGCGATGGAGGAATATGAGACGCTCGGCGCCTTCCTCGAACATGTCAGCCTGGTCATGGAAAATGACGCGGAGCGCGATGTCGAGAAGGTCACGTTGATGACCATCCATGCCGCCAAGGGCCTGGAATTCGACACCGTCTTCCTCGCCGGTTGGGAAGAAGGCGTCTTCCCCTCCCAGCGCGCGCTGGATGAAGGCGGCCTCGCCAGCCTCGAGGAGGAACGCCGCCTCGCTTATGTCGCGATCACGCGGGCGCGGCGGAAATGCTTCATCCTCCACGCCGCCAACCGCCGCATCTACGGCCAGTGGACCAGCTCCATCCCATCCCGCTTCGTCGGCGAGCTTCCCGACGCCCACGCCGACCACGAGACCACTATGAGCGGCGGCGAGTCCCTCTGGCGCGCCAACTGGTCCGAACGCGCCGACCCCTTCGCCGACCTCCAGCGCGGCTCAGGCCGCGGCCCCGGCTGGCAGCGCGCCGTTTCCGGAGGCTTCGAACGCATTCCGCCCCGCGTCATCGAAGCCCGCGCCAGCGCCGTAAGCCTCGGCAACGCTGGCCGCACCGACATCAGCCTAGGCCAACGCGTCTTTCACTCCAAATTTGGTTATGGCACCATCGCCGAAATTGAAGGCAACAAGCTCGAAATCGACTTCGAACATGCGGGGCGAAAACGCGTGCTGGACAGCTTTGTGAGTGTCAGCTGACAATCTCGCTGGTGGAGTAAGGCGTGAGCGTAGTGCACCGCGCACCTACTGCCCGGCTCCTATGGTGACTACAGAGAAAGAGCATTCACGCTAAAGTAATGCCCATGCGTGCAGATCGCCTAGATGCCTCGATATTTGGTACTTGCCCTACTCGCTATTGCCTTGGCTGCCACAGCAGCTGCGGCACCTGCTCCACCGGCTCATTTGTGGGAGATAGGTCCGATCATACGGGGAAAGAATTATTCGGCGGGCATGCCCTTTAGCCCGATGGACTCGCGGGAAGGCTGGTATTTCGAATTTCCCTATCCAAACGCGCGAGCGGGACACGCACATTATCTTACTTTCCGCCACGGCTCGCTTGCCGGAAAGAAGAGGATTGTCATGCGGTATAGGGTCGATGCCGCGCCTGGAGTGCGCATCGTCCCCCGCGAGCGTCCGGATCTTCCTGCGACACTCACACTCTATTTCCAGCGTGCGGGAGACAGTTGGAAAGCGCGGGGGGGCGGCGGAGCGCACGAGGCTTATCGCTGGTACGCTCCAGTTCACACAGTGGTTGACTTAACTCCCGGCAAGCATGTGGTCAGCGCAAGACTCGACGATCCTAAATGGGCTGCTGTGATGACATCATTTTCTGGAACAAATCCCGTCGCGTTTCGAGAGGCCGTTTTGAACGCTGAGCGGGTTGGCTTCGTTCTTGGTTCTCGGCAGGGCGGTTACGGCCATGGGGTTTACGCTACGGGACCGGCTCGCTTGACGGTGTTAAGCTTCGAGGTACTTTAAGATGCTGCCGCTAAGGGCATTCTGCTAGCTCGCGGCGATTCCGCGGCTGATACCCTCCCTCGTGTACTTGGATGATGAGAATAATAGAAAACCACCTCGGCCCGCTTAATGTTACCAGCTCGACAGTCGTGTCGGGCGAAGTTGTGGGCAAGGTGACTGTTCGAGCGGGTGGCAAGTTAAAGATCACGGGAACGGTTAAGGGCGATGTCGTTGTTGAGCAGCAAGGGGTGCTAGTGTTGCTTGGTAACGTGAAGGGAACGGTCGTCAACGAGGGAGGCGCCGTGGACATCTTCGGATTTACTGGGGCGGTTCAGGATGTCGGTGATGCACGATCCTATGTCTCACGTGGCGCCATTATTGGAGGAAAGAGAGCATCCAAGCCAGGCAGGCTGCCGAGCGAGCGAGCGATGCTTCTCACCCAAGGGAAACAGCAGGATATTGGCTCATCCAATTGATTTGCCTGTCTGTTACCCATATTTCTAATTTGACTTACTGCGGCTCTGGTTGCCAAGACACGCGCGTCTCGAGGTGATTGGAATGGAACGCGCGCGCTCGCCTGTCGGTTAGTTGCTCGTCCCCAGAAACCGGATCATGAGGCTATGAACAGCAAGGAGGAAGTCGCGGCGATCCCGCTGGTCGAGGAACGTCTCAACGTCGCCAAGCGGCAGGTCGAGGCGGGGCGCGTCCGCGTCCGCATCTCGGTGGACGAGCGCGAGGAGCGTATCCCGGTCGAGCTCGCCCATGATGAGGTCGAGATCGAACGCGTGCCGAAGAATATCGCTGTGTCCGAGCTCCCGGGCGTTCGCCTTGAAGGCAACACCACCGTCATTCCCGTAGTCGAGGAGGTCGTCGTCGTCGAAAAGCGCCTCGTCCTCGTCGAGGAAATCCATGTCCGGAAGAAAGCCGGCGCCACCACCGAGGAGATACCGGTGACGCTCCGGTCCGAACAGGCCGCGGTCGAGCGCACCGGCAGCATGTCGGTCGGGGAGGAACGCTGATGCCCACCATTATCGCCCATTTCGACACGGAGGCCGAGGCCGAGCGCGTCCTCTCCGTCCTCGCCCACAAGACGCCCCTCCAGGATTCCGCGGTGCTGACGCCGGGGATCGAGGGTACCCTGACGCTCGACAGCCTCGATCTCAGCTCTGACGAGCGCGCCGCCTGCGAAGCGCAGCTGAAGCGCGGCGGCTTCATCATGCTGGTCCAGGCCGAGGACAGCGAGAAGGTGCTCCGCGCGCTGGACGAGGTTGCGCCGCAGATCATCGTCGCCGCGCTCCAGGGCGGCTCCTCCTCGTCCCGCGCCGCCGAACCCGATGCGCGGGAAGAGGTTATCGAGGAAGAGCGCATCCCCGTCGTCGAGGAGGAACTGCGCGTCGGCACGCGGGAAGTCCGCCGCGGCACCGCCCGCGTCCATGCCTTCCCAACCGAGGCGCCGGTGCGTCAGGAGGTCGAATTGTTCGAAGAGGAGGCGACCGTCTCCCGCCGCCCCGCAGGCCGGCGCCTCACCGACGAAGAGGTACAGGCGGGCGGCCTCCTCAGAGAGCGGGTGATCGAGATCGCCGAAATGCGCGAAGAGCCGGTCGTCTCCCGCGAAGCCTTCGTCCGCGAGGAGCTGGTCGTGACGAAGAATGTCCGTTCACGGACCGAGCAGGTCGAGGGAACGGTCCGCCGCACCGAAGTGGAGATGGAGCGGCTCGACGCGGAAGAAGGCGGGCCGCGCTAGCTCGCCAGCCGAAGCACGAGCCCGGCAAAGAACGCCAGAATGACGATCAGCGCCGCGATCAAAAGCTGCCGCCGCGTATTGGTCGCCGGCGCTGCCCGCCGCGCCGGAGTGTCGGCGTCGACCGCCGCGGCCGGCGGACCATTCGCCGGTCCCGCCCGCGCCACGATCGGGGGCCGCTCACTCATCTCGGCAGAGCGCGAAACCAAAGGCCGCTGCGGCACAGGCGCTGCGGCAGGAGGCTCTGGAGGAACGGCCGCACGCACAGGTTCGGGCGGCGGCGCCTGCACCCGGAAACCGTCATCCGTCTCAGGCACGTTCGCCGGGATGCCCTGCGCCGAAACGGGCGGCCGGCGCCCCTCCGCGCGCGGCAGCTCGGGTTCCGGCATAGACGGCTCGGCCGCTTGCGGCGGGCTGTCCAATATCGCCTTTGCAGCCTTCATCTGCTCCGGGGCCACCTTGGCGCTGACGAAAATGCCCTCGCTCCCAGCGCCCTCGAGCCGCCCGGACTGGATCCGGTCCGGAGCCACGCCGATCTCCTCGAGACGGCGGCAAGCCGCGGCGGCTTCCTCTTCGGTCATGAACGTCGCGGCGATTGTGCGCATGGTTTCTCTGCTGGGCTGCTCTTCGCCCATAGAAGCCCGCCATGCCGTTAAGGTTCCACTGCGCACGCCGTGTAGCGGGCCGGGGCTTGAAGTGGGGTTCAAGCGCTCCCGGCCCTGACCGCCTAATTCAGATTGTGGGGGAATCCGGCGGCTGAACCGAAACTAGGGGCCCTGGTCCTCAGCGGCCATACGGTATTACCCGCTAATTCTCGGCCCCTCCCCGGTATTAGCTCTTGACGCTCATGGTCGGCCGGATCACGGCGAGCTTCCGGTGGTCCCGCCACACCTCGACCGTCTGGCGCCGGGCGCGCGACGCGACCGTCCCGATCGCCTCCACCGGGTCGTTCGCCGCCACCGTCTCCCAGTCGACGAGACGTCCATTCTCAAAGAAGATAAGCCGGTATTCGTCCATGGCCTCAGACATCGATGGCCCCGGCTCGCACAAAGAACGCGCGAATGGAAAACTAGTGCCTCCGACGCTTGGGGCGCCGCTTTCCTACACGCTCTTTCGTCCGTCATAGACTTGCGGATGACCGACTCAGCTGACGATCCCCTCGCCTTCACGCCCGTTCCCTCCGCCTCCCGCCGCCGCGACGGCTGGACGGAGGCGCGGCAGCGTGAATTCATCGCCGCCCTCTCCCGCT
>NZ_DASWTN010000019.1:0-23679 GCF_036402135.1 Allosphingosinicella sp. | reverse complement strand
GTCGGCGCCGCCGAAGCCGGCCGTCA
This sequence comes from Allosphingosinicella sp., assembly GCF_036402135.1. GTDB lineage: Bacteria > Pseudomonadota > Alphaproteobacteria > Sphingomonadales > Sphingomonadaceae > Allosphingosinicella. Next base: position 23,653 of record NZ_DASWTN010000019.1, on the reverse strand, counting down.
GCAGGCCGCCGCGGCCCGCGACGCGGCTGAGAGCGAAGGGGCAGCGGCGCGCGCGGCGCTCGCGGCATTGCAGTCGGAAGCACAGGCGCTTCGCAAGGCGGTTGAGGGCACGAGCGGCGACCGTGCGATCAATCATCTGAAGGCGGAAACGGGTTACGAGCATGCACTAGCAGCCGCGCTTGGCGACGATCTCGATGCCGCGCTGGAAGGCGAAGCCGCGCGGCGCTGGGCGGGGGCGGACAAGCAGGCTGGCGATCCGCCGCTTCCGGCAGGTTGCACGCCGCTGAGCGAGCATGTGACGGCGCCCGCGGCGCTTGCCCGGCGCCTCGCGCAGATTGGCGTTGTCACTGAGGATGATGGCAGCATCGCGCTTGCGGTCGGGCAAAGGCTTGTCACACGGGACGGACAGCTTCGGCGCTGGGACGGCTTTGTGGCGACGGGTCTTGGGGCTGCGGCGGCCGAGCGGCTGATCCGGGTCAACCGCTTGGCTGAGATCGAGAAGGCGTCGCCGGGCGCGGAAGCCGCCGTGACCGATGCGCAGGCTCGGATTGATGCCGCGCTTCGGCAGATGCAGGAGGCGCGGGAGGCCGCCGACCGGAACCGCCGCATCGAAGCGGAAGCGAATGCCGCGATCCGCGAGGCCGGGCGCGAGGAAGACGCCGCGAATGTCGAAATAGAGCGGCTGGACATTCGCCGGACCGGCCTTGCCGAACGGGTTGCGCAGGCGGATGCGGACCTTGCGGATGCCAAGCAGGCAGCAGCCGAAGCGGAGGCGGTGGTCACCGCGCTGCCAGACGCCGGCGCCACCCAGGCGCGGGTAGCGGCGCTGCGGGAGAAAGCGGAGGCCGCACAGCGGGCGCTTGCCGAGCTTCGCGCGGAAGCGGCGACTCATGCGCGGGCGATCAGCGCCGACAAGCAGCGCGCCGAGGCTGCGAAGAAGGAAAGCGCCGACTGGCAGGTCCGTGCCGCCGACGCCGCCCGCCGCCATGAGGATATGGGGCGCCGCATTGCGGAAGCGGAAGTTGAGGCGGCGGAACTGGCGGATGCGCCGGAGCGGCTCGCGGCGGCGGTGGAGGCCCTTGAGACGGAGTCGATTGCGGCGGCAGAAGCCGCGGAAGCGGCGGCGGCGCATGAGCGGCAGGCCGAAGAAGCGCTGCGCGAGACCGAGAAGAAGCTCGCCGATGCGGGCGAAGCGCTGGCGGTCGCGCGTGAAGCCCGGGCCGGGGCGGTCGCGCGGCACGAGAATCAGGAGAGCCGCCGCATCGAGATGGGCCGCATCTCCGGCGAACGTTTCCAGTGCCCGCCGCCGCTGCTGCCCGAGCAACTCGGATTCGATGAAGGGTCGATAAGAGACGCATCGATCGAGTCCACCGAGAAGGACCGGCTCAGCGCCGAGCGGGAGCGGATAGGCCCAGTCAACCTCGTCGCCGAGCAGGAGCTTGCCGAGCTGGAGGACAGCCGCACCACCAATCAGGCGGAACGGGAGGAACTGGGCCTCGCCATCAACCGCCTGCGCGGTTCGATCGGCAGCCTGAACCGCGAAGGCCGGGTGCGGCTGCTGGCCGCGTTCGAGGCGGTGAACGGCCATTTCCGCAGCCTCTTCACCACCCTGTTCGAAGGCGGGCAGGCGCATCTGGAACTCATCGATTCGGACGATCCGCTGGAGGCCGGCCTTGAAATCATGGCGCAGCCGCCGGGGAAGAAGCTTTCCGCGCTCACCCTCCTGTCCGGCGGCGAGCAGGCGCTGACGGCGGTGGCGCTGATCTTCGCGCTGTTTCTGACCAACCCGGCCCCGATTTGCGTGCTCGACGAAGTCGACGCGCCGCTGGACGACGCCAATATCGAGCGCTTCTGCGACCTGCTCGACCGGATGACGGCGGAGACGGACACGCGCTACCTGATCGTCACGCACAATGCGGTGACCATGAGCCGCATGCACCGCCTGTTCGGCGTCACGATGATCGAGAAGGGGATCAGCCGGCTGGTCAGCGTCGACCTCGGCGGCGCGGAGAGGCTGCTGGCGGCGGAGTAGCCCAAGGCGCGGAACGCTTGCCGCTCCCTCCTGTTTGGATTTCATGTTCGGATCATCGAAGACGGGCTGGCCGGAGCCGGCAAAGCCGCATGGCGATGTAAGCCTCCGCTTCGACGCCGAAGAAGATGACGACAATGTCCGGAACCTCTCCGCCGCGACCCGCATCGGCAACACGCTGTTCGTAGCAGGCGACGAATGCGCGGCGATCGAACGGCTGACTGGAGAAGGCGACCGCTGGGCCAATCACCGGCAGCTGCCGCTCGGCGATTATCTGGACCTTGCGGATGCAGAGGAGGAAGCGGACCTGGAAGGGCTTGCAGCCGACGACAATTGGCTGTGGCTGGTCGGCAGCCATGCGCGGACGAGAGCCAAGCCCGAGAAGGAACAGGACGAATGCATCGACCTCCACAAGCTCGCCGACCTTAAGGATACCCGCCCGCGCTGCCTTCTCGCGCGCCTGCCTCTGGTGGAGACAGAGGATGGATGGCTGCCGGTCAGGAAGGACGGGAAGCGCCGCGCAGGACTGCTGAAGCAAAGCAAGGATGGCGGGGCTCTGGCCAAAGCGCTGAGCGCCGATCCGCTGCTGAAGCCGTTTACGCGCGTTCCCGCCAAGGAGGGCGGGCTCGACATCGAGGGCATTGCCGTATGCGGGGAGCGTGTGGCGCTCGGCATGCGCGGGCCGGTGATCGCGACCCATGCCTTGCTGCTGGAGTTGAAGGTCAAAGCCAAGGCGTCGGGCAAGCTGGAGTTGGACGGCGCGCCCGTGAAGCGGCTGCTCGCCATGGAGGGGCTCGGCATTCGCGACCTTAAGAAATGCGGTGACGATCTGCTGATCCTAGCGGGACCGACGACGGGTCTCAGCGGCCCGGTCGCGCTCTACCGGTGGCGCGACTGGGCGAACGACCCGCCGCAGGACGATCGGAAGGTGCGCCTGCACCGGCCCGAGCGTCTGCTCGACCTTCCCTTCGGCCGCGGCGAGGATCATCCGGAGGGGCTTGCGCTCTGGGGCGAGGATGGGGTGACAGCCGACCAGATCCTGGTCGTCTGCGACAGCCCAGGGCACGGTCGGTTCGACGCGCGAAAGAAGACACTGCGCGCCGACATATTCGACCTCCCGGAGTGAACCAATCGCTATTGCGAATTATTCTCAACAGCAGTAGATGCCCTTTCAGCAGCGTAACAACGCGCACTGTTCTCAAGGGGTCATCATGTTCATCCGTTCCGTTTCCGCCATCGCCCTTTCCTGCTCCCTCGCAGATCCCGCCCTAGCGGCCGAAGCCGCCACGACTGAAGTCGCAGTCGACGACACGCAATCGATCGTCGTTACCGGCCAGCGGCCGGAATATGGCGCGGAGAAGACCTGCACCGCGACCCGCACCTGCACCGACATCAAAGACGTGCCGCAGGCGATGACGGTGATTTCGGAAAGCCAGATCGAGGATCAGGACCTGCGCTCGATCGCCGATATCCTGACTTTCGTGCCCGGAGCGACGCCCGGGACCGGCGAGGGCAATCGGGACCAGATCACGCTTCGCGGCAACAATACGACCGCTGACTTCTTCGTCGACGGCATCCGGGACGACGTCCAGTATTTCCGCGACCTCTACAATGTCGATCGGGTCGAGGTGCTGCGCGGCTCCAACGCAATGATCTTCGGCCGCGGCGGCGGCGGCGGCGTCGTCAACCGGGTCACCAAGCGCTCCAGCCTCAACGAATATCGCGAGTTCGCGATCTCAGGCGACAGTGAGGGCGGCGTACGCCTCACGGGCGACCTCGATCAGCCGCTGGGTCTGAACGCTGGCCTCCGGGTCAATGGCGTCTACGAAAATGGCGAAAGCTTCCGCCCCAACGTGGAGCTGGAGCGTTACGCGGTGAACCCGACGGTCGGCATTCTTGCGGGGCCGGATACGCGCATCGACCTATCTTACGAATTCTTCCATGACCGGCGCACCGCCGATCGCGGCCTTCCATCGCAGAACGGCGATCCCGTTGAGGGCCATGACAGCGTCTTCTTCGGCGATCCCGACAAGAGCTATGCGGATGCGGACGTCCATATCGGCACGTTCGCCGTTGAGCACAGCTTCGGCGAGGGCCTGACGCTCCGCAACCGGACGCTCTACGGCGACTATGACAAATTCTATCAAAACATCTACCCGAGCAGCGCGGTTAGTGGCGGCACCCTGAGCCTGTCCGCCTATAACGACACCATCACGAGGGAGAATCTGTTCAGCCAGAGCGACCTCGTCTGGGAAAACCAGCTCGGCGGAATCGACCAGACATTGCTGATCGGCTTCGAGCTTGGCCGGCAGGAGAGCCGCCAGCGCCGCCTCAACGGCTTCTTCGCGATCACGGGTCAGGCCAATCGCCGCTCTTCCACTCCAGTGCCTGTGGAGTCTCCCACGATTGACGCCGACGTCGTGTTTCTCCCGTTCAACACGACCGCGCCCTGCACGCCGCCCGCGATTGGGCTATGCACCCCGTCCAATTTCACCGAGGGTGAGGCGAGCGTCACCGCAATCTACGTCCAGGACCAGATCCGGCTTTCGCCGGCGTTCGAGATCGTTGCCGGCCTCCGCTTCGACCGCTTCTCACTCGATGTCACCAATCTCAGCAATAATGCGGAGTTCAGCCGGACGGACGAGCTGCTGTCGCCCCGGATCGGCTTCATCGCCAAGCCGATGCCGGACCTGTCGCTCTATGCGAGCTACAGCCGCTCCTATTTGCCGCAGTCGGGCGACCAGTTCGGCTCGCTCGACGTGACGTCCGAGGCGCTGGAGCCGGAGAAGTTCGACAATTACGAAGTCGGCGCGAAGTGGGAACCGGTCGAAGGGCTCCTTGCCACGGCCGCAGTCTATCAGCTTGATCGCACCAATACCCGTGCAGTCGATCCAGTGACGAACCTCACGGTGCTAACCGGCGCCCAGCGGAGCCGCGGCCTCGAGTTGGGCCTTGAGCGCAGCGTCAGCGACCGGTGGCAGATTTCAGCCGGCTATGCCTGGCAGAAGGCGGAGATCACGGAGCGCACGACCGCCTGCAATCCTGCCAGCCAGCGCTGCGAGGTGCCGCTCGTCCCGCGGCACCAGTTTGCGCTGTGGAACCGCTACGACGTGTCGGATGCGCTTGGGCTCGGCCTCGGAGTGATCGCACGGTCGAAGTCGTTTGCGTCGATCAGCAACAATGTGACGCTTCCAGGCTATGCGCGGGTGGATGCGGCCGTGTTCTACGAGCTTGCCGACAATATTGAGGCGCAGGTAAACATCGAGAATTTGTTCGGCGCCGACTATTTTCCGACCGCGCATAACGACAACAATATTGCGCCGGGAGCGCCGACCACTGCGCGGGCGACGCTCCGCTTCCGCTTCTAGATGTTGGCCGTATAGACGTCGCAGGCAGCGGGATCTCCGCTCTGGAGGCCCCGCTGCAGCGCCTGCTGGCGCTGGGCCGAGGTGCCGTGCGTGAAGCTTTCCGGCACCACATAGCCTTGCGCTGCCTTTTGCAGCGTATCGTCGCCGATCGCTTCGGCGGCGCGCATGCCTTCTTCGATATCACCGGACTCTATCGCCGCCCGCTCGGTTGCCGCCCAGACCCCGGCATAGCAATCCGCCTGAAGCTCCATCGCGACCTGCAGCGCATTGCCCTCGGCCTTGCTGGCGCGGGACTGCGCCTGCCGGATGCGGTCAGCGGTGCCGGTGATGGTCTGAACGTGATGGCCGACCTCATGCGCGATCACATAGGCCTGCGCGAAATCGCCCGGCGCCTGGAAGCGGGTGCGAAGCTCGTCGAAGAAAGCGGGGTCGATATAGATACGCTGGTCGGACAGGCAATAGAAGGGTCCCATCGCGGATTGGGCGGCGCCGCAGCCTGACTGCCCGGCGCGATTGTAGAAATCCATCGAGGCGGGCCGGTATTGCTGCCCCTGCGCCTGAAATAGTCTGGACCATTGATCCTCGGTCGAGGCGAGCACCTGGCAGGAGAATTTGTTGGTCTCGCTCATGTTGCAGGCCTGATCGGCGCCGGTGCGTTCGACCTGGCTGCCGCCCCCGACCATCTGACCGCCGCCGCCGAGCAGGCTCATCGGATTGATCCCGAACACGAGGGCGAGGATCAGCAATATGACGATGCCGCCGCAGCCGAGCCCGCCGCCGCCCATATTGAAGCCGCCGCCTCCGCCCATCGGAAAGCCGAAGCCGCCTCCGCCGCGCCCGGTCTGCATGCCGACATTGCTGCTTGTCCTGCGTCCGCCGAAGCGCATTTGGGGAGCCTCCCGAAAGTTCGTTTCGTCCGCTCAATGCTTCGGCAGGGAAGCGGTTGCATTTGGAGCGAGGGGACGCGAGAGTTGAACAAGGTTTCAACTTCGCTGAAGGCAGATGCATGTTCCTGAAGGGCAAAAACGCGCTCGTCACCGGCTCCACCTCAGGCATCGGGCTGGCCTGTGCCCGCGCCCTCGCGGCCGAAGGCGCGGCGGTGGTGCTGAACGGTTTCGGTGACGCGGACGAAATCGAGGCGATCCGGAAGGAGCTGGAAGAGACGAGCGGCGCGCCTGCCCGCTACAGCAATGCCGACCTGACCCGCGCCGATGCGATCGAGGCGCTGATGGCGGCGGCAGGCGAGATCGACATCCTCATCAACAATGCGGGCATGCAGCATGTCGCGCCGGTGGATCGGTTTCCGGTCGAAAAATGGGATCTCATCATCGCGCTCAATCTCAGCGCCGCCTTTCACACGACGCGGCTCGCGCTTCCGGCGATGAAGCGGAAGGGCTGGGGCCGGGTGATCAACACCGCGTCGGCACACAGCCTCGTCGCCAGCCCGAACAAGGCGCCCTATGTCGCCGCCAAGCACGGTATTGCCGGCTTCACCAAGGCTGTCGCGCTGGAAACCGCGACCAGCGGGGTGACGGTGAACTGTATCAGCCCCGGCTATGTCTGGACGCCGCTGGTCGAGAACCAGATCCCGGACACGATGAAGGCTCGGGGCCTCACGCGCGAGCAGGTGATGAACGACGTGCTCCTGTCCGCCCAGCCAACCAAGAAGTTCGTGACTGTGGACCAGGTTGCGGCGCTCGCCCTCTTCCTGTGCCGGGATGAAGCTTCGTCGATCACCGGCGCCAATCTCTCCATGGATGGGGGCTGGACGGCGCAATGATTTGCCCCCGGCAGTTGCAAGTGCCGCCAGTCAGCCTGTAGCAACCTCCTCCGGGAGATGGTCTGAAGCATGAAGAAAGCACTGGCATCCGCATGCGTTGCATCCGCTTTTCTGCTTTCGGGCTGCGGAGGCGGAGCGAAACGGCCGCAGAACGCGCCTTCCCTCGCCACATTGGATTGGCGGGAGATTGCCACGGAATCCGATCGCGACCGCCTCCGCCAGTGGCGCTCGGCCTGGGTGAACGGGCTTGCGAAAGCGAGTGCGTCGGGTCATGACGCAGCGCTGACCCGCGAAGGTCCGCTCCTGCAGCCTGACGCCGCCATACCCTGGCAAGCGCCGCCGCCCGGCAATTATCACTGCCGGGTTCTGAAGATCGGCGCGAAAGCCGCAGGCATGATGGATTATGTCGTCTACCCCGCCTTCAATTGCCGCATCCGGCCCGAGAACGGCCTTACCAGCTTTGCGAAACTCAGCGGCTCGCAGCGGCCCATGGGCCTGTTCTTTCCCGACGGTAATCGCCGCATGGTCTTTCTCGGCACTCTGCAGCTTGGGGACGAGAAGATGGCGCTGGAATATGGCCGCGACCGGGAACGCGACATGGCCGGAGTCCTCGAGCGCGTCGGCGAGAACCGCTGGCGCCTCGTCTTCCCTTATCCGCATTTCGAAAGCACCATAGACGTAGTGGAACTCATTCCACGCGCCTGACCCCGAAAGCACCTCTATGCGCAAAATCGCCGCCGCTCTTCTCGCTTCCGCTCTCTTTGCTTCGCCCGCCGCCGCAGACACGCTGCGGGATGCAGTCGCGAAGGACATGCCGTCGCTGCTCACCCTCTACCGCGACCTGCACGCGAACCCGGAACTGTCGATGCAGGAGGTGAAGACCTCCGCCAAGCTGGCCGCGGAAGTGAAGAAGCTCGGCTTCGATGTCACCACGGGCGTCGGCAAGACGGGCGTGGTCGCGGTGATGCGGAACGGCCCTGGCCCGGTGCTGATGCTCCGCGCCGACATGGATGCGCTCCCGGTCGAGGAGCAGACCGGCCTTCCCTATGCCAGCAAGGTCCGGGCAACAACTCCTGCGGGCGTGGAAAGCGGCGTCATGCACGCGTGCGGCCATGATACGCATATGGCGGCCTGGGTCGGGACGGCGCGGCGGCTTGCCGCGATGAAGGATCAATGGTCGGGCACGCTCGTCATGATCGCTCAGCCCGGCGAGGAAACCGGCGAAGGCGCGAAGGCGATGCTTGCCGACGGCCTCTACACGCGCTTCCCGAAGCCCGACAGGGTTCTCGCCTTTCACGATGGACCGATGCCGGCCGGCATGATCGGCTATTCCCCCGGACCGGCACTGGCCAACGTCGACAGCGTCGACATCACGGTTCGCGGCGTCGGCGGCCATGGTGCCGCTCCGCACACGACGCGCGATCCGATCGTGCTTGGCGCGCGAATGATCGGGGCGCTGCAGACTTTGGTTAGCCGCGAGATCAACCCGCTCGATTCCGCCGTCGTGACGGTCGGCAGCTTCCATGCGGGGGCGAAGCACAACATCATTTCCGACGAAGCCAAAATGCAGCTCACGGTCCGGAGCTATACGCCCGAGGTGCGGCAAACCTTGCTGGACGGCATCGCCCGCATTGCGCGCGGCGAAGCGATCGCGGCGGGCGTGCCGGAAGACCGAATGCCGGTCGTGACGGTGCGGGAGGCGGAGTCAACGCCTGCGACCGTGAACACCGAAGCCTTCACGGCAAGCACGGCGGCCCTCCTGACCGAGCGGTTCGGGGCCGAGCGCGTGCGCCGCGTGCCGCCGGTCATGGCTGGCGAAGATTTCAGCCGCTACCACCTCGCCGACAAGAGCATCGAAAGCTTCATCTTCTGGGTGGGCGGCGTGCCGCAGGCGCAATGGGCAAAGGCGGCCGGCGATCCCACGAAATTGCCGGCGCTCCACAGCCCCTTTTGGGCGCCGGATCCGGAGGCGACGATATCCACCGCGACCGAAGCGATGGTGGTGGGCGCCCTCGGCGTGCTGAAGAAGAAGGGCTAGTCTATCTGCCCCAGACTTCCTTCAGCCGCGCCTCGCGGCCGCAGGAGAAGCGGTAGTAGCGGTAGCGGATCGGGTTCTTCTTGTAATAATCCTGATGATAATCTTCGGCCGGGTAGAAGCGTGCAGCCAATAGGATCGGCGTCACCATTCGCCCTTTAAGACTGCGGCCGGCCTCTGCCTTGGCCGCCTCCGCCAGCCGGCGCTGCTGCGGGGTCGCGAAGATCGCAGTCCGGTAGCTTTCGCCGCGGTCGCAGAACTGGCCGCCGGCATCGGTCGGATCGACAGTTCGGAAATAATAGCGGGCCAGCTGCGCGTAACTGACCCGCGCCGGATCGTAGGTGACCTTCACCGCCTCATAATGGCCGGTGCCGCCGGCCGAGACCCGCTCGTAAGTCGGATTTGCTGTGCGGCCGCCGGTGTAGCCGGACAACGCGCCGACCACGCCCGGCAGCTTTTCGAAATCGGCTTCGGTGCACCAGAAACAGCCGCCGGCGAAGATCGCCGTCTCCGTCCGCTGCGGCGAGGCGCTGGCGGGTCCGGAGCCGGAATCGCAGGCCGCGATTGCCAGGCAGAGAAGCGGGAGGTGGAGCCGCGTCACTGCGCGCTTGCCGCGTTCAGCCGTTCGACCTGATCGGGCGTAAGTTCAAGCTCCATTGCGCCCAACAACTCTTCGAGCTGTTCGAGACTCGTCGCGCTGGCGATCGGCGCGGTGACGGCCGGCTGAGCCGACAGCCAGGCCAGCGCCGCCTGGGCGGGTGTCGCGCCCGTCTCCGCCGCAACCTCGTCCAGCGCGGCGAGCACGCTAATGCCGCGAGCGTCCAGATATTTGCCGAGGCCGCCGCCGCGCGGGCTTTTGCCGAGATCGGCTTCGGACCGGTATTTGCCGCTGAGGAAGCCTGAGGCGAGGCCGTAAAAGGCGACCATGCCGAGGCCGCGCTCCTGGACCAACGCCGACAGCTCACCTTCGTACTTCGGCCGCTCCAGCAGATTGTACCAGGTCTGGAGCACGGAGTAGCTGGCGAGACCCTCGCGCGCGCTGATGTCGAGCGCCTCGCGAAGCCGCGGCGCCTCGATCTGAGATGCGCCGATCGCCCTCACCTTCCCCGTATGCACCAGCCTGTCGAAGGCGCCGAGCGTCTCTTCGAGCGGCGCGTTGGGATCGTCCTTGTGCGAGAAATAAAGGTCGACATAGTCGGTGCCGAGCCGCTGCAGCGAACGGTCGATAGCGGCGGCGATCGTGCCGGCGGCGAGGCCCTCGTCGTATCCGACCTTAGTGGCGATAAGCACGTCGTCGCGGCGGTCGCGGCGCTTCAGCCATTCGCCGATGATGCTTTCGGATTCACCGCCTTCGTTACCAGGCACCCAGGAGGAATAGACGTCCGCCGTGTCAATCATGGTTCCGCCGCGCGCGACGAAGCGGTCCAGAATGTCGAAGCTGGTTTCGCGGTCAGCGGTCCAGCCGAACACGTTGCCGCCGAGCACCAAAGGCGGAGTCTGAAGCCCGCTGCTGCCGAGGCTTCTTATGAGGGACATAGGCTTTCTCCGATCTCACCTCAGATGGTCTTCAGGAAATTTTTGTCAATTTTCGCGACACTGCGCACCATGTCAGAGAATCTTACAGGTGACTGAGCTGATCGGCCTCTGGAGTCATTCGCTCGCGGCCGCGCTCTACGGCGCGCTCGCCGTGTGGCAGCCCCGCATGGCCAAGGCGGATGCCAGCCGCCGGCCGCTGGGCGTAGCCTTTGCCGCCATGACGGCATGGGCATTGGCGCACGCTTTGTTCGAGCCGCAGACGATATGGGCGGCGGTCGGCGAGAGCATCCGCAATCTTGCCTTCCTCACCTTCATGTACGGCATCATCGGAACCGGCGCGGACGACGAACGGCAGCGCGCAGTGAAGCTCGTCTATGGCGCCGTCGCCTGCGTGATCGGCCTCCAGTTCATTCTGGGCATGCTCACGCCGTTTGCGGAAGGACACGCAGCCTCGACTTTGCTGTCGAGCCGCAACGGCCTCGGCCTCACCATGGCCGCCGGTTCCCTGGTGCTCGTGCACAATCTCTATGGCCAGGCGTCGGCGACGTCGCGCGCCTCGATCCAGCTCCCGACCGTCGCGCTTGCGGCTTTGTGGGGCTACGAACTCCACGTCTATACCGTCGCCTATCTGACCGAACAGTCATGGAGCGGGTTGTTCGCGATGCGCGGGGGGCTCGCGGCCCTGCTCGCGCCGCTCTTCGCACTCGCCGCCAAGCGCAACCCCGATTGGCGCGTGCAATTGTCCCGCGCCGCCACCTTCCAGTCGCTCTCGCTGGTGGCAATTCTGGCTTATTTCATCGCGATGATCTGGATCACGCGGGCGATGGCGCTCGTCGGCGACGATTGGGGCCGGGTGCTGCAGGCGGCCGTGATCATCGGCGTCACCTCCGCGGCGCTGTTCCTGCTGCCGTCCAAGCGCTTTCGCGGATGGCTCCGCGTTCAAGTCGCCAAACATTTCTTCGAACATCGCTACGATTATCGCGAAGATTGGCTGCGCTTCACCCGCACGATCGGTACGACCGGCAGCGGCGCACCGCTCGGCGAACGCGTTGTGAAGGCGCTTGCCGACGTTGCGGCCTCTCCCGGCGGCTTGCTGCTCACGCTGGACGGCGGTCGCCTGTCCCCGTCTACTGCGCATGCTTGGAAGGGCGAGCGCCCGGCTGGTGAAGTGGAGGACGACTTCGTCCGCTTCCTTGCCTCCACCTCCTACGTCGTCGACTTCAGCGGTAAGGGTTTGGAAGACCTTAAGCCGGCCATTCCTGATTGGCTGAAGCAGGTCGAGGGCGCTTGGGCGGGCGTGCCGCTGGTGCACAATGATGGCCTTGTCGGTCTCGTGCTGCTCGAGCCGCCGGTCCCCGCCCGGCCGATGGACTGGGAGGATTTCGACCTCTTCCGCACTGCGGGCATCCAGGCCGCGAGCTACCTTGCCGAGGCGCGGACGCAGGAGGCGCTCGCCAATGCCGAGCGGTTCGACGAGTTCAACCGCCGTTTCGCCTTCATCATGCACGACATCAAGAACTTGGTGAGCCAGCTCTCGCTGGTCGCGCGCAATGCGGAGCGGCACGCCGATAACCCGGAGTTCCGCGCCGACATGGTGGCGACGCTGCAAAGCTCGGTGCAGAAGATGAACGACCTCTTGGCGAAGCTGTCCCGCAGCAGCGCCCCTGAGGCGCAGGAAGCACGGGCCACCTTGGTCCAGCCGGTGATCGCCGCGGTGGCAGAAGCCAAGCGCCGCCGCCACCCGATCGAAGTGAGTGGCGACGCCCGCATCGCCGCCGAGGCCGATCCGGCGCGGCTCGAACAGGCGCTGACGCAAATCGTGCAGAACGCGATCGACGCCAGCCCTTCCGAGGCACCGTTGCTAATCGTGTTCGAAAAGCGCGGGACCCAAATTGCAATCGAGGTAGCCGATCAAGGCTGCGGCATGTCGCCTGATTTCATCCGAACGCGCCTGTTCCAGCCTTTCGCCTCAACCAAGGAAAGCGGCTTCGGCGTCGGCGCGTTCGAGGCGAAGACGCTCGTCACTGCGATGGGCGGCCGCATCGAGGTGGATAGCCAGGAAGGCGAAGGCAGCCGTTTCACCATCTTCCTCCCCGCAGCGGCTAGCGCTGCGCACGACAAGCAACGGATCACAGCATGAACGCGCCTTTCAAGCCCAAGCTCCTGATCGTCGAGGACGATGAAGGCCTGCAGCGGCAGCTCCGCTGGGCCTATGAGGATTATGAGGTGATGGTCGCCTCCGACCGGTCGAGCGCGGTCGATCTCGTCCGCGCGCAGGAGCCGCCGGTGGTGACGCTCGACCTCGGCCTTCCGCCCGATCCGGATGGGGTGAGCGAGGGCTTCGCGACGTTGGAATCCATCCTCGCACTTCGCCCTGACACCAAGGTGGTGGTGGCGACCGGCCACGGCGCGCGGGAAAGCGCGCTCCGCGCCATCGCGTCCGGCGCCTACGATTATTATCAGAAGCCGGTCGACATCGATCAGCTGGGCCTGATCGTCCGCCGCGCCTTCCAGCTGCACGAGATCGAGAATGAGAACCGGCGGCTCGAGGAGCGGGTCGGCGACGAGCGCACCGTCCTCGGCACGATGATCACCGCCGCGCCGGAGATGCTGAAGGTTGCGCGCACCATCGAGCGGGTCGCCAATGCCGACGTTTCGGTGATGCTGCTTGGCGCATCTGGCACCGGCAAGGAATTGCTCGCCCGCGGTGTCCACGATGCGAGCGGCAGGCGGGACAAGGGTTTTGTTGCGATCAACTGCGCGGCGATCCCCGAGAACCTGCTCGAAGCGGAGCTGTTCGGCTACGAGAAGGGCGCGTTCACCGGCGCGATCAAGACCACCGAAGGCAAGATCGAGCTTGCTGAGGGCGGCACGCTTTTCCTCGACGAGGTCGGCGACATTCCCCTGCCTCTGCAGGTGAAGCTGCTTCGCTTCCTTCAGGAGCGGGTGATCGAGCGGATTGGCGGGCGGAAGGCGATCCCCGTCGACACGCGCATCGTATGCGCGACGCATCAGAACCTCGAAGCGATGATCCAGGAGGGGCGCTTCCGCGAAGACCTGTTCTACCGCCTCGCCGAGATCGTCGTGAAGATCCCGACGCTCGCGGAGCGGCACGGCGATGCGGCTTTGCTCGCCAAATATTTCCTCGCCCGCTTCGCCAAAGAGATGAACCCGCAGGTGAAGGGCTTCACGCCCGGCGCGCTGGCGGCGATCACGGACTGGCATTGGCCGGGCAACGTGCGCGAGCTCGAGAACCGCATGAAGCGGGCCGTCATCATGGCGGATTCGAAGCTGATCACGGCCGAGGACCTCGACCTCGAAGCGTTGGAAGAAGCGCTGCCCGTGAACCTCAAATCGGCACGCGAGGAAGCCGACCGCCGCGCCATCCGCCAGGCGCTAGCGAAGACGGAAGGCAATATCTCAGGCGCGGCGAAGCTGCTCGGGATCAGCCGGCCAACGCTCTACGACCTGCTGAAGCATTACGACCTGCAGCCATAAACTGGACTGCAAAAGTTTTTACGGTAACGAAGCGGTCGCTCGCAATTAGGAGTAGCTCGATGCGAAATTTCGTTGCCCTCGCCTTGCTGGCCGTGAGTGCGGCCGCACATGCGGAGGTCCCGCCCGTAAACCTCACATCGTCGAACCCTGTAGTCGGAATTGCCGTCACCGAGAGCGTACAGAGTCGACCGGACGTCGCGATAGTGAGCGTCGGGGTAACGGCCAGCGATCCTAAGGCCGCCAATGCTCTTTCCCAGACCGCGGTGAAGATGAAGCAGGTAATCGATAGACTTCGGGCGTTCGGCATCGCGGAGAAAGACATTCAGACGACCGGGATCGATCTTGAGCCGAACTACAATGACGACGAGGACGATGACGCCTCCGAAGAGGAACGGAAAATCATCGGTTACACAGCTTCGAACGATTTGAGGGTGCGGTACGGCCGGGTGAATGAGGTCGGCAAACTGCTCGACGCGCTCGTCGCTGCCGGCGCGAACAGCATTGATGGCCCTTATTTCGAAAGCTCGAATGCCGCCGTTCTTCGCGGTCAGGCTTGGGACAAAGCGCTCCTCTCGGCGGAACTGCGCGCAAGGGAATATGCACGGCGCAACGGCGCCCGCGGGATAAAACTTCTGTCGATCACTGAAGGCACATTCTCAGGCTACGGCGGGGAAATCGTCGTGACTGGCAGCGGGAGCAGCGATGGTCCGCCGCCGCCTCCACCACCGCCCTCGCCGACGGAGGCAGGAGAAATCAAGACGTCCATTTCACTCTTCGTACAATATGCGCTGGAGCCTTAGACCAGCGCTTCAGATGTCTGCTTAAGACGGAGTGAGCGCGTTTTCGAACGGACGACCTGCCATCAGGCAAGCGCCTCCGCCTTTTCGGCAAGCTCCAGCCAGCGTTCCTCGGCGGCGTCGCGTTCGGTGCGGGCCTTTTCGATGGCGGCGGTGAGGGCGGCGAAGCGGTCAGGGTTCTTGGTGTAGAGGTCGGGGTCGGAAAGAGCGTCCTCATCGCGTGCGATCTGCGCCTCCAGCTCCTCGATCCGCCCCGGCAGCAGGTCGTAGTCGCGCTGGTCCTTGTAGGTGAGCTTGGTCTGCTGCTTCGGCGCTGCGGGAGCGACCTTGGGCGCGGCGGCTTTCTGCGCCGACGCTTGCGGCGCCTTCCGCTTCCGCTCCCAATCCTCGTAGCCGCCGGCGACGATGTCGACCCTTCCGGAGCCGTCAAGGCCGAGCGTGATCGTCACCGTCCGGTCGAGGAAGTCGCGGTCGTGGCTGACGATCAGGACCGTGCCGTCATAGTCGGCGATTACTTCCTGGAGGAGATCGAGCGTCTCCAGGTCGAGATCGTTGGTCGGCTCGTCGAGCACCAAGAGGTTTGAGCGCCGAGCAAATTCGCGCGCGAGCAGCAGCCGCGACCGCTCGCCGCCGGAGAGGGTGCCGATCTTGGCGTCGATCAGCTCCGGCGCGAACAGGAACTCCTTTAGGTAGCCCTGCACATGCTTGCGGACGCCGCGCACGTCGACCCAGTCGCCGCCGTCGGCAAGGATGTCGCGCACATGCTTGTTGGGATCGAGGAGCTTCCGCTGCTGGTCGATCACGACGCCGTCCAAGGTCTTGGCGCGCCGGATAGCGCCCTCGTCCGGCTCCATCTCTCCGGTCAGCAGCTTGAGCAAAGTCGTCTTGCCCGCGCCGTTGGCGCCGACGACGCCAATCCGGTCGCCGCGCGTGATGCGGAGGTTGAAATCCTTGATGATCGTCCGGTCGCCAAAGCGTTTGGTGACCTTCTCGGCGTCGATCACCACCTTCGTCTTCACATCGTCATTTTGAAGACCGAGCTTAGCCGTGCCAGCCGGTCCCAGCATGGCTGCGCGCGTTGCCCGCATCTCCTGAAGCTTGGCGAGCCGCCCCTGATTGCGCTTGCGCCGCGCGGTGACGCCGCGTTCCAGCCAGTGCAGCTCGAGCTTCAGCTTGGCGTCGAGCTTTTCCGCCGCGCGCGCTTCTTCGGCATAGACCTGCTCGGTCCACGCATCGAAGCCGCCGAAGCCGATCTCCGCCCGCCTGATGGCTCCTCGATCGAGCCAGAGCGATGAGCGGGTCAGGCGCTTCAGAAAGGTGCGGTCGTGGCTGATCGCAATGAAGGCGCCGGTATAGCGGGAAAGCCAGTCCTCCAGCCATTCGATGGCCGCCAGATCGAGATGGTTGGTAGGCTCGTCGAGCAGCAGCACCTGCGGGTCCTGCGCCAGCGCCCGTGCGATGGCCGCGCGGCGCCGTTCGCCGCCGCTCGCCGTCGCAGCCTCGCGATCGAGATCAATGCCGATCTGGGTGGCTATCGCGTCCACCTCGTAAGGCGGCGGCGCGTCGGGACCGGCGAGGGCGAAGTCACGCAGGGTGGCGAAGCCCTCGACTTTCGGGTCCTGCTCCAGAAGCACGACCTTGATGCCGGGCTGGATGGTGCGGCGGCCCTCGTCCGTTTCGATCATGCCGGCGAGGCATTTGAGCAAGGTCGTCTTGCCCGCGCCGTTACGGCCGATCAGCGCCAGCCGGTCGCGTTCTCCGATGAAGAGGTCAAGGCCGCGGAACAGCCAGCCCGCGCCCTGCACGAGTCCGAGATTTTCATAAGCGAGTACGGGTGCGGCCATGGCGCGTCAGATAGTGCTCGTCCCGAGAAAGTCACGCCGGGCGCGCGTCGAGCCTGCGGCCCATGCCGACAAAGAGGTAGATGAGCGGCGGCACCAAGACGGCGGAAAGGGCCACCTTTGCGATCATCTGCCCCATCAGCAGCTCTCCGATCGGAAACACGCCGTAAAAGGCGATTGTGATGAACAGCAAGGTGTCCACGATCTGGGAGAGGACGCCGGCGACACCCGAGCGGAGCCACAGCATCCGGCCGCCCTCGCGCTTCATACGGCTGAAGATGGTAACGTTCAGGATTTGCGATATGCCGTAGGCGATGATCCCGCCGATCCAGATGCGGGGGGTCGCCTTCATCATCATCTCGAACGCTGCGAGCCGTTCAGGCTCCATCTTCGCGGAGGCTGGAACGGCCAGCACCAGCAGGGTGAGGAACAGGGATACCAGGAGCGGGACGAAGCCGAACAGGACAAGCTTGTTTGCCACCGCACGCCCATGCAGCTCGGCCACCGCACTCGAAGTCACCACCAACGTCAGGAAAGCGAAGATGCCCGCTTCCACTGCGAGCGGCCCCAGCGCCACCTGCTTGTTGCCGAGCACGCCGGCAATGCAGACCATGCCGCCGTAGAAGATCGAAAAGGCGAAGAGGGAGCGGGAGATTGCGGGTGCGTTCGTATCGGACATAGGGTTGCCTAACCGGTTTATTCATGAAGAAAAAGGGCTTGCCGCAATCGTGCATTCACGCGAGGGAGCGGCTTTCCAAAGGGGCAGGAGTTTTCCGGTTTGTTGAAGCGGCTTGCCGTTTATTGCGGCTCCAGCATGGGCGCCGATCCGGCATTTGCCGACACTGCCCGCTCGTTAGGCGAAGAGATGGCGCGGCGCGGCATCGAGCTTGTCTATGGCGGCGGCAGGCTCGGCCTAATGGGCGTCGTCGCCGATGCAGTTCTGAACGCCGGCGGCAAGGCGCACGGCGTCATTCCGCAGGCGCTGATAGACCTCGAAGTCGCGCATACCGGCCTGACCGGGCTTCACATCGTCGGCACGATGCATGAGCGGAAGGCGAAGATGACGGAGCTTACCGACGCTTTCGTCGCTCTGCCGGGCGGCATCGGCACGTTCGATGAATTGTTCGAAGCCTGGACGTGGAACGCACTCGGCTATCATGCCAAGCCGTTCGCGCTTCTGAACGTGTCTAACTTCTGGGACGGGATGATCGGCTTCCTTGATCATACCACTTCGAGCGGCTTCATGTCGCCGGCGCGGCGTGCGCAGCTGCTGGTCGCGGACGATATTGGCGAAGCGATTGATTTGCTGGACAGAGCCGCCGCGGCATCAGAAAGAAAGATGGTCTGGTAGACGCCGGAGCGGGTGTCTTGGGGGGAGAGTGAGCGTGGAGAATTTTCGGGCCATAGCGGGGATCCTGCTGATCCTCCTCATCGCCTTTCTGCTGTCGTCGGACCGGAAGGCGATCCGCCTTCGCGTCGTCTCGGCCGCCTTCGCGCTGCAGGCGGGTATCGCGCTCCTCGTCCTTTACACAAGCTGGGGACGGGCTGGCATCGAGGCGCTGTCGCGCGGCGTTTCGAATCTTCTGAGTTACGCCAACAAGGGCACCGAATTTCTGTTCGGCCCGTCGGTCGCGAACCCGCTCGCCAATACGTTCGCGCTCGGCGCGCTTCCCGTCATCATCTTCTTCGCCGCTTTGGTTTCGATCCTCTATTATCTGGGCATCATGCAGAAGGTCGTCCGCTGGGTCGGCGGCGCGATCGGCTGGGTGACCGGCATCGGCCGGGTAGAATCGCTTGGTTCCGCCGCCAATATTTTCGTCGGGCAGTCGGAATCGCCGCTGGTGGTGCGCCCCTATCTCGCAGCCCTGACGCCGGCGCAGCTGTTCACGCTTATGACCGTCGGCATGGCGGGTGTCGCTGGGACTATCCTTGCCGCTTACGCGACCCTACTCGGCGAGCAGTATCTGCCCTTCCTCCTCGCTGCCGCCTTCATGTCGGCGCCCGGCGGCATCCTAATGGCAAAGATCATGATGCCGGATGTGGTGGCGCCGAAGGAGCCGGAACACGTGGAGCTTCCGGCGAGCCGCATCAGCGGCCCAGGGCCCGCCGCTTTGCTGCCCGAGACGCATCCCGGCCTGCCCGAAGCCGATGAAGTGGACGTGGCCGAGACGTTCGAGGACGGCGAGCGGCCCGCCAACATCATCATGGCCGCCGCGCAAGGGGCGCAGACCGGCGTCAAGCTGGCAGTCGCGGTCGGCGCGATGGTGCTCGCCTTCGTCGCGCTGGTGGCGCTCGCCAATGGCCTGCTTGGCGGCGTCGGCGCCTGGTTCGGTTATCCGACCTTGAGCTTCCAGCAGATCGTCGGCTGGGTGTTCCAGCCGATCATGTTCATGATCGGCGTTCCCTGGAACGAGGCGGGGGTCGCGGGCGGCCTATTCGGGACCAAGATCGTGCTTAACGAATTCGTGGCCTTCATCGACCTCGGCAATGCGGGCGGTCCCGCCGCGGCCCTGACCGACCGCAGCCGCGCCATCGTCACCTTTGCGCTCTGCGGCTTTGCCAATTTCAGTTCGATCGCGATCCAGATGGCGGTGACGGGCGGCCTTGCTCCCACCCAGCGGCCAGTGATCGCGAAGTTGGGCGTCAAAGCGCTGATCGCCGGTTCGCTCGCGAACCTGATGAGCGCGGCGCTTGCGGGGCTGATGCTCAGCCTTTGATTTTCGTCGTTTCCGCGGGGACCGCCTTTCCGCTAAAGGATTGTCATGACTGACACTCTTATCGCCGACAGCATCGCCTCCGTCTCCCTCACCGACTCCAGCCGCGACCCCCAGGGCTTCGCGCAGGAGTTGGGGCAGTCGTTCGAGCGCTACGGCTTCGCAATCATTCGCAACCACGGCATTCCGCAGGAGCTGATCGACCGCGCGGAAGAGAAAGCGAAGCAATTCTTCGCGCTGCCGGAAGAGGTGAAGCGGAAATATGCCATTCCCGGCGGCGGTGGCGCGCGCGGCTATACGCCGTTCGGCATCGAGACGGCGAAGGGACACAAGGCGCACGACCTCAAGGAATTCTGGCATGTGGGGCGGGAGCTTGCCGCCGGCCATCCGTTCCGCGACACAATGGCCGACAATGTCTGGCCGGAGGAAGTGCCGGGGTTCAGGGAAACTTTCCTTGAGCTTTACGACACGTTCGACCGTACGGGCCTGAAGGTGCTCGCCGCCATTGCGCGCTATCTGGGGATCGACGAGGATTATTTCGCCGACACGGTGCGGGACGGCAATTCGGTGCTGCGCATGCTTCATTACCCGCCGCAGATGGAGCCGACCGGAGAGCATATCCGCGCCGGGGCACATGAGGATATCAACACCATCACCTTGCTACTCGGGGCGGAGGAAGCGGGCCTCGAACTGCTGACCAGGGAGGGCAAATGGATCCCGGTGAGCCCGAAGGAGGGCGAACTCGTGATCAATATCGGCGACATGCTGCAGCGCCTCACCAATGGCCGGCTGCGGTCGACCTCCCACCGTGTCGTGAACCCGGCGCCGGACCGCGCCAGCAACGCGCGCTATTCGATGCCCTTCTTCCTCCACTTCCGCCCCGATTTCCTGATCGAGGCGCTGCCGGGCACTGTTGCTGACGGCGAGCAGGCGAAATGGCCGCCGATCACCGCCCACGATTACCTCCAGGAGCGGCTCCGTGAGATCAAGCTGGCCTAAATGAACAGTCCACTTTCCACGATCATCGTCGCGCTGCTGCTACACGGCTCCCATACAAGCAACTGGCGACATCAGCCCGCGCGAAGCGATCGTGGCTGCGGCCGATGCGGCACCTCGGGCAGTGCCTGGCATCTTTGCTATGAAAGTGAGCGCGACTGGGCGGAACAAGAAGAGGGTCTACCTCAATTCAGAGCAGGACTATCGCGACCAGCGAAATATTACGATCAACATTGCACCAGCGGCCGCCGAACGACTGGCAAGACGCTACGGCGCGCCAGCGGACCGTTTCTTCATGGGAAAAAATATAAGGGTACACGGCGCGGCACGGCGGGAACGGATCGATTTCGTCGGCGCGAACCTGCGGCCAACGGGCCTATATTATTATCAAACCCATGTGCACGTGACCGATCCCGATCAAATCAGCATCGTTTCAGACTAAGTATCGGCATCCTTCAGATTGGCGGGGCCGAAGCCGAGCGGCAGAAGCTCGGAAATCCGCATCGATTTGACTTCCGTACCATCGCCGTTGGCGGAGATCACTTCGATGTCGCAGCCTGAGACATGCGCGGCTTCGAGAATCGACTGGCGGCAGCCGCCGCATGAGGTGACAACTGACCCACCGGTCAGTTCACCATCGGGTCCGACATGGCCGCCGGCGACCGCGATGCGGGCGATCTTGTCCAGGCCGAAGCTCTGCTGGGCGGCTGTCAGCGCGGAAATCTCGCCGCAGACGCCGAGGCGGTAGCAAACATTTTCCATATTGGCGCCGACTGCGATCTCCCCATCCATGGACTCAATCGCGCAGCCGACGCTGAACTTCGAATAGGGCGCATAGGCGCCGAGCGCGGCCTTGCGCGCTTCTTCCACCAGCGGATGGCTCATTGCACGCCCCGCGCGCGCTTCTGCGCCTCGACCATCGCTGCCACCTCCGCAAGCAGCTGCTTGGCGTCGTACACGATGCCGTCTTTGATCGTGTAGCGGACGCCGCCAACCCGCTCGACCTTGCCGTCCTTGTCGAGCCGCTCGAAGCCGGTGCCGTAGAGCGTCTTAAAATTATGCAGGGGATTTTCCGGCACAATGACGAGGTCGGCTAACATGCCCGGCCGCACCATGCCGAACGGCGCGTCCGTGCCCTTCGGCCGGTAGATTTCATGCGCGCCGTTCCGCGTCGCGGCCTGGACGGCCTCCAGCGGGGTGAAACCCGCTTCCTGCAGCATCTCCAGCTCCTGAACGTAGGGGAAGCCCCAGCTTTGGTAGATGTAGCCGGGATCGGAGCCGACGGTGACGATGCCGCCCATATTCTTATAATCGTTCATCAGCCGCATGTAGGGCCCGTAGAAGCGGCGCCAGGCGACTTCCTTCGCCGTCGTCCAATCGTACCAGTAGGAGCCGTGATTGACGCGGCTCGGGGCAAAGAAGTCGGTCAGCGACGGTAGGGTATATTTCTGATGCCAGTCGGCATTTCGCGCCCGCATCAGGTCGCGCGAGGCCGAATAGATGTTAAAGGTTGGGTTGAAGATGACGCCGTTTTCGAGCTGCTGTTCGAGATAAGCGCGCCATTCCGGCCCGCCGGGTTCGACGATCTGGTCAGTGAAATTGGCGATCTCGAAGAAGCGGCTCTGTTCGTCGAGCATATTGTAGTCGGCCGGATATTTCGGCAGCCGCCCGTCCTTCAGCAGGCTTTCGAAATGGCCGTAGAAGTGGGTGACGGTATCGAGGCCCAGTTCGCCGGCAATGCGCGCATTGACCTCGGCGACGCCGCCCTGCCCGAGATGCGCGACGGTGCCGAGCTTGCGCTTTTTCGCCTCGTCGATGGCCGCGGCGGTGATGGCCCGCGGCTCGGAGTTGAACAGCTTGACGCCGTCATAGCCGGCCTTGGCCGCCCACCTGACCCACTGGCGCGCCTTTTCCGGACTGTCGATGTCGCCGCCGTCCCAGCCGTCGCCCAGCGCCATGTAAGCGAAAAGGCGAGGCGCGACGATGCTGTTGTCGGCGCTGCGGCGCTTGTCGTCGAGCGAGAGATTGTTGGGCCCCCAGTAGAGCGAGATCCCGCGGACGGCGGTGACGCCGTGCGCCAGCCACAGCTTGTATCCGTAGGAGGGGTTCGGCGCCTTCGCCGGATCGCCATTATGGCCGTGCGTGTCGACGAAGCCCGGCAGAACATACATGCCGGTGGCGTCAATTTCCCGGTCGAAATCGCGCGGCTCGCGGTCCGGCTTCAGCGGCAGGCCAGGCGTTCCGGCGCCATTGATGCTCTCGATCCTGTTGCCGCGAACGACGATGTCCACCGGCCCACGCGGCGGCGCGCCGCTGCCGTCGATCAGCATTGCGCCGCGAATCACCAGCTTCCCGAACGGCCCTTCACCCTCGTTCGAAGCGCGGTTCGGAACCGGCTCCATGCCCGCGGGCGGCTCCGCCGCCTGTAGCGCGGGAGCAACACCTGCCAGTGCCAAAACCGCAACAGCGGTAGCGAGGAACATCTTCACCTTCATAAATCCCTCGGCAACTCAGTCACTTATAGAAACAGCCACGTCAAACCTGTCGCCAAGCCTTCAGCCATATTCATGACCTATTCAATGGCGAACGCCTATGTCACCCATGACCTAAGAGGAAATCAGAGTTTTTGTCATGCGTTTGCTTGCTCTCATCACCGCCGCCGCGATCGGCATAACGGCTGCCCAGCCGGCCGAAGCCTCGCGCCCGCGGGAGAAGGAGCAGGACCGCGCCTGGCGCGGCACGCGCGAGGGCCACATCATGCCGCTCCGCGCGATCGAGGCGATGGTGGTGCCCCATATGCGCGGCGCCGACTATCTCGGCCCTGAATTCGACGGCGACCGCTATCGCCTGAAATTCATGAAGCAGGGCCGCGTCATGTGGGTCGATGTCGACGCCCGCAGCGGCCGCATCATTGGCAAGGCCGGCTTCTGACCGGCCGGAGCCAACGTAACGGCCCCGCAACTTTACAGCTTCCCTTAATGAAACCATTGGCAATGGCGCTTGTTGGGCATTGAGGGTCCGTATCCAGTACCCGCAACGGTCGTGACGGAGCGGATTTT
>NZ_DASWTN010000018.1:0-84384 GCF_036402135.1 Allosphingosinicella sp. | reverse complement strand
CGCCGGGCCGCGCAGATCCTCGCCCGGCGCCCGGACCTCCAGATCGTCACCATCCGCGGCAACGTGCAGACTCGCCTCGCCAAGCTGGAACGGGGGGAGGCGGACGCGACGCTGCTGGCCGCGGCGGGGCTGGACAGGCTTGGCATGGGGGAGGTCGGAACACTGATCCGCGACATGCTGCCCGCGCCCGCGCAAGGTGCCGTTGGCATAGAGGTCCGGAGCGATGACGAAGAAACGGCGCGTGTTGTCGCCGCTATTGATCACCTGTCGACCCATCGTTGTATCGCCGCCGAGCGAAAGCTGCTCGAGGGCCTCGGCGGCAATT
Organism: Allosphingosinicella sp.; assembly: GCF_036402135.1. GTDB lineage: Bacteria > Pseudomonadota > Alphaproteobacteria > Sphingomonadales > Sphingomonadaceae > Allosphingosinicella. The sequence continues at coordinate 84,059 of NZ_DASWTN010000018.1, read as the reverse complement.
GCCGCTCGCCAGTTGCGGCGCTCGCGACCTGCACTGACGGCATTATCCGGCTCCGCGCGGAGATCCTCACCAATGACGGCAGCGAGGCGGTGCGCGAGGAAGTCACATTTCACGTCGAGGATGCGGAGTCGCCGCTGGCCCTCGCCCACATCCTGCTGAACCGCGCCTCGCCCGCACTCAGGGCCCTGTTCAACGGGTGAGCGACATCCTCATCTTGCGGCCGGAGCCGGGTGCAAGCCGCACCGCCGCCCGTGCCGGTGCGCTCGGTCTGCAAAGCGTCGTTGCACCGCTGTTCCAGATCCGGCGGCTCGAATGGACCCCGCCTCCTGCCTCTTCCTTCGACGGCCTCCTCGTCACGAGCGCCAATGCCCTCGGGTTCGGGGGCCTTGAGCCGTGCCGCCATCTCACCTGCTACGCCGTCGGCGAAACCACTGCCGAGGCGGCAATGGAGGCGGGCTTCACCGACATTAAAACCGGCCCCTCAGATGGAAGGGCGCTGTTGGAACTCGCCGCCGGCGCTGGAGCGAGGCATCTGCTCCATTTGACGGGACGCGACCACATGGCGCTGTCTCATCCGGAGATCAGCATCGAAACCATCGCTGTCTATGCGGCGGAGGCTGTTGATGAACTTCCCGCTGAGGCCAGTGACGCCTTGAAGGATGGTGCACTTGCCCTGCTGCATTCGCCCCGTGCCGCGTACCAGTTCGCGACGCTTGCCGATGCCACGAGTATCTCGCGAAACGCGATATCGATCCTCAGCATAAGCGGAGCCGCATTAGAAGCGGCAGGTGAGGGGTGGAAGGTGAAGCATGTGGCCCCGGCGCCCCGCGACGAGGCTTTGCTGGAGCTTGCCGCCAAGCTGTGCCACAAACGCGCCCTATGACGGATTACCGATCCATGGAGACCGGCCCGGCGCGGCGGCGCGGATGGCTCTCGACACTGATCCTCCCGCTCGTCGCGTTCATCTTGGGGATCGCGCTGATGGGTTGGCTTCTCAGCCGCTGGGACGCGGCGGCGACCTTCCTGGGCATTTCGCCCGCGCCCGTTCAGCCGGTTGCCGCAGCGCCGTCCCAACAGGAGCAGCCGGCACAGGCACCGCTCGCCGCAGGCGAAACGCCTCAGACCTTGCTGATTGACCCTGAAATGCAGCGCCGCGTGGCGCAGCTCGAGCAGCGCATCGCCCAGATCGACGTCCAGTCGCGGGCTGCCGTCGGTAATGCGGACCGGGCCGAGGGACTGCTGGTGGCCTTTGCCGCTCGCCGCGCGCTCGATCGGGGGGTGAGCCTCGGCTATATCGAGGCCCTTCTCCGCCAGCGCTTCGGCGCCAACCAGCGGCAGGCGGTGGCGACGATCATCACTGCCTCCCGCCAGCCGGTGACGCTGGAGGACCTTCAGGAAGGCCTCATCGACTCCGGCCCCTCTCTGACCGGTGTCGGGCGCAACCAAGGCTGGTGGACGGCCTTCCGCGCCGAACTGGCCGATCTTGTCACCGTGCGGAGGGAGGGAACCCCTTCAACCATGCCCGCCGAACGCCTCCGCCGAGCGACGCGGCGGCTGGAAGCCGGCCAGGTGGATGTGGCGCTTGCCGAAGTGCTGCGGATGCCCGGCCGCGACAATGCGCCGGAATGGATTGCGGACGCGCGTCGCTACGTCGCCGCCCGCCGCGCGCTCGACACGATCGAAACCGCCGCGCTCCTCGAGCCGCGCCTGCCGCAAGCCGCACCGGCGCTGCCAGCGGCAACGCCTGCGGCGATCGCATCGCCCGCGGCAATCAGAGCTTTCTAAGGGACCTGACTTCCTTCCGCCACATATGTGATCTCGCTCGAACACGGGCAAACCAATCCGACGGCTGCCATGGCGAATGGGTCGCCCTTGCGGAGCAAGAACCGCCACGCAGTTGAAGTTAGTACGTGAAAGTTATGATGATGGCGTCTGTATAGGAGCCACCGCTTACAAGTTGGCCCCCAGGAATGCGTCCGTAGACCGGCAGGATTGTCGTGGTTCGGCCAGCCGCAGCTCGGGTGCCTGTGCCTCCAGTGCCATCTCCCCACACCAGGCTATAAGTGCTGGATGTGAAAAGATTATAGTTAAGTTTGCTGTCCTTCCCACTCATCTTGCGAAGGGAGTAATCGTTTGAGTCGCCTTTGCTCAGGTAAACCACGCCTGAATCGGACGAGAGAGTGCAAGTCACCTGGATTTGACCGCTCGCCGTCGAGGTAACCGCCGATATCGGATTATAATCGAAGGTGATCGGCGTAACAGCCAGGAAACAGGCTGCCCCTGCGGGCGAGGATATAAGGGCGCCAAGCGCCACCCCCCAGCTAATTCGACGCATGCTGCGCTTCCTCCCTGCAAATCAAACCTGCGATGCGCGGCTGCGGATCAGCGTTCGCGGGGATGTTGCCGCTAACGGTGCAGCGCCTGCCGCGCACGACTGCCTGCAAAGAAAATCTTCCCACCAATTCGGGGACGTAAACTTCCCCTCCCGATGTTGCGGGGAACTCTTGATTGCTCCTGACGGAAAGCAACCGCGTACCAGCAGGAAGGGCTGTGCCATCCTCAAGCCTGACGACCAGAATGGCTCCGCGTTCGCGATGAAAGGGAAACGTGATGACATTCCCGCTTCGGCCATAGGGACGCACTGCAACCTCGGTTCCCTGGGTCACGACATCAATGGGAAGGTCTGCATCTTCAAGGCGAAGTATGTTCCGTTCGAACGGCCTCATCCGCGGGATGACCAAAGTTCCGGCCCTATCCGTTCGGCCCACGAGATTGCCGTCGGCATAGATGTGAACGTTGCGAAGACCATCCAGCTTCACCAGACCAAAGCTATCGCCCAGTCGTCGCGACGCGAAGGCACGGCCGCTTATGAAACCTAACGAGCCGCTCGTGGAAAGCCGGATGGCCGCTTGTCCAGATCCCGTTGCGGCTTCCACTCCATAAGAAGCCACCGGCGTGTTGATGGAGTAATGTGCTTGACCTCTATTGAGGCTGCCGAACTCCGCAGATGCCCCATAGGCGCTGCCCAATTCGGTTGCGGCGCTCCTTTCGAACGAAATGCTCCCTCTCAGCTTGGAACGGGCATCATATTCGGACCGAACGAAACCGCTCGCGTTATTGCCTAGCGCTACAGTCAGAAAACCACCGACGACCGTATTCCGTTGACCTCGGCCGACCGATCTTTGCACAAACAAGCGAAGGTGACCAAGATGCCGTAAATCTACTGAGTAGAAGGCGCCGGCAAGGGATTGATCCTCCTTGTGCCGGTAGTCGCGGCGCACATAGTTCAATCCGCCGATCCCGTTGAGGATCTTGAAGTCGGCGAACGCCTGCGCGGTGAAGGCAGGAACCTGTTCATCCTTCTCCATTCCGAGAAAACGATAACCAGCGGTCGCCATCTCGGTGCGTAAGCCCAAGGATAAGCTCCTGCTCCGCCGGTCTATGCCAATGCCGAGGGCCGCTCCCTTCCCCTGCGCGGAGCTGCTAAGCGAGAAAGACGTATCGACAATTCCGAGCCCGGGGATTGCGGTTACCGCGGCCATGCCTGCTTGCTGATTGGAACGGCTCGCCGCCGCATGTCCCTCGACGGTAAAATTGTCGGTCCATCCGTAGCGGTGCGATCCCCGCACAAGGAATTCGCCATAGTCATTACTCTTCGAGGCGAAATTGTTGCGCAGAAAGCCGGCACTGTACGAAAAATCGTGGAGCCCTTTTCGCAGCTGATTGCCTGACAGATAGTAGGATTGGGTGGATAGCGTTTCGCGGCCCAACGCGTCCCGCAGAACGAGTGTGAGATTGCCGCCGCCCGACTGAATAGGAATATCCCTGATGGCGAACGGCCCAGGCTCCACCTCGCGCGAACCCTGCAAGTTGTTGTTCACGTAGATATCTACGGTGGATGGCAAAGCCGCCGCGCCGCTGATCGTCGGGAGAGGAGCCGATACGAAACCCGGCCGAATCCTGAAGTTGCGCTGGAATTGAATGCCGGCGAAGCGAACCGGAGGGGCGCTCGGACCGCCGGCAGAGATGGTATCGCCGATCCGTAGTGTGCTCATCGTCCCCGGCCGATCGATCGTCCAATTCGTCTCCAGGCGAGACACGCTGGTTCCGGACGTGGAACTGGTGCGGCCTATAAGGGTGGTGCTGAACACCCCCGCCGAACTGAAAAAGCCCATCTCAGCCGCACCGTTAAGGCCGGTTTCATGGCGCGACCTTTCACCAACCAGATCATAGTTCAAAAAGCCGCCAATCCCCGCCGGGGTCATCGGCATCAACTCTGAACTGTCGAAGCTCTCTTCCTTACGCTCGAACAGAGCCGGAGCCGCCTGAATGTGAAGCGACTGATCGGCTGAAGACATGGACGTCACGAGAGATTGGGAAGGGGCGAGCCGGTAGTAACTGTCGCCCTCATACTGGACGGGGCGCTCGGCAGGCAGCCTCAATCGCCAGGTTTTGAACGCGCGGGCGCTGGCATAAAACTGTCCTTTATCGTCACTTAGGAGAAGCTGAGCTTCTCCATCTGGCCGGCCGTTTATGCTGACATCAAGATATATCGGCGTCAGCGCTTTACTGCCGAGCGTCTGGCTCGGCAGCTCGGCCGCCGACGCCATAGCCGACGACAGCAGAATCGCCGCGCAGAGGCAGAGTTTACCGAGGTGCGTCCGCACCGGGCGCGCGCTCCTTGATCGACGCAAACTGGACCGGGCCGGCAATCGACGCTCTCTCGAGCAGCCACCGTTTTGAACTTCCTGGGAGAATCACTCCAAAGTGATACTTTTCCTTCAGTTGCACGCCGGCCTGAGCGGAAACATCGGCAGCATCTACATCAACATACTGAGTATCGTTGTTTCTTGCTTCCAATATCACCCTCTCATTGGCGGCATCTTCTTTGACGCTCCAACTTACCTTCGACAGGGATTTCGCCTCCTTTTGAGCGACGAAAAGTGGAAGGTTGAACCGGAGCGAAACCCGCACTCCATCTTCGGGATCTATCTGCGGCACCTCTTCGATGAGGATCCGATAGAAGCTGTCGTTCTGAGCCTTCGATCGGAGGCCGACGCGCATGAGTTGGGACTGACCCGGCATGACGGTTGCGACCGGCGGAGAAATGATCAGGTCGGGCACATCGGCAAACACGTCTGACCCATTCACCTGCCGCCAGCTTTGGCCCTTCGCCTTCAGCGTTACCGGTTTGTGGCCTCGGTTCGTCACAGTGACGGCGCCCGTTTTTCCGATGGCGGCGATCTGGACCTTTATAGGGTTAACCTCGATCGAGCTTGCTAACGCAGGCTCGCTGATCAGCATCGCAAAGGCTGTTCCGAGGGCAGCCGAAAGGGGCCGCCATCCTCGTAGGAGGCGAATAAGAGACATGGCGGCCCGCTCCGCTTAGTAGGTTATGGTGACGTCTACGGTGTCGGAATAGGATCCGACCGTCAGAGCAGTCTGACCGGAGGCTACACGACCATATATGGCCACGTTCTGCGCCGTTCCGGTTCCCGTGCCCGAGATGGTCTCAGTGCTTGAGGTGCCGTCGCCCCAGACAGTCGTCCGGGCGGCATCCTTATAAAGCGAGTAGACCATCTCCTCGCCGAAAGCGCCGCCGATCATCGTGCGGGCATCGAACGTGGCATTCGCGCCGCCGCCGATGTCGGACTTCGCGGTCCAATCAGTGCCGTTCGTGCAAGTGATAGTGAGTCCGCCCGCCGCATCTTTTGAAGTTCCGGGCGAGACAGATCCGAAAGCAACGGGCGTCGTGCTGACGATACAATTGCTTGATACGTTCGCAGTCACACTAAGCGTACCTGGAACGTCTGTCGCTGAGGCCGCACTTGGAATAGTCGCGGCAACAAACGCGAGTGCAGGCAGTATATATCTAAGACGATTAGTCATCATCACTCCTGTTCCCAGGGTGATCAACTTGCGCAGGCGCGATATCGCCTGCGGCATTAGCCGCACACGATCCAATTACCTTGCAGTTGAAACCCCCACCTATTGCCGAGATCCTGAGCCCCCGCTCATCTCGGCGGCACAATACCTCAATTATATTCTTTTTATTGTCAAGGGGTTCGGCCGATAGGTTTATAGCGAGCGGCAGGAACAGCATGGGACTGTTTCTAAGCTATTTAGTTAATTGAGAATTTGAAAGCCTGATTCAGGTTTCGGTGAGACTCTCTTTCTGTTGTCCGGCTGAGACTTAGGGGCCATCCGCCCTAAATCCATATAGCTGATCCTTCCCAAGGCCGAATCTCAAGCCGCACAGGCCAATCCAACACGGTCGGCAGCGATTTTTCTGAGGCTGGAAAACTGGAGCGGGCGAAGGGATTCGAACCCTCGACCCCAACCTTGGCAACCTGAAATCGCGAGCTGTCTGTCGTTGTATCCGGTTGTAGAAGTACCTGAGTTTCCTGCACAAAATGATCCGCAGCGGTGTAACGAACTGTGCGCTGTTGCAACGGAAAACCTACGCAATTCCTACGCAGGAGAACTCAGTTGGCCGTACTCAACATCACTGAAGAATCGCTCCGTCGCCTCACCCCGCCCGATTCGGGCCGGCTCGTTTTCACAGACGCGAAGCTCAAGGGCTTCTCCGTAGTGATCGTGAAGCAGTCCCGATCCTTTTACGCCCAGCGCGACGTTCGCGGAAAAACGCACAAGGTCTTCCTTGGGCGGCACCCGGACATCAACGTGCCGGAAGCTCGCAAAGCCGCCGAAGACGTGATCCACGGAATGCGGCGCGGCGAAGCTCGATACCTCGAACGCGAGAACCCGACGCTGCGAAATGCGCGCTCGACGGCTATCTCGATGCGACGAGCGCCTGCGAACAGCACAAAACCTACGTCAAGCGAGCTTGCGAGTTTCGCCTGAAGGACTGGCTCGATCAGCCCCTACGCGACCTGACGCGCGGGATGATACGCACTAAGCACTCGACGCTCGGGAAGGAAGGCAAGACGATGGCGAACGACACACTGCGCGCCTTTTGCAGCGTCTATAACTACGCGCTCGCCGAGTACGAGAAGGCCGTCCTCCCCGTCTGCCCGACCATCGCCCTGCGCGGAAAGTGGTTCACCGAAGCCAACGAGCGCAACGGCGCGATCCGCGACCTTGCTAAATGGAAGAAGGCGGTCGATGCGCTCGACAATCCGACGCACCGGCAAATTTACCTGCTGTGCTTGCTCACCGGCCTGCGCAAGACAGAGGCCTGCCGTCTCGAATGGTCCCGCGTCCTCCCGGATCGGCTATTCATCCGCGAGAACAAGTCGAACCGCCCGTTTCATCTGCCGTTGCTCGACGAACACCGCGCCGTGATCGAGTCGATGAAGGGGATGCACAAGCAATGGGTCTTCGCCCCGCATTGGAAGCAGCTGGATTCCTCGGCTGGGTTCCCTTCCCGGCGATCAAGATGAGCGCATGTCCTTCCACAGGCGGGGTCTATGTGATCACCTACAACGGCCCAGCAGCTTTCGTTGAGCGAAGCTGCGGCGGCTGGTTCAAAGGCAAAGACCCGACCGTTCCGCGCTCGGCCCTGCTGGCTAACTGGGTTGAGGGCGCGGAAGTCGTCTATATCGGTAAGGCAGACCAGCTAAGGCGCCGCCTCACGCAGTTTGCTGACTTCGGCGAAGGCAAACCGATTGGCCATTGGGGCGGTCGTCTGATCTGGCGGCTTCCGAGTGTAGAAGCGTTACGTGTCGCTTGGAAGGAAACGCCGGGACGAGTGCCGGTCGAGGTCGAGTCAGAGCTGATCGCGGCCTTCCGGCAGGCGCACGGCAAGCCGCCTTTCGCCAACGATCCGCACCGGCTCGGAGCCTAGCTCACCAAACGTCCTTCTTTGGACCTGCGATCACGCACTGCGCCACAGCATCGGCAGACGCCGCATAAGCTGCCTCGGCCTTCTTCCATGGCGATCCCCACCATTTGCCGATGCCTAGCCATACTCCGGTGCCCGTATCATTAAACCATTCCAGGCCGGTTTGAGTGATGCGGAAGCGGCCCTCGCGTGCCTCGAATGTGAAGCGGCTGCGCAGTTTCCACACAGGGAAGCTCCCGACTTCGAGCGCGCTCTGCGCGACGATAATGCCGTTATCGAGGTCACTGCTCACAATCTGCGGCGCATTCCCCGTGCCGGGACGCAGGTTCTGCGCGATGCAAGTTTGAGCGCGGGTCGCGATCTCCTTCGGCGTCCCCGGCGTTTGGTAGACCTGACTCGTCACTTCGGTGAGATAGTCGGCGGCGACAGCGGGAGTGGTTATCGCAGTCAGCCCGATCAGCGCGCTCCAACGATGAGACATGTTCGCCCGCATCAGTCCGCAGCCTTCTGAAGCAGGTGCCACGCTTCCCGGTACGGTGCGAGCCAACCATCATCATACCCGCCCACGCGGAGGTGCGAGTAATCGGGGAGGAAGCGCCGCATATCGTTGTCCTTGTGCGCCTGACCCTTTGCGCCGGGCTTAGCGAGCCATGCCTGATGGTTCTTTGCCAAGCAGTCGCCAACCACTACTGCCGGGACAACGTACGTGAAGGGCCGCTCGCCCGTCACGGCCCCGAAGTCGACGAAGCAATAGAACAGCGAGGAGGACGTTAGCTCCTCGTGCTTCTTGCTCATGTGCCAGCCGCGATCAGCACCCTTGCCGAGCCGCGTCTTCACTTGGACGGCGCAGAGCCGGTCGCCAATGTCGTCTGTCACCACAATGTCGCAGTTGGGCACCCCGGCGGGCGCGAGTGCGGCGATCATGCCCCGCCGCAATAACTCACTCATCACGTAGTGCTCGCCTGCGGCTCCCGTCAGGCTCGTTGCGCTCACCATTACTCACCCCCAAACCCGAGTGAGCCGAAGCTAACAGAAACCGCAAATTGGCGCATCCTACCTACGCAATGCCTACGCAAGGGGGTGCTCGCCCACTGAGAATGGCTTGTCACTCAAGTGGTTCGTCACCCGCGACCGCAACCTTGGTTGGGTTATGCAGGTTTCTATTCCATTTCTATTTTTGATTCAGGCGCCCAGATTCTGAGCGGCAGCTCGCCGCCGCGGATACGAAGACGCGTCGCGATGCGTCTCATCGCCGCCGATAACGAGCTCGGCGGCTTTCTCGAAATCGTCGACGACGTAATCTGGCTTGATGTCGTCCACGCTAGACGACCATCTCGGCACAAACCCACCCGCAAAGAAAATTGTTCTCAGGCCCGCTTCTTTCGCAGGGGCAATGTCACGATCAAGTTGGTCGCCGATCATAAACGACCCCGCTGCAACCCGGTCAAGTTTTCTCAATCTTCGATAGAGTTCCGGCCTCTTCGGGGCCTCAATGACCCTCGAGATCATGCCCGCAATGCCAAGCGCTACGAGACGATCATTGACGGCTGTCCGAGAGGCCTCCGTGACGACCATCACAGTGCATCGCGCTTCCGCGAGCATGTTTAATCCCGAACGGACCCCTAAACGCAACGCAGGGGTTATGCGTAGAGCGGCCAAGAATTGCTCTTCGAGGTCGATGTAAGGTGGCGAGTCTCCTCTGGGGCCGCCACGTCCACGAATGACTCGCTTTGCGACGATATCCGGCCGATCCCCCAGCAACGCTTGCGTAAGGCCCAGCGCCAACAAGCGTGGCGGATATCGCAAGCCTGAGTGATGCAGTTCCGCGAGGCACTGATCAACCTCTCGTACAAAGCTGAGCGGGTCGCACTGAAGCCGCGAATGGCCTTCAAGTCTTTGGACGGAGCGCAGCATTCCGAGTTGTGCTCGCGCGAACACCGAATCCGTGTCCCACAGGGTGTTATCTGCATCCGTAAAGAGCGTCGGGCTCGTCACCGATCGAAGATCGCCAAAATGTTCAAATCGAAGCCGGCCTTGAGCGTCCCGATCATTCGTGCGCCGTGGTGATGGCTTCTTCTCACGAGGTTGTACGCGAAGGTGCCGGTCGAATACCGACCATCGGGAGCTATGTGCAGATGCACTGCGTCACCGCCATCACCCGTGGGCAGCCTGAAGTCGATCCAAGATATGCGCCCGGAACCTGCATCGGCCGCTGCGCCAACTTGCTCAACCACCTCCATAGCAATGCGTGAATCGAAGCGCTCTTGGAGCAGTGACCAATATTGTCTGCGCTCCTCGTCTGGTGCCCCGTCTTGAATGTAACCCGGCCGCTGCTCGCCTTCATGCCAAAGGCGCGCGATGAACTGTTGGAACAGCAAGGTCGTGGTGCCATTTTGAAGCTCACTCGCCATCGGCAGGAATGTGGCGGGTGGCAGGACGTCTAAGAACACTAGCCTTCTGGGAAGTGCTTCATCAGGTTGCCGTAGGTCACTCAAAGTCAGGGCAGTTCCAAGGAAGTCCGTTACAGACCCGGATGTGTCCAAGAAAATGATCTTCTCCGGGTGCTGATCGACGTAGACTGCTGCGATCTCCTCAAGCTGCCGACCGGCAGTGCGCACAGCCCGCTCAGAGAGCTGCTCAGAACGCGTTTCCGCGCTACCTCTTTCGCGGTCATGTTTCCCTTTCGACGAGGCCTCGAACGAGCCCAAGAACGGCAACTTTAGGCCACCTTGTCCTCCCACTTCGACACCGGTCAGACTTCTTCGGGTTTCCTCAGACACGTGTCCGACGATGCGTCCTTGAACTTCGTACTCCGGCCGGACGACAGCATCGAAGAGACGTTCAATGAAAGGCTCATCGATAAACAGCGGCGCGTCGAGCAGCCAGCTTAGGCGGGTGCCAGCCAGAGCGCCTGCAGTTCGGTCAGGTGCTGTCACTGATTCACCGCTCTCCGTTCTGCGGCCGAATATTCTATCCAACCAGCCGCCCGGAGCTCGCATGCGGGACATGTTCCACATCCCTTCCCCCAATCGTGTCCCCCGTCTTCGCTGCCCAAGTAGCACGTGTGAGTTGCTTCTCGTATTAGCTTCACCAATGCGCCACCCCCCAGCTTCTCGGCTAGCCGCCAAGTGTCGGCTTTGCCGATCCACATCAACGGAGTGTGCAGGATGAAACGCCTCTCCATTCCAAGGTTCAAGGCTATCTGCATCGCTTTTATGGTGTCGTCACGACAATCCGGATAACCGGAATAATCTGTCTCGCAGACGCCAGTGACGATGTGCTTCGCACCGCGCCGGTACGCTAAAGCTGACGCAAATGTCAGGAAGATCAAGTTGCGTCCCGGAACAAAGGTATTCGGAAGGCCGTCCCCGCGCATGGCGATTGCAACCTCGCTCGTCAGCGCGGTATCACTGAGTTGACCAAGCGCGTGCAGATCAATGACGTGATCACCACCGAGCCGATTTCCCCAACGGGGAAAAGCGTCGCGGATTTCACCTAGGATCGACTTTCGAGCGATAAGCTCCACGCGGTGGCGCTGACCGTAGTCAAAGCCCACCGTCTCCACGCGATCAAAACGTTCAAGAGCCCAAGCGAGACAAGTTGTGGAGTCCTGACCACCCGAAAATAGGACGAGCGCCGAATCCATATCATCCCCCAAAATAGGTGCACGTATCGCCGCTGGCATCGCGATAAATGACTACTCGACACAGCCCTTTGCAGACGGGTTCGACCTTGCGCCACACCCACGCGGCAAGGTTCTCCATCGTTGCTGGCCCGAGATCATTCAGCTCATCGAGGAATCGATGATCCAAGCCTTCGCGAGCTTCCTGCAATGCTCGTTCAAAGATGCCCAAATCGATGATCATTCCAGTGATCGGATCTGGCGCTCCGCGAACGACGACTTCTGCCCGATACGAATGCCCATGAATGCGGCGACTAGATTCCGTCTCGATCTCTCGTTGTAGCGTGTGCGCAGCGTCGAAGCGGAACTGCTTGCTGAGTTCAAACATCAGCGTATCCCAAGTTGCTTGTGCGTCTGCAGTGACAGGCGCCATTTCGGATTGGCTAAACAGAAAGCGACAGCGGCCTCAGTGCTCTCCCTCGTCGCCGCACCATCGAGCGGCTGCAGTAGGAAGTTTTCAAAGGCCAAATCCTCAACGTCTTCCGGGTTCACTCGCGGGTTCGGGTAAACGAGCTTCAACTCGTGACCACCGTCGAGAGCCAGCGGCAGCGTCTTGGGGCTAACGCATATCCAGTCTATGCCGACCGGAGGCGTCAGCGTGCCATTTGTTTCGAGAGCGATTTCAAAGCCGGCGCCGTGAAGGGCACCGATGAGGGCGTCGTCGACCTGCAACAGCGGTTCACCGCCCGTAAGGACGACAAAGCGATTAGCGGAATTGTCGCCCCACGCATCTGAAATTGCGGCAGTTAACTCAGTCGCACTCCCGTAGCGCCCGCCTCTCGAACCGTTCGTTCCTACAAAGTCCGTATCGCAAAACGTACATACTGCATCCGCGCGATCCCGCTCACGTCCTGACCAAAGATTGCAACCCGCAAAGCGGCAAAAGACTGCTGCCCGGCCCGCATTCCGCCCTTCGCCCTGCAGCGAATAGAAAATCTCTTTGATGGCGTAGCTCGTCATGCGACCCGAATCTCTTGTCGAATCCGCGCGCGACGCAGCTCTTGAACCAGATAAAGGGAGAGCTGCCGTACGTCCGCGGGCACATTTTGGAGGCCGTTCCAACGGCGACGCTCTTCTCCGAACGTCCATTCTCCGTCGCACCACGCGGTGCGACCGCGCAAAAGCGTCAGTCCGCGCGCAAACTCATCTCGGTCGTTTGCGCCGTGGGCAGCAAGCTCCTCCATGACATAGCCCATCGCAACGATGCCGGCTCCGTGTACCAATCGCGAAGTCTTAGGCGTCTTCCCCTCCCAGTCGCTTGCAAAGACATGCCGAACTGCGTGGAAGAATTCGCTGATCAGCACCGCTCCCCGATCGAGAAGCAACCGGTCGTCGTCTGCGTACAAGCGGAGGGCCCCGTCTGAGATTGAGTTCATGATAACACGCTGCAGGACGGTGTCTCTGATGATCCCCTTGGGGTTGGTCTGCTGCCGGATAAGACCCCTTAGGGCGGAGCCATCATTGTAGTTGAGCGCTTCAGTAAGCAGTGCCGCCTGGCTGCGGTTGGACATGCGATATGGCAAGTCACTGACCTGAGGAAGCAACTCGTAAACGAGCGCCTTCGGAAGCGGACGCGTATTGTTGATCAGGATGAACTGCTTCTGCAGTTCCTCCACACTGTTGCACAGGAACCCAGAGACAAGGACCTCGAACGTCGAGCCGGGTATCTCAGTGAGCGCCGTGAAACGCTGCTGTCCGTCCACGATCAGAGCCGGCTCGGCGCTCGTGTCGATGGTCAACAAACCAATTGATGGACCGTGGGTCCTACCAGTGTCCACAATTTCCAAGGTTGCGCCGGCAGTGAACGCAACCACGATTGGATTGGGAAGGATCGCGTTCGGTTTTGCCAGGTAATCGCGTATTTCCCGGATATGCGCGGCGATCTGTGGGCGCTGAAATCCGGTCAGCGTCCCGGCATCATCGCGACCGGCACGCTGCACGCGGGCAAAGCGGGCGATCTCGGAAACGGGCGCGGCAAAGGTAAAGACCCGAGTGTTCTCGCTCTGCTTCGGTAGGATTACTGTATAGGTCAACTTCGTCATGCCCGCTCCGCTCGGAAGTTCCGCAGGTGCTCGTGGAAGACATGCAGATTGTGCATACCCCTGCGCTTGTTTCTGTTTGAATTTCTGAAGATCACGGCTTCCACGCCGCTTTCACGGCACACGCGACAGGGACAAGCTTCCCATGGGCGGTCCTTCAAAGTGCGCTCGTAGATCTTTCTTTGCCGCATGATGCTGCGATGGTGGGTCACACCGCATTCCTCATCGTGCCAATTGAGCTCGGCCCAATAGTTCATCACGGCATCAAGGGCTGCGTCCAAGGCGCTTTCCCGCGCAGCTAGGCCGCGTATCGCTGCCATTGCCGCAGCCTCCAATTGTTTGACGCGCTCCTGATCGAGGCGGCCCTCCATGGCTCGGTTCTTCAGCCGGTTGTTTTCAATTGCCTGAGGGATTCGGATGGCCGTGTAGTAGTCTAGTTCGCCAGCCGCGCTACGTACCCAGTAATTCTTTTTGTTGTCCTTAAACGCTCGCACTAACGGTGACGTGGTATCGAAGCTGGACACGCCAAATCGCTCAAGCACCTGAAGATGTTCGATTTTTCCGAACCCAAGGACGTGCAAACGGACATTTGCAGGTATGGCGTCGCGGACTGCTGCGAGAGCGCGCTCCAACTGGTCAATTTTGAGCATCGCCGTGCCGCCGAGTGCGAGGTAGTCATATCCCATGCGCACTAGGCTCGACGCCGCTTCAGCCATGCTAGATGCGGACCAACCTTGCACCACTCCCAATGGCGTGAAGTGCTGTCCCAAACGCCTTGCTGCTTCCCTGAATTCAGCGGCGTATTGAAGCGTCACATCGAATCGCGCTCGGACGTCGGCAGACACGGCCGAGCGCCCGCGCTCACATTCTGCGGTATCGAAATCAAAGATAAGGTGATCGGGTGAGCACCCGTGCGTGAACGCGCCGTCGGCGTAGAACTCTACCGTGTCCTCAGCACCATAAGGTGGTTCGGCCCGGTTGCGGTATGTGAATGCTCCGCAATCGCCGAACACAAGACTTCCCGGAAACCGATCCTCGGGATAGCGAAGAAACTTCCGTGCACCTTCGCGGCGGAAGCGCATAAGTTGCGCTTCGGTGTACTTCCCGTTGACTAAGGCATCGCCAACGATCCCGCGCGAAACTAGAATTCCGTCGTACGGCACTTCATCGAGAAATTCGTGTGGGAACTGATCGTCGCGGTGGATAGCCCGCTTTGCAGCGTTCCTCTCGGACAGGAAGTCGAAGTCGGGATCTACGAAATCCAGAGAGTCAGCGAAGATGAACTTCATGCCGCCCTCTCCGCCATCATCCCACGGCGCGCCTTCCGCTCGACAGCCACATGGTAGAGGCGCGTGAAACGCCTTTGCTCGCAGGCAACCCGGTCTTCATCCCGGAGGCGGCGCAGGATGCGTTGAATTCCTGATGTCGTCCGCAGGTGCTGGCTAATCCGCTTGATCAACTGCTCATCATCAAGGCGGGGGCGATGCACGACGGTCGGCGCTTTGTGCTCGGCCAGCAAGCGCTCCACGAACGCGTGATCTGCTCCCGTCGCTGTCATAGGAGGACCGGCGCGCCAGAAGTGACCCATGGCGCGGGCCGCGAAGTTCGTCTTAGTGCCCGGCAGGATCGCGTCCAGTCGGTCGTCATAGGGCATGACCTGCTTCAACAATGTTGCGGGCATCGCCTTCTCGATACCCAAGCCGAACAGTCGCAGCCTCTGTTGCTGTGCTGGCGCCAGCGCCTCTAGATCACTGCTGATGAGTTGCGCATAACCTTGGCTGAGAGCCATGAGGACCAACCCGTCGCGCGCGAACACCTCCGGCCAGTTCGTCGCGAAGGGCCCGCCAGCGACAGACGACCACCACTGCGCTCGATCGAACCGACCCCGAACCTTCTTGGCAACCGACTGCTTATCGCGCGGGTCGAGGGTTAGGTCGTACCCTGGAATCGGTGTGTGACCGGCAACTAGCCCAAGACCCGCCGAGACGACGAAAACCGGAGCATCAGCGTCGAGGGCAACTTTTCGCGCCAGCCGAAATGTGGGTCCGACATAGAGTTCTTCGGCAGGGCAGCCTTGCTGAGCATCACTGAGACGGTTCAGCCATTCCCGTTCGACTAGCGCCTGAGCGTCGATTGGGAGGCTGGAGGCCGACAGACCGTTGGCCGCAGGCACACGCTTTTTGCTCGCGCATGGGACAACGACGGCCGCTATCAATTTCACCTGCCCACCCTCGGTTGCATGCCGCTGTTTTATCACAAGCGCTGTGCTGTAGCTACAGCGCAGAGGCATCAACGTCAACTTGGTTGGCTGGTCTTTCCGGGACGCAATTTAGCGCCTGTCTGTCGAGCTAAACTATTGAATAACCAATAAATCTTAGCGCATACGCCAAGGCGGCACCCCCGCCGGGCGCAGGGATGCCGCCTCTCACTCGCTATGGCGCGGGGGCCGTGCGGATCAATCAGGCATTTTCGGTGCTCGTCAGATCCGTCCAGCTGTCCGAGAGCAATTTATCTTCGACAGCCTTGATGACGTAGGCGGTGTTTTGCGCCTGACCCACTGCGACTTCTTCTCCATTGGTGCTCTTGAGCGCCATGCGTCGGGTAACGCCGTCCTTGATCTTCGCGCCAGTCAGATTGATCCAATGTTTCCGATAGCGCTCCCAGCTGATCTTGGAGAGGCGTTCCTCCAATTCGGACGCAGTCACCTTGGGGGTTTCCGTCCAAGTTGCGCGCTGCACTTCTACGGCCGCAGCGAACGCCTCCTCGACCGTCTTGCCGGCGTCGACCGCACCAATAGAAAGGGCCAACGGTCCGATCTCATCGATGCGCGAGCGATAGTAGGCCAGTGCAATCGCCTTGAGCGCGAACGGCCATCCGTGGACGTAAATTCGGCGGAACGGGTCCGAGTTGGCGGGTGTGTGCTCAGGCCACTGCGCCGCGAACTGCCGGTCGAGCATCGAGAGGAAGTCATTCGCGAACTGAGTGAAATGCGGGACATGGAAGTGCTTGAAGTGCTCCGGCTTGATGCGGCCGCCAGTAGCGACGTTGAGAAGCATCTGCTCCATCGTACTCAGGTCAACGATATAGGTCGTGGCAGTTTCGCTCGTGCTGGTGTTGCGTCCGGTAGCAAGCCGGTGTTCGAACACGGTGCCCGCAACGGCATCGAGGCGGAGCTCGCTGAGAGCCGACGACGTATCGAGGCTGATCACGAGATTCTTGTTCTTTTTCGACCCACGTCCGTTTCGATCAGCAAAGCTCTGTCCGGCCCTCCTCTCGTCCATGTTCAGCTCGATCTCGAGAGTGACGACTAGGTCCTGCAGCGCCCCTGCCTCGATCGCGTCCTTGGAGTTTGCGAGCGCGAACAATGCCGCAGTCTGCGTTTGCCCGTCTGACTGCATGATCGGCGCCCTTGGCAGCCACACAAAGCCGTACAATGCGTTCGGATTTGTTTCGTCGAGTGCCACGAACACTGTTTGCGGGAATACGTTTGCAGACTGCCAACCAGATATCGTGGGAAGGAAGAGCGTCCGATCCCCGCGGATGCCTTCGAGCAGATAGTCCCGGAAGTCGACCTTGTTCGTGGCTTTCTGCCCCTTGAAGTCGCTCTGCGTTCGGTCGTGCATTTCTTTCATACCCAACGCTTGATAATCAGCAGGCGGCGGGTTCGATGGATCATAGCGGACCAGGTCCACGAATGCCTGCAGCGAGGGGTGGGCGGTAACCGCAACGCGGGGGCGACCCTTCGCGCCGATGAAGCCCTTTCTCGTCAGCGTCGCCGGCAGCATTGTGTAACCGGCGCTGGGCGACTGGAAGTCGTACGCGCCGATATTCAGGTTGGCCATGACCGTCGGATCACTCTGCGCTCGCAAGATGCGCAGCCCTTCGTAGTCTTCGTCTGGCGCGATGTCTTCAAGGTGCAGAATTTGAGGGGCAAATTTCGGTAGTTGCATGATGAATTCCTTCTTGGCTCTAATTCAATGAAATGGGAGGAATGGTCGGCAGGAGCGGGAGAGATTCTGAGCGGCGGGGCAGACCCCCGGCTGCCCGCATCCACTCCGGGATAGTCACGAGTTCAAGCCCGAGGTTCATGACCTCGTTAGTCAGCGCGACCTCAGGCGAAAAGCTGAAGGCTGCGACGACTCCGCGCACCGGCCGGAACACCAGTTCTTTCCGCGCCAGCGCCACGTAAGCGAGGATCTGCCCGATCGCTCGGTAGTCGGCGTGGAGCTTAAACTCCCACTCGCGGAGCACGTCTTGATTATCAACGGTGCGCAGATCGGCGCGCAAACCGCAGCCCGCATACCGTTGCTCGGTCGCAATCGGGTGCTGCGCTGGACGCATCCGCTTGAGCCTCGCGACGTAATAATCACGAACCTTGATCTCCGGAGCGTCCGGGCTGGCTAAAGCGCCAATCTCGCTGGATTGGCCATTACTCTCGTATGAATTGCTGCTCATCTGCTTTTTGTCTGTTAAAATCTCCGAGATTTCAATAGCAGATGGGCAGATTATTACTCCTTAGGCGCTAAGTAGTTGATTTGGAGGCAAAGAAAGTTGCTACAGCGCTGACACGCTCCCGCATCCCGCTCGATCGAAGGCGTCAGTACTCAGTGCTATAGCCACTCTCAGCGCATTTCTGCCGTATCGACTGCCGCAGGGCATCGCGCAGCGCGGCGCTATCCCCGCCTCCGAACGGCCCCATCGCCGCTCCTGGTAACAGCGCGATCTTGATCGTTCGGTCAGGATTGAAGCGCACCATGAACGGCTCGAAGCCGTTGTATCCGCCCATGCGATTCTTCGCGTTGACGAGACCGCAGTAGTACTCCGATGCCGGACGGATCGGCCCCATGCGGAACTGAGCCGATGATGGATCGACAAGCCGCACCTCGATAGCGTGCCGTATCGCGGTTGTCTCGGCGGCGCTTAGCGGACGCTCCGCTGGCGTAACAGCCATGATCATCGGAGCCGCGATCAGCGCAACGGCGCTTGGCTTAACGGACATAATGTTTCTCCCCGCATCTAGTAGCCGGGCAGTTGTCGCACCTTCTTTTCGGGTCGTAAATGCCGTGGCCTTAAATGCCAGACGCGCTGACCTAAGCGCATGGGGCGGGTATCAGGCAAAGCGGATGCTGGCAGGCTCTTAGAGCCGCTTGGAGCCGTGATCCGCGCCAGCCGTAAGAAGGTGGGACTATCTCAAGAGGCGCTTGCCGACGCGGCCGGTATCGACCGGTCCCACATGGGTAAGATTGAGCGCGGCGAGCGGAACGTCACGCTGCTGAACCTGTGCAGGATCGCCGCCGCCCTCGAAACCAAAGCGTCTGTCCTGTTAGGTGACGCTGGCTTGTGACGGCAACAAATCACCAACCATCGGTCGGCATCGTCTCATTGCGACAACAGTACGGCTCCAAACCGCGAACCTACGCGGAACCTACGCAGCACGCGGATAAGCCCCGTTGAGGGGTGGTTATCCGGTTCAATTCTTTTGTGATTTCTGGAGCGGGCGAAGGGATTCGAACCCTCGACCCCAACCTTGGCAAGGTTGTGCTCTACCCCTGAGCTACGCCCGCTCGGCGGATCGCGCCGCGTCTTGGCGGGCGATCAAGGTGGCGGGCGGTTAGCATGGGGTATCGGGCCCCGCAACCCCTTCCATCATGGGCTTGGCAGACTCGGCCGCCATCCCACATAGGGGCGCAACGAAAGCATCCGGAGGTGAAGAAGTGGCGACCCTTGGCATGAGTGCCGCCGAGCGCGAGGCGCTGGAGACGTTCAAGCAGGACGTGGTCGAGCCGTCGATGACGTCGCTCGTCATTCTCGATTTCTGGGCGGAATGGTGCGGCCCCTGCAAGCAGCTGACGCCGGTGCTGGAAAAAGTTGCCGCCGACTATGCCGACCGCGGCGTGAAGCTCGTCAAGATCAACGTCGACGAGCAGAAGATGATTGCCGCGCAGTTCCGCGTTCAGTCGATTCCCACCGTCTATGCAATCTTCCAGGGCCAGCTCGTTGCCGACCTGACACCTGCTCGTACCGAGGGGCAGCTTACCCGAACACTCGACCAGATCCTTGCCCAGCTGCCGGTCGAAGGCGAAGCGCAGCAGCTCGAAGCCCAGATTGAGCCGCTGATCGCCATGGGCGAGGAAGTGCTTGCCGGCGGCGACGCCGAACGTGCCGCCAACATCTTCCAGCAGATCCAGGAAATGGCGCCGGACAATGCCGAGGCGCTGTCCGGCCTCGCCCGCGCGCTCGTGGCGGCCGGAAGGCCGGATGAGGCGAAGGCTGTCCTGGATACCGCGCCAGAATCAATTGCCAACGATCCGGCAATCGCCAGAGCGCGTTCTGCGGTCGAACTGGCCAGCGTCGCGCCCGCCGGCGCCGACACTGCAGAGTTCGAGCAGCGCATCGCTGCCAATCCGAACGATCATGAGGCGCGCTACGAGCTTGCCGGTGCACTGATGGCGCGTGGCGACCGCGATGCAGCGGCCGATCAATTGTTCGAGATCATCGGCCGCGACCGCGAATGGAACGAGGGCGCGGCCCGGAAGCGCCTGCTCCAGTTCATGGAGGTGGTAGGCCTCGAAGATCCCTGGGCATCGGCGCAGCGCCGCCGTCTTTCGGCGATCCTCTTCACCTGATGCCGGAGGAGGCGCTCCTCCGTATTCCCGTTTTCCCGCTCGCTGGGGCGCTTCTGTTCCCGCGGAGCCAGCTTCCGCTTCACATCTTCGAGCCGCGCTACCGCGAGATGGTGCGGGACGCGCTCGCCGGCGATCAATTGATCGGCATGGTCCAGCCTAAGGACCATCTGGAGCCGCCGACCCTGTTCGACATCGGCTGCCTAGGCATGATCGTCGGATCGGAGGAGCTGGAGGACGGCCGGTTCAATATCGTGCTTCAGGGGATCACGCGCTTCCACATCTCCCGAGAGGCGCAGGTCGAAACCGCCTTTCGCCAAGTGGATGCGGACCGCTCCGCGTTCGACGACGAAGTGGACCCCGACCCGCTCGCCAGTATTCAGCGCGCCGAGCTGGAACGCGAATCGCGCCGCTATGCCGATGCGCTCGGCTATGCGGTCGATTGGGACGCGGTGTCGCGTCTGGACGACGAGATGCTGGTGAACGGCATCTGCCAGATCGCGCCGCTCGACATCAGTTCCAAGCAGGCGTTACTGGAGGCTGCCGACCTCACGACGCGCGCCGACCTCCTCGTTCAGTTCATGCAGTTCCAGCGCATGGCCCCTGGCGGCGCTGACGGGCCGGAGACACTGCAATGAGCCCGGCCTTCGACGAACGCCTGCTCGAAAAGTTGGTCTGCCCCGTCACCCGAGCGCCTCTCATCTATGACAAGGAGAGGCAGGAGCTTATCTCCGAAGCGGCAGGCGTCGCCTACCCGATCATCGACGGAACTGCGATCATGCTGATCGAGGAGGCGAGGCCGCTCAAGGGCGAGGATAGCGAAGATGGCGAATGATGAGGTTGCGGCCATATTCGATCCGACCGATCCCTATAATCGAGAAGCGCAGACCTTCCCGCAGCTGACCGTGGAGCAGGTGGAACGGATCTGCCCGTTCGGAAGGCTTGAGGACTTCCCGAAAGGCACGTTCCTCTTCCGGCGAGGCGAGAGGAGCGTCGATTTCTTCGTCGTCATGGAAGGATCGGTCGAGATCCTCAATTCCGGCACCGAGAGCCGCGACGACGTCATCCACGTCCATGCCGACCGGCAGTTCACGGGCGAGCTCGACCTGTTCAACGACCGCCAGATCCTCGTGGACGGGCGAACCGGCGCCGACAGCCGCATCATCCGCGTGAAGCGCCCGGATTTCCGCCGCCTCATCGAGGCGGAGCCGGATATCGGCGAGATCATCATGCGCGCCTTCATCCTGCGGCGCGTAGGCCTGATGCGATACGCACAAGGCGGCGTCGTGCTGATCGGTTCCGGCCGGAGCGGCGACACGCTCCGCATCCAGCGCTTCCTGTCGCGCAACGGCTACCCGCACCGGATGCTCGACACCGACGCCGATCCCGATGCGGAGGGCTTCGTGTCGTGCCTGGACCTCAGCGAGGATCAGCTTCCGGTCGTCGTGCTTCCGGAAAAGGCATTGCTTCGCAACCCGCCAACGCCGGAGCTTGCCGACGCGCTGGGGCTTACGGAAAGCTTCGACCCGGACCGCATTTACGACCTCACTGTGGTCGGCGCGGGGCCCGCCGGCCTCGCCGCAGCCGTCTACGGCGCGTCCGAGGGGCTGGATACGATAGTCGTGGAGGCGATGGCGCCGGGCGGCCAGGCCGGCACCAGCTCCCGCATCGAGAACTATCTCGGTTTTCCCACCGGAATATCGGGTCAGGCACTTGCCGGCCGAGCGCAGGTCCAGGCGCAGAAGTTCGGCGCCCGGCTGGCCATCTCCCGCCGGGCAATGGCGATCGACTGCGACGCCAGCCCTTATTGCATCACTTTGGAGGACGGGCAGCGCGTCGCCACCTATGCGATCGTGATCGCCACTGGCGCCCGCTATCGGACGCTCGATGTGCCAGATTACGACAAGTTCGAAGGCAAGGGCATTCATTATGCCGCCACGTGGATAGAGGGGAATCTCTGCGCCAACCAGGAGGTGATCGTCGTCGGCGGCGGCAATTCGGCCGGCCAGGCGGCCGTGTTCCTGTCGCAGCAGGCCGCCCATGTGCATGTGCTGGTGAGGGGCGAGGGGCTTGCCGCAACTATGTCCGACTATCTGATCCAACGGATCGGCGCTTCGCCGAAGATCAGCCTTCATGCCCATACCGAAATTACCGGGCTGGAAGGCGACCGGTTCCTGGAGCGGGTGACCTGGACGAACCGAAGGACGGGCGAAAGCGAGACGCGGCCGGTCGCAAACCTTTTTGTGATGATCGGCGCAGTGCCGAACACCGATTGGCTTGACGGTTGTGTTCCGCTCGATCGCGGCGGCTTCGTCGTCACCGGAAAGGACGGCGAGGGGATGGCGCTCTCCTCGCCTTACGTGACGGAGCGGCCCGGCATTTACGCGGTAGGCGATGTGCGCGCCGGGTCGACGAAGCGGGTGGCCTCGGGTGTCGGCGAAGGATCAGTCGTCGTGTCCGCCGTCCACCAATATCTGGCGGAGGTCAGGACTAGATTGTGAGGCCGCGGAGCAGCAGCGGCAGGTCGCCCGTTTCGCCGCGAGCTTCCGCCATCAGCCGGTCCTTCAACGGTCCGATCCGCTGCACCGCCCCCATGCCGAAGCGGCGGATGGCGGAGGCGGTGCGGCCTGGAATGCCGTAGAGGCGGGTAAGCCCGTCCGTCGCCGATGCAACCATGAAGGTGTCGAGGCTGCGCCAGCGTTCGTAGCGGGTGAGAAGCTGCGCATCGCCAAGGTCCATGCCAAGCCGAGCGCCCTCCACCAGCACCTGCGCCAACGCGGCGGCATCGCGAAAGCCGAGATTGAGACCCTGACCGGCGATAGGATGAATGCCGTGCGCTGCATCTCCTGCGAGCGCGAGGCGCTCGGCGGTGATGGTGGCGGCATGATGGAAGCCGAGTGGGTAACTCCAGCGAGGCCCCGCCGTGCCGACCTGCCCTAGGAAGCCGCCCATCCGCTTCTCGATCTCCTCCGCGATCGCCCGCTCCGGCAGATCGATGATCGCGGGCGCATCGTCCTTGTGCACCGACCAGACGATGGCGGAGCGGAAGAGGCCGTCCTCGCCCGGAAGCATCGGCAGGATAGCGAACGGCCCTGCCGGATAGAAAATCTCGTAAGCCACATTCTCGTGGCTGAGCTCGTGCGTCACCGTCGCAACGATGGCGACATGGTCGTAGCTCCAGCGCGCGAGCGGGATTTGGGCCGCCTGCCGCGTCGGCGAATTCCGTCCTTCCGCGCCGATAAGGAGAGGCGCCGTCACTACCCGACTATCCTCCAGTGCCACCCTCACGCCGGTGCCGTCCCGCACCACCTCCGCCGCCCGGCCGGGCATCAGCAAAGTCACATTCTCCGCCGCCATCGCACAACCACGGAGCGCGCCCCGAAGCCGCCGATTCTCGAACATCATGCCGAGCGGGTCGTCATCCAGCGGCGGCTCGAACAGCAACCCGCCCGGCTCCAGCCCGTCCGACACGCGGATAGCCCTGATGGGGCAGCCTTCGCCCTCCAGCCTCTCGGCGACTCCGATCGCCTCCAGCATCCGGTAGGACGCGCTGGCGACCGCCGTGGCCCGCCCGTCATAGGCGGGGGCAAGCTGCTTTTCGGGATCGGCGGGATCGACGACGATGCTGGAAAGGCCGTGACGGTCCAGCGCGACCGCGAGGGTCAGGCCAACCAGACCTCCGCCGAGGATGATGACGTCTGCGCGTTCCATGTCACTCCCTAACGATTTTCGTGCCCTAGCGATGCAGCGGGGCAACGCCAAGCGCTTGACCGGGGAGTCCCGCAGGGCGCATGAACGCATCAGCGGAACATTTGGGGCACGAAGTCATGGCTACATCGGCGCGAAAGAGCCGTCCGCCGCGGCTGACGGGCTGGCGCGAAGGCGTGAAGAAAGGCGCCAGGCGCTCGGGCAGTCTTATTGGCGGCCTCGCCGTAACCGCGGCAGCGATCCTGCTCCTCCTCGCGGTGGTCAGCTACCGCCCGAGCGATCCTTCGCTCAATACATCCGCAGCGGGTCCGGTGAACAACTGGATGGGCCAAAGCGGCGCGGTGGCATCGGACCTGCTGCTCAGCCTCTGGGGCGTTCCGGTCGGTCTCCTCATCCCCGTGATCCTAGTGCTTGGCCTCCGCTTGGCCCGCGGCGCCGACGTGGGACGCTGGGCCCGGTCCATCCTTCTCGCCCTTATCGGCATCACCTTGCTCGGAACTGCGGTCGGCTTGCTTGTAGGCGGGGCGGTGAATGGCCTTCCGGCCGGGTGGGGCGGAACCTTGGGCCTTTCACTCGCGAGGCTGATCGATCTCGGCATCGCCCAGATCGGCGAACCTGGCATTGCCGAACCGGTTCGCGTCGTGACGGTGGCGCTGCTCGGCTTCGGTGGGCTGCTGCTTTGGTTTCTCGGGCTCGGCCTCCGTCCAGAAGAGCGCGACTTCCTCTTCAAGCGCCGCGAACGTGCGCGCCTCGCCGTCTATCATGACGAGGATGAAGAGCTTGAGGAGCCGGAGGACCGGCCCGCACGCACGCCGATCATCACCGCGCCCGAACCGTCCCGCACCGTCATTGCCGACCGCGCCCGTCCCGATAAGGGCAAGAGGCCGCTAAGGGAGCGCCAGCCATCGCTTGCGCTTGGCGACAGCTACACCTTGCCGACGCTCGACCTTCTCACCCCGTCGCCGCCGCAGGCCGACACCAAGCTCGATAAGGCGGCGCTGGAGCGGAACGCCCGCTTGCTCGAATCCGTGCTCGACGACTTTTCGGTGAAGGGCGAGATCGTCGAAGTCCGGCCGGGGCCCGTGGTCACCATGTACGAGCTGGAGCCTGCGAGCGGCATCAAGGCGAGCCGCGTCATCCAGCTTGCCGACGACATTGCCCGCAACATGTCGGCTCTATCGGCCCGCGTCGCCACCATTCCGGGCCGCAGCGTCATCGGCATTGAGCTTCCCAACGCCAAGCGCGAAATGGTGTCGCTGTCGGAACTGATCGCGTCGGAAGCCTTCGAGGATCAGGTCGCCTCGCTGCCGCTCATCCTTGGCAAGAATATTGCGGGCGACCCGGTAGTCGCCGACCTGGCGCCGATGCCGCATCTGCTCGTCGCTGGCACCACCGGATCGGGCAAGTCGGTCGGCCTCAACTGCATGATCCTGTCGCTGCTCTATCGCCTGACGCCCGAGCAGTGCCGGATGATCATGATCGACCCGAAGATGCTGGAGCTCAGCATCTACGACGACATCCCGCACCTCCTCTCGCCGGTTGTGACCGAGCCGGCCAAGGCGATCCGCGCGCTCAAATGGACCGTCGAGCAGATGGAGGAGCGCTACCGCATGATGGCGTCGGTCGGCGTTCGCCAGCTTTCCTCCTTCAACGCCAAGGTGCGCGAGGCGAAGGCGAAGGGCCAGTCGCTCGGCCGCCGCGTCCAGACCGGCTACGATCCCGAAACCGGCCAGCCGAAGTACGAGAATGAGGAGCTGGACTACGACATCCTGCCGCAGATCGTGGTCGTGGTGGACGAGCTTGCCGACCTCATGATGACGGCGGGCAAGGAGGTCGAATTCCTGATCCAGCGCCTGGCGCAGAAGGCGCGCGCCGCGGGCATCCACCTCATCATGGCGACGCAGCGCCCCTCGGTGGACGTCATCACGGGCGTCATCAAGGCGAATCTGCCGACCCGTATCAGCTTCGCCGTCACCTCGAAGATCGACAGCCGCACGATCCTCGGCGAGCAGGGCGCCGAGCAGCTGCTCGGCAAGGGCGACATGCTCTACATGCCGGGCGGCAAGCAGATCGCCCGTGTCCACGGCCCCTTCGGATCCGACGAGGAAGTACGCGCCGTCGCCGATTTCTGGAAGGCGCAGGGCACGCCCGATTACATCCAGGCCGTCACCGAGGAGCCGGAGGATGGCGGCTACCTGTTCGAAGGCCAGCCATTGGGCGAAGACGATCCAGACAGCCAGCTCTACCGCAAGGCCATCCAGACAGTGGCGGAAAGCCAGAAGGCGTCCACCTCTTACATCCAGCGTCAGCTGCGCATCGGCTACAACAATGCGGCGCGCCTTATTGAGCGGATGGAAAAGGACGGGATCGTCTCCGCGCCTGACCATGTCGGCCGCCGCGAGGTGCTTGTGGACCCGGACGGACGGCCGATCTGAAGCCTGAACCTCAGGGAACCGGCCGGTTCAGTGGACATTAAAAGCGGCAGTTCCATATCCGTATCAAACGAACATCGGAGAAAACCCCATGAAGCGTCTCGCAACGCTCGCCCTTCTTGCAGCGCCGCTTACGGCCGCTGTCACGCTCGCCCCGGCTCCCGTCGCGGCGCAGGCCAATCCGCTGACGCAGGTGCAGTCGCACCTTCGCGCCGTCAGCACCATGACCGCTAATTTCACGCAGACCGACCGCCGCGGCCGTTCGATGAGCGGCAAGCTGTTCCTGAAGCGGCCCGGCAAGATCCGCTTTCAGTATGGCAACAACGTGCCGATGCTGGTGGTCGCGAATGGCCGCCACCTCACCTTCGTCGATTATCAGGTGAAGCAGGTGCAGAGCTGGCCGATCGGCAATTCGCCGCTCTCGGTGCTTTTGAACCCAAACCAGGACCTCTCGCGCTATGCGAAGGTTACGCAGAACGACGCCAGAGTGATCTCCGTCACCGCGCGCGATCCAAAGCGTCCGCAGTTCGGCCGCATCGCCATGGTCTTTTCGAAGGTGCCAAGCGCCCCTTCAGGCCTGATGCTGACCGGCTGGACGATGGTTGATGCGCAGAACAATCTCACTACCGTTCGCCTGTCCGACCAGCGCTTCAACGTCGCTGTCGCCGACAGCAACTTCAACTATGTTGATCCCCGCAAGAAGAAGTAGAAAACGGCCGAAAAAAGGCAGTTTCCATTCACCACTGGGTCAGGATGGAGACTCTATAACAAAGACTGCAATCGCGAATCCCTCTTCGGGTTTTCCCCCTGTTACCCGATCCGGATCCTTCGCGGTTGACCTCGCGTAGCAAAACGCTTGGTTGGCCCTCGCTCCACGCCCCCGGAGCGGGGGCCTAATCATGTCGGGCGCTTGCCTTGCTTCGCTCCGGCCCGGTACAGGCTTCTCATCATGTCTTCGCTCAAGATCGCTTCGTGGAACATCAATTCGGTGCGCGCGCGCCTCGTGATCGTCGAGCAGTTCCTGAAAGCCGAGCAGCCGGATATCCTTTGCCTTCAGGAAACGAAGGTCGTGGACGGGGATTTCCCTCGCGCCGTGTTCCATCGGCTCGGTTACAAGCACATCATGCTGTGCGGGCAGCGCATGCATCATGGCGTCGCGATCATCAGCCGCATTCCGATCACCGAGGACGACAGGTTCGACTGGCAAGACAACGGCGAGGCGCGCCACCTTGGCGTCAGGCTGGAATGCGGCATCCGGCTGGAGAATGTCTATGTGCCGGCGGGCGGCGATATCCCTGATCGTGACGTCAACCCGAAGTTCGGCCAGAAGCTCGACTTCATCGAGCGCATGACCCGCTGGTCGGAAGCGTGCAGGTGTCCGACACTGCTGGTCGGCGACTTCAATGTCGCTCCGCTCGAATGCGACGTCTGGAGCCACAAGCAGCTGTTGAACGTCGTCAGCCACACGCCAATTGAGGTGGAGGCGCTGACCAGGCTCCAGCAGAGCGGCGACTGGGTCGACCTCGGTCGGCACTTCCATCCGGCGCCGGGGCGGCTTCACACCTGGTGGAGCTACCGTTCGCCCGACTGGACCAAAAACGATCGCGGCCGCCGCCTCGACCATATGTGGGCGTCTAAGGACGTTGCTGCGCTCGCTGTCGCCCATCATGTCCACGAGACCTGCCGCAGCTGGGAGCGGCCATCGGACCACGTGCCGCTGGTCACCGAGTTCCGGATTTGAACGACGGGCGCGACGTCGCCCGCGCCATCGACGCGCTCCGCCGCGGCTGGCCGGTCCGCATCGACGGCACCGCCTTTCTGGCCGTGGAAACGGCGGATGAGGACTCGCTTCGGCAGTTCGACGAAGCTCGCGCCGCCGATATCCTCATCTCCGGCAACCGCGCTGTCACGCTGAAGCTCGCCAATCAGATAGAGGGCACGCCGACCGGGCCTGTGCTGGTTGCGCGCGCGCCCTGGATCGACTTAGCGGGCGCCACTGCAGTCGCCGACCCAGCGCTGGACCTTTCCCACCCGCTCAAGGGTCCCTTTCAAACGCTCGCCATCGAGGATCAGACCACCGCTGAAGCCGCGCTTCGCCTTGCCCGTCTCGCCGGGTTGCTTCCAGCCTTCTTCATGGGTGCGGCCGAAGCGGATGTGTGCGTGCCCTCTGCGGCCGTCAATGCAGCAGCGTCAGTGGCTAACGTTCGCATCGCCTCCCGTGCGAAATTGCCCACCGCCACCTCGGAAAAGGCGGAGATCGTTGCCTTCCGGACAGCCGACGATGCCTCGGAGCATGTCGCACTGCTGATCGGTGCGCCTTCGGGCCAGCCTCCGCTCGTTCGCCTGCACAGCGAGTGTCTGACGGGGGACGTGCTCGGCTCGCTAAAATGCGATTGCGGGCCGCAACTGAACGACGCCCTCGCCGCCATCTCCGCCTCCGGCTGGGGCATCCTCCTCTACCTGCGCCAGGAAGGGCGCGGGATCGGCCTCGTCAACAAGCTTCGCGCTTATGCGCTGCAGGATCAGGGCTTCGATACTGTGGACGCCAATCACCGGCTCGGCTTCGGCGACGACGAGCGGGATTTCGGCATTGCCGCAGCCATGCTTCGCGCCCTGGGGCAGGAAGAGGTGCGCCTTCTCACCAACAATCCGCGGAAGGTTGCCGGCCTTGAGGCGGCGGGCATCGGCGTTTCAGAGCAGGTTCCGCTGAAGAGCGGCAGCAATCCCTACAATCAGGCCTATCTCGACACGAAGCGGCTGCGGAGCGGCCACCAGCTCTAGACTGACGCCATGACGTCACGTTCCAGCCGCTCAAGGATTTCAGCCACTTCCCTATAGCTCCGCGCGACGTGATGCGCGCCTGCGGCCCGCACCTTCTCCTCATGTCCGTCGCGAATGTGCCGCGCGGCAAGCAGAGAGATAACAGTCATTCCCGCCGCTGCACCTGCCGCAACACCGATCGGATGATCCTCGATCACCAGGCATTCCGCTGGCTTGACGCCAAGCCGCTCTGCCGCCTGGAGGTAGACATCCGGATGCGGCTTCCCGCGCGGGATAGCCGCGCCGCTAATGATGTTGCCGGCGAAGAAGCGGGTGAAGCCGAGCCGCTCCACCATCTCTTCGAGCCAGCCCTGCTCACTTGAGGAGGCGATACCCAGCTTCCGGTGCGCTTGCGCTTCGAGGAACATCCCTATGCCCTCGATGGCAAGGATCTCGCCCACGCGTGCGGCGACAGCCTCGTCCACTGCCTTTCCGAGCGCGTCGGCGTCAAAACGTCGTGCCGCCGCTTCTTCGATCATCCGGTGGCACTCCGACCAGCGGTAGCCGGCATAACGATCAATCGCTTCTTCGGCGGTGACGGCATGGCCGAGATCCGTCAGAACATCGGCGAGTGCTGCATTGTAGATGATCTCGCTGTCGACAATGACGCCATCGAAATCGAAAATGATGGCCTTGAACCTTACTTGCGGCGGTCCGGGGGACCGCTGCCGTTCATGGCCATCTTTGAACCTCAGTGCCGCTCTCCGAACAGAGCCGTGCCGACGCGCACATGGGTGGCGCCGGTCATCACCGCAGTTTCATAGTCGCCCGACATGCCCATGCTGAGCCCGGGAAGGTCGTGCTGCCGGCCAAGCTTGGCGAGCAGCGCGAAATAGGGCGCGGGCTCCACATCGGCGGGCGGGATGCACATGAGGCCGGCCAGCGGCAAGCCCGCCGCCCGCGCCGCCTCAATCAGCCCGGGAAGCTCCGCCACCGCGCAGCCGCCCTTCCGCCGCTCTTCACCGATATTGATCTGGATGAAGCATTCGGGCCGTCGCCCCAGCTTCGACATCGCCTTGGCCAGCGCTTCCACCACGGAGGGCCGGTCGACGGAGTGGATGCTGTCGAACAAAGCGACCGCCTCTTCCGCCTTGTTGGACTGAAGCTGGCCGATCAGATGCAGGCGGAGGTCGGGAAAGCGTGTCCGGAGCTCGGGCCACTTCGCCTCCGCCTCCTGCACGCGATTCTCGCCGAAAACCCGCTGACCGGCCTCGATCAGCGGCAGGATCGCCCCGGCGTCATGCGTTTTAGACACTGCGATCAACGTGACGTCATTTGGCGACCGGCGCGCGAGACCCGCCGCTTTGGCGATATTGGCGCGGACAGCGGCGAGGCGTTCGGCAGGTGATCCCGTCATCGCGGCTGCTATAGGAGGCGCGATGGACCGCCGCCAGCCTCTCCCGCGCCTCTGGATGATGAGCGACGAGCGGCAGGGCGAAAGCCTGCTGCCGGCCCTCCGGCGCCTGCCGCCGGGTGCGGGCATCGTCTTTCGTCACTATTCCCTGCCTTCGGAGGAGCGGCGGGCGCTTTTCGATGAAGCTTTTACTATCGCCCGGGAAGTGGGCAGCATCATGCTGCTTGCAGCCCCTCCTGCCGTGGCGTTGGAATGGGGCGCCGACGGCAGCCACGGCTGGGAAGGCGCGGCAACCTCCGGCCTGCTCAGGAGCGTGTCAGTCCATGACGAAGCAGAAATGCTCACAGCGAACCGTTTCAGCGCTGATCTGGCGTTCGTCTCACCCGTTTTCGAAACGCGCTCCCACCCCGGAGCGGCAGTGCTGGGCATGAAGGAGCTCACGCGCCTCTCGACCAAGGCGCAGATGCCCGTGATCGCGCTCGGCGGCATGAATGCAGAGCGAGCGAAGCTGCTGGAAGGAACAGGAATCTACGGCTGGGCGGCGATCGACGCCTGGAGCGAAGCTTAGAAGCGGAACGCGGTGCCGATATAGACGGCCTGGCTGTCGCGGCGTTCGTCGACGAGCGGCTCGAGCCGCTCGCGCTGGATCTTGTAGCGGACGCCGCCGGTCAGATCGACGTTGCGCGCGATCGAATAGGAACCGCCGACATCGAGGGAGTAGCTCGCATCCGCGCCGACCAGGCGCTGCGCACCCTCGGCACGCTCGGCCGCGACCTTGACGCCGCCGCCGAATTTCTTGCCCGAATAGCTGAGGCCAAGCTCGGCGCCGCGGCGTGCGCCGGGAAGAACGCCATTCTCGATCTTCTCGAAGTCGCCAGCGACAGCGAAGCGCTTCCAGCCGACAGCAACGCCCAGATTATAGGCAGTCGGTGTGATTGCGGTGACGGCGGCGGCAGAAGCGCCGCTGGTCTTGACCTCGGCCGGCGTGCCGCGCGTCCGCACGGCGACGCGAACCGCCTTGCTCTTGTCCGGCGAGGCGGAAGGCGGCGTGAAGCGGAAGCTGCCGGTCGAGAAGCCCCGGCGCGCAAACTCTGCGGCCAGCCGCGGATCAGCAACGGATGGCGTGAAGGAGCTGACGATGTTCCGGCTGATCGACAGAGGCGCGCGCTTCGGCGCCTTTTCGCGTGAGGAAGCGGCGGCGAGCACAGGTGAAAGGGCGAGCGACAACGCGACAAGCGACACGCCTCCCAATCCGACCATTGCCCCCAGTTTCATCACTTCGTGCGACTCCGTAACGAACGGCATGTAGTGCTAATACGCACCGCCTTCCAGAAGGGGTTCAGGCAAAAGGCTCGAATCGCCAGAATATGTTGCATGTTCCCCACAGCGGGATGATAGCAGCGCCGCATGAACGGCGGCTTTCCGCGAGTCCCGCGCGAGAGACTGCTTGCCGCGCCGCCACGACAATCTATAACGGCAGGCGACTAGCGTTCAGTTTTTCGAGGATTTCAAATGGCCCGTGTTGCTTCCCTTGGTCTGGCCTTCGCCGCCGCCGTCACCCTTTCCGGCTGCCAGTTCATCCAGGAAGACATCAACAAGTCGCTTAATGCCTTGAGCGGCAAGGGCGATGCGCGCCAGCAGGCGGACCTTGCCGCCAGCCGCGTGACCACGATCGGCGTCAACGCCTATCTGTGGCAGGCGGCGCTCGACACGCTCTCCTTCGCGCCACTCGCCCAGACCGATTCGGCCGGCGGCGTGATCGTCACCGACTGGTATGCAAACCCAAGCTCGCCCGGCGAGCGGGTGAAGGTGACTGCCACCATTCTCGACCAGGATCTTCGCGCCGATGCGCTTCGCGTCGCCGCCTCGCGCCAGGTGATGCAGGGCGGCCAGTGGATCGAGGCCCCGGTCGCCGCCGCGACCGTTCAGAAGCTGGAGGAAATCATCCTCACTAAGGCGCGCGATCTTCGCCGGGCCGCCATCGCCGGCTAAAGGAGCCTTCCTTCATGGCTGCGCGCTTCAACCCGCTCGAGGCCGACGCGCACTGGCAGAAAGTCTGGGAGGAGCAGGGCTCCTTCCGCGCCTCCAACGACAGCGCCAAGCCCAGAAGCTACGTCCTCGAGATGTTCCCCTATCCTTCGGGGCGCATCCACATGGGCCACGTCCGCAACTATACGATGGGCGACGTGCTCGCCCGCTACCGGCGCATGCAGGGCTTCGAAGTGCTCCACCCGATGGGTTGGGACGCCTTCGGAATGCCGGCCGAGAATGCGGCGATGGAGAAGAAGGTCCATCCCGGCGAATGGACCAGGGCCAATATCGCCACCATGCGCGGGCAGCTGAAGCGGCTCGGGTTTGCGCTAGATTGGAGCCGCGAGCTCGCCACCTGTGAGCCCGATTATTACGGGCATGAGCAGGCGCTGTTCCTCGACCTCTATGAAGCCGGTCTCGTCTACCGCAAGCAGAGCGAGGTGAACTGGGATCCGGTCGACATGACCGTGCTTGCCAACGAGCAGGTGATCGACGGCCGCGGCTGGCGCTCCGGCGCCCTCGTCGAGCGGCGCAAGCTTAGCCAGTGGTTCCTGAAGATCACCGACTTTGCCGAGGAACTGCTAGACGGCCTCGGAACGCTGGATCAGTGGCCGGACAAGGTACGGCTGATGCAGGAAAACTGGATCGGCAAGAGCCAGGGCCTCCGCTTCCGCTTCAGGCTGACCCAGGAAGCCGCCGGAATGGGCGAGCTCGAGGTCTTCACCACCCGCCCCGACACCATTTTCGGGGCAAGCTTCGCCGCCGTCTCCCCAGATCACCCGATCGCACTGGCGCTGGCTGATAGGGATTCGGCCGCGGCCGAATTCATTGCAGAATGCAAGCGAGGCGGTACGACGGCGGCCGAGCTGGAAACTGCGGAAAAGAAGGGCTTCGACACTGGCATCAAGGTCGTCCACCCGCTCGACAGCGAGTGGACTCTGCCACTCTACATCGCGAATTTTGTGCTGATGGATTACGGCACCGGCGCCGTCTTCGGGGTGCCCGGGCACGACCAGCGCGACTACGAATTCGCCAGCAAATACGGTCTGCCGATCAACCGCGTTGTCGCAGCCTCGGCCGAGGAGGCGAGCGAGCCGATCGGAAGCGAGGCGGAGACAGGCGGCGGCGTGATCGTCAATTCGCGCTTCCTCGATGGAATGGAGGTCGAGGCTGCCAAGGCCGAAGTGATCCGCCGCGCCGAAAGCGAGGGCTGGGGCAAAGGCACCACCGTCTGGCGGCTTCGCGACTGGGGCGTCTCCCGCCAGCGTTACTGGGGCACGCCCATTCCCATCATCCATTGCGAGGCATGCGGCCCAGTTGGCGTGCCGAAGGACCAGCTTCCAGTGGTGCTGCCGGAGGATGTGACCTTCGACGTTCCAGGCAACCCGCTCGATCGCCACCCGAGCTGGAAGCACGTATCTTGCCCCCGCTGCGGCGCGGCGGCGGTGCGCGAAACCGACACGCTCGACACGTTCGTCGATTCCAGCTGGTACTTCATCCGCTTCGCCAGCCAGCCCGGCCACCAGCCGTTCGAAAAGGCGGATGCGGAAAAATGGCTGCCCGTCGGCCAGTATATCGGCGGCGTCGAGCATGCGATCCTGCACCTTCTCTACGCCCGCTTCTGGACTCGCGCACTGAAGCGGATCGGCCGTCTTGATATCGAGGAGCCGTTCAAGGGTCTCTTCACCCAGGGCATGGTCACGCACGAAACCTACCGCGCTGGCGACGGCAGCTGGCTCTCGCCCGACGAGGTGAAGCGGGACGGCGACGATTGGGTGCACTTCGAAAGTGGCAAGCCGGTCGAGGTTGGCCGCGTCGAGAAGATGTCCAAATCCAAGAAGAACACGGTCGATCCGGAGCCGATCGTCGACCAATATGGCGCGGACGCCGTGCGCTGGTTCATGCTGTCCGACAGCCCGCCCGAGCGCGATCTTCCTTGGAGCGAGGCGGGGATCGAGGGCGCCTGGCGCTTCGTGCAGCGCCTGTGGCGCATGGCCGCTGACGAGCAGAGCGGCCAAGGCGAGGATAAGGCGCTTGCCCGGAAGCTCCACCAGACCATTGCCGCCGTCGCCGCCAACATAGAATCGCTCGCCTTCAACAAGGCGGTGGCGAACATCTACGAACTGGCGAACGCCATCGAAAAGGCGCCCCCATCCGCCACGCGCGGTCAAGCGGTCGAAACCCTGCTCCTCCTCGTCGCGCCCATGGTGCCGCACCTCGCCGAACAGGCATGGGCCGCACTCGGCCGCGAAAACCTCATCGCCGATGCTGCCTGGCCGGAGGTCGATCCCACCTTGCTGGTCGAAGATGAAGTCACCATCGCCGTGCAGATAAACGGCAAGCTCCGCGACACGCTCACTGCCCCCAAGGGCGCTCCGAAGGAAACTCTGGAGGAAATGGCGCTCGCGTCCGAGAAGATCGTCCGCGTTCTTGACGGCAAGCCGCCGCGGAAGGTCATCGTGGTGCCGGACCGACTGGTGAACCTCGTCGCATGATCCGCACCGCCCTCCTCCCCTTGCTTCTTGTCCTGAGCGGCTGCGGCCTACGCCCGCTCTACGGTGGCGGTGCGGCGGGGCCGGTGGCGCAGACGCTCCAATCTGTCTCTGTGGCACCCATCGAAGGCCGCGCCGGCTGGCTGGTGCGAACGGCGTTAGAGGACCGGCTCGGTGACGCCACCCCTGCCGATCCGCGCTACCGGCTCGAAGTCGAACTGGACGACGATATCAGCGGCTTCGGCATCCGCTCCGACGATGCCGTCACGCGCGAAAGGCGCACCCTCCGCGCCCGCTATCGCCTCGTCGATGCGCAGGTCGGCACCACGCTTCTTGATGCCACCGCCGGGTCCGACGCCGGAATCGACGTGGTAAGCTCCGAATATGCCACGGTCGCCGCCGAACAGACCGCGCTCGAGCGCCTCGCCAAGGAAGTTGCCGACCAGATCGTCGCGCGCGTCGCGCTTTACGCCTCGCGCACCCAGAACGGGCGGTGAAGGCAAGCCGCCAGCAAGTCGAGCGGGCGCTCCGTTCGCCGTCCGATACCCGCTTCTTCCTGCTTCACGGTCCTGACGAGGCGGGCTCCCGCGCCCTGGCAAGAATCCTTGGTGACGCCATGGGGGCTGAGGCCGAACGCGTGGAGCTAAGCGGCGCCGAACTGAAGAGCGATCCTGCGCGTCTCGCCGATGAAGCTGCCTCAATCTCCCTGTTCGGCGGCGCCCGCTACATCCTTGTCGACGCCAATGGCGATGAAGTCACTGCAGCGGTTGAGGCGCTGCTTGAGGCGCCCGCCGCCAGCAATCCCGTCGCAATTATCGCCGGTGCGCTAAAGCCGGCGTCAAGGCTGCTGAAGCTCGCTCTCGCGGAACCCTCCGCCCTCGCCTTCGCCAGCTATGTCCCCGAAGGGCGCGAGGCCGACCAGATGGTGCTGGAGATGGGGCGCAGCCAAGGCGTCAACATGCGCCCTGACATCGCCCGCCGCATCGCTGAGGCTGCCGGCGGCAACCGCGCGGTCGTCGAGCTGGAGCTCGCCAAATTCGGGCTTTTCCTCGATGCCGCGCCCGAACGGCCGCGCGAGCTGGATCATGACGTCGTCGACCTGCTCGGCGCGGCAAGTGAAGGCGGCGACCTCGGGCGTTTGGTGGACAGTGTCAGCGGCGGCGATGCCGAGACGCTTCAGGCGGAGCTTCTGCGGCTCCGGAGCGAGGGCATCGAGGGCATTCCCCTGATCCGCGCGGTTCTCCGCCGTATGGCATTGCTGGCGAGGCTTCGGGCGGAGGTTGAACGGGGCAACAGCGTTTCTGCCGTCATGACGTCACAGGGCAAAGCCATATTCTGGAAGGAAAAGGATGCTGTCTCTCAGCAGCTTAGCCGCTGGCGCTCCGATCTGCTCGTAAAGGGTATGGGGCGGCTCCTGGAGGCGGAGCGGCAGGTGAAGGCGTCAGGCGCGCTTGGCGCTGTTGCCGTGGACGAGGAGCTGTTCGCCATCTGCCGCCAGGCAGCGCGGCTGCGGTAGAGGCTAGAGATTTGTGACAGACGAGCACCCGTGCTCGCCCGTTTCAAATCTTCTCGCCGCTGAGGCGCTGACAGATCATGTCGAGCTGGTCGAGCGTCGAATAGCTCAGCGTCACGCTTCCGCCCGTCGGTGCATGGCTGATCTTCACCTTGAGGCCGAGAATATCCCCAAGCTGTCGCTCCAGCGCCTCAATGTCCGCGCTCGATCCTTTATATTCGATCGGCGGCTCGTCCACCTTGCGCGGCTTCGCATCCTTGGCGAGCTTCTCGGTCTCGCGAACGGAAAGGCCGCGCTTCACGACCTCTTCCGCAAGCGCGGCGGGGTCGGAGGCGGTGACCAGCGCCCTAGCGTGACCCATGCTGAGATCGCCCGATGCGACGAGACCGCGCACGGCGGGAGGAAGATCAAGCAACCTCAACAGGTTGGCGACATGGCTCCGCGACTTGTGGACAAGCTTGCCAAGCTCTTCCTGCGTATGGCCGAACTCGTCGATCAGGCGCTTATAGGCTTCGGCTTCCTCGATCGCGTTGAGGTCCTGCCGCTGAATATTCTCGACGATCGCGATCTCGAGCGTTTCGACATCGTCGAGCGCACGGACGATGACCGGCACTTCATGCAGCTGCGCCTTCTGCGCAGCGCGCCAACGCCGCTCGCCGGCCACGATCTGGTAGCGGCCGTTATGCGGCCGGACGACGATCGGCTGGATCAGCCCGCGCGACTGAATCGATCCGGCAAGCTCGGTCAGCGCCGCCTCGTCGAAGTGGCGCCGCGGCTGATCGGGGCGCGGCTCAAGGCTGGCCACCGGCAGCATCTGGATGCTCCCTCGCGGATTGCCGGAAAGCGGCGCCTCCTGCGCCACCTCCCCCAGAAGTGAAGAAAGGCCGCGGCCGAGACCTGTCGGGCGGCGGCGCTGTTCGTCGCTCATGCAGCCACCGCAGGCTTGGGCAGACGGTCGATCAGCTCACGCGCAAGGGCGATGTATGCCTCGGAACCGGGACAGCGCATATCGTAGATGAGCGCGGGAATGCCGTGACTCGGGGCCTCCGAGAGGCGGACGTTGCGCGGAATGACCGTATTGAAGACGGTCGCGCCGAGGCAGGCCTTCACATCCTCAGCAACCTGCGCCGACAGATTGTTGCGCCGGTCGTACATGGTAAGCGCGACGCCGAGGATCGACAGCTCCGGATTGAAGCGGGCGCGGACCCGCTCCACCGTCTGCAGAAGCTGGCTTAGCCCCTCCAGCGCAAAGAATTCCGCCTGAAGCGGGACGAGAATGGACTGTGCGGCGGCAAGTGCGTTGATCGTCAGAAGCCCCAGTGAGGGCGGACAATCGATCAGGCACACGTCCCAGCGTGCCGAAGCGCCCTCGTTCAGGGCTTTGTCGAGCCGGTGCGTCCGTTGCTCATATTCGACGAGCTCTATTTCGGCTCCGGAAAGATCCACGGTGGAGGCGACGAGATCGAGCCGCGGCACTCGGGTGGCGATTACCGCCTCTGCAAGGCTGCACTCGCCTGTAAGCAACTCGTAGCTTGAGCGCACTCGCTGCGCCTGATCCACGCCCAAGCCGGTCGATGCATTGCCTTGCGGATCGAGGTCTACCAGCAGCACCTTCAGGCCGGTCGCGGCAAGCGCCGTGGCAAGATTGATTGCGGTCGTCGTTTTGCCGACACCACCCTTCTGATTGGCAACTGCTATCCGGATCATCGCGCGCCGCTCCCCTTCCCTGAGCCCTTTGGCCTCACCCGTTCCGCCACGATGATCTGGGCATCGTGGTCGGTGAGGCTCTGCTCGAGCCGGAAGTCACCCTGCCATGAAGATCGAACCGCATCCAGTTCGGCCGCCGCATTTCGTCCCTTCGGCAGCACCCACCGACTCTTTTCTGTGGAAAAGCGTGTTCCGACGGTGAGCAGCTTATCGAGCGGCGCGAAGGCGCGCGCGCTGATCACGTCGAAAGGCTCAGCAGACATATGCTCGACTTTGGACCCCACGACCCGCGTTGTTGTGCCAAGGCCGAGCTCTTCAACGGCCATTTCGAGAAATTCTATTCGTCGTCTCCGCTCTTCCACCAACGTTACATGACCCGAATGCAACAGAGCGACGATTATTCCGGGCAGACCAGGACCTGTCCCAAGATCTATCCAACTTGCATCAGGATTGGGCGAAAATCGCAAAAGCTGCGCAGAATCGAGTATATGACGATTCCAAAGCGAGCCTAATGTTCCACGTGAAACAAGGTTTTGCCGCTCATTCTCTTGGGCCAAAAGAGCGGCAAATCGCTCCAGCCGCTCAAGTGTTTCACGTGAAACATTATAGTCGGTAACGAGACGCTCCCGGGCAGCAGCTTCATCCATTCAGGCAGCGGCGCGACGTGAATGAACGAGGATTGCCGCAAGCGCCGCCGGAGTTACGCCGCGGATGCGGCTAGCCGCTCCGAGCGTTGAGGGGCGCGCTACACTGAGTCGCTCAACCATCTCATTTGAGAGACCCGCCACTGCTGCATAATCAAGATCAGCGGGAATTCGCACCGCCTCATCTGCGCGCAGTTTCACAATCTCTGCCTGCTGGCGCGCGACATAGGGTGCGTACCGATGATCCTGTATCGCCTCCTCCAGCTCGCGCAAGTTGCGCCCCCTCAGTTCCGGCGCGACCCGGAGCAGACCTTCGGCGTCGAGTTCCGGGAAACGCAGCCATTCCGCGAGCGATCGCCTGACGCCATCTTCACGAACTGCGACCCCGACGTTAGAGAGCTGCGCGGCGGTAACCAGCCTCGTGAGAGCGTCTTCTACTGCCTTCCGCTCCGCGCGAGATGCTTCGAAGGCTCGCGTCCGCTCCTCGGAAACGCAGCCGGCATCTATTGCCTTTGGCGTCAGCCTCGCATCGGCATTATCCGCGCGAAGACGCAGCCGATATTCCGCACGGGCCGTCAGCATGCGGTAAGGTTCGGTGACACCCTGAAGAACAAGGTCGTCCACCATTACCCCTATATAGGAGTCACTCCGGTCGAAGATGATGGGCGCCCGACCCGCCACTGCAGCGGCCGCATTGACGCCGGCGACCAGTCCTTGTGCCGCAGCCTCCTCATAGCCGGTTGTGCCGTTGATCTGGCCGGCTAGATAAAGCCCCTCCACATCGCGAACCTGCAGCGTCGGCTCAAGAATACGTGGATCGACATAGTCATATTCGACAGCATAGCCGGGCTTTACGATTTCCGCCCGCTCGAGACCGGCCATAGACCGCACTATCGCAAGCTGCACATCTTCCGGCAGGGAGGTGGAGATACCGTTGGGATAGACGAGACGGTCGTCCAGCCCCTCCGGCTCCAGGAAGATCTGGTGCCCATCCCGATCACCGAACCGGTGCACCTTATCCTCGATGGAGGGGCAGTAACGCGGCCCCACGCCGCTAATCTCCCCCGCAAAAAGCGGTGAGCGGTCGAGCGAAGCGAGGATGATCTCGTGGGTATTCTGGTTGGTACGGGTGATGGCGCAGAAGAGCTGCGGCGCCACACGTCCGCCGCTGAGCGACGACATAGTCCAGTCGCCGTCATCTGATGGTTGCCGCTCAAGTGCGCCCCAGTCGATGGTGCGACCGTCCAGCCGCGGCGGCGTCCCCGTCTTGAGGCGGGCCAGAGGAAGCTCAAGCTCCTTGAGCTGCTCCGCCAACGCGGTCGCAGCGCGCTCGCCCACGCGCCCGCCGGCGCAGCTCGTCATGCCGAAATGGAGCTTTCCGCCGAGGAACGTGCCAGTAGCCAGCACCACCGCTGCTGAAGTCAGCTTCTGCCCGTCACCAAGTTCCACCCCCGTGACCGTCCGGCCATTCAGGCGGAGCGAGGTAACCTCTCCCTCGATGATTGTGAGACCCGGCTCCGCGTCGATCAGAGCATGAATAGCGGACTTGAAGCGCCGCCTGTCAGCCTGCACTCGCGGCCCACGCACCGCGGCACCTTTGCTTGCATTGAGCATGCGGTAATGGATGGCGGCATGATCCGCAGCGCGAGCGATAAGGCCGTCGAACGCGTCCACCTCCCGCACCAGATGGCCCTTGCCGAGGCCACCGATCGCCGGGTTGCAGGACATCGCCCCGATCGCATCACGGGAGAAGCTGACCAAGGCCACCGATGCGCCCATGCGTGCTGCCGCGGCAGCCGCTTCCAAGCCCGCATGTCCGCCACCTACGACGATGATATCGAAGCTGCCGCTCATGTTTGTCCGCTAGGCTCGGGTGCCGCCGCTGTCAAAATGTTCCACGTGGAACACCTCACTTCCCGATACAGAACGTCCCAAATAGCGCGTCTAGCATGTCCTCAACCCCGGCGCGGCCGGTAATCCGATCGAGCGCCAGCCGCGCCTGCCGCAGTGCCTCGGAGGTCACGATAAGATCATGCGCCTCCCGTGCCTCTTCAAGCGCCTGCACAGCCTCAAGGATTTGTCGCCGGTGCCGGCGATTGAGAGCCACCTCACCCTCCTGAGGCAGAAGGTCGCCCGCTCTCTGCCGCAGCATGGCGGTGAGCTCATCCAGCCCCTCTCCAGTGACAGCAGAAACGGCAATATCCTCTGGTCCGCGATTTTGATCGAGATCAGCCTTGGATTTGACGGCGATGACATTCCCCGGGGGCCTTTCCGCCAAGTCTCCCAACCACAGAACCAAATCGGCCTCGGCAAGCCTCTCGCGAGCGCGGGCCACGCCAATCACCTCCACCTCATCACCGCTTTCTCTTAGGCCGGCAGTATCGGTGAGGAGGAACGGAACCCCGCCCAAAGCGGTAGGAGCCTCCACCACGTCGCGCGTAGTTCCCTCAACTGGAGAGGTAATAGCCGCCTCCCTTCCCGCTAAAGCATTGAGTAAAGTAGATTTTCCGGCGTTGGGAGGCCCGGCGATCACAACCCGAACACCCTCTCTTAACCGCTCACTTGGCGGCCGCTCCAGCAGCGCCCTAATCTCGGCCACAAGGTCGCAGAGCGCACCCCTCCACCCGGAGGAGAGCTCCGCTTCCACATCGTCCTCGTCCGAAAAGTCGAGTGCCGCCTCCACTTGAGCTGCTAAAGCGAGGATCTGGCGCTGCCATTCCTCTATTCTGCGGCTGAGAGCGCCGCCCGCCATGGCGAGCGCCGAACGCCTCTGCCCCTCCGTCTCCGCCATCAGCAGGTCGGACAAACCCTCCGCCTCCGTCAGGTCTATCCGCCCATTCTCGAACGCGCGGCGTGTGAATTCCCCCGGCTCCGCTTGGCGCAGCTCCTCGAAATCCGAGAGTTGCGACAGCACCGCGGCAACGACGGAGCGACCGCCATGAAGGTGCAATTCCGCCAGATCCTCGCCCGTCGCGCTGGCAGGTCCAGGAAACCAGAGCAGGAGCGCCCGGTCCAACATCTCACCGGTATCCGGCTCCTTTAGCGTCCGCAGCGTTGCCACCCGCGGCTCCGGTAAGCGCCCGCCGAGCCGCACCAGCGCCTCACGCGCATGTGGGCCGCTGATCCGCACCACCGCGATCGCTGCGGGCGGACTGCCGGAAGAAAGAGCGAAAATTGTGTCTGGCGTCACCTCTTGCCGCTCATCTGGCCAAGCATGTCGCTCCACATCTTCATTCCCGCCTCCCCCATCGGCGCCCAATTCTTCATCATCTCCCCCATGACGTCGGGGCTAAGACCGTCCGCCATCATCGCCTTCATCTTCTCGACATAGACGTCATGAACGCTGCTAAGATCGGGGAGGCCCATGAAGCGCCGCGCTTCTTCGGGCGTGCAGTCTATATCGACGGTGACTTTCATGGGGCGAGGCTCCTTGGCTTGCTCGCCCGCGTTATGTTTATAGATGCGCAAGGCTGCAAGCCGGAGAGGGAGAGAGAGGATGATCGAAGTCGAGACGCTGGAAGGCGGTGCACGTTTCAACGCCTATATGGCCGAGCCGAAAGGCAGGCCCCGCGCCGCCATTGTCGTCATCCAGGAGATCTTTGGCGTCAACGCCGGCATCCGGCAGAAGTGCGACAAATGGGCGGAGGCAGGCTATCTCGCGCTTGCGCCCGACCTCTTCTTCCGCCTCGGGCCGGGGGTAGAGCTCGATCCAGACGTTGAGCCTGAATTCAAGCAGGCGCTGGAGCTGATGGGCCGCTTCGACCAGGATCAAGGCGTTCGCGACATCGAAGCCACGATCAACGAAGCGCGGCACCAGCTTGTAAATGGCGGAAAAGTGGGCTGCGTTGGCTACTGCCTTGGCGGTCGGCTTGCCTTCATGACGTCAACTCGCACCGATGTTGATGCGAGCGTCGGCTATTATGCCGTCGGTCTCGACAACATCCTTCATGAGAAGGAGAGGATCAGGAAGCCGCTAATGCTCCACATTGCTGGCGACGACGGTTTCGTCCCGCCCGAGGTGCAGCGAAAGATGCACGAAGCGCTGGACGACCACCCGGCGGTGACGCTGCACGATTATCCTGGCGAGAATCACGGCTTCGCGGCCGAGATGGGCAAGCGTAGAAGCGAAGCGGCCGCCCGGCTGGCGGACCAGCGGACGGCCGAATTCTTCGAGCGCAACCTAGGCTAGGCGAAGAGTGTGCCCAGGCCCACTTGAGGGTCAATGTAGCCTTCGTAGACCATCTTGATCGCCACATAGACGATCACGGCCAAGCCGATCCACGCGATCCAGCGATAGCGCTCGATATACTTGGCGAGGATGTTGGCGGCGACGCCCATCAGCGCCACGGCGAGCAGCAGACCGATGATCAGGATGCCGGGATGCTCGCGCGCCGCGCCGGCCACGGCCAGAACATTGTCGAGGCTCATCGAAACGTCAGCGACGGCGACGGCCCAAGCGGCCGCGGCGAAGCTTTTGGCCGGCTTTAGGCCGCTATCCTCGTCGCCTTCGATTTCAGGAGATCCACCCGACTGACCAGAATGCTTCAGCTCGCGCCACATCTTCCAGCTTACCCAGAGGAGGAGGAGGCCGCCCGCAAAGGTGAGGCCGACGATCTGCATCAGCTGCGTAACCACGAGCGCGAAGGCGATGCGGAGCACCAGAGCCGCGATAATGCCGATAAGGATGACCTTGCGGCGCTGCTCCGGCGGAAGGCCAGCGGCCAAGGCGCCGACGACGATGGCGTTGTCGCCCGCCAGCATGATGTCGATCATCAGCACCTGGCCGAAGACGACCCAAGCATCGGCGGTGTTGAGCTTCGAAAAATCCGTGACGATGGCGTCCCAGATGCCGCCAATCCCCAAGGGTACGGCACCGGCGGAAGCGGAAATAGTCAGCAGGAAGTCGATCATGATGTGCCCCCGAACGCCTGCTGCCGCTTACTGGTTCATCGACGCGAAGAAATCCTCGTTCGACTTGGCGTCCTTCATCTTGTCGAGAAGGAACTGCATCGCGTCCACAGTGCCCATCTGCATGAGGATGCGGCGGAGCACCCACATCTTCGACAGCGTCGCTTGGTCGACCAGCAGCTCTTCCTTGCGGGTGCCGGACTTGCCGACGTCGAGCGACGGGAAGATGCGTTTGTCGGAAACCTTGCGGTCGAGCACGATTTCCGAGTTGCCGGTGCCCTTGAACTCTTCGAAGATCACCTCGTCCATCTTGGATCCCGTGTCGATCAGCGCGGTGGCGATGATCGAAAGTGAGCCGCCTTCCTCGATGTTGCGCGCAGCGCCGAAGAAGCGCTTCGGCCGCTGCAGCGCATTGGCGTCGACACCGCCGGTCAGCACCTTGCCGGAGCTCGGCACGACCGTGTTGTAGGCGCGGCCGAGGCGGGTGATCGAGTCGAGCAGGATGACGACGTCCTTCTTATGCTCGACGAGGCGCTTCGCCTTCTCGATCACCATCTCAGCGACCTGGACGTGGCGCGATGCGGGTTCGTCGAAGGTCGAGGAGATGACCTCGCCCTGCACCGAACGCTGCATGTCGGTGACTTCTTCCGGCCGCTCGTCGATCAGGAGGACAAGCAGATAGACTTCCGGATGATTGTCGGTGATCGCCTTGGCGATGTTCTGGAGGAGCACGGTCTTACCCGTACGCGGCGGTGCGACGATCAGAGCGCGCTGACCCTTGCCCTGCGGGGAGATGATGTCGATGACGCGCGCCGACTTGTCCTTGACCGTAGGATCTAGCGTGTCGAGCCGCAGCTTCTCGGTCGGATAGAGCGGCGTCAGATTGTCGAAATTGACACGGTGACGGACGGCATCAGGATTATCGAAATTGACCTGGGTGAGGCGGGTCAGCGCGAAATAGCGCTCGCCATCCTTAGGCCCACGGATCTCACCTTCGACCGTATCGCCGGTACGAAGGCCGAACTTCCGAACCTGGTTCGGCGACACATAGATGTCGTCGGGTCCG
The DNA here is from genome assembly GCF_036402135.1 of Allosphingosinicella sp. Classification (GTDB taxonomy): domain Bacteria; phylum Pseudomonadota; class Alphaproteobacteria; order Sphingomonadales; family Sphingomonadaceae; genus Allosphingosinicella. The sequence continues at coordinate 39,236 of NZ_DASWTN010000018.1, read as the reverse complement.
GCGAGGTAATTGGCGTCGGGCGAACGGAGGAAGCCGAAGCCATCGGGCAGTACTTCGATCGTCCCCATGCCCATGATCTCTTCGCCGTTTTCGGCCTGGACCTTGAGGATTGAGAACATCAGCTCCTGCTTGCGGAGCGTGGAGGCGCCTTCGATGCCGAGTTCTTCGGCCATGGCGACGAGGTCGGCGGGGGTTTTCTTCTTGAGGTCTTTGAGATGCATGGGAAGTAACTCGGGAGGGATTTTGGATGTGGGTCGTCCGAAGCGCGAAAGTGTTTCGAAGCGGCTGGATGTCCCCGCAAGGACTGCGGGCTAACGACTTGGAAGCCGGTTAGGCTCCGTCAAAAATCAAGTCAAGCGGACTGACCGCGAAACGGCAGAAAGTGATGCCGACCGGCATTATGTGATTTCGCCCCTGCAACTTTTCAAGCTCAGGCAATTTCTTGCCCCAGAGGCACAATCGCTGGGCAGGAAAAGGGGATCTGATGCACCATCTTCGGACATCGTCTAATACAGCCAAGATGCTGCTCTTGCTCGGGGGCGCTGCCTTGCTCACTGCCTGCCCCCAGGAGGAGCCGGCCGGAAACGGGAGTGCTGCAGCCTCGGCGTCCGATGCGCCTCGTAACCTTCCAGCTGAATGGTATGCCGATGCGGACCGCAACTTCATTCCCGACTTCATCGAACAGCAGATCGGCTACAGCCCCACTGCTGATGATTGCCCGGTAAACGGCGCCTGCGGGAACGGCGCCGCCGGATCGAGCCTGAAGGTTGCGAGCAATATCCTCCTGATCCTCGACAGTTCGGGCTCCATGGCGGCGCGGCTCGGCGGACGGCCGAAGATCGACCTCGCCAAGCAATCCTTGAACAGCTTCATGTCGGGTCTGCCTAATGCCGCGAGCATCGGTTTCATGGTCTACGGCCACCGCGGCAACAACACGCCGGCAGGCAAGGCGGAAAGCTGCGCTGGCGTTGAACTGCTCGCGCCGATCGGCGCCGTCGACAAGGCAGCCGTGCCACAACTGCTGGCGCGGTTCGAACCGAGGGGCTGGACGCCGATCGGCGACAGTTTGAAAGCGGCACGCACTGCCTTCGCTGGAAAAGCCGGTAACAGGATCATCCTCGTGTCTGACGGCCTCGAAACCTGCGGAGGAGACCCGGTCGCGGTGGCGCGGGAGCTGAAAACACAAGGTCTCGATGTACGCGTGGACGTCGTCGGCTTCGATGTCCAGTCGGCTGACGCAGCCGCGCTTCGTCAGATCGCCGAAGCCGGCGGAGGCGAATATTTCAATGCGCGCACGCACCGCGAACTGGACGAATATTTCCGACGGCAGAACCTCGCGGCGGCGCAGAGCCTGGGGGACGCGGTCTGCGAGATGGAACGCAACAATGAAGCGATGCTCTGTGACGGGCGGCTTCAGAATGCCGCGATAAGCGCCATCAACCGCCAGGCTCAAAGCTTCAGGCAATCAGGCGACCAGCAAGCCTATGCAGAGGCCGGCGCGATGCGGGGCAAAATCATGCAGCATTTTTCCGAGCGGAACGCCGCAAGAGCTTCAATTCGCCAGCGCTCGAATGCGCTAGCGAAGCAGGGTCAGCAGACCATTCGCCAAAGCATGAAAACGAGCGAGCAGCTGAAGACGCAGTAGCGTCAGAAGGGACGGACAATCACCAGGATGACGATGATCGCAGTCGCAATGCCGGGCACCTCGTTCATGATGCGGAGCGCTTTGCCGCTCACCGGCCGCTCACCCTTGGCAAGCTTCTTGCCGTAGCCGACCATCCAGCCGTGATAGCCGGAAAGCAGAAATACGATGGCAATCTTCACCTGCAGCCAGGTCTGGTCCCAGGCATTGGTAATGTAGGCGAGGGTAAGGCCGAACACCCATACGAGGATCATCGCGGGTGAGATGATGATATTGCGGAGCTTCCGCTCCCGGTCGATCCACTTCTTCTCTTCGGCCGAGCCGACCGCCGCTTCCTGATGATAGACATAATAACGCGGAAGCATGAACAGGCCCGCGATCCAGAAGATCACGAAGATGACGTGGCCGGCCTTGATCCACTCGTAAGACAATTGCAGCGCTGTGTCCCAGTCGAGAGGGGTCAACGGCGCACCAGTCTCAGCAATTGCTCGACATGCGCGATCGGCGTGTCCTGCAAGATGCCATGCCCCAGGTTGAAGATGTGCGGCCGCCCTTCGAACGCTGATATGATGGAGGCGACCGCCTTTTCAAGCGCCTCGCCGCCGGCGATCAGCGCCAGCGGATCGAGATTGCCCTGCACCGGCAGGCCTTCGGGAAGCCCCGCCGCGGCCCAGCGTGGATCGACAGTCTCATCGAGGCCAAGCGCGTCCACGCCGGTTTCGCGCGCATAAGCCGGGAGCTTGCCGCCGGCGCCTTTCGGGAAGCCGATCACCGGAACATCGGGGTGCCGGGCTTTGAACGCCGCCGCGATCCGCGCGGTGGGCGCAATCACCCATTGTTCGAACTGCGCGGGCGAAAGGCTCCCCGCCCAGCTGTCGAACAGCTGCACCGCTTCCACGCCTGCCTGAACCTGCCCGGACAGATAATCGACGGTCATGTCCGCAATCGCATCGATGATGGCGCCGAACCGCACCGGATCGCTGTAAGCGAGCCGCCGGGCCTCCGCCTGCTCCCGGCTTCCCTGCCCCGCCACCATATAAGTCGCAACCGTCCACGGGCTGCCCGCGAACCCCAAGAAGGTGGTTTCCGGCGGCAGCGCCCGCTTCACTTTCTCCACAGTCCGGTAAATGGCCTCCAGACGGGCTGGGACGGCCTCCAGAGCGCCGAGATCGGCTTCGAGCATGGTGGGGCTAAGCCGCGGCCCTTCCCCTGCCTCAAATCGAAGCTCCTGACCCAGCGCATGGGGCACGATCAGTATGTCCGAGAACAAAATCGCTCCGTCGAAGCCGAACCGGCGGATCGGCTGCAGGGTGATTTCGGCCGCAGCATCGGCGTCATAGACGAGGTCGAGGAAGCCGCCCTTCTCAGCTCGCAGCGCCCGGTACTCAGGCAGGTATCGCCCTGCCTGGCGCATCAGCCAGATGGGCAAAACGTCAGCTTTTCCGCCCTTTAGCACGGTCAGCAAAGGCTTATGGCTATCGGGCATGAAACTCCGCTCGGTCACCCTCCCCTATAAAAGAGTCTTATTTATAAGAGAGTCTGTTGAAGATAGTTGGCAGGCTGAAGCTGGGGTTTATTGGCTTCACCGGATTATGCCAACAGCTTGACTTGAGGTGCCCCACGGGCGTCCGCGGATTCGCATCTCTTATCCCCGAAATCCACAGGTCTGGCCTGGAACTTTTCCAATGTTGCTGGAACTGTGGATCGATCCGGAAAGCCGGGGACGAATCCTTTTCTTGAATCCGCGCCCAGGCTTCCGCTAGCGATTTCAACATGGTTTTCCACAGGCGAGATTCCCGCGTTTGTCGCGCTTTCGAACCTCAAGACCGGTACCCACTTTTGCTGAAAGCGCTTGGGGCTTGAGCGAAGTCCATATCCACCTCCTGTCGGATTCGACGGGCGAAACGCTCGAGCTGATCGCCAAGGCCTGCCTCTCTCAATTCGATGAGGTCGAGGCGCTGAAGCATTTCTGGCCGATGGTGCGGTCCGAAGGCCATCTCGATCGGGTGCTGGATGATATCGAGCGGCGGCCGGGCCTCGTTCTCTACACGCTGGCGAACAACAATATCCGCCGCGAACTCGAGCAGAAGTGCCGGCGCCGCGGCATCCACGCCGTTTCAGCGCTAGATCCGGTGGTGGACGCGCTTTCTGCCTTCCTTGGGCAGGAGGCGAAGGCCCGTCCTGGACGGCAGCACGTCCTGGACGCAGCCTACTTCGCCCGCGTCGACGCGATCCAGTTCACCATCGCCCATGATGACGGCATCAATTCGCAGAACTGGGAGGAAGCCGACGTCATCCTCGCCGGGGTCTCGCGCACCTCGAAAACGCCGACCGCCATCTATCTCGCTAACCGCGGCTACAAGGTCGCCAATATTCCGCTGGTCCCGGAATCGCCGCCTCCGCCTTCGCTTTTTACGCTACAAAATCCGCTCGTCGTCGGCCTCACCACTGGGTCCGACCGCCTGATCCAGATTCGCCGCAACCGACTCCTGTCGCTGAATCAGGCACCGGAGACCGATTATGTCGATGCCGAAGCGGTCGCCGCCGAACTCGCCTTCGCCCGACGTATATTCTCCGACAACGGCTGGCCGGTGATCGACGTCACCCGGCGCTCGATCGAGGAAACCGCTTTCGCCATCATCAAACTTTGCAACGAGCGCGAGGATTGTGATCTTACGTCTCGCATCTAAGAGCGCCGCCCGTCGCGCAATGCTCGAAGCGGCTGGTGTTCCGTTCGAAGTCGTGGATGCACCATATTATGAGGAGCAGGCGAAGCTCCGGTTTGGCGAACTCAGCCCGCCCGAACTTGCTCTAGCCTTGGCTGAGGGGAAGGCTCTTTCCGCCTCTGGAGACGGGCTGGTCCTGGGCTCCGACCAGACGTTGGAGAGGGATGACGGCACCATGCTGAGCAAACCCGCCAGCCGCGGAGATGCTTTCCGGCAGCTGAAGTCCCTCAGCGGTCGCGCGCACCAACTCCACTCCGCTGCGGTGATTGCCGAAAGTGGTGGCGCGATATGGCGTCATGTCGAAAGCGTCTCCCTCACCATGCGACCGCTCTCGGATGATTTCCTCGGCTCTTATCTCGACGCCGAATATGAGGCGATCCGCTGGAGTGTCGGCGGCTACCGAATCGAAGGTCCGGGCGTGCAGCTCTTTGACCGCATCGAGGGCAGCCATTTTGCCATTCTTGGCCTCCCCTTGCTCCCGCTCCTCGGCTATCTAAGGGCGCGAGGAGTGCTGCCCAGCTAATGGCCATCCCCTATGCCGAAGTGATCGGCGATCCGATCGATCACAGCAAGTCGCCGCTGATCCACGGCTTCTGGCTGGAGAAGCTCGGCCTTCCCGGGGAATACCGGAAGAGACAGGTACTCCTGCGCAACCTGCCTAAGTACCTGGAAGAAAGGCGCCGCGACACATTCTGGCGCGGCTGCAACGTGACTGCGCCCCTCAAGGAACACGCCGCGGCCTTTGTCGGAGCGCCGCCAGCCGTCTGCGGCTTCGTCGGGGCTGTGAACTGTATCACTCGGACGCCGCTCACCTGCCTCATCGGCACCAACACGGATGTTGCCGGCATTGCCGAAGCCGTGAAGAATGTAGCTATCAAGAACGCAAAAGTCTGTCTCATCGGCGCCGGCGGCGCGGCCAGAGCGGCTCTCTGCCACCTTCTTCAAGAGCAGGCGGGCGTCATCACGATCATCGTCCGCAATCCGGCCAAGGCAGAACCGTTGCGGCGGCTGGGCCCTCAGGTCCGCATTGCAACCTTCAACGAAGCTGCCGTCCCCCTCGGCGAAGCATCGCTCCTGATCAATGCCAGCCCGCTCGGCATGGCGGGCGCGGCCGACATGCCTTCATCTGTACTGGACTCCGTCACCGGCACCGTGTTCGACATGGTCTACGCCCCCGTCGAAACCGTTTTGCTGAAGCGCGCGCGGAAGGAAGGCGCGCAAGCGATCGACGGCCTCACCATGCTGATCGGCCAGGCGGCTCCTGCCTTCGAGCTCTTCTTCGGCGCTCCCGCCCCGCGCGAGTATGACGCGGAGCTCAGAAGGCTCCTGGAGGGATGATCGTCCTCGGCCTCACCGGCTCGATTGGCATGGGCAAGTCGACCGTGGCACGGATGTTCAAGGAAGAAGGCGTGCCGGTTTTCGACGCCGACGCGGCGGTGCACCGGCTGCAGGGCGCGGAAGGGGCATTGGTGCAGGAAATCGAGGCGCATTTCCCCGGCACCACGTCTCACCAGGGCGTCGACCGGACCAGCCTGGCTGAACGCGTGCTCGGCGATGACGAGGCCCTGCAGCGCCTCGAGGCCTTAATCCACCCGGCCGTCGCGAGGGAGAAGCAAGCCTTTCTCGAACAAAACCGGGGTTCGCCCCTGGTCGTGCTCGATATCCCGCTCCTCTTCGAAAAGGGCGGGCATAGCCAAGTGAACAAGATCGCCGTCGTTTCCGCTCCTGCGGATATCCAGTGCGCTCGAGTGCTCGCCCGGCCTGGAATGACCAAGCAGAAGTTCGAGAAGATCCTCGCGCTCCAGTTGCCGGATGCGGAGAAGCGCGCCCGCGCCGACTTCGTCATCCCGACCGGCGGAAGCATTGAAGAAACAAAGGCCTCCGTTCGCCGCATCGTCGCTTGTCTGTCTCCCGCCACCGATTCATAAGCATGCCATGCGCGAAATCGTCTTCGACACCGAGACTACGGGGCTCAGCCCGCTGAACGGCGACCGGCTGGTCGAGATCGGCTGCGTCGAGCTGGTGAACCGCGTCGAAACCGGCCGCACCTTCCACGCCTACTTCAATCCCGGCCGACCAATGCCGAGCGAGGCCGAGGCGGTGCACGGCCTCTCCGACATCTTCCTGTCGGATAAGCCCGCTTTCCATGAGCTTTGCGAAGAGCTGCTGGAATTCATCGGCGATGCGCCGCTCGTCGCGCACAATGCCAGCTTTGACTTCGGCTTCCTCAATCACGAGCTCAACAATTGCGGGCGCCCGCTCGTCTGCATGACCCGGATGGTAGATACGCTCAGCCTGGCGCGGCAGCGTCACCCCGGCGCCAAGCACAGCCTCGATGCGCTCTGCACCCGCTTCGGCGTCGACCGCAGCCTTCGCGTGAAGCATGGCGCGCTGATCGACGCCCAGCTCTTGGCGCAGGTCTATGTTGAACTGACCGGCGGCCGGCAGATCGGCCTCTCCCTCTCCTCGACCGGCAAGGCCGTGGCCGATGCTATGGAATTGGTTGCGGAGCAGGCGGCGGTCACGCTCAAACTGCGTCCGCCACGGCCTCATGCGCCGACCGAGGAGGAGCTTCAGGCGCATGCCCTCTTCCTTGCCGAGATTGCCGATCCCATATGGGCGAAGCTGGACGCGGATCGGTTGACGGAAAGCCGGAGCGGGGCCTAATCCAGCCGCAATTTCTGCTGGAGTGAGTGATGGAAATCCGCGTCTCTGGACATCAGGTCGATACCGGCGAAGCCCTTAAGCAGCACGTCCAGGACCGAATGAGCGGCATCGCCGGCAAATATTTCGAGCGGGCGATTTCGGCCCATGTCACGTTTGGGAAAGGGCCGCACGACCACGCCTTCACCTGCGATATCGTCGCCCACATCATGCAGGGCGTGATTTTCAAGGGCTCCGGCAAGGGCGCTGAGGCGCATCCCGCCTTCGACCAGGCCGCCGAGCATGTCGAAAAGCAGCTTCGAAGGCATATGCGGCGCCTCAAGGATCGTCATGCCGAGGCGCCCATGCTTGCCGAAGAGGGCGGTCGACGAGGGGAATAGCTGGCTCACAGGCCCGAAAGCCGTTCCATTCGTTAGGCAGGCAGCGCCTGCATTCTGGTACAGATCGATGACCGAACTTAGTGACATCCTCTCCATAGACCGGCTCGATGCCGGCCTTACCGTCTCGAACAAGAAGGCTTTGTTCCAGCAGCTTGCCACCGCCATGGCGCGGAAAACCGGAATGGAGGCGCGGGAGATCGCGGCTGCGCTGGGTGACCGGGAACGGCTCGGCTCCACCGGGTTCGGCCTCGGGGTCGCCATTCCGCATGGAAAGGTGGAGGGGCTGGACAGGGTCGTCGGCTATTTCGCGCGCCTGACGCTCCCCATCGACTTCCAGGCCGTCGACGGGCTCCCGGTCGATCTCGTCTTCATGCTCCTTTCGCCGCCCGATGCAGGCGCAGATCATCTCAAGGCGCTTGCCAGCGTCAGCCGCCTCCTTCGTGACCGGCAGACGGTGGCCAAACTGCGCGGCGCCCGGTCCAAGGACGCTCTGTTCGCCCTGCTGACGGGCGTGGAAGCACTGAATGCCGCCTGAGGCCGTGGCCGGAATCGGTGCGGAGGCGCATTTCCGCGCACTCGAAACGCTTTACGCCCACGCACCGATCAACAGCCTGTTCCGCTCCGATCTTGAGATCCTTGAGGAAGGCTTCGCCCGCATCCGTTTCGAAGTGGCACCAGATCTCTATCATGCGGCTGGCGCTGCGCACGGCACGCTCTACTTCAAGATGCTGGACGACGCCGCCTTCTACGCCTGCAACAGCCTGGTGACGGACCGCTTCCTCCTCACCACTGCCTTCAACCTCCTCTTCACCAAGCCGCTACGCGAGGGACCTGTCGTTGCGGAGGGGCGCTGGGCGAGCGGCCGCCGCCGCGTCTTCGTCGCCGACGCGCGCCTGATCGACAGCAGCGGCGAGGAAGCGGCGCGCGGCACCGGCACCTTCATGCGCTCCCACATCCCTCTATCCACCCTGCCGGGCTACCGCGCTGGCTGATGGAGCCGCGGCTCGCCACCTCCATCTTTGTAAGCGGGCTCATCCGCCGCGCCGAATCGGAAGGAGGCACCGGCATGGTGCTGGCGAAAGGTGATGAGACGGCCGGCGCTATCCTCATAATTCTTAACGAAAAGGGCAGAAAACAGCGGATTCTGGAGCGGGTGCTGCAGCCCGGCGGACAGTATCTTTGGCAGGATAATATCGGCCAAGATATTGATAATGATGCTGAAATCTCCGCGCTTCTGGCCCGCCGCCGCAGCTTCGACCCCGATTTATGGTTAATAGAACTGGACGTCGCATCAGCCGAACGGTTCGCCGCTGAAATGAACTCGGCGCGTTGACTCCGCTGCGCTGCACAATCATTCCGGCTCCAGCACATCCGAGAGCGGGGGGTCGCCAGTTTTAGCGGCCGCGCCAGTCGGGGGGCGATCAGGGTACCCAGCCTTTCTTACGGGTGCCGGCGTGGATCAGCCAACCGCATAGCATAGAGTTTGAATGTCTCGTCTGTTTCGTGCCGCGGCCTACGCCGTGGCATCACTCATGGTTGCGTTCGGCGCGACCTACGATGGCCCCGCTTTCGCCGAAGAGGCTGAAGCCGTGGTGCCGGTCACTCCGGTCTATATCGACCATTCCATTGCCGGTCCCGGCGCGGAGCCCGGCATTGCCGAAACCTTCGCGACGCCGGCCTTCGATCCGAACCTTACGCCGGATGTCGCTGAACATGTGGTGGCGCCGCTTGTAGAGGATGAGGCTCCGAAGAACGGCCGCTCCCTCGCTGATCTGGTTGCTGACTATGCCAGCACCGAAGCGCCGGATGCGGAGCATGATTGCCTCGCCGGTGCCGTCTATTTCGAATCGAAGGGCGAGCCGCTTCACGGCCAGCTTGCGGTGGCGGAAGTGATCCTGAATCGCGCCAGCTCGGGCAAATATCCGCGCTCAATCTGCGGCGTCGTTACCCAGAAAAGCCAGTTCTCCTTCGTACGCGGCGGGCGCATCCCGGCCATTCCGCGCAGCTCCGAAGCCTGGAAGAAGGCAGTCGCGATCGCGCACATCGCCAAGAAGGACCTCGCGGACAGCGATGCGGAAAACGCCCTGTTCTTCCACGCCCGCTACGTCTCGCCCCGCTGGCGCCTCACCCGCGTCGCCAGCATCGGCAACCACATCTTCTATCGCTGAGGGCTATCGGTCCGAAAGGACGATATCTCCGGAGTTGATCGGCCCGCTGCGCACCGGCTGGCGCCTCGCGCCTCGCAACAGCGAAAAATCGGTGAAGTAGGCTGGTAAGCCTTCGGCATTCATCCCGGCTCCGGTCCGCAACTCATAATGAAGATGGGGCTCGAATTCGGCGCTACCAGACGTGCCTAGCCGACCGACGAATTGGCCCCTCCTTACCTTCTCGCCTACGCGGACGGGTACGCTGTTCTGTTGCAGGTGACCGAGGACGCTGAACTCCCGATTGCCGTGGTCGATGATCACGTAGTTGCCGTAGAAGTGAAGCGGCTCTTTCGGGAGGCGCTCCGGGTCGAAGGCCGATTTGCCGGTGCTCCGATCATCATCTGGATCATCGTCGTAGGCCGCGACCACAGTGCCTGCGGCCGGAGCACGAAGTTCTGCACCCCAGCCATGATAGTCGTCATTGCTGTTCGTCAGACCCTTACGGGGATTGCCGTCCTGGTCCACCACAAGAAGATCGAGTCCGTACCGAGCGAAAATCGCGGTGGCGCCAAACGACTCCGCAATTGGGTGATAAGGATTCCAGCGGCGATGATGACTCAGAAAGTCATGGCCGTGTTTCACCCAAAGGCGTTTCGAGCTTGGCAGGACAAGCTTTGCAACGGGGTTCCACGCTCGCGGGGTTAGAATGATTTCGCGCTCGAGAGGTTCTTTGCCGCCGCCTCGGTCGAAGGTGATCCGGTACCGCATCTTGTAGAGCGGGATATCAAGAGCCAACTGGTGAAAAGGGTTGTAGAAAAGCCCTTTCGCGCCGGGTTGAAACGCTCGATCGGGCATTATCGTCAGTAAGCCCGGGCTGGCGCCCGCTCCAGTCACATCGCGACGAAGCACGAGTTTTCCGGCTTTGTCGAAGATCGCCATCTCGACGCTACTGAGCCTGAGAGTGTCGCTTGAGAGGTTCTCGACGATGAACTCGAAGTTGAGCTGCTGTTGCTCTCCCACTTCAATATAGGTGGGGTCGGGCTGGACTGAGACCAGAACATTCGCTGGTGCAGCTGCTGGAGGTGCCGGAGATCCCGATGTCACTTGCGCAAACGCTGCCTGCGTCAGGTTCCAAGTACAGGCTGCCAGGGCGCGCAATAGCAAGGCTCTGTCCATGATCCTCCCCGTGTTACAAGAGCAGTACACCTTGCAGACGAAAGAGCAAGAGGCTCTTCCGCGCGTTCTCTTTTCATTCTAATTGGCTACCCATGGCCACCGCTCCGAGTCCCGCCTCAATACTGTGCTTCGACGGTGCTCCGCTTGCGGCGCAAGATGTTGCGCGGGGTGTGACGCGGCTCTTCTTCCGGCAGGACCTGCTGGCGCTCTGCGAGGTACCGCTCCCCAATGGACGGCGCGCCGACATGATGGCGATCGATTCCAAGGGCCATATGACGATCGTCGAGATAAAGGTCTCGCGCGCCGACCTGATGGGCGACCAGAAATGGACCGACTATCTCGACTATTGCGACCGCTTCTTCTGGGCGGTGCCATCCGGCTTCAGCCTCGATCCGTTCGAGACGGAGGCGTTCGCGCCCGGCCTGTGCGGGCTCATCGTTGCCGACCGCTATGACGCGGCCGTGGTGCGCGACGCGCCGATGCGGAAGCTCGCGCCTGCGCGGCGCAAGGCGGAGACGCTGCGCTTCGCGCGGCGTGCTGCTCTCAGATTGGTTGGAAGCCTCGATCCGGGGCTTCAGGGGCTGGATTAGAGGCCGGGCCCGATTGCGGGCTTGTCCGCCTTCACCGGCGCTTCCAGTTCTTTGAGGATCGCGGTCGCGCGCGCATCCCGCTTCGCATAATCGAGCGCAGAATAGCCCGCGACGCGGTCAGCCTTCTTTGGGTTGGCGCCCTTGCTCTTGAGGAGGCGCACCATCTCGAGGTCGCGCCTCTGCACGGCAAGGATCAGCGGCGTCTCACCCTTGCTGTTGGCAAGGTCGATGTTTGCACGCCGGCTGAGGAGCAACTGCGCACCTTCCACCCAGCCGAGCTGTGCAGCAATGGCAAGCGCCGTCATCCCCTCATTATTCTGGAGATCGACGCGGGCACCCTTGCCAATCAGAAAGCCGAGCCAAGTATAGTCGCGGCCCCGAGCCACAATGTGGAGCCCGCCGTCGCCAGTTCCTGCCTCACGCGCATTGATAACGACCGATCCCGGCGTCTGCACGAATGACGTGACTTTCGCGCCGTCGCGCGACTTGACGGCTTTGATGAAGCTGTAATGGTCCGAAAAGTTTTGGGAGACCGCAGGAGCAGCAAGTGACGCCAAAGCCGCCGCGACCAGGATGCTGCCGAATTTCCGTTTCACCCTACTGCCCCCGTAAGTCTCACTTGATTGCGGCCCTATAGCAAAGCAAGGCTGCCGGAGTCATGAATGAAACCGCGTCTTTCCGCCCGCTTTCACTGTTATTATTCGGTTTTGCGCTGCTCCTGGCCGCCTGCTCGCCCTCTGGCGCCGGCGATCCGCCGCTGAAGGGGGCCAGCATCGGCGGCCCCTTCACGCTTACCGATCAGGACGGGCGGCGGGTGAGCGACACCGCCTTCAAGGGCAAGTACCGGCTCTTCTATTTCGGCTTCACTTATTGTCCTGACGTCTGCCCGGTCGACCTGCAGGTGATCGGGCAGGGCCTTCGGCAGATCGAGAAGAGTGATCCCGATATAGCGGCCAAGGTGCAGCCCATATTCATCAGCGTCGATCCGGAACGCGACACGCCGGCGGTGATAAAGCAATATGTCGCCGCCTTTCATCCCCGCCTCATCGGCCTCACCGGCACGCCTGCGGAGATCAAGGACGTCACGAAGAGGTTCGGCGTCTATTCAGCCAAGCAGGGGCAGGAGGGGGCCAAGGATTATCTGGTCGATCACAGTCGCATCACTTTGCTGTTCGGACCGGGAGGCGAACCGATCGCCATCGTCCCGCATGAAAAGGGTGCGGGCGGCATTGCCGAGGAGCTTAAGCGCTGGGTGAAATGAGGGAGAATTTCTGGGAGCTTCCTCTGGACGCGCTGACGCGGCCGGAATGGGAGGCCCTGTGCGACGGCTGCGGCAAATGCTGCCTTCACAAGGCGGAGGATGCGGAGACCGGCGAAGTCCTTTCCACCAACATAGCCTGCCGTTTGCTCGACCGGGAAAGCTGCCGCTGCTCAGATTACCGCCACCGCAAGATCTTCGTACCCGACTGCGTTCGCCTCACGCGTCTCAATGTGGGAAAGCTCTCCTGGCTTCCGTCTACCTGCGCCTACCGCCTGCGCTCCGAAGGCCGGCCCCTTCCCGACTGGCATTATCTCAAGAGCGGCGACCGCGACAGCGTGCACGATGCCGGCATGTCCGTCCGCGGCTGGACGGTGGCCGAGGACGAAGCGGGAAGCTACGAACATCACCTGATCGACCGTGAGCTCTGAGCTTCTCTTTCGCAGCGGCAATCTGGTCTCGCCGCTCATCATCAAGGTAAGTCCGCGCGCCAAGGTGATGCGGCTCCGCGTCGACCCCCGCACCGGCGCCGTCCTGCTCACCGTGCCGAAGCGCGCTTCCCGGAAGGCGGCACTGAAATGGGTGGAAGGCCACCGGCCGTGGGTTGAGGCGGCGCTCTCAAAGGTGCCCGCTCCGGCGGCCATCGAGCCGGGCGGCATTGTTCCCTATCTGGGCTTGCCCCACGTGATCGACTGGGCGGAGAACCGCTCCCGCCTCGTCCGCGCCGAAGCGGGACGGCTGCTCGTCGGCGGGCCGCTCGACAGCCTGGAGGCGCGCATCATCCGCTGGCTTAAGCAGCAGGCAAGAACGGTGCTCGACCGGGAAACGCGCGAATTCGCATCGCTGGCCGAGGTCACCGTCGCTCGCGTCGACATCGGCGATCCGATGTCGCGCTGGGGAAGCTGCTCCTCATCTGGGACGATCCGCTACAGCTGGCGCCTTATCCTCGCGCCTGAATGGGTGCGCCGTGCCACCGCCGCCCACGAAGTCGCGCACCGCGTCCACATGAACCACGGCCCGCATTTCCATGCCTTGGTGGCCGATCTCCTCGGCAGCGATCCCACGCCCGCCCGCCATTGGCTTCGCCGCGAAGGTGCAGCGCTTCACCGGGTGGGCCGAAAGCCTTAAGCCTCGAACTTCAGCAAGCGCTCTTTCAGCCGCTGCTCGACCTCCGGCCATTCCTCGTCGAGGATCGAGAATAAAGCGGTGTCGCGCCGCCGGCCGGTCCAGGTGATGAGGTGGCTGCGGACCGTGCCCTCCCGCGTCGCACCCAGCTTCAGCACCGCCGCCTGGCTGCGCGCGTTCAGCATATCGACGCTGAACTGCACTCGGTAGGCGCCGGCGCCGAACGCCTCGTCCAGCATAAGCAGCTTGGCTTCGGGATTAACTGCGGTGCCGCGGTGCTCCGGTCTAAAGAAGGTGAAGCCGATCTCGAGCTTCCTGTGATCCAGATCGATCTTCAGGAGGCTCGACGTGCCCGCAAGCCGTCCTGTCTCCTTGTGCCGCACCGCATAGGCGATCCTGTCAGGCGTAGCGATCATCTTCCGCCAGAAGGCTGGGAAGTGCTCGCCATAGCCGCTCTGCGAATAGATCTGCCAGATGTCGGGGTCGGAGCTCAGCGTTTCCCGCATCTCTTCTTCATGGGCCGCTTCCACTGGCTCCAGCCGCACATGCCGCCCTTCAAGCACCCGCGGCTTCATCTGCATTCCCCCGCCCATCAGGTCAGATCGCTCTCGGTTCGTTACTGGGCTGCGCGGTCGGCTGAGCCGGCTGGCGTCGCGGCGGCGGCGGATCGCGCGGCGGCGGCGCGGGCCTCCGGATCGCATCGTCCAGCCAGTCCTGGCTCAGCTCTTCGCTTCCGCCCTGCTCGATCGCGTCCCGCTCCTCAGGGCTGAGGTCCGACTGGATGTCGGGCTGTCGGATCAGCGGCTGGCCGTCCGGTCCAAGCACGGGAGTTCCGTCCGGATTTGTCAGATACTCTTCCTCTACCCCGTCTTCCTCCGTCTGCCAGTCCGGCAGCGGCACTTCGGTTTCGAACTGCTCCACCGGCCGCTTTGCGACCGCCTTCACCATATAATCGTGGAACGCGCGCGCCGGCGAAGTGCCGCCCTGGAGCCCCGGAAGCGCCCGCGCATCGTCCCGTCCCATCCAGACACCGGTCGTCAGCCCGCTCGAAAACCCGATGAACCAGCCGTCCTTGTTGGAACTGGTGGTGCCCGTCTTCCCCGCCACTGGCCGCCCGATATTTGCGGCCCGGCCGGTCCCGGTCATCACCGCCGACTGGAGGAGGTCGGTCATCTGCGCCGCCACCCAGGGCGCCACAAGCACCCGCGATTCATTCACTTCGTGATTGTAGAGCAGCCGGTTGTCGGCGGTCGTCACCCGGCGGATGCCGTAAGGCGTCACCGCCACGCCCTTTGCGGCCACGGAGGCAAAGGCGCGGGTCATGTCGATCAGGCGTACGTCCGATGTGCCGAGCACCATCGACGGATGCGTGTTGACGGGGCTCGTGATGCCGAAACGCTGCGCCATGTCGGCGACGGTGCGGAAGCCGACTTCGGCGCCGATCTTTGCCGAAATGGTATTGATCGACTGGGCGAATGCCTGACGGATCGTCACTGCGCCCGAATGGCTGCGATTATTGTTGCGCGGGCGCCAACCATTAATGTTGACCGGCTCGTCGACTACGGTGGTCGTGGGCGTATAGCCGCTCTCGAGCGCGGTCAGATAGACGAACAATTTGAACGCGGAGCCGGGCTGCCGCTGCGCCTGCGTCGCCCTGTTGTAGAGCGAGCTTACATAATCCCTTCCGCCCACCATTGCCCGGACCGCTCCGTCCCGGTCCAGCGACACGAGCGCGCCCTGCGCCCCCTTCGGCGTATTAGCGTTGACCGCCTGGTCCGCCGCCCTCTGCATTTCGACATCGAGCGTCGTCCAGACGTCGATCGGCTCCACCGTCTCGTCGATCAACGTGTCGAGCTGCGGCAGCACCCAGTCGGTGAAATAGCGGACGCTGTTCTGCTTCGGCGTCGGGACGAGCTCGACGCCCGCCGGTTCGGCGGAGGCAGCTTCGGCGGCGCTGATGTCGCCGTTCCGCCGCATCAGGTCGATCACGACGTTGGCGCGGCCCCGGGCAGCTTCGGCATCCGCGGTCGGCGAATAATTGGATGGGGCCTTGACGAGGCCCGCGATGATCGCTGCTTCCGAAAGGTTCAGTGTCTCGGCGGAATGGCCGAAGAAGCGGCGCGAGGCCGCATCGATCCCATAAGCGCCGCCGCCGAAATAGACGCGGTTCAGATAGAGTTCGAGGATCTGGTCCTTGGAAAAGCGTCCCTCGATGGCGAGCGCAAGGATCGCCTCGCGGAGCTTCCGCCCATAGCTCCTCTTGCTGGTGAGGAAGATGTTGCGGGCGAGCTGCTGCGTGATCGTCGACACGCCGCGCACCCGCCCGCCGTCGGTGACGCTCACCTGGATGCCGCGGACGATGCCGATCGGATCGACCCCCGGATGGTAGCGGAACCGCCGGTCCTCCACGGCAACCATCGCGTCGACCATGATCGGCGGGATCTCGTCATAGCGGAGCCACTCGCCGAACACCGGCCCCATCGAGACCAGGATCGTTCCGTCGGCGCCGCGAACGCGGATCGTCTGCCCGAGGTCATCGCGCCGGACGAGCTCCGAATAGCTCGGCAGCGAGCTCATCGCGACGGCCACGGCCACGCCCAGCGCGACCAGCGCGAGGAACGTCCCGTAAACGCCAAATTTGAAGAGGGTGGAGAGCGTCTGCCGGAGACGCGACGGTTCAGCTTTAGCCATCGGCGCCTAGCGATAGAGCCTGTCTGTGAACCTCACAAGAACAAGCGGCGCCGCCGTCTCCGGGGACTTCAACCGCGGCCGATTTTCCGGCAAACTGCGCCAATGCAGAGCAAGGTCGTCCCGCTCCCACTCGACACGTCCGATCCGCAGGCGGACTGGAGCCTGCCCGGCTGGCTCTATCACGATCCGGAATATTTCCGCGTCGAGATGGAGCGGGTGATCCGCCCCTCCTGGCAGATCGTCTGCCACGAAAGCGATATTCCGCAGCCCGGAGACTGGCAGACGCTCGACTATGTCGGCGAAAGCGTGATCGTCATCCGCGGCGATGACGGCGAGGTTCGAGCGTTCCATAATGTCTGCCGCCATCGCGGCTCCCGGCTCGTGGACGGCGCCCAAGGCTGCTCGCGGCGTCTTGTCTGTCCCTATCACGCCTGGAGCTATCATAGCGATGGCCGGCTAATCGGCGTTCCGCACAAAGACAGTTATGCCGACCTTCGGCTGCACCAGCTCAGCCTGAAACCTGTCGAGCTTGACCGGTGGCGGGGCTTCCTCTTCGTCCGCCTCGAAAGCGGCAGACCGCCCGTCACTGAGATGATCGCGCCCTATGATGCCGAGGCCGCGCTCTATCGCTTCGAAGATCTGCGCGCGATCGGCCGGGTCACGCTCCGCCCGCGCGATGTCAACTGGAAGAACATCGCCGACAATTATTCGGACGGGCTTCACATCAACGTCGCCCATCCCGGTCTCACCCGCCTGTTCGGCCGCAATTACCGGATCGAGGCGGAGGCGCATGTCGACCGCATGACCGGCGAGCTTCTGGACAAGCCCTCCGCCAACCCTTCCGAGCGCGCCTATCAGGCGCTGCTCCCCCGCGTCGATCATCTGCCTCCAGAGGCGCAGCGACGCTGGCTCTATTATAAGCTCTGGCCGAACGTCGCCTTCGACATCTATCCCGACCAGATCGACTTCATGCAGTTCCTGCCGATCTCCCCCACCGAGACGCTGATCCGCGAAATCGCTTATGCGATCCCCGACGATCGCCGCGAAATGACGGCCGCCCGCTATCTCAACTGGCGCATCAACCGCCGCGTCAACGCCGAGGACACCGTGCTCGTGAAGCGCGTGCAGCTCGGGATGGAATCACAAAGCTACCAGGCTGGTCCGTTGGGCAAGACCGAGGTCTGCCTCAGGAGCTTCGCCTCGAAGCTCCGCCGTCTTATTCCTGAGGCGCGTCTCGACCGTCCGCCGCCGCCCGGCTGGAGCGCGCGCGGCGCATGAGAAGATAAACGGGTAGGCCGCTCGCCAACAGCAGGAGCCCCCATCCTGTCGCCTCGACGCCGGCGCCGTAGAAGGTCCAAAGGCCGTAAATTCCGCCGAGCACGGCTGAAAGCGTCAGCGCCCCCGTTCGCGGCATCGCGCCCTTTCCCATCAGCCGCAACGCGGCGAGGGCGCACATCACATACATGACGCGCGTCGCGACCGTTGCGAGTAGCGCCATGAATGTGAAGAGCTGGCCGATCGACTTGGTATAGTTCGATATGACGAGGATCGTCGCCAGGGTGCTCGAGAGCATCTGGGTGCCGACCGGCGTCCCCATCTTAGATAGTCTGCCGAACCAGGCAGGAAAGACGCCATCCCGCGCCATTGCCAGCGGCATCTCGCCTTGGAGGAATATCCAGCCGTTGAGAGCGCCGATGCAGCTGATCGCCGCAAACAGGGCCACCAGCATTCCTGCGCCTTCGCCCAGATATCTGCCGGTGAAATCCGCGAAAGGCGCATTAGATTGCGCCGCCTCCGCCGCCGGAAGAAGCAGCGAAACGCTTGAACTCGCGAGGAGGTAGAACGCCCCTGCAATCAAGGTACCGTAAAGCGTCGCCCTCGGTATCGTCCGCTCTGGTGCCGTCACGCGTGCTGCCGGTACGGTCGCGGATTCGAAGCCGAGCATTGCCCAGAGCGTAAGAGAGGCGCAGGCGGTGATCGCCGGCAGGCTGATCTCTTCCGGCCGGAACGGCGCCGCCGCTCCGCTTCCTTCCCGCCCGAGGATGGCGGCAGCGATCAGGATCGCGGCGACCAGCGGCACCAGCTTCAGGACGGTCGTCACGAGCTGAAATCCGCCCGCCGCGCGTATGCTGACCATGCTCAGCAGAGTGAATATCCAGAGGAGCGTGATCGCGGCGATCGCCGGGAGTGCCGTTACCTCGGCAAGGCCCGGAACGAAGATGCTGAGATAGCTTACCGCCGCGATCGCCAGCGTCCCGTTAGTGACCCAGATCGAAATCCAGTAGCTCCAGGAGAGCGCGAACGCTGCTCCTTCGCCGAAGGCGAGGCGGCTATAGGCATATGGTCCACCTTCTTTCGGGAAGCTCCGCGCCAAACGCGCGAGGACAAAGGCGAGGCAGAGGGATCCGGCAATGGTGAGGGTCCAGCCGAGAACCGCGTTCCAGCCATAAGGCGCGAGCGAGGCCGGCAGCAGGAAGATGCCCGAGCCGATCATATTGCCTATGACGAGCGCAAGACAGGTCCAGAAGCCAAGCGCGCGCGGGCCCAATCGGTCGGGTGCGTTGGCGGGCTCTCGGCTCACGAATGTCAGCCTAGAGCGCTGTGGCTGCAGGATCAAATGGGGAGAACGAAGGTGCCCCGCCGTGAAAGGGGACACGGCGGGGCGGGTTCGGGCCTAGAGATGGTTTTCAAGTCTCAAAGGACCTAGCCGGCAGGAGGATACCGGCAGGGCTGATGTAGGCGTAAACCGTTGTTTTTGAAGACCCATCTAGTTCAAGGCAAAGAAAAAGCCCCGGCCGTTTCCGGCCAGGGCTTCAAACTCAAAAGGTAGTTCGGCTTACTGGCCGTTCGTCTGAACGTCAGCTTCGTCGATCGCCTCTTCCTTGGCCTGACCGGCATCTTCGACGGCATCGGCCTGATCTTCGAGGGCGTCAGCCTGAACCTCGTTGGTCGTGTTCTCGGCCTGCGCCTCAAGCACATCTGCCTGATTTTCCGCAGCGTCCGCGACATTGTCGCCGGCCGCATCGTCGCCCTGGCCGCCGCAGGCTGCCAGCGCCAGTAGGCTCGCGCCGAGAAGCGCCTTCACAGTCATCTTCATAGATATCCTACCCTGTTCGGTTCGTGGGGCGCCGAGGAATACACATAAGTTAGCGGAGTACAATTGCCCGCGGCGACGAACCGCATTAGCCCTTTGGCCATGAAGCCTCTCTCGCCTTCGCAGAAGTCCGTGCTGAGGATCAGGGGCGCCATCGCCGCATTGCCATTCCTTGCCGCTTCGCTTTTCTTCGAGACGGTTATTCGCGATGCCGGACTGCCACTCGGCTTCGCACTGAGCCCAGCTTTGCTCCTCGCCGCCTTTTTGATCCTCTACGCGCCGCCGCGCCGCTACCGCTCCTGGGGCTACGACGTGACGGAGGATGAGCTTCATGTGGAAAGCGGCATCTGGCTCCGGACCCGCACGGTCGTTCCGTTCGGCCGCGTTCAGCATATCGACGTGGGGCAGGGGCCGGTCGAGCGGCGCTACGGCCTCGGCACGCTGACGCTCCACACCGCCGGCACGCGCGGAAGCGCGGTTTCCCTGCCGGGGCTCGAGCTCGGCGATGCGGAGCGGATGCGGGATGAAATCCGCGCCCAGATCCGCCAGGATCTGGTGTGACTTTGGAAACGGTCGCCGACCGGCGGCTCCATCCCGCCACCTTCCTTACCGGCGCGCTGAAGCAGCTTCCGCAATATGCGCTCGGCCTTCCGGCCGCGGTCGGATTCATGTCCGAAAGCGGTCTGGACACCATCCTGCTGCTGGCTTTGGGGGGCATTTTGGCAGCGGCGGCGGGCGCATGGCTCCACTGGCGCCGCTTCCGCTACGGCCTCGGCGCGCGTGAGATCGTGATCGAAAGCGGCATCCTTCACCGGAAAAGGCGGGTCATCCCGTTCGACCGGATCCAGGACATCGATATCGAACAAGGGCTGCTTGCCCGCGCCTTCGGGATGGCGAAGGTCCGCATCGAGACGGGCGGTTCAGCCAAGGATGAAGGCAATCTCGATTCGGTGGCGCTCGACGAGGCGCACCGCCTCCGCGAGCTGCTCCGCCGGGGCGCGCGTGGCGAGGTGCACGAAGGCCCCTGGGGGGCGGCAGCATTGCCTGCTGAAGACGAGCCTCTCATCTTCCACATGCCGCTCGGCCGCGTCCTGCTCGCGGGGCTCTTCAATTTCTCGCTCGTCTTCCTTGCCGTCATCTTCGGCGCGCTCGAATATGCGGAGCCGGTCCTCGGCGTCGATCCGCTGAAGATGGAATGGATCGAACCCGCCCGCGCGCTGGCGGCGCAGGCGACCTGGGGCGTGACTGCCCTCGGTCTCGCTTTCCTCCTTGTGCTAGGCCTCATTGCCGGCGTGCTTCGTACCCTGGCACGCGACTTCCGCTTCCGCCTTACCCGCTCGACTGCCGGCCTTCGCCGCCGCCGGGGGCTCTTCACGCTGACTGAGGCTGTCGTCCCGCTCCGCCGGGTCCAGGTCTCGATCATCCGCTCCGGCGCCGTGGCGCGGCTGTTCGGCTGGCATGGGCTCGAATTCCAGACGCTGAACGCCGATGCCGGGCAAGCCGGCAATCAGGTGGCGGTGCCGTTCGGCCGCATGGATGAACTCACGAGGGTCCTTCGGGAGGTCCGTCCCGCACCATTACCGGAAGACAGTGCGTTCGTGCGCGTCTCCAAGCGCCACATCCTCCGGCAGTCGATCCGCTGGACCGCCTTCCTAATCCTGCCGATCGCCGCAGCAGCAGTCTTCTTTCCGCCTGCGGCGCTGCTTCTACTCGCCCTTCCCCTCGCTGCAGGCGCCGCCGCGCTCCAGTGGAAGCATCATCGTTACTGCGTGGCCGCCGATGCTCTCTATGTCCGCCACGGCTTCCTCACCCGGCGGCTCTGGATCATCCCTTTCGAGCGCATTCAGACGCTTGCGATGGACCAGGGCCCGCTCCAGCGCCGCCTCGGGCTGGCCAGCCTCACTGCCGACACAGCCGGCGCCTCGCTCCTTCGCATGCCGGTGATCGCAAACTTGCCCGCGGAGATTGCAGCCGCTCTCGCCGCCGCGCTTCTCACTCGTCACAAGGCGGCGCGGGCTCGGCTGAAGTTGGCCGCGTGACAGTTTTTCCGGCGAGCGGGAGCTTTGCCGCCTTTCGCTCGTATGGATTGCGCAGATTGGCGCAGCCGGGGAGGGGCCTTTGATCGATTTTTCGGCATTTTCCTTTGCCGACCTCATCCCCTTCATCCTGATCGGCTTTGCGGCGCAGCTTGTCGACGGGGCCATGGGCATGGCCTTCGGAACGATCGCCAGCACGATGCTGATCAGCATTGGCGTTCCGCCCGCAGTTGCGTCGGCGCGTGTCCATGCGGTGGAGGTCTTCACCACCGGCGTGTCCGGCATCAGCCACATCATTCACCGCAACCTCGACTGGCGCCTCTTCGCCCGCATCGTCATTCCAGGCGTGATCGGCGGCGTGCTTGGCGCCTATGTGCTGACTGAGGTTCCTGCCGATACCGCTCGACCGATCGTGCTCGGCTACCTTGCTGCCATTGGCCTCTACCTACTCTGGCGCGGCATTCACCACGAACATGAGGAAAAGAAGCCGAAGATTATCGAGCCGCTTGGCCTCGCCGGCGGGTTCCTGGACGCTGCGGGCGGCGGCGGCTGGGGCGCGATCGTAACCTCGAACCTGCTCGTTCAGGGTGCCAATCCGCGAAAGGTAATCGGCACCGTCAACACGGCCGAATTCTTTCTCACCGTCACCATCTCTGCGACGTTCCTCGCCACATTGGGCTGGGAAGCGGTCGGCGCGGCGACTGTGGGTCTCCTCATCGGCGGCATCCTGGCCGCCCCGCTCGGCGCCTATCTCGCCAAGCGCGTGCCGCCCAACCCGCTGATGATCATGGTCGGCATCGTCCTCACCGCGACTAGCATCTACGGCATCTGGCGCGCGCTCTGAAAGCCGCTTGACCCGCGCCTAGGCTGCAAGCGAGGATCAAGGCCAAAGCAAGGGGCAAGACATGCGCAAATCCGGACTGATCGGTATTACATCGGCTTTTCTCGCCTCGTGCGCGCCGGTAGCTCCGCCCGAACCTGCTCCCGCCTGGCGGCCGACGCCCGTCGCAGGCGCGGTCGAGCCTTCGGAAACGATCAAGAACGCGCCGGCTTCGGCATGGCGCGACGTCGAACCTGAAAACCTCCTTCTCATGGACCTTAAGAACGGTGCGCGGATCGCGATCGAGCTCGCGCCGGAATTTGCGCCCGTCCACGTTGCCAACATCCGCGCCTTCGCCCGCGCCGGCTGGTGGAACAACGCCGCCATCTATCGGGTGCAGGACAATTATGTGGTGCAATGGGGGAATGGCGACGTGGAAAATCCGCTCCCCGCTGGCGTCGTCAAGGCGCCGCCCGCCGAATATGACCGCGCCCTTGCCGGCCTCGATCTTCGGCCGCTCGGCTACCCCGACGCTTACGCGCCGATGGTGGGGCACGCCAACGGCTGGCCGGTCGGCTACGATCCGGAAAGCGGGCGCGCCTGGCTTACCCATTGCTATGCGATGGTAGGCGTGGGCCGTGATCTCGCGCCCGACACCGGCACCGGCGGTGAGCTTTACGCGGTGATCGGCCACGCCCCGCGCCACCTTGATCTAAACATCGCCACCGTCGGCCGGGTGCTGGAAGGTTTCCAGCATATGACGGCGCTCCAGCGCGGCACCGAAGCCTTGGGCTTCATCAAGGAGGCGAAAGACCAAATGGGCATAGCTCGGGTGCGGCTTGCTGCCGATCTTCCCGCCGCCGAACGCCCGTCCTACGAAGTGATGCGCACCGACAGCGACGCCTTCGCGGCTTTCGTGCTCGGCCGTGCCAATCGCGGCGGCACCTTCTTTCAGCGCCCGGCCGGCGGCGCCGACCTCTGCAACGCCCCGGTCCCGGCACGTAAAAAAGGCGGCTGAAGCCGCCGCCTTGCCTTTTTTCCGCTTTCGTCGGGCGCCCGCAAAGTACCACTTTGCTGGAAGAAACTAACGCGCCGGCCCTTCGCCGCCAAAGGGAGAGGCGGCAATGAAGGCGCCGGCGCGACGGCGGCTGCCCTTTGGCGCCGCCCACTATACGCATACTCGAACAAAGCAGGGCGGGTACGCTGCCCTTCATCGGTCTCAACACTTGATCTATGTTGAGGTTCCCGTCCGGCCGCCGCCCGAAAGGGTAAGGGCGGGCGGCCGGCTTACGCTTCACTCATGCCTCGCCTCAGGCGGCGAGCACATGTTCCTCTTCGTGCATCGGAACGCGCCGGATCGTGCGGACCATAGACTGGCTGCCGATCATCGGCGCATTCTCAAGCGGCAGAGCCGTGGAGCAGAAGGCGCATTCCGCCATCGCCCGGCCGATATACCAGTGGGTCTTGCCGCAACCGGGGCAGTAGTTCGTCTGCTCTTCGCGATAAACGATGTGATAGCCGCGCTCATGCGCTTTGGGGACAATACATCCGCCCCGTGCTTCCAAGATACTCGTGGCCATGACGGCTCCTTCCAGAACAACCTTTGCGCTCATAACGCAGGCTGCCCGTGAAGGGTTTCATGAATATTGGGTAAACGGGTGCAGTACGGCTCAGTAACGGTCCATTTACCCTGCCGATTAAGGAGTGAAGGGCCTAGCGACGAGCCGTGTTAACCATGCGGCGGGCTGAAAAGCCACACCGCCGGAAATAATTTCTTAACCATGGGATCCGCCGGTTTTCGGAACGGCTGCGGATTTCCCGCGTCTAACCGGTGAAGACCGCCGCTGGCCCCGAGTCGCGGGCGCGGCCATGTTCGAAGGCGTAAAGACGATGAAGTTCGCACATGCCCTCCTCCTCCTTCCACTCCTGCTCGCGGCGTGTGGAGGTGGCTCCGATCCGACTCCGGACAAGGAGAACGCAGCTCCCGCCGCCGCCATCGAAGCCACCGTTAACAAGACGGAGGCGCAGCAGCAGCGGGCGGAGAATATCGCCGAGGCGCAGGACGAGGAAAGCGGCACGCCAGCGGCTTCGGGTCAGACCGGCCAGAGCAGCCCCGCCGCCCAGCGCCCGACCACCGCCGATCCCTCCGTAGGAGATCCGGTCGCCGCGCCCCGCTGATCCTGGTTAGCAGCCGGTTCGGGAAAATCTACTACACCACAACTACTTAAGTCCGCGAGCTATCCCGGCGCACGGACAGGGGCGGGGACATTCCATGGAGCCGGATATTACCTTCCGGCGGCGGCGCGCCGTGACTCTACTTCACAGGGCCGATCGCGCCGCGACGTTCGAGGAACGCACACGCCGTCGCGAGGAGGCGGAGCATTTCGCGATGTTGGCTCGTGAAACACGAGCATGCAATTACAACCGTAAGCCATCCGGCTTAGTCGGGCTGGCAGCCTCGACGGCGCACGCAGTGCGCCTTATATCCTCGGGATGACTATCGCCGCCGATCCCCGCCGCTTCCTCTATCGTCCTGACGGGCTTGACCCCGATCTGGCGCAGCGGCTCACCGCCGAAGCGCTTCGAAGCTGCGACGATGGTGAGCTTTATCTTCAGTATACGGCCAGCGAGAGCTTCGCCTTCGATGACGGCCGGCTGAAGACGGCAGATTTCAACACGCAGGCGGGGTTCGGCCTCCGCGGCGTTTCCGGCGAAACCACCGCCTTTGCCCATGCCAACGAGATCTCCGAAGGGGCGATCCGCCGCGCCGCCGAGACGATGGCGGTGCTCGATCCTTCTAAGTCTCCGCCCGCCGCGCCGCCGCGCCGAACCAATGCCAGCCTTTATACCGACGCCGATCCCTTAAGCCTCATCCCCTTCGCGAAGAAGGTCGCGCTCTGCCAGCAGATCGACGCCGCCGCCCGCGCTCGCGATCCGCGCATCGCTCAGGTGTCGGTCTCGCTTGCCGGAAGCTGGAGCGTGATCGACATCGTCCGCGCCGACGGCTTCGTAGCCCACGACGTGCGTCCGCTCGTCCGCCTCAACGTCCAGATCGTGGTCGAGCAGAATGGCAGGCGCGAAAGCGGCTATCATGGCCTTGGCGGCCGCTATCTTTACGACGATCTGTTCCAGCCCGAGACTTGGAACCGCGCGATCGACATCGCGCTGGCGCAGGCGCTGGTGAACCTCGACGCCGTCGCCGCACCCGCCGGGGAGATGACGGTTGTCGTGGGTCCCGGCTGGCCGGGCGTGCTGCTCCACGAGGCGATCGGCCACGGGCTCGAAGGCGATTTCAACCGCAAGGGGAGTTCCGCCTTCTCAGGCCGCATCGGCGACCGCGTCGCCGCGCCAGGCGTCACGGTGGTGGACGACGGCTCGATGGGCGCACGCCGCGGATCGCTCACCATCGACGACGAAGGCACGCCGACCCAGTGCACCACTTTGATCGAGGACGGCATCCTCAAGGGCTATATCCACGACCGGCTTAATGCGCGGCTCATGGGTGTCGAGCCGACCGGCAATGGCCGCCGCGAGAGCTTCGCCCACGCGCCGATGCCGCGCATGACCAACACCTTCATGCTGGCCGGCAAGGACGATCCGGGCGAGATCCTCTCCCGAGCGAAGAACGGCATCTACGCTAAGAGCTTCGGCGGCGGGCAGGTGGACATCACCAGCGGCAAGTTCGTCTTCAGCTGCACCGAGGCCTACAAGATCGAGAATGGCAGGCTCGGCGCGCCATTGAAGGGCGCGACCCTGATCGGCGACGGCCCCACCGTCCTCACACGCGTCGCCGCGATCGGTAACGACATGGCGCTCGACGAGGGCATCGGCATTTGCGGCAAGGGCGGCCAGTCCGTGCCAGCGGGCGTCGGCCAGCCGACCCTGCTGATCGAAGGCCTCACCGTCGGCGGCACCGCGGCCTGATGGCGGAGCCTTGTGTCAGCAAGGTTCTAGACTATTGGTTCGGCCTTGAGCCCGAGCAATGGTGGAAGCCCGATCCCGAACTCGACGCGGAGGTACGTGAGCGCTTCCACACCCTTTGGGAGGAGCAGAGCGGCAGGCAGGCGGAGGACTTCCTCGGCTCGGCGGAAGAAGCGCTCGCGGCGATCATCCTGCTCGACCAGTTTCCGCGCAACATGTTCAGGGACCATGCCGACCAGTTTGCGACGGACCATCTGGCGCTTCAGATCGCGAAGGCGGCGGTCGAGCGCGGCTATGACGAGACCTTCGAGCAGCCGCGGCGCGGCTTCCTCTACATGCCCTTCCAGCACAGTGAGGATCTTGAGGATCAGCAGCGTTCGGTAGCGCTCTTCACCGCCTTAAGCGACGATTACCAGCTGGGCTTCGCCAAAAAGCATCACGACGTGATCGAACGCTTCGGCCGTTTTCCGCACCGGAACGCCATCCTCGGCCGGACGCCCCGTCCCGATGAGGTGGCTGCCGGCGACGTCTTTCCCTGGTGATGGCGCTGGTGCAGGTCGCCCGCTTCGACAGCCGCATTGCCGCCGAGATCGTGCGCGGGCGTCTCGATTCCGAAGGCATTCCGGCGATGCTGTTCGACGACGGGCTCGCTAGCCTCGGCATCGGCTCGCTGACGCCGGTCAGGCTGATGGTGGACGAAGAGGATAAGGCGCAGGCGGAAGCGCTGCTCGCCTCCTTCTAGCCGAGATAGGCGCGAATGGGCGTCAGATCGTAACCGGCCGCCTCGGCTTTCCGAACGATTTCTTCCGCTTCGTCACCGGCGTTCGCGCGGGCGAGCGCCCATAGATAGATGGAGCGCGTCCCCGAACGGCAGAAAGCGAGCGTCTTACCTTCAGTCGCCTCAAGCGCCTCGGCCATCGCCTGCACCTGATCGGGATAAAGGCCGCCGCTCACCGGCACATGGCGATAGTGCAGCCCGGCCGCGCGCGCGGCCACCTCCACCTCAGCCGCAAAGGGCTGGCCCGGCTCCTCGCCATTCGGGCGGTTGTTGACGATCATCGTCACCCCGGCAGCAGCGATGGCGGGAATGTCGTGCGGCCGGATCTGCCCCGCCACCAGCACCTTTTCGTCCAGCGGGATCATGCCGCGTGTGCCTGCAGCACTTCCAGGAATGCGTCGCCATAGCGGTCGAGCTTGGCCGCGCCGACGCCGCTGATCCGAGAAAGGGCGGCGCGGCTGGTCGGCTTAGCGTGGGCCATGTCGCGGAGCGTGATGTCGTGGAAGATGACGTAAGGCGGAACGCCTGCCTCGGTGGCGAGGTCGCGGCGGCGGGCGCGGAGCAGGTCGAACAAGGGGTCGTGCGGATAGTCGCGCGTGTCGCCCTTGCGGCGGCGCTGCCGCTTCGGCGGAATCACCACCGGCACCGCCTCCCCCCCTTTCAGGATCGGCTTCGCGCCGGGGCCGAAGGAAAGGCCGCCATAATCGTCGGCCCGCAAGGCATCGCGGGCGAGCAGGGCGCGGGCGACCGGCTTTACGAGGTGCAGTTCCTCCTCCGAGGCGATGCCAAAGACGCTGAGGCGGTGATGTCCGAAGCTGTGGATTTTGTCGGTCTCCTTGCCCGCCAGAACGTCCGTCAGATGCCCGATGCCGAAGCGCATTTCGGTGCGGAAGGCGGCGGACAGCAGCTTTCGCGCCACTTCGGTCGCGTCCACCGCCTGCGGCGGCGACAGGCAATTGTCACAATTGCCGCAGCTCTGTGGCGGCTCCTCCCCAAAATGGCGGAGCAGGATCGCGCGACGGCACCCTGCCGCCTCGACGAGCGCGCCGAGCGCATTCAGCCGGTCGCGCTCGCCCGCCTGCCGGTTCTCGGGAACCTCGGCGGCAATACGGCGGCGGGCGCGGGAGAAGTCCTCCGCCCCCCAGAACAGATGTGCTTCGGCGGGCTCGCCGTCGCGGCCAGCCCGGCCGGTTTCCTGATAATAGGCTTCGATCGATTTCGGCAGGCCGGCATGGGCGACGAAGCGGACATCGGGCTTGTCGATACCCATGCCGAACGCGATGGTCGCAACCATCACCATATCTTCCGACGCGACGAACGCCTTCTGGTTGGCCGCGCGGAGGCGCGGGTCGAGGCCGGCATGATAGGGCAGCACCTTCCGGCCCGAAGCCGCGAGCTGCTCCGCCAGCCGCTCGGTTGCGTCGCGGCTCGTGGCATAGACGATGCCGGGGCCGGGCTGCTCGGCAAGAAGGTGCTTGAGCTGCGCGCCGATGCCGTCGCGGGGGCGGATATGGTAGCGGATATTAGGCCTATCGAAACCGGCTAGGATCAAGCCTTCCGCCGGAATGCCGAGCTGGACGAGGATGTCGGCGCGGGTATGGGCGTCGGCCGTGGCGGTCAGCGCCAGCCGCGGCACATTCGGCAAGGCATCGAGCAGCGGTCTGAGCAGCCGATAATCGGGGCGGAAATCGTGCCCCCATTCGGACACGCAATGTGCTTCGTCGATGGCGATCAGTGCCAGCGGAGTCGAAGAGATGAGGCGGCGGAAGTTCTCCCCGCTCGCCCGCTCCGGCGCGACGTAGAGGAGGTCCAGCTCGCCGCGTTTCAGCTTCGTGACCGTCTCCTCCCGGCCTTCGTCGGCAGACGTCAGCGCTGCGGCGCGGATGCCGAAGGCCGCGGCAGAGCGCACCTGATCGTGCATCAGTGCGATGAGCGGCGAAATAACGAGGCCGGTGCCTTCCCGCGCAAGCGCCGGCACCTGATAGCAGAGCGACTTTCCCGCACCCGTCGGCATTACGGCGAGGCTATGCTCGCCCGCCATCACGCGGCCGATCACATCGGCCTGAACGCCGCGAAAGCCGGAAAAGCCGAACACCTGGTGGAGGATCGAAGCGGGGTCGCGCACGGCTTCGTCATAGGCATGTCATTTGCCGCATGCTAGCGCCCACACATGCGCCTGCTCACCGCTTTTATTCTTTTGCTTTCGGCCAGCTGCGCCAGCGTCGATACGCCGCAGCCGATGACCGTCTCTGCACGGCCGGTGCCGCTCGACAGGGCCGTTCCCGACCGGACAATCCTCGGCCGGCTCCATTATCTCGGTGGCGTCGAATTGGATTCGGCAGACCCCCGCTTCGGCGGCTTCTCCTCGCTCAAGTGGCGAAACGGGCGACTCTACACGATCACCGATGTCGGTGACTGGATGACGTTCCGGACCATCGAGCGGCAGGGGCGGCTGGAGGGACTTCGCGTCGCCGCCCTGGGCGACCTTCATGGTCCCAACGGTCAATTGCTGGAAGGCACCGCCACCGGCGATTCCGAAGCGATGGTTTGGGACGGCAGCGGTTGGATCGTCGGCTTCGAGCACGACCACAAGATTCTTCGGTACAGGAGCCTCGGCGGGCCCGCAGAGCCGATGCTGGACCCGCAGACCCTGTTCGGGCCGCTGGAGAAGAACCAGGGCGCCGAAACGCTTGCCGTCCGCGGCGACAGCCTCTTCCTCTGCGCCGAACGGTTAGCATCGGACGGTGCGCCCAATTGCTATCTCCGGCGGAAGGGAAGGTTTGAACCGGTGAACCTGCCGCCACCGGCCGGGCTCGACCCGAAAACCGCCTACCCGGTCGATGCGGATTGGGCGGCGGACGGCACCCTCTATATTCTGATGCGGAGCTGGTCCGGCGGGAACGACAATCGTGTCGCACTCGTCACCCGCTCCCCCTTGGGAGACCGCCGAACGCTCGCGACGTTCGTTCCTCCGGTAACCGTGGATAATTATGAAGGACTAGCGCTTCGGGAGGAGAATGGCCGCACCTTTCTCTACATCATCTCGGACGACAATTTCGGCGTCTACAACGATCCTGCTAAACCCGAGACATGGCAGCGCACCCTGCTGATGAAGTTTGAGCTGATCGGCTGACCTACTCCGCCGCCTCTGCCTGCTCCCGCTCATTCTGCTGGCGGTTCCACATCTCGGCATAGAGGCCGTTCTTGCGGAGGAGCTGTGCGTGCGTGCCGCGCTCGGCGACGCGGCCCTGGTCCAGCACGACGATCTGGTCGGCGTCGACGATGGTCGAGAGCCGATGCGCGATGACGATGCTGGTGCGGCCGCGTTCGACCGACTTAAGGGTCTCCTGGATGGCGGCTTCGGTGCGGCTGTCCAAGGCGCTGGTCGCCTCGTCAAGGATCAGGATCGGCGGGTCTTTGAGCAGGGTGCGGGCGATGGCGACGCGCTGCTTCTCGCCACCTGAGAGTTTCAGGCCACGTTCGCCAACCTTGGCTTCGTAGCCCTCAGGAAGGCTCATGATGAAATCGTGGATTGCCGCGCCCTTGGCCGCCGCCTCGATCTCGGCTTGCGCGGCGCCGTCGCGGCCATAGCCGATATTGTAGCCGACCGTGTCGTTGAAGAGGACGCTGTCCTGCGGAACGATGCCGATTGCGCCGCGAAGGCTGGTCTGGGTCACGCTCTTTATATCCTGGCTATCCACGGTGATGCGGCCGGCGGTCGGCTCGTAGAAGCGGAAGAGTAGGCGCGAGAGCGTGGACTTGCCCGCGCCCGAGGGGCCCACCACCGCCAGCGTCGTTCCCGGCGGCACGTCCAGGTCGATGCCTTTCAGTATATCCCGATCCGGCTCATAGCCGAAATGCACGTCCTCGAAGCGAACGTGGCCGCGCTGGACATGGAGGGCGGCCGCGCCTGGCTTGTCCTTTACCTCTTGAGGCGTGTCGACGACTCCGAACATCTGCTCCATGTCGATGAGGCCCTGACGGATGTTGCGGTACACCCAACCGAGCATGTCGAGCGGGCGGAAGAGCTGCGCGAGAAGCGTGTTCACCAGCACCACGTCACCGGTGGTGAACTGGCCGCGGCTCCAGCCCCAGACGGTATAGCCCATCGCGCCCGCCATCATCAGATTGGTGATCAGCGACTGGCCGATGTTGAGCCAGGCAAGCGACGTCTCGTTCTTCACCGAGCTGTTCGCAAAGGCGCGCATCGCTTCGCCATAGCGCTTCGCCTCCCGCTCCTCGGCGTTGAAATATTTGACCGTCTCGTAATTGAGGAGGCTATCGACCGCGCGGGAGATGGCGTGATTGTCGATATCATTGAGTTCACGGCGAAGCCGCGAGCGCCAGTCGGTGACGACACGCGTGAACCAGATATAGGCCGCGACCATAACTAGCGTCGCGAGGACAAGGCCCGGGCCGAACTTCACACCGAAGATGATGCAGATGGCGATCAGCTCGATGATAGTCGGCGCGATGTTGAAGAGGAGGAAATAGAGCATCATGTCGATGCTTTTTGTGCCGCGCTCGACGATCTTGGTGAGCGCGCCTGTACGCCGCTCCAGATGATAGCGGAGCGACAGCGCATGAACGTGGCGGAACACGTTTTCGGCGAGCCGGCGCGCCGCATCCTGCCCCACCCGCTCGAAGATCGCATTGCGAAGATTGTCGAACAGGACGCCGCCGAACCGCGCACCAGCGTAGGCGGCGACGAGTGCGACCGCGAGCCCCGCCGCCGCCTCCATGCCCGGCGTCATTCGGTCTATTGCGGCCTTGTAGGCGAAGGGCATGACCAGCGTCGCACCCTTGGCGACGAAGACGAGCAGCATCGCGATGACGACGCGGGTTCGGAGCGCCGTCTCGCCCGCCGGCCACAGATAGGGAAGGAAGCGCCTCAGGGCATCCCAGCCCGCTTCTGGGCGCGCCTCCTTAGTCTCTTCGATCTGCATTCAAATACCTAGATAGGGTTCCCTATCTTTCTTTCAAAATTCGCCTCCGAAACAGTTGGAACGGCATCACCACATGTGGGTTTTGCAGGCCGAGGAGCGAGGACATGCAGGCAGCAATTTTCGTAATGGCCATAATGGGTTGCGGCGAAAGCGATGGGCCGTGCCAACAGCTTCGCCTGCTTGAGACCCGCTATGAAAGCCAAGCGCAATGCGCCGCCGCGACGGAAGAAGCCGTGATGCGCTTTGGCGATGCCGATTATCCCGTGATCGTCGCCCAATGCCAAGCCGCGAACGCGCCGAAGATCGTCCGCGGCTCCGACGTGCGCCTACCGAATCCGGAGCGCACGCCGCTCTTTTCCGGCCGCTAGAACTCGCCGCTGATTGAGAAGGTCAGGATCGGCCCGTAATCGCGGTCCCGATACTCGCTGAACAGCACAGGATTGGTCCGGCGGCCGTCGTAGAAGGTTCGGCGAAACGTTTCCTGCGTGCCGAGCAAATTGTCCAGGCTAGTCCTGACAGTGAGGCCAAGCAGGTTTTTATGCTCGACAAAGACGCCGAGGCCTCCGGGATCGTTGAACGGTCGCTCCTGGATATCGAGCCGGTAGCCGTACGCCTGTTCGAACTCATTGTAGTACCCGCCATAGGCCCAGTCGCTGTTCGGAAGATCGTGCCTGAAGTTGATCTCGATATCGCGCAGCGTGATATTGTTGATGTCGCGAAAGCGGCCGGTCAGCTGATCCTCGATCCTGCTGTCCTGCAGCGTCATTTCCACATCGATCTTCGCACCCTTGATTCCGATCGGATCGAGGTTGAGCGTGCTTGACCAGAAGAAGCCGTAGAGGCTCGCCTTATCGAGGTTGCCCGGTGCCTGCCCCGTCTCCCCGATTGGGATGACGTCGACGACATCCTGGTAGAGCCGGCCGTATAACCGCGCGGTGGCAGTGCCCCACTCGCCGAAATTGCGGGTGGCCTCGACCTGTCCCTCCCAGCTTTGCTGCGGCACGATCTCCGGATTGCCGGCATTGCCGAAGCCGCCGCCGACATTCACGAAGGCGACGAAGTCGAAAAAGTTGAGCTGACCGACTTTCCGCTCGATCTTTGCGCTGACGTCGAGCCGGGGCGATGCCTTCCAGGCGAGTGACACAAAACCCTTGGGCCGGAAGAAGCTGCGGGTGAGCCCATGCGGGCCCGACTGGCTGAGCTGCGAATATTCGCCGCCAATGGCGCTCTGAAGGGTGAGCGCAGGGCTGAGCGGTCGGCCGTAGCTCAGCATAGCCTCGCCCCGCTTCTCGTCCACGGTCGACACGGCGTTGTTAAGCGGTACCGGCTGGAAAACGCCGGATCCGTCAAGATTGAAAAGCCCGCTTTTCACATCCAGCACGTTATAGGCGCCCTCGAGGGCAAGCTGCCAATCGGCGCCGCCCATGTTCCAGCTATATTCGCCGCGGAGGATGGTCTCGGTTTCGTCCGCTTTTTGCTCGAAGCGTGAGCCCGTATTGGCTCGCCCGTCGCTGAAAGAGGTGATGATCTGCTGGTGGTAAGGGCTATGCTCGAAGCGCCTGAGGCCGATCAGCTTCAGCCTGCCGCCGAAGAGGCCGAACTCATAGTCGCCGCCGAGTTCGTAATTATATTCCCGCTCCCCTTCCCGAAAATGGCGAAGGTGATCCACGCCGAAAGGATAGGTGCGGTTTGAGATCTCCTCCGCATCGAAATGATAGATTTGATAGGAAGCGTTGAAGTTGCCGACGCTGCCGCCGCTTCCGCGATGCTTGAGGCCGAGGCTGATCTTCGGCTGCTCGCCGAAAATGTCGAGCCGCTCCTGGCGAAGATCGACCTCGGCGCCGCTGCCGTTCGTCACATATTCCGGCCCGGCATTGCCGTTGACGAAGCTGTCGTTGACGAAGCCGAGGGTCCAATCGAGGTTGCCGCTCGATCCGCTGATCGATGCCTGACCGTTGGTCATGCGGGGCGGCAAGCGTTTGAAGCGGGCCTGCGGGTTCCATTTGAACTGGCCGCTCACCTGCTTTCGCGCATTGATGAAGATGTTCGCGACCTGGCCTGAAAGCCCCGGCACGTTGAGCGTCGCGCCGTCGACGATGTCGATCCGAACGACGTCCCCCGCGGCGATCCGCTGGAGTTCGGTGACGACGCTGTTCGACTTGCCGGAGAAGCGTTCGCCGTTGATCAGGATGTTGGCCCGAGCTTGGCCGAGGCCGCGCTGCTCGCTGCCTTCGACGATGATGAAGCCCGGCACCTGCTGCAGCATGTCGTAGGCGTTCTTCGGCGCGAAGCGGACGAAATCCTGCGGCGTATAGCTTTTGGCACCCTCGACCGCCGCGGGAAGGGTCGGAATGGGCGGCGGTGCATCGCCTGTCTCCTGCGCACCCGCCGGTGCCGCCACGGCTACGGCCGCCACCGAACCGAGCCACCACATCTTCCTGCAACGGCTCGCCCGCATCCCCTTCGGCATCCGCATCTCCCCTTTTTCTGTTCTTCTGCACGGCCGCCCCACTGTCGTGCAACGGCAATGCTGCAACATATGTAGCACCCCTGAAGCTGAACGCCAGCCTAACGATCTGCTGCCGCTGCGGCATGCCGGGACGCGGAACTGGGGCGGAGCGCATCGGTTCTCCTTGCAAATCAGGAGAATGACCATGGGCAAACAAAATCTTCACAACCCGGACCAGAACGAGCGGCCGCTTACCCAGAACAATCAGATGTCGGACGATCCCGCCGACGGCAGCCGGAACAGCTTCACCACCGGCAAGGACGGCAGCTCGCCTGCAGAGAAGAAGCCGCCGCAGGACGAACAGGACCAATCCACGATCGAAGCCTTTGGCGAAGAGGGCGCTGGCATCGCAGCCAAGGAGTAAGGATCATGAGCGACACCCAAACCATAGAGATGGTCCATGAGGACCAGCTTCCCGGCCATGAAAGCCAGCTGGAGCCGAAACCGGACTGGGAGCCGCGCTATCCCGGCTCGGACCGCCTCAAGGGCAAGGTGGCGCTCATCACCGGCGCCGACAGCGGCATCGGCCGCGCTGTGGCGGCCCTGTTCGCCCGCGAAGGCGCCGACGTGGCGATCCTGTACCTGTGCGAGCATGACGATGCGCAGAAAACCAAGGAGATTGTCGAGGCCGAGGGCCGGAAGGCGATCACCATCGCCGGCGACGTCGGCGACAAGGATTTCTGCGAGCGGGCGGTGAAGGACGCGGTCGATAAACTCGGCAAGCTCGACATCCTCGTCAACAATGCCGCCGAGCAGCATCCGGACGAGGAGATCACCGAGATCACCGAAGAGCAGCTGAAGCGCACCTTTCAGACCAACATGTTCGGCTATTTCTTCATGGCGCAGGCCGCGCGGCCGCATCTGAAGGAAGGCGCGGCGATCATCAACTGCACGTCGGTGACTCACTATAAAGGCGCGCCGATCCTGCTCGATTATGCATCGACGAAGGGCGCGATCGTCGCCTTCACCCGCTCTCTGTCGGAGAGCCTGATCGAGAAGGGCATCCGTGTGAATGCCGTCGCGCCGGGCCCGATCTGGACCCCGCTGAACCCGTTCGGCGGTCAGCCGCCCGAGAAGATTCCCGATTTCGGCAAGGACGTGCCGATGGGTCGTCCCGGCCAGCCGAACGAAGTGGCGCCGAGCTTCCTGTTCCTCGCCTGCGAGGATTCAAGCTACATGTCAGGTCAGGTGCTCCATCCGAACGGGGGAACCATCGTCGGCAGCTGAGCAGGTTTGTGTCCGAAGGATTTATGCTAAGGAACGGCTGATACACAAAAAAGGGGGAATGCTCGTGAAGGGATTTTTGGGGGTTCTGGCCGGGTTCGTCAGCGCGGTTCTGGCCGCGATGCTGGTGTCGTTCCTCGGCGGGCTGATCGTCGGCGTTCCGACCGGCGTCGACATGTCTAATGCCGATACGATCCGTGAAAGCTATGCATCCCTCGGCGTCGGGCCACAGCTCCTCGGGATAGTCGCCTGGGGCATCGGCGCCCTCGTCGGCGCCTATGTCGCGAAGCGGATTGCCGGCCGCTCCTGGGCCGCCTGGACGGTGGCGGTGCTCATCACCCTCTATCAACTGCTGAGCGTCGCCCTCCTGCCGATGCCGCTCTACATGCGGATCCTGGCCCTCGTGCTCCCGATCGTCGGCGGCTTCATCGCCAACCGGCTGGTCGCCGAACGGGCAACCGACGCGCATAGGGCCGAAACGGCGGCAGATGCGGACCTATAAGAGCTTTTCGGACTTCTTCCCCTTCTATCTTCGCGAGCACGCGAAGCCGGGCACCCGCGCCCTTCACTATGCGGGCACGACCTTGGTCGTGGCGATCGCCCTTGCCGCGCTCGTCACCGGCAAGTGGTGGCTGCTGATCGTCATGCCCGTGGCGGGTTATGCTTTCGCCTGGGCAAGCCATGCCGCCATCGAGCGCAACCGGCCGGCGACCTTCACCTATCCGGGCTGGTCGCTCGCCGCCGATTTCAAGATGTGGTGGCTGTGGCTGACCGGCCGGATCGATCCCGCGCTTCGGGAGGCGGGGGTCAGGCCCGACGGAACAGTGGAGCGGCCCGTTGGCGAGTGAGGGCAAAGTCGGCGATCCCGTCGCCACCTTGCTGATGAAGCTCCGCGCCCGTGACGTCGTATCCGACGAAGAAGAGGCGGTGCTCCGAGATGCGGTCGCGGAGGAGAAGGCGCTTCCCGCAGGCAAGGTGATCGTGAAAGCGGGCGTAACGCTCAGCGTCTGCACATTGCTCGTCCAGGGCTTCGTCTGCCGCTACAAGGACCTTGCCGACGGACAACGCCAGATCATGGAACTGCACGTTCCGGGCGACTTCCTCGACCTCCACAGCTTCCTCCTGAAGCAGCTGGAGCATAATGTCGGATCGCTGACGCCGATCAGCCTGGCACTGGTGCCGCACGACCGCATCCGCGACATCACGGAGAACCACCCGCATCTTGCGCGCCTGCTCTGGTTCTCGACCCTGCTAGACGCCGCAATCCACCGCGAGCGCATCCTTTCGATCGGGCGCCGGTCGGCTTTGGCGCGTATCGCGCACCTGCTTTGCGAGCTTTACCTGCGGCTGGAGATCGTCGGCCTGGCCAGCGGTCACCGCTATCTGCTGCCGGTTACGCAGGCCGACATCGCCGACGCCAGCGGCCTTACGTCAGTGCACGTGAACCGCATGCTGAAGCAGCTTCGCGACCAGCAATTGCTCACCTTCCGCAACGGCGAAGTCATCATCCACGATTGGGATCAGCTTCAGCGGCTGGCCGAATTCAGCGCCGCCTTCCTGTATCTGGAACGCCGTCCCCGCTAAAGATTGCGGATATCGAACGCCCGCCGCTCGAGCAGCCGTTCGGCAAGCATCGTCCGATGGCATCCCGCCGCATCGGCTTCGTAGCAGAGCAGGGCTGCACGGCTGTCGTCCGCGACATCGAGCGCTTGCTCTATGGCGAGTTGCGCCTCCGGCGTCTCCAGCTGCACCGCGTAGATTTTCCGCATCTCGGCAGTGCGGCCCTTCCGCGCCGCCTCTCGCCCGGCAGCAGGCGTGCCGAGCGGGCGGAGGTGAATATAGCCTATGCCCCGCTCCGTCAGCGCATTTGAAAGGGCGGTCTTGGAGAAGCCGGGACGGCGGGAGGCCGCGACCGCACGAACATCAATCACCGTGTCGACCTCGGCCGCGGCTAGCTCGCCGAGGAACTCGTCGACGGTCTTGCCTTCATAGCCGATGGTGAAGAGCGGCCGTGGCATCGCCTTAGTCGAATAGTTCCTCGAGGAAGCTCTTCCGCCTTTTCTTGTGCGAGTAGCCGTAAGACTGGCCGAAGGGCTGCGGCGCATGACCCATGGACTGGCTGGGCGGCGGCGCCTGCGGGGCCGGAGCCGTGGTCGAGGCGCTGCGCTCGATGATCTTGTCGAGTTCGCCCCGGTCCAGCCAGACACCACGGCAGGTCGGGCAATAATCGATCTCAATATTCTGCCGCTCGCTCATCACGAGCGGGGTGCGGTCGACTGGGCAGAGCATTTCATTGGCCATCGCAGGGGCTCCTCTCTCTGCTAATCGATCTAGGTGGCCGCCACCGCTCTTCAAGCTGGCGCAAAATCCCAATCTTCCTGCCAACAATTGGGAATGGCGCTGATGGAAATGGCCCACTCGCTGCCTCTCGCTCCCCGAGAACGGCAGATTTGCGCCACTTCAGGCAATTGGCACGCCCTCTGCAATACCTCTGACATCGGGGCCGGATCGGCCGGACACCCGGAAGCAGGGAGTAAGAATGATGACCTACAATCTCGGTAATCTGCAGCAGCTTGCAGTCTCGATCGTCGCTGCGCTCGTCACCAGCGCACTGTTCGTTTCCGCCGCCGTCGGACCCGCCGGTCAGCTCATCTGACCGGTGCCCGCCACTCAAATCCAAGGACAGACAAATGGACGGCCGCTTCGCTCTCGATAAGCCCAATGCCAAGATTGCCGGCGTCTGCGCGGGTATCGCCAATCATTTCGGGATGGACCCGCTGGGCGTGCGCCTTCTGGCCGTTCTGGCACTCTTCGTGCTGGGGCCAGTGACTTTGCTCGCCTATTTCATCACCGGACTGATCGCCAACAGCCGCTGAGGCGGTTCCAATCGGGCGAGGCAGAGTCTAGGGCAGGGCATGGCCCCGCCCCCCAGCCAAGGCCCGAAAAGGGATTCCGCCCTCCGCAAGTTCCTCAGCAGCGAAGCCGCGGGCGGCATCCTGCTGATGGCAGCGGCGGCGCTGGCGATGATCGTCGCCAATAGCGGCCTCTATGAAACCTACCACCACATCCTTCATGCGGAGATCGGGCCGGAGCTGACGCCGAAGCTCGGGCCGATGACCGCGCACCTCTGGATCAACGACGGACTGATGGCGATCTTCTTCCTGCTCGTCGGGCTGGAGATCAAGCGCGAGTTCGTTGACGGGCGCTTGTCGAGCTGGAACCAGCGGCGCCTCCCCTTCATCGCGGCGGCAACCGGCATGGCAGTGCCGGCGGCGATTTATCTCGCAATCGTCTGGGACGATGCAGAGCTCGTAAACGGCTGGGCCATTCCGGCCGCCACCGACATCGCCTTTGCCATCGGCGTTCTCGCGCTGCTCGGGAAACGTGCGCCGACATCGCTGAAGCTCTTCCTCACCACAGTCGCCATCGTCGATGATATGGGTGCGGTCGCAATCATTGCGGTCGCCTACACGGCCTCCATCAACACGCTCGCGCTCGGCATCGCGGCG
>NZ_DASWTN010000017.1:0-16169 GCF_036402135.1 Allosphingosinicella sp. | reverse complement strand
GAGCGCCGCTGCCGCTTCGGCCGAGGCAGTGCGCTGTTCCAGCGGCACCATCGGCGCCCGCGCATGCCAGGCGCGCATCTGCGGGCTGACCAGCAGCCGCCCGGGAATTTCCGCACCCGTCGCAGCGGCAAGGCCGAAGCGATAGGTGTTGAGGGAGTCGATATCCTCCCACTCGACCGTCACGGCCCGGCGGGTGTCGGCGCCCGCGCCGATCACCTTTTCAGTGAGAAGAAGGTCGGCACCGCCTACGGTGCCGCGGCGGCGGGCAAGATCGATCTGCTCCCCCGCCCGCGACGCATTGCCTTCGAGCGCGGCGCAGATGGAATCGGCCAGCGGCCAGATCGGCTCGTCGGAGGTTTCGCGCCCCGGCTCCACCAGAGGACAAAGCGCGGCGGGATCGGCGGTCGCGAGCGCCGTCTGCACCGCGACCGAGAACATCTTCGGCGTGAACTGGTCGACGTCCACCGCCTGCACCAGCATGCGTGCGCCGTCCGCTTCGCCCATGCGGAGAAGAAGCCAGGCGCGCTCTGCCACCCAGTCGACCGGGTGCACATAAGATGGCGCTGGTACGCGCGACAAAAGCGCACGGCGAAGGAGGAT
The DNA here is from genome assembly GCF_036402135.1 of Allosphingosinicella sp. Classification (GTDB taxonomy): domain Bacteria; phylum Pseudomonadota; class Alphaproteobacteria; order Sphingomonadales; family Sphingomonadaceae; genus Allosphingosinicella. The sequence continues at coordinate 15,569 of NZ_DASWTN010000017.1, read as the reverse complement.
CGTGCCCCAGCGCGACGGCAGCGGCGCATCGGTCCGGCGCATCAACGTCGAAAGGAAGCGGCCGTTGGCGCCTCCGAAAGCGCCTTGGCCAAGCCCCCAATTGCCGGCGTCCAGCGCCCCAACCACATCGGTCGGACGGCGCGCGAAATCCGGAATTTCGATCGGCGGCGGAATGCCTTCGAGCAGCTCCGCGAGTTCCTCGTCCGAGGCGCCGAGGAGCAGGTCGTCGAGGCTTGAGGCTTGCGCCTGCGGAGTGCGCCTTACACCGCCGCCCGAGGTGCCGGGCTGCGTCTGGCCGGGCGTGGCGCCGGGCTCCTGCGCAGGCGTCTGCTCCTCAGGCGGAACGGGCGCGGCATTCTCGAAGCCCGGCGGCAGGATTTGCTCCTGTGCATTCTGGGTATAGGCGGCGCTCGCCAGCCCCAGGATTGCAACGCCCCCGAGAAGGAAAAGCTTATTTCGCCAGGGCTTCATTCGTGACGTCCTGCTCGATTCGCTGCGTCGGCACTTCGGTATCGACAGTGGATGCCCAGATCGCGGCGCCGATGATGAGCGCGAGCAAAAGGATCAGGATGGCGGGGAGCGGCGATCTGCGGCGCCGCGGCATTGGGGTAAGCATGGTCCTGCGCATGGCGCGCCTTTTGCCCCACGAGACGGGCCGCTGTATAGCCCCTGCTTCATGCCGCAATCGCTTCCTTCCCCGGACCGTCCGATCGTGCTCGTGGGGCTGATGGGTGCGGGCAAATCCACCGTCGGCCGGCGGCTTGCGAAGCGGCTGGGGATGGAGTTCGTCGATTCCGACAGCGAGATCGAAATCGCCGCCGATCACAGCATCGCGGAAATCTTCGCCCGCTTCGGGGAGGAGAGTTTTCGCGACGGGGAGCGGCGGGTGATCGCGCGGTTGATCGAAGGGCCGCCCAAGGTGATCGCGACCGGCGGGGGCGCCTTCATGAACGAGCAGACGCGGAAGCTCATTCTCGAGCGTTGTATCGCCGTCTGGCTGGATGCGGATGTCGAGACGCTGGCGGAGCGAGTCTCGCGCCGGGACACGCGGCCGCTCCTCAAGGATAGGGACCCGTTCCTCCTCCTCCGCGACCTCGCCAGCGCGCGAAACCCAGTCTACGCCGAAGCGCATATTCATGTGCGCAGCCAGCCCATGCCGCACGACAAGGCGGTGGAGAAGATCGTCGAGGCGCTTGCGGAATGGGAGGGCGGCCGTTGAGGCGCATCGATGTGGCGCTCGGCGAGCGCAGCTATCCGGTGCTTCTCGGGAACGGCCTGCTTGATCAGGCGGCGGAGCCTCTACGGCCCTACACGGCGGGCGGACGGCTCGTAGTCGTCACTGACCAGACGATTTGGAGTCTCTGGGGCGACAAGCTTACTCGGGGCATCGGCGGCATTAAGGTGCAGCCGATCGTGCTGCCGCCGGGCGAGGAGACGAAGAGCTGGCCAGCGCTATCCGGCCTGATTGACGATCTCCTCGCCCTTGGTGTCGATCGGTCCGGCCACATCGTCGCGTTCGGCGGCGGCGTGATCGGCGACCTTACCGGATTTGCCGCCGCAATCCTGAAGCGCGGCGTCGGCTATGTGCAGATACCCACAACGCTCCTCGCGCATGTTGATTCATCGGTCGGCGGCAAGACGGCGATCAACGTCGCCGCGGGCAAGAACCTAGTCGGCGCCTTTCACCAGCCCTCGATGGTCCTCATCGACCCGCAGGTGCTGAACACGCTGCCGGAGCGCCAGCTTCGCGCCGGCTATGCCGAAGTGGTGAAATACGGCCTGATCGGCGACCGGGATTTCTTCGCCTGGTGCGAAGCGAACAGCGCCGCCCTGCTAAGCGGAGACGCCGAGGCACGGCTTCACGCCACCGAGACCAGCATCCGCGCCAAGGCCGCCATCGTTGCCGATGATGAGCGGGAAACCAGCGGGCGACGGGCACTCCTCAACCTAGGCCACACCTTCGGCCATGCGCTCGAAGCCGAAGCAGGCTTCTCCGACGCCCTCCTTCACGGCGAGGCGGTCGCAATCGGCATGGCCCTCGCCTTCCGCTTCTCCGCCGAACGCGGCCTCTGCTCTCCCCAGGATGCCGAACGGGTCGACGCGCATCTGCAGACAGTGGGGCTGCCGACACGTATCGGCAACGCGAGCGCCGAGCGCCTGCTTGAGCGCATGGGACAGGACAAGAAGAACAGCGGCAGCAGCCTCACCCTGATCCTGGCACGCGGCATCGGAAAGGCCTTCGTCGAGCGGGATGTGAAGGCCGAAGAAGTCAGCGCCTTTCTCAGCCGAGAGGCAAGATGCTGATCCTCCTCATCGCCCTATTCCTCGCCCTCCAGATCGCCGACCTCGCCCTCACCCTTCGCGGCCTCGCCATCGGCAAGCGCGAGCGCAACCCGCTCGCCCTCTTCTTCATGAGGCACATGGGCCAGACGCAGGGGCTGGTGCTTCTAAAGCTCTCCACCCTAGCGTTGACGGCGATATTGCTGGCGCAGCTGCCCGAACGCCTCCAGATCGCCTGCCTAGCCGTCTTCTCGGTGATCGGGCTGCTGGTCGTCCTGCACAACATCCGGGTGATACGCCGCGGCAAAAGGACAGCGCGCTAGGCTTCAGCCCGGCTCCTTCTCGTCCGGAAGCGCGCGGTCTGGGAGAAACATGGTTTCCTTCAGCGAGTGGAGGTCGCCGGTCTCGCTTTGGCTCTCCAGCCTCGTCGCGTCCCGCTGCCGATACTCTCGCTCGATCCTTTTGGCTTCATCTTCGGTAACACCGAGGTGAACGAGTGCCTCCCGCCCCATGCAGACTGCCGTTTCGAAAACTTCGCGGTAGACGCCAGCAAGATCGGCGCCGCTCAGCGCCATCACCTGCCGCCGGTCGAAGGCCCGAACGAATACAGCGGCTTGCGGGAAGGCTTCCAGAATGGGTTTAAGCTTCTTCGCGTTGAGTCCGCCGCCGTCGATGCAGAACAGGATCGATTCCGCATCGCCCGCGCCTGCTGCGCGCAGCAGGTCGAGCCGCGTGCCGTCGCCATAATAGACCTTCATCCCGAAATCGCCGGCAAGCTCGATCTGGCTCGGCTTGATGTCGATGAGGGTGATGCTCACCCCCCGCGCCATCAGCATTTGCGCCACGGTCTGCCCGAAGCGTCCGTAGCCGACCACGATCGCCTGCGTCGTCTCTGACTTCTCCGGGCCGTCGAGGTGCGAGGCATCCTCCCGCGAGGTCTTGCGGTCGAACCAGTCGTTGAACTTCATCAGGAAAGGGGTCGAGGCCATGGAGAGGGTGACGATGGCGCTGAACAGGCTTGCAGCTTCCGGCGCGATCAGCAGCGCGTCCTGCGCCTGGGCGAACAATACGAATGCGAATTCGCCGCCCTGGCTGAGCAGCAGGCCAAGCTTCAGCGCTCGACGCGGCGGCACGCCGAAGGCGCGGGCGATGCCGAACAGGATGCTCGCTTTCACCGCGATCAGCGCCAGTGCCATGCCGAGCACGAAGAAAGGCTGGATAGCGATAGCGTCCAAATCGAGCATCATGCCCACGGCGATGAAGAACAGGCCGAGCAGGATCGAGCGGAACGGATCGATGTCGATCTCGAGCTCGTGGCGGTAGGGCGAGTCCGCGAGCATGACGCCGGCGATGAAGGCCCCAAGCGCGGTGGACAGGTGGAGCGCCTCCATCACCGCCGCACTGGCGAGGACAGTGAAGAGGCCCGCCACGACGAACAATTCGCGCTCGCTGATGCGGCCGACGAGGCGGAAGACGGGATTGATGATGTAGCGGCCCGCCAGCACCAGCCCGACGATCGCGGCGACGGTGTAGAGGCCGAGCTGCCATCCGGGCGGCGTTCCCGGATCGGCGGGCGCGCGCGACATGGCCGCGATGATGGTAATGAGCGGCACGATGGAGAGATCCTGGAGTAGCAGAATCGAGAAGGCGCGTTCGCCCGACGGCGTGTTGATCGAGCCGTCCGAACGGAGGCTCGGCAGCACCTGCGCGGTCGAGGAAAGCGCCAGCGGCAGGCCAATGGCGAGCGAGGCGGCGAGCGAGAAATCGGCGGCGAAATAAACGAGGGCGCTGAGGGCGAGGCCGCTTACCACCACCTGCGCCGTACCAAGGCCGAAAATGTCGCGCTTCAGCCGCCAGAGCCGGCTTGGATGAAGCTCCAGCCCGACCAGGAAAAGCAGCAGGACAATGCCGATCTCGGCAATGCCCAGGATCGCATCGCCGCCATGGACGAGCCCCAGTCCGTCGGCGCCGATCAGAGCGCCGGCGACAAGATAGCCGAGGGTGGCGCCGAGGCCCAAGCGGCGGAATAGGGTGACGAAGAATAGCGCCGCGCCAAGGATGATGACCCCATCCCGGAGGACGATGGTCGCGGCATGTGCCCCCTCCTCCACGACTTAAGCCTTGGCCATCGCCGCAGCTTCGGCCGCAGCTTCGAAAGGCAAGAGGATGGACTTGTGCCGGGCGGGGAAAGGCCGCGCTCGTTCCAGCAGATCGAGGCCTGGCCAGTCGCCCGCATCGTCCCGCTCACCCGCAAAGAAGGCGGCGAGCGCGTCACGCGCGGCGGCAAGCTCCACTTTGTCCCTGCCGACAGCATGTGCGCCCATCAAGGACGCGGAAGCCTGACCGAGGGCGCAGGCCTTCACTTCCTGCCCAAGCGCTTTCACCCGCCCCTCCTCATCCAGCGCCACATCTACGACGATGCGGCTGCCGCAGACGGGCGAGCGCTTCTCCACGCTCGCCTGCGCTGCCTTAAGCCGCCCGTAATGCGGAATGGACGCGGCAAGGCGAAGAATGTCGCGGTCGTAGAGAGCGGTGGCCATTAATTCAGGATATAGGACGGCCGCGGCCGAAGCGCCACCGCGTCAGGCGCGGCGCCAGGTCGTGCCTTGCGGCCCATCCTCGAGCACGATGCCGTCGGCAGCAAGTTCGGCACGGATGCGGTCAGCCTCGGCAAAGTTTTTTTCACGCTTCGCCTGCGCGCGTGCTTCCACCAACTCATCGATGCGCTTGTCGCCTGCGCCCTGAAACCACCCCGTCGCACTTTCTGAGAAAAGGCCGAGAAGCTGCCCGGACGCCTTGAGCGTGCCGGCATCCTCAATCGCCGATAGCCTAGACAAGGCGAGCGGCGTGTTGAGATCGTCGGACAGAGCTTCGATGACGCGGCCATCCACCGCGCCTGCCTCTGCCTCGCCGGCGCTCCGATAGAGCCGGTCGAGCGTCGCCTTGCTTTGGGCGATCAAAGCCTCCGACCATTCGAGCGGCTGCCGGTAATGGGCGGAGAGCAAAGCGAAGCGGAGCACTTCGCCCTTGTGACCTTGGCTTAGAAGCTCATCGACCGTCACCACGTTGCCGAGCGACTTCGACATCTTCTCGCCATCCGCCATCGAGAGGAAGCCGTTATGCATCCAGTAGCGGGCGAGCGGGGCGCCCTGGTGGGCGCAGCGGCTTTGCGCGATCTCATTCTCGTGGTGCGGGAAGATGAGGTCTAGTCCGCCTCCGTGGATGTCGATCGTTTGGCCGAGATGCTGCTCGATCATCGCGGAGCATTCGATGTGCCAGCCCGGACGTCCCCTCCCCCACGGGCTGTCCCAGCCGATCACGTTCGGTTCCGACGGCTTCCAGAGGACGAAGTCGGCAGGATCCTTCTTGTAGGAGGCGACTTCCACGCGCGCCCCGGCGATCATCGCCTCACGATCGCGGCGACCGAGCGCGCCATAATCGGGATCCGACGGCACATGGAAGAGCACATGGCCGCCCGCTTCATAGGCGTTGCCCCGATGGATCAGCGAGGCGATCATGGCGACCATGCCAGCGATGCTTTCGGTGGCGCGCGGCGCGATATCGGGCTCCTGCACCCCAAGTGCACCCATGTCGGCAAGGTAATAATCTTCGTAGCGCCCGGTGATGACCGAAGGATCGACACCTTCGGCGCGCGCCGACTCTATGATCTTGTCCTCAACGTCCGTGATGTTGCGGGCGTAAACGACATGCTCCTCGCCATAAGTATGACGGAGCAGCCGCGCCAACACGTCGAACACGACTGCGGGCCGCGCATTGCCGATATGGGCGCGATTGTAGACGGTGGGACCGCACACATACATCGTGACGCGGTTCGGATCAGCGGGCGTGAAAACGCGCTTTTCCCGCGCCATGGTGTCGTAAAGCTTGATGTCGGCCATCGTCAGTCCTGCGCCTGCTCCGCGGGCTGCGGTGCTCGGCCGCGGCGGCGCTCCACAAAGTCGATGATCGCTTCGCCGCTCGCGTTCAGCAGCGGATAGGTGCGCGAATCCGTCATCCAGGCCGGACGCTGTGCATAGCGGCCATAGACGGTGTCGTAGAATAGATTGGCGGCAAGGAAGAGGAGGGTCGCCCCGATCAGGCCTTTCAAGACGCCGAAGCCGGAGCCGAGCACGCGGTCCACCGGCCCCACCACCGATTTCTTGGTGGCACCCCCGATCCGCCGCGCGAGGAGCTTGCCGAGAATGTAGACGACGCCGAACACTAGCGCGAAGGCGAGCACCGCCGCGCCTGCAACCGTTCCCACTGGTCCGACGAGCGCGTCACGCACCGGCTCGTGGAAGAACTTGAGCGCCAGGATCGCGCCCACCCACGCGATCAGCGACAAAATTTCAAACACAAAGCCGCGGATGAAGCCGAACACGAGCCCGCCGCCAACGAGCAGCAGCACAAGCATATCGAGACCGGTCAAAGCACCCATGGCCGATGTTGCTAGTGGCGGCCCAGCAGATGGTCAACGAGCTGGCCGAGCGTCCGAAAGCCGGTGAGCTTGAGGCTGCCTTTCTCGCCTGCAAGAGACGCGGGGACTAGCGCGCTTTCGAAACCGAGCTTGGCCGCTTCCTTGAGGCGGAGCGCACCATGCGCCACCGGCCGAAGCTCGCCGGACAGCGCCACTTCCCCGAACGCCACCGTCTCCGCCGGCACCGGCCGCTCCGACAGCGCGGACACCAAAGCCGCCGCCACCGCAAGGTCCGCAGCCGGATCGCTGACGCGGTAGCCTCCGGCAATGTTCAAATAGACTTCGGCGGTCGAGAAGCTGAGCCCGCAGCGCGCCTCAAGCACGGCGAGGATCATGGCGAGCCGCCCGGAATCCCATCCGACCACCGCCCGGCGCGGCGTCGCGCCGCTGGCGAGCCGCACCACCAAGGCTTGAATTTCGACCAGCACGGGTCGCGTACCCTCCAGCGCCGGGAATACCGTCGCGCCGGACACCGCCTCGCCCCGATGGGTGAGGAACAGGGCTGACGGATTGGCGACCTCTTCGAGCCCCTGCTCGGCCATGGCGAAGACGCCGATCTCGTCGGTGCCGCCGAAGCGGTTCTTGGCGGCGCGGAGGATGCGATATTGATGGCTGCGCTCGCCCTCGAAGCTCAGCACCGTGTCGACCATATGTTCGAGCACTCGGGGACCGGCGATGCTGCCGTCCTTGGTGACATGCCCCACCAGCACCAGCGCCGTGCCGGTCTCCTTTGCGTAGCGGATCAGCTCCTGCGCCGAGGCGCGCACCTGGCTCACCGTTCCCGGCGCGCCTTCGATCAGGTCGGAATGCATGGTCTGGATGGAATCGATCACCAGCAAAGCCGGCGGCGCGCCGTCGCCTAAAGTCGTCAGGATGTCGCGCACGGATGTCGCGGCGGCGAGCTTCACTGGCGCCTGCCCTAGCCCAAGCCGCCGCGCGCGAAGCCGAACCTGATCGGCCGCTTCCTCGCCGGAAATATAGGCGACCGGCCGCCCTGCCGCGGCTATGTTCGCCGCCGCCTGCAGCAGCAAGGTCGACTTGCCGATCCCGGGATCGCCGCCGATCAAAGTCGCCGAGCCCGCAACGAGGCCGCCGCCCACCGCGCGGTCCAGCTCCTTGATGCCGGTGCTCATCCGCGCGGGAAGCGCCACGTCGCTGTCGAGCCCGACAAGCTCCACCGCGCGTCCGCCCGAACGAAGGTCGTGGCGTGCGGAAAAGGGCGTCACCACGCCCGCCGCATCCTCGACCAGGCTGTTCCATTCCGAACAGTCGCTGCACTGCCCCTGCCACCGGCTGCTCACCGACCCGCAGGCCTGGCAAACATATCTTTTCCGCGCTTTCGCCATGTATCGAAGCTAGCGACCGCCCTGCCCCTTCGCCAGCATATTTCGCGGGAACGCCGGGCGTTCAGCCGCATTCTTTCGCTAAATCCAATAAGCAGGAGGCGTGCCTTGTTCATCCAGATCCACACCGACAATCAGATCGACAGCGACAATGATCGCGACACGCGCGTGGAGGAACAGGTTCGCCAGAGGCTTGCCCGCTTTGAGGATCGGATCACCGACATCGAAATCCACGTTTCGGACGTGAATGGCCCCCGCGGCGGCGCTGCGGACCTTCGCGCGACGCTCGAAGCCCGGATCAACGGCGTTCAGCCGGTGGCGGTGTCGGACCATGGCTCGACCGTGGACCGCGCGATCCTCGGCGCCGCCAAGAAGGCCGCCCGGGCGCTCGATCATCAGCTCGGCAAGCTCAGCGACCGCAAGGGGCACTGAGCCGCCGGATATTGCGCCGATGACCCGAGCCCTTCACTAGGGGCCGCGATGATCCTCGTCGCCAGCTATAATATGCGAAAGGCCATCGGCACCGATCGGCGCCGGAGGCCCGAACGCACGCTCGACGTGCTGAAGGAAGTCGGCGCAGACGTCGTCGCGCTCCAGGAAGCCGACCGCCGCTTCGGCGCGCGCCTGTCCGCAATCCCGCCGCACCTGATCGAAGAGCATAGCGACTATAAGCCGGTGCCGTTCGACGCCCGCGACGGCAGCCTCGGCTGGCACGGCAACGCCTTGCTCGTCCGCAAGGATGTGGAGATTGTCGACAAGGAACTGGTCCACCTCCCCTCGCTGGAGCCGCGCGGCGCCGTGCTTGCCGACCTTCGCGTCGATGGCGAGGAGCTTCGGGTCGTCGGCATGCATCTCGACCTGTCGGGCCTTTGGCGGCGGCGGCAGGCGCATGCGATCCTTGCCCATCTCGCGAACCGCAGCGGCAACCCGCCGACGGTGCTGATGGGCGACCTCAACGAATGGAGCGTCGCCGGCGGCTGCCTTCGCGACTTCGGCGTCCATCACCGCTTCGCGCCCTGCGGCCGGAGCTTCCATGCCCGCCGCCCGATCGCGCAGCTCGACCGCATCATGGTGAGCGAAGGACTGGAAATAATCGAAAGCGGCGCTCACCAAAGCGCCACCGCCCGCAAGGCCTCGGATCACCTCCCCATCTGGGCCCGCGTGAAGCGGACCTGACGCGCCTTAGCGCTGAAGAGAGAGCGCCGCCGTCTGCGCCGGCGCGCCGAAATAGCGGGCGAGCAGCTCCTTATCCCGTGAATAGGGATCCTTGCGGAACACAGCGCCGTCCTTGCCCGCGCCGACCGTTAAATAGGTGATATAGACCGGCACCGGCTCGGCGAGATCGACCTTCTCCTCGACCTTCGGATCCGATCCTTTCGGCATGTCGCCGAACAGCCAGGTGGCGAGCCGCTTCGCATCTTCGACCCGGACGCAGCCGTTGCTGATCCACCGGTCGTCCTTCTGGAAGCCGGACTTGTCGGGCGTGTCGTGGAGGTAGATGCCAAAATCGTTCGGCATCATGAACTTGATGGCGCCCATGCTGTTGGCGCCGCCCGGCTGCTGACGGACGCGGATGTCGCTGGTGCCGGCGGCGGCCGCCTGCCAATCCACCGTCGCTGGATCGAGCTTCTGCGCCTCCTCCGTCCAATCGGAGAACACCTCGTATCCGCGCTCCTCAAGATAGGTGACGCCGCCCGCAATCACCTTCGGAGCAATCAGCCCCTGGATCAGTTCGGGTGGAACGTTCCAGTAAGGATTGACGCTGGCATAGCGGAGCTTCGCCGCCATCATCGGCGTCGCCGTCTCCGGCTTGCCGACGATCGCCTTCATGCTGTCCAGGACCTTGCCGTCCTCGAACAAATAGATGCGCGCGCCGCCGGCATCGACGACCACATAGCGACCCTTTTCGGCCACGCTCGGCAGGCGCAGCGCCCGCTCGAGGTTGATCTGGATGAGCCGCTCATGACGAAGCGGGCCGAGGTTCAGGGACTGGATCGTCGCCTCGCCGGCAACGCCGTCCGCCTTGATGCCGTGGCTCTCCTGATAGGCGCGGACCTTCTTCGCAAGCTCGGCGTCGTATGCGTCACCCGGCTTAAGGCCGAGCCGCTCGCGAAGCACCGAGACCCGCTCGCCCTTCGCTCCCGGCTTCAGCATGGGACCGGCGGGAATCTGCACGTCCGGCAAGCCGCTCCAGTTCATCTGATAGCGGACCAGCGTGCGCCGAAGCTCGGTGTAGAGCGGATTGACCGGCGTCAGCATATCGACTGGCGTGCCCGGCTCCCGCCCCGGCGCGATCTCGGCGAGGTCGGCATCCCGCTCTTTGAGGCTCGGTGCGATCTCGGGGTCGATATACATCATGTCGACGCCCTGCTGAATGCTGGGCGGAAGGTCGATCGGCTCGATCGGCTGCAGCACCGTCGAGCGGTCCACCGCCGAAAGGCTGCTCGCCATCAGAAGCAGGAAAAGCGGAACGGCTGCCATGCGAAGAACCTTTAGCGCCCTTACCTGAATCCAGCCCTAACCGCCGATCATGGGCCGCTGTCGCTGACCGTTTCCGGCTCCGCTTCGTTGCCGGCAGGTTCGGCCGGCGCGGGAGCGGCGGCGCCGTCGAGCTTAAGCCAGTCGCGCACCGGCAGCCGGTAGATCATGTCCATCACTTCATATTCTAGGCCGCCGGCGCGATTGGTGGAGCTGTTCCAAAGCGCCACGACTCCGCTCTTCTTCGCCGGATCGAACATGACGACGGAGCGGTAGCCGGTGACGCCGCCGCGGTGCGTGACGACCTTGTGGCCGGCATAATCATAGATGCGCCAGCCGAGGCCGTAGCTGGTCTGGTTCACCCGCTCGCGGAAATTGCGCATGCGGCGGAGCTCGCCCGGAGTCGGCGCGCGCGGCGTCTGCACCTCGGCAAGCACCTGTTCGGAAAGCACGGACGGCGCGAGCCCCATCTGCGCCCGCATCCAGAGGGCGAGATCCTTGACGTTGGAATTAACGCCGCCTGCCGACGGCACGCGGTAATAGGAATCGGTCACTTCAACCGGCTTCGAACCCTTGCCGCCGCGGTGCGGCCGCGCCCAGCTCGGCGAGGCGTAAAGCCCTTCGCGGCTGATGCTGGCCGACGTCATTCCGAGCGGCAGGAACAGTCGCTCTTTCACCGCCTGCTCGTAACCTTGCCCAGTCACCTTCTCGACCACTTCGGTCGCCGCGTCATAGGCGACGTTCTGATAGGAATGGCACTGCGCCACCGGACAGATGGCATTGAGCGTTGCGAGATTGGCGCGCAGCATGCGCGCATCCATCCCGCTTTCCAGCTTTGAATCGTTGGCGTGGCCGAAAATGCCGAGCCGGTGGGAAAGCACGTCGGAGACGGTGGCGCGATGCTCATTGCCGCCGGGGAGGCGCAGCGAGTTTGAATATTTCGCAACTGGGTCGAACAGCGACAGCTTCCCCTCGCCGGCAAGCTTCGCGACCATGTCTGCGGCGACGCCCTTCGAAACCGATGCCCATCGGAAGACGGTGCCCGGCGTCACCATTTCGCCGCTTCCGGAAACGGTCTCGCCATAGCCTTTCAGAAAGGTGATCTCGCCATTCTCGACGATGCCGACGGCAAGGCCGACCATGCTGTTTTCAGCCGCCAGCGCCTGAAAGCGGGTGTCGAGCCGCTTATAGTCTATCGTGCTGGGAAGGTTTCGCCGCGCTTCCTGAAGCTTCTGGTAACGCGCCTTGGCAGCATCGGCTTGGCTATCCCCGGAGTCGCCCCCGAACGAGACGTTGAACGCCGCCCATATAAGGATGAGCAGCAGAAACAGGGCCGCCAGGCCAAGAAAAACGCGTCTGGACAGCGGCCGCTCCTAAATCACAGGCGCAAAAAGCATGGGCCGGCAAATAGTTCGCCGGCCCATGGTGTCAAACAGCAGTTTTGATGAATTCGCTAGCTCAGCCGTTCCAGCGTCACGCGAGCCGTTCCGGAGCGGACCATCGAGATCTTCTCGGCGGCAGCGCGCGACACGTCGATTATCCGGCCCTTAGCGAAGGGACCCCGGTCGTTGATGCGGACGATGACGCTCTTGCCGTTCGCCTTGTTGGTGACGCGAAGCTTGGTGCCCATCGGCAGCGTGCGGTGCGCGGCCGTGAGCGCATTGGGGTTGAAGCGTTCGCCCGACGCGGTGCGGTTGCCCGCCAGCTCTGCGCCGTAATAGCTCGCCATGCCCTCGCCGATCACGGTGGAGTCTTCGAGCGTCTTCTTCGGCTCTTCAGCTTCCGGAGCGGACGCTTCCACAGCCGGCGCATCGATCACGATCGCGGCTGGCTCCTGCTGCGCCTCGAGAACCGGAGCGGGCTCGGGAGCAATCTGGGCCGTTGCGACTTCACCTTGGGCGGAAACCGGCAGCAGAGCGGCCAGACCGAGCACGAAGAGAGACGTCGCACCCTGACGGTGCGTGCGGGCGATTTTCATATGTTGGAAACTGCGTCGTTGTCGTTACGGACCCGCTATCCGCAACGATCATCCTTGTCAGTTTGCAATCGACGCGTCGTTTCGTCGGCGCGATGAACCGCAGCATTAACCATGATCGCCGCAGGAACTTCCATTCGGCCGCGCTTGCTGTCACGGTGCAGCTATGCGGGAGAAGGAACTGCGGCTGGCCCTCGTCTGCTACGGCGGGATCAGCCTGGCAGTCTATATGCATGGTATCACGAAGGAAATCTGGCGCGTCGCCCGGGCGAGCCAGGCATTTCACGGCGGCGGCGATGGCGAGAGCGGAACCGAAGGCGTATACCGCCGGCTTCTTCAGACCATCTCGGATGAAGGCGAGCTAAACCTCAGGATTTTTGTCGACATCCTTGCCGGCGCCAGCGCCGGCGGAATCAACGCCATCTTCCTCGCCGAAGCGATCTCCACCGGTCAGTCGCTTGATCCCCTCACCGACCTGTGGCTTCGCACAGCAGACGTCGACAGCCTGATCGATCCGGAAGTGAGCCGCTTCTCCCGCGTGGCGAAAGCGGCCGCGGTGCCGGTCGCATGGCTCTATTCGGCGCGGCACAGCAATTCCGTCGACCAGACTGTCGAACCCGAACACCGAAGCGAAATCCGGACGAAGCTTGCCAATTTCGTCCGCGCCCGCTGGTTCGATCCGCCGTTCGGCGGCGCCCGCTTCACCAATCTGCTGCTCGATGCCTTCGACGCCATGGCCGCGGGTCCTACCGGCGAGCCCCTGCTGCCGGACTACCAGCCACTCGACCTATTCGTGACCGTCACCGACTTTCACGGCCACCCGCAGCGGCTCCGCCTCAATTCTCCGAAGGAAGTGGCAGAGACCGAGCACCGCCTCACCCTCGCCTTCCGCGATCCCGGCGGAGAGGCGCGAAGGCTCGGCGCGGCGCCGGAACTCGCCTTCGCCGCCCGCGCCACCGCAAGCTTCCCGGGCGCCTTTCCGCCCTTCCGCGTCAAGGAAATGGACGAAGTGCTGGAGGCGCGGCAGCGCGAATGGCCGGAGCGGGAGAGATTTCTGAAACGTGCCCTCCCCCGTCACTTCGCTATTGGCGAAGCGGAGAATGCGGTGCTGATCGACGGCTCCGTGCTCGCCAACGCCCCATTTCGCCCCGCCATCGACGCGCTTCATAGCCGCCCCGCGCGCCGCGAGGTGGACCGCCGCTTCGTCTATATCGATCCAAAGCCGGGCGTCCGCAGCGTCCGTCTCAATTCGGGCGGCGAGAGCGAGACTCCGGGCTTCTTCTCGACCTTGTTCGGCGCGCTCTCGGATATTCCCCGCGAGCAGCCGATCCGCGACAATCTGGAGGCGATCGAAAAGCGCTCCGCTCGAATTCGCCGTCTCCGCCGTATCCTGGATGCCATGCGTCCGGAAGTGGAGACCGCGATCGAGCGCACCTTCGGCACCACCTTCCTGCTCAGCCGCCCGACGCCCGACCGTCTCGCCGGCTGGCGCGCCAAGGCGCAGAATGTGGCAGCGAAGAATGCGGGCTATGCCTATGCCGCCTACGGACACCTCAAGCTTTCCGCCGTGGTCGAGGATATGGCGCGCCGCATCTACAATCTCAGCGGCAAGGGGCAGCGCCCCCGGCGCGAGATGATCCGGCAGGCGCTGTGGGCGCATGTGCGGGCAAAAGGCATCAATGCCGACGAGGCCATGACTTCGGCCGGCGCGAAGCCGGAGGTGATCGACTTCTTCCGCTGTTTCGACATCAGCTTCCGCACCCGGCGCCTCCGTTTCGTCGCGCGGCGGATCGGCGAAATCGATGAGGGCAGCGAAGCGTCGCGCGAAGCCTTCGACCGGGCGCGGCAGGCGATTTACGAGCTTATCGGCCGCTACCGCGCCGCCTCCGAGCCTGAAGCTTTGCCGGAGGGCGTGCTGGAGACGCTCAAGGATGTCGAGAGCGAAGCCGAGCCTGCCATCGCTGCCTTTTCCGCCATGCTCGACCTCAAGGCGATCGATGCGGAATCGGACAAGCACTTCGCCGAAATCCTGAACCTTTTCCCAAAGCCGGAGCGGCGCGCCCTGATCCTCGCTTATCTGGGCTTCCCCTTCTACGACATCGCCACCCTCCCGCTTCTTCAAGGCGAGGGGCTCGACGAGTTCGATCCGGTAAAGGTCGACCGCATCTCGCCTGACGATGCGACTGCGATCCGCGAGGGCGGCGCGGCAGCAACCCTCAAGGGTATCCAATTCAACAGCTTCGGCGCCTTCTTCAGCCGCGCCTATCGCGAGAACGACTATCTCTGGGGCCGCCTCCACGGCGCCGACCGCCTCATCGACATCACCGTCTCGACCCTGCCGGAAGGCAAGCATCTGCCGCCGGGAACGGTCGCCTCCCTTAAGCGCGACGCTTTTCGCGCCATTCTTGCCGAAGAACGGCCGCGGCTCACCGCGATCCCCGAACTGTTCGAGGCGCTGGAGAAGGAGATTGGCTGAATGGATTTATCCTACGAGAACCGTTCGTCGCATTTTAGTGGAGCAAAATCCGTGGACGTGCGCTTAGCCCCGAATGCCATTTCAACAGGAGGGACTATTATGCGCGTAATTCTGGCAATCGGTGCTGCTCTGACGCTTGCGGCTTGTGGCGGCGGTGAGGAGACCACCACCGAAACCAACACCATGACCACCGACAACATGATGATCGACCAGAATATGGCGATGGATCCGGCGCTCGACCCGAACATGAGCATGGACGCCAACATGGCGATGGATCCGGCGACGCAGAATGCGGTCGCTCAGGACATGAACACCAACGCACCGGACGCGAACCTCGCCAACGGCATGTAAGGTTGAAGAATAAAGCTGGCTGCTCTCACAGGCAGCCGGCACTCGGGAGCGCCTGTGACGTTGCGTCACGGGCGCTTTTTTTACGTTGCCTGCAGGACAACAGGAACCTTGATCGGCGCTGCTCATTCTAGCGCACGTGACCAGTCTAACGTCTTGATAGTCTGACGATAAATGAGAGCACTAAGTGGG
>NZ_DASWTN010000016.1:0-7443 GCF_036402135.1 Allosphingosinicella sp. | reverse complement strand
GTAATTGCCCTTCTCGACCGGGGCCGAGGACGCCCCGGATTCGACGATCTCCCGTTCGACGGGGCGGTTTCCACGATCGTAGATCTGGATGGCGTCACGCCGAACGACTGCCCAATCGCCTTCTTCGAGATAAGCGATGCGCTGCGTCCACGGCGCCACCGCGATGGCGTCCGAGCCGAGATAATTCTCGCCCTCGCCATAGCCGACCGTCAGCGGCGCACCCATGCGGGCGCCGATCAGAAGGTCGGGATGATCCTTGAACATGATGGTGATGGCGAACGCGCCCTCGAGACGGGGGAGGACATTCGCGACCGCCTGCTGCGGCGTCAGGCCCTTCTGAAGCTCGTTCGAGACGAGATGAGCGACCACCTCAGAATCGGTTTCGCTCTGGAAGGTGCGTCCAAGCGCCTTCATCTCCTCGCGGAGCGGCCGGAAATTCTCGATGATGCCGTTATGTACCAATGCCACGCCATCGACGAGGTGAGGGTGCGCATTGCCGACTGTCGGCGCGCCATGGGTCGCCCAGCGAGTGTGAGCAATACCTACCACGCCCGGCAGCGACTCTTTCTCCAGCTCCGCCGCAAGATTGTTGAGCTTGCCCTCGGCACGACGGCGCTCGAATTCGCCATCCACCAAGGTACAGATACCAGCCGAGTCATAGCCGCGATACTCAAGGCGGCGCAGCCCGCCCATCAGGCGCTCCGACACTTCTTCCCTACCGATAATCCCGACGATCCCGCACATGTTATCCAACTCTCCTGACGGCGTATTTTGCCCCTTCGCCGCATCCTGACGGAAAAGCAATGGCTCCGAAATTTGCTTTTGCGAAGCAGTCGCATTAAGCGCGTCACAAAACATAAGGGGTCGTCACATTGTATCGCTTCTCCGTCTCCGCGGCTGCGCTCGCGACCTGCCTCCTCTCCGCCGAAGCTTCGGCTCAAGCGCCATCTGAAGAGGCCGCTCCTGCGCTGGAAGATATTGTCGTCACCGCCGACCGTACCGGCTTCGGCGCGTCGCTCGTGCAAGTGGGTACGTTCCGAAACGCGCGCATCATCGATGTGCCGCTCACCGTCAACGTCGTTCCGCAGGAGCTGATCCGTTCTCAGGCGGTTGAAGGCGTGTACGACGCGTTGCGGAACACGGCAGGCGTAAGCCGTTCGCAGCTCAATGGTTCGGCCTACGACAATGTCGCGGTGCGGGGTATCCTCGTCGAAAACCGGACTAGCTATCGCCTCAACGGATCGCTGCCGACGATCAACCTCGTCGATTTGCCGCTGGAGAATAAGGACAGGGTCGAGGTGCTGAAGGGGGTAGGCGCGCTCTACTACGGCTTCGCCCCGCCATCCGGCATCGTCAACATGGTGACGAAGCGTGCCGATCGCGACGTGACCGCATTCACGGCTTCCGCCACAAATCATGGCGCACTCAAGGCGACCGCGGACATTGGGCGGCGGTTCGGCGATGCGTTTGGCCTTCGCTTGAACGGTGCGGCCGGCGCTGTCGAGACTGGCGTGGAGCGGTTTGACGGCGAACGCTACGTCGGCGCGCTTGCGGCGGACTGGGATGTGACCGACAGCCTCTCCGTCCGCTTCGACGCGGAGCATGTGGCAAAGGACGTGACGGAGCCGTCGGCGCTGCAGGTTCTCCCCGCGTCGCAGGGCTTCATTCCGGACATTCCGGATTCCATGCTGAACTTCGGCGGCCGCGATCTCAGATACGCAGCCCGGGCGACCAACCTGCTCGGCCGTGTCGACTGGCGGATCTCGCCGCAATGGGCGCTGACGGTCGAGGGCGGGCAGGCGATCACCGAGCGGGACCGAGATTTCTCGCAGTTGGAGAATTATGGCGGTGTCAGCGGCAACGGCACCTTGCGCGTGTTCCGTACGCGCGACCAGCGCTACCGCAACCGCAATGCGCGGGCGGAGCTTGCCGGCGTCGTGCAGACGGGGCCGATCACGCACAATCTCATCATCGGTGTCACCAGCAACTGGCGGTTCCAGAACGGCCGCAACAGCACGGCTTTGACGGTGGCGCAGAATTTCTTCGAGCCGAGCGACGTGTCGGTGCCGGAGCCTACCGTCTTCACAGAGGCACCGCTGAACATTCGCGATAGGGGCGCCTATGTCATGGATCGCGCCGACTTCGGACCGGTCGAGCTGCTCGCAGGCGCGCGCCACAGCGACTATAAGAGCCGCTCGACGGCGGCAAACGGCACTGTCACCCGCTTCGATCTCCGGAAATGGACGCCTTCGTTCGGGCTCATTGCCAAGCCCGCAGAGGATGTGCGTCTCTACGCCACGTATCTTGAGGGGCTTGAGGAAGGGGGGACGGCACCGCTCAATAATGCGAATGGAGGCGCGGTGCTGCCGCCGGCGGTTTCGAAGCAGTATGAGCTCGGTGCCAAAGGCGAGGCTTTCAAGGGCGTGATATTCCAGGCCGCCGCATTTCAAATTGATCGCCCGTTCGCCTTCACCGACCCGGCGGACAATGTGTTCAAGCTTGCCGGAAGGTCGCGTTACCGGGGCATTGAGGCGTCGGTGACGGGCGAGATCAGCCGCGAGCTATCCGTCTACGCTTCCGGACAATATCTCAATGCCGAGGTGCGCCGTTCCAACAATGCGCTCGTGATCGGGAAGACGCCCGAAAATACCCCGGAATGGACCGGCAGCCTTTATGCCGAATATCGTCCGGCGGCGGTGCGGGGGCTCGCAATAGGGGGCGGCGCCTTTTACGTTAGCGAGCGGGCGGTAAATGCGCTCAACCAGGCATTCGTCGACGGCTACACCACCTTCTCCGCGTCGGCGCGCTATACGTTCGAAGGCATAACGCCCGGCGGCCTGACGCTGCAGCTCAACGCCGACAACCTGACCAACGAACGCTATTGGAGCACGGCGGGTAACAATCTTCTCGGTGTTGGCCTGCCGCGCCAGATCAAGCTCACGGCGCGCGTCGGGCTCTGATGCGGCCAACCCTTTTCAGGGTGCATTTGTGGCTCGGCTTCATCGTCGGGCTTTTATGGGCTCTGCAGGGACTCACCGGAGCGATGCTGGTCTTCCACCGCGACATCGACCGGTGGGTGCGTCCACCGGTGGAAGCCGGACCGATGGTGCCGGTGGGACGGATCGTCGCGGTGGCTGAGGCGCGAACCGGGCGGCCCGTGCAGATGGTGGCGATCGCCGATGGTCATGGCGACCTGCTCAACGTCCATTATGCCGACGATGCGGGACCGAAGCTGCTCCAGTCCGAAGCCTCAACAGGCCGCGTTGTTGGGGCGGGGGACTATGATCCCGCCACACCCTTTGCAGGCTCGGGTTGGCGTTGGCTCTACCTGCTCCACGAATCTTTGCTGCTCCACGACCGCGGCGAGACGCTGATTGGCCTATCGGGGATCCTTCTGTTGACGGCGCTTGGCACAGGCCTCTGGATCGGCTGGCCCAAATGGCGGCAATGGCGCTTCGCCCTCGATTGGCGGCGATGGCGTTCCGTCCGGGCGCGGCTGTTCGGCTGGCATCGCTTGTCGGGCCTAGTGGTCGGTACGATACTGTTCATAACGGTGCCGGGCGGTGTCTGGATGATATTCGCGGCCGAGCTCAGGTCTGCCGTCGCCGGAGTTGTACCGCATCAGCTCCCGTACAAGGCTCAGCCGGTTCCGAAACTTGTCAGTGTCGTCGCACCGGATGCCGTTCTGCAGACTGCCCGCGCAACCTTCCCGAACGCGGATTTCGTACGCCTCACCATGCCTACTCCGAAAGCGCCGGTTTACACGGTGCGCCTGCGTCAGCCGGACGAGACGCGTGTCTGGTCGGGGGTGACGTCGGTGACGCTGGATGCCCAAACCGGGCGAACTCTCGATGTCTACGATCCAACACGGGCGCCGCTCAGCAACCGTCTGGCAGACGCGGCCTTTTCCGTTCACTCCGGAGAGCTGGCGGGCCTACCGGGCCGCATCCTGCTGATGCTGGCAGGTCTCGCGCTCCCGGCTTTGTACGTGACCGGGATCTGGGCCTGGTGGCGGAAGAGGCGGCGGTCCTAAACCCCTGTCTTCTTCGCGGCCATCATGTCGCGGAAGCGGGCAGCCCGGCCGGGCTTTTCCACCTGCGTGCCGCGACCGAGCGCGATGGCATCTGCTGAAACGTCGCGGGTGACGACCGAACCGGCCCCGACGATCGCGCCGGCGCCGATATTCACCGGCGCGACGAGAGCGCTGTTGGAGCCGATGAAGGCGCCCTCGCCGATTACCGTCGGATATTTGAAGAAGCCGTCATAATTGCAGGTGATGGTGCCGGCGCCGATATTCGCCTTCTCGCCGACATCCGCATCGCCGATATAGCTGAGGTGATTGGCCTTGGCGCCCTTGCCTATGCGCGACTTCTTCACCTCGACGAAATTGCCGATCTTGGCGTCCGCGCCCACGTCCGCGCCAGGGCGGAGGCGGGCATAGGGGCCGATCTCCGCGCCGTCGGCGATGGTCGCGCCCTCGATATGGCTGAAGCTGTGGATGCAGACTCGTTCGCCGACGCGGACGCCGGGGCCGAACACGACGTTGGGCTGAATCACCGTGTCCCGGCCGACCACCGTATCGTGCGCGAACCAGACTGTGTCAGGGGCGACAAGGGTGATGCCGTCGGCCATCGCCTTGAGGCGGCGGCGGCGCTGCCATTCGGCCTCGACCAGCGCCAGCTCGGCGCGGCTGTTGACGCCGGCCATCTCCCACGGCTCAGCCTCGATCACCGCCGAGGTGCGCCCGTCGCTGGCGGCGAGCATGACGATGTCGGGGAGGTAATATTCGCCGGCCGCGTTGTCGTTGCCGACGCGGGCGAGCAGCGGGAAGAGGTCCTGCGCCCGCACCGCCATCATGCCGGAGTTGCAGAGGTTGACCTTCCGCTCCTCCTCGGTCGCATCCTTATATTCGACCATCTTCAGGATCGTGTCGTCACCGTCGACTATGATGCGGCCGTAGGCGCCTGGATCCTTGGGCCGGAACCCAACGACTACCACGGCGGGCGCGTCGTCGGTGTTGAGCCTGTCGAGCATGCGCGACATGGTTTCCGCCTCGACCAGCGGCGTATCGCCGTAGAGGATGAGCACGTCGCCGTCGAAACCGGCCAGCTTCTCCTCCGCCTGCGCGACGGCGTGAGCAGTACCGAGCTGCTGTTCCTGCACCACGATCTCGCCGCTCCGTGCATCGACGAGGTGCTGGACCTGCTCGCGGCCGCTTCCGACCACTACCACCTTGTGCGCGGGGGCGAGCCCGTCGACCACGCCGAGAAGATGGTCGAGCATGGCGCGTCCCGCGATCGGATGGAGCACCTTGTGAACGTCGGACTTCATCCGCGTGCCCTTGCCGGCGGCGAGGATGATCGCTGCAAATGGTTTGTTGCGTGTCATTTATATTCCTGAACCTTGTCCGCCCCTTGGCACGGATGCCTTGCCAATTCCAGACCGTCCGCCCAAAGCGCGCCGCGCATGCCAAATATCCCTTTCGACGTGGTGGCGTTCGACCTCGACGGCACGCTTGCCGACACCGCGCCCGACCTTGCCGCTGCTCTCAATCATGCGCTCGCCGCGCTTGGGCGGGAGGCAATCGCGCCTGAATCGGTACGCCACCTCGTTGGCCATGGCGCGCGGGCGCTGCTCCGGAAGGGGTTGGCTGCAACCGGCGAAGCATCGGAAGAGCTTGTCGAGCAGGGCTTTCCGATTTTCATCGACTATTATGCCGCTCATATCTGCGACGGCACGGCTGCTTATCCTGAGCTTGAGGAGGCGCTGGACGCGCTTGCGGCAGACGGGCTGAAGCTCGCCATCTGCACCAACAAACCCGAAGCTCTGACGCACCGGCTGCTGGAAGCGCTGGGCTGGCAGGAGCGTTTTGCCAGCGTGGTCGGCGGCGACACGCTGTCTGTCCGGAAGCCGGATCCGGCGCCGCTATTTGAGGCGGTCCAGCGGGCGGGCGGCGGCCACGCGGCCTTTGTTGGCGACAGCATAACCGATGCGGATACCGCCCGGGCGGCGCGGGTTCCCTTTATCGCCGTCAGCTTCGGCTTTTCCGACCGGCCGGTAGAGGCGCTCGGCGCAGACATCGTGATCGACCGTTACGTCGACTTGTTTCCGGCACTGGCGCGGCTGGGCGCGGGCAGCTAGCCTGAAGCCATGGTGAAGCGGGGCATGCTCGGGTTGGCGCTGGTCACGGCAAGCCTCCTTCTCGCCATCTGGTGGGGAGCGCCTCTTATTGCCGCCGTGGTGCCGTTGCTGGCGGGAGGCATTGCCTTTGCTCTTTTCAGTCCGCCCGCCGCATCTATCGCTCCCGAGGAAGCGCCGCGCGACAGTGCCCCTTCCATTCCATCCCAGGCGGATCTTCTGAACGGCATCGAGGAGCCGGTGCTGATCGTGCGGGACCGGCGGGTGCTTCTCGCCAACGAGGCGGCGCGGCAGGTGCTCGGCAGCCATATCGAGGGCGTCGACGTGCGGCTCGCCCTTCGTCATCCGGCGGCGGCTGAACGCCTGACGCGGGGAGCAGAAGCCGAAGAGGGCGTCAGCCGGACTGAGTTAGCGGGAGTCGGCGAGCAGGATCGGCGCTGGGAAATGACGACCGTTCGGCTGGCGGACGGAAGCCGCTTCGTCCGCCTTACCGACCGAAGCGAAGCGGTTGCTTCGGAGAAGATGCGCGGCGATTTTGTCGCCAATGCCAGCCATGAGCTTCGAACCCCGCTGGCCACCCTGATCGGCTTTCTCGAGACCTTGCAGGATCAGGAGGCGGTGTCGGATGCGAAGACCCGATCCCGCTTCATCAATATCATGTCGGACGAGGCGCGGCGTATGCAGCGGCTCATCGACGATCTCATCTCCCTGTCGCGGATCGAGGCGGAACGCTTCACCGCCCCGCGCGAGGCGGTGCCTTTGCTCGGCTTGATCGAGGAAGTCCGCGGAAGCTGCGGACGCATGATCGAGGAAAAGGAGAGCGAGCTCCTCGTGGAGGACCAAGCGGGACAACCGGTGGCGCTCGGGGACAGGATGCAGCTCCTCCAGCTTTTCCAGAACCTCGTCGTCAACGCGCTCAAATACGGCCGAAGCGGAACGCCGGTGACAGTCCGTCTTCAGGAAAGCGGCGCCGACATGCTGTTGATACGCGTGACCGATCAGGGCGAAGGCATCGCACCCGAACATCTGCCGCGTCTTACCGAGCGCTTCTACCGCGTCGATGCCGGACGGAGCCGCTCGGTAGGCGGCACCGGGCTGGGCCTCGCCATCGTCAAGCATATTGTCAGCCGGCATCGCGGGCGGCTTGAGATACTCAGCAAGGTGGGAGAGGGCACGGAGGTTCGCGTCTGGCTGCCCCGCGCGATAGAAGCCGTTGTCATCAAAGAGTCATAGATTTGTCACAGGATTCTCCCCGAACCCGCCTAGCGCGGTTCGAACGCCGGTGGGGCGTTCCATGGAGGCAGA
>NZ_DASWTN010000015.1:0-82326 GCF_036402135.1 Allosphingosinicella sp. | reverse complement strand
CAGCCGTTTTCAGTGATGCCGATCGAATGTTCGAACTGTGCGGAAAGGCTGCGGTCGCGGGTGACGGCTGTCCAGCCGTCGTCGAGCACCTTGCAGGCGGGCTTGCCGACGTTGATCATCGGTTCGACCGTAAAGAACATGCCGGGGCGAAGCTCGGGGCCCGTGCCGGGGCGGCCGGCGTGCACGACTTCCGGCGCCGAGTGGAATTCGCGGCCGAGGCCGTGGCCGCAAAAGTCGCGGACGACGCTGTAACGCTGCCGCTCGGCATGGCTCTGGATCGCGTGGCTGATGTCGCCGAGACGGTTGCCGGGCCGCGCCTGCTCCAGGCCGAGCATCAGGCATTCGTATGTGACCTGGACCAGCTTCTTTGCTTTGATGGGTACGTTGCCGACGAGGTACATGCGGCTCGTGTCGCCGTGCCAGCCGTCAAGGATCGGAGTCACGTCGATATTGACGATGTCGCCGTCCTTGAGGATGCGGTCCGCCGACGGGATGCCGTGGCAGACGACATGGTTGATCGAGGTGCAGCAGCTCTTCGTATAGCCGCGATAGCCGAGCGTCGCGGGATAGGCCCCGGCATCGCGCATCATCTTGAAGACGAGGTCGTCGATTTCCTGTGTCGAGACGCCCGGCACCACATGCGGGACGAGCGCGTCGAGGATTTCGGCGGCGAGGCGGCCGGCGGCGCGCATGCCTTCGAAGCCTTCCGGCCCGTGCAGCTTGATGGGGCCGGCATAGCCAATGACTGCGCTGTCTTTTTCGAGCGTGGTAACCATCGGGCGGATATAGGCGTTCGGGCCTTACTTGGCGACCCCTCTCACCGGGACTAAGGCAGGCGCATGGCGGACGAGCGGATCTGGACGGCGGGGCTTTGCATCATCGGCGACGAGATATTGTCGGGCCGGACGCAGGACAGAAACATCGCCCAGATCGCCACCTGGCTGAACCTTCAAGGCATCAGGCTTGCCGAGGTGCGGGTGGTGCCGGACCTGATGGAGCGGATCGGCGAGGCGGTGAACGCGCTCCGGGAGCGGTACGATTATCTGTTCACCACCGGCGGCATCGGCCCCACCCACGACGACGTTACGGTGGACGCCATTGCCGAAGCGCTCGGGGTACCGGTGACGGTGCATCCGAAGGCACGGGCGATCCTCGAAGCTTATTACGAAAGCCGCGGCGGCATCAGCGAGGCGCGGCTCCGCATGGCGCGTGTGCCGGAAGGCGCGGAACTGATCGAGAACCGCATGTCGGGTGCGCCCGGCATCCGCATCGGCAACATCTTCATCCTTGCCGGCGTGCCGCACATCACGACTTTGATGCTGGAGGCGCTGTCGGGGACGCTTGAGGGCGGCAAGCCGCTCCTGTCGCGGACGGTCGGCTGCTGGACGGCGGAAAGCGAGGTAGCGGACGTGCTTCGCGAGACGGAGAAGGCGCATGAGGGCTGCCAGATCGGCAGCTACCCGTTCTTCCGGGAAGGGCGGGTGGGCGCGAACTTCGTGATCCGCAGCACGGACGAGGGCGCGCTGGACGCCTGCTGCGAGGACCTTGCCGGGCGGCTCGAAGCGGACGGCCGCGAGGTCGTGCGGGAGGCGATCTAGTTCAGCCCCTTCTTCCTGAGCTTTACGAAGCCGCGATGGAGGGCGGCGAGCAATTCTTCCTCCGCAAACGGCTTTTCGAGGAACTCAACCGCGCCGTTCTTCATCGCCTCGGCGACTGTCGGGATATCGTGATAGCCGCTCATGAACACGATCGGCCAGTCGACGCCGCGGCGGCCAAGCTCGTCCTGCACTTCAAGGCCGCCAACGGAGCGCATCCGCGCGTCGAGCAGGATGCAGCCGGGCTGGAGCCCGTGAAGGGCGTCCAGGAATGCGCGCCCGTCCGGAAACTGTATGCAGGCGAGGTCGAGCGAACGCAGCAGGAAACAGGAAGATTCGCGGAGGTGCGGCTCGTCGTCTATGACGTAGACGACGGGCGCGGCTCTAGCCCTTTGACTGTCGCGGGAACCCAAGGGTTCGTGCAGCATGGCTCCTCTCCCAAAAAGCCCGCCGCCGACGCGATCCAGTTGATTTGAATCGCGAATATAGGCCGTTTTGTTCCCGTATCGGTCGCCCACCAGGAAGGAAGAAGAAGATGACCCTACGGCATGGCCGGGGAGGGGCCGCCGCTATGCGGTTACTACTGGCGCGTTGGAGCGGGTGAAGGGAATCGAACCCTCGTCGTAAGCTTGGGAAGCTTCTGCTCTACCATTGAGCTACACCCGCGCGGGTTCCGATTGCCACGTGTCAGCGCCTGCGGTCAACATCGCCGCTTGCCGCTTATCGCGGCTCATGAGAATACCGCACCAAAGGGGGGACATACTTGGGTCGCAAACTAGTGACGGCGGGCGCGGCCGTTCTTCTTGCAGGAGCGGTACTGGCGGCGGATGGCAGCTGGAAACCCGTATATCACTCGACAGGCCTCGATACCTTCAGCGGCGCGAAGCGAGCGGCAGCAGCCGCACGCGGAGTGGTGTGGAAGATCAGTGCGGGTACCGTTTCGCAGGATAGAGCTGTCGCTGCGCTGCTGGCGGCGGGCGCGGCCGCGGCGTGGAAGGGAAGCCGGGATCTAGTCTACTTCCGCGCGCGCCGCGGCGAAGAGGAGAGGATTGCCCGACGGGCGTTCGAGGCCGTTGGCTCACCGGCCGCTCCCGCGAGTCGCGCAGCGGCGGCAGGAGCCCCGCAGGCGGAGGGAGCGAAGTATCAAAACCCCACCCCAAGAGAGAAAGCCGACGACCTCTACATAGAAGCTTCAGTAGTGCGGCTGCGGCATGGAGCCGATGCTTTCTTTGGCGCCCTGCCCACCACGGTGACGGTACTACCTTTCGGCGCAGGGCAACTCATCCGTGCCACGCCGCGCGAAGTTGCGGCCATTGAACGCCTTCTCGACGAAGGCGAGAGGGTCTCGGCGATCGCTTTGGCCCCGGTGATCGTAGGAGCCCAGCTAGTCTCGGCCACTCGCGACGAAGGGAAGTGGGTCATGACGCCGAAGGTGAGGAGCGCCACCGTCAGCATGGCAATGCTGGACGTAGAGGGGCAGTCGCTACTGGTCCACCGGGGTGATATGGTGCTGATTGTGAAAGGCGCAGGTGCCTTGGTCGACATGACCGTGATAAAGCTGAAGTAAGCGAGGGAAGAGCGAAGGGGCAGCATGAAGATAGTCGGCATCGCTGGGAGCCTTCGAGCTGGTTCGCTGAACCGGGCGCTTTTGCGGGCGGCGCGGGAGCTTGCGCCGGAGGGGATGGAGATCGCGATCGTCGATCTTGCGGGGGTGCCGCTTTACAATGGCGACGTCGAGGCGGCGGGTGATCCGGAAGGGGTGGCGCGGCTGAAGCAGGCGATCCGCGCGGCGGACGGCGTGCTGATGGCGACACCCGAATATAATCACGGCGTGCCGGGGGTGATGAAGAATGCGGTCGACTGGCTGTCGCGGCCGCCGCAGGGTTCGGCGCTCGGCGGCAAGCCGGTGGCGATCATGGGCGCATCGCCCGGCATCACCGGCACGGCGCGCGGGCAGAGCCAGCTTCGCCAGGCCTTTGAATTCACCAACAGCTATTGCATGCCGCAGCCGGAACTGCTCGTCTTCAAGGCGCATGAGAAATTCGATGCCGAGGGGCGGCTGACCGACGAGACGACGCGGCAGTTTCTTGGGCGCTTCCTGACGGCCTTCGCCGCCTGGGTGGAGCGCTTCAGATAAGAGGGAGAGCGGGATGGCGGACGCGGTGAAACAGGGGCGCTGGGCGCGGCGGCTGACCTGGATTGCGCTGATCCTCAGCGTCGGCGGGGTCGTCGCGGCTTTAATCGCGGCGCTGGGGAGCGGGAACGGGGCCTGGCATTTCCGGGTGGGCTTCACCGTCCTTCGCTATGCCTTCTTTGCGGCGATCGCGGGCGGGGTGCTTGCGATAGTGGCTCTCGTCCTCAGCCAACGGGCGAAGGTGCCGGGGCTTCGGACTCGGAACGTCTTTGCTGCTGCCATTGCATTGGTCTTCGTGATCTTCCTCGGGCGGCAAATCTATACGGCGCGGACGGTGCCGGCGATCCACGACGTCACCACCGATCTGGAGGAGGTGCCGGAGTTCCGGGCGCTCCATGTCCGCGAGGATAATCTCGAGAATGTGCCGGGCCAGGATGAGCCGGAACTGGCGCGGCTCAGCCCAGAGGATAGGTGGAAGGCGCTTCACCGCGAGGCCTATGCCGACGTGCAGCCGATCCGCGTTTCCTGGACGGTGCCGGAGACGATCGCCAAGGCGCAGGCGCTTGCCGACAAGCGCGGCTGGGACATCGCTTATGTCGATCCGGCGCGCGGGCGGTTGGAGGCGACGGACACGACGCGCTTCTTCCGCTTCAAGGACGACGTGGTGATCCGCGCCCGGAAAGACCCCGAAGGGAAGGGCGCCATCGTCGACATGCGCTCGATCAGCCGCGTCGGCGGCAGCGACGTCGGCGTCAACGCCAGGCGGATCCGCGAATTCCTGAAGGATCTGCGCCAGAGCTAGCCGCGCTTACTCCGTCGTGCGGCCGTCGAAATGCTCGTGGGCGGCGTCGGCTTCCTGCTTCGTCTTGTGGACCGTGCCCTCGACATGTTCGGGCGGGCCGTAGATGGTGTAAAGGCGGAGCGGCTTGTCGCCGGTGTTCACGACATTGTGCAGGGCACCCGCCGGCACGATCACGGCGAAGTCGTCCTCGACGCGGTTCTTGACGCCGTTGATGTGGATTTCGCCCGTGCCTTCCTCGATCCGGAAGAACTGGTCGCGGTCGTCATGCGTCTCCTCGCCAATCTCCTCGCCCGGCTGCAGCGTCATCAGGACGAGTTGGAGGTAGTTGCCGGTATATAGGACGCGGCGGAACAGGTCGTTCGCGACCGTCGCCTTATCGATGTTGTCGACATAACCCTTCTTCGCCATTGCTCTCGCTCCTCCGGTTTTGCGGTTCACCCCAAGATAGGATCGCGAGCACAACGAAAAAGGGCGGCCCGGAAGTTCCGGACCGCCCCTTCGCGTAGCAAACTTTGTTTGGCGCTTAACGCTTCGAAAACTGGAAGCTGCGACGGGCTTTCGCCTTGCCGTACTTCTTGCGCTCGACGACGCGCGGGTCGCGGGTGAGGAAGCCTTCCTTCTTCACGGCCGAACGCAGCGCCGGCTCGTAACGGGCGAGCGCTTGGCTGATGCCGTGGCGGACGGCGCCCGCCTGGC
This sequence comes from Allosphingosinicella sp., assembly GCF_036402135.1. GTDB lineage: Bacteria > Pseudomonadota > Alphaproteobacteria > Sphingomonadales > Sphingomonadaceae > Allosphingosinicella. The sequence continues at coordinate 77,099 of NZ_DASWTN010000015.1, read as the reverse complement.
CGGAAAGGCCGCCGCCCTTCACCGTGGCGACGACGTCATACTGATCCTTGCGGTCGGCGACGTCGAACACCTGGTTGATGACGAGGCGAAGCGTCGGACGGGCGAAATAGACTTCCTGATCGCGGCCGTTGACCGTGATCTTGCCGGTGCCGGGCTTCAGCCACACGCGGGCGACGGCGTCCTTGCGGCGGCCGGTTGCATAAGCGCGGCCCTGCGCATCAAGCTGCTGCTCGCGGAGAACGGCTTCCATCTGCGGGCCCTGCGTGGAGGCACCGTTATCGTCGGGAGTTTCGTCACGGCGGCCGCGGCGCGGCGCGTCACCGCGATCGGCCGCGGGCGGAGCGGCAGGCTGCTGACCTTCGACGACGGCGCCGAGATCGGAAAGCGACTGACGGGTATCGGACATTAGGCACCCACCTTGTTCTTGCGGTTCATGCCCGCGACATCGAGAATTTCAGGGTTCTGGCCGCCGTGCGGATGCTCGGTGCCGGCATAGAGGTGAAGGGCGCGCATCTGATCGCGACCAAGAGGGCCGCGCGGAATCATGCGCTCGATCGCCTTTTCAAGCACGCGCTCCGGGAAACGGCCCTCGAGCACCTTGCCCGCGGTCACTTCCTTGATGCCGCCGGCATAGCCGGTGTGCTTGTAGTAGATCTTGTCGCTGAGCTTCTTGCCGGTGAAGCGGACCTTGTCGGCATTGATGATGACGACATGATCGCCGCAATCAACATGCGGCGTGAAGCTCGGCTTGTGCTTGCCGCGCAGGATGTTCGCGACGATGGTGGCGAGACGGCCGACGACGAGACCGTCGGCGTCGATCAGATGCCACTTCTTTTCCACCTCGGCGGGCTTGGCCGGCTTGGTGGTCTTCAACAGCGCCTTCATGGGCTTTGGACCTTCTGAAATAGAAACGCGCCGCCTAAAAGGCAGCGCTGACGAGCGGGCAAATGCAGGAAGAGGCCGAAAAAGTCAACAAAGCAGCGGCTTTGCCGAGAGGTACTATATTACCTCTTACTCAGCCCTGTCGAAAAGCCGCTCCAGTTTTATAGTGTCCGTGCGGACCATCTGCTCATCATCCGCGCTCACCTTTGTGGTAGCGCTGACTTGCGCCCGCTCCAGAAGACCGTCACCTTTGGTCACGCGGTAGATGCCTTCGTCCCGGCGCTCGAAGCCCCGGATCGCCTTCTCTAATTCTTTCATCGCTTCTTCTGCCCGCTTGCCGCCGGTGACGCCCATGAGCCGCTGCATCAGGCGGTCCAGTTCCTCCCGCGGGACGCTGCCCTCATACTTTATGATTGCTGTGTCGCCGTCGACGCCTTCGAGCCAGGACGCGCCATGACGCGTGACCGCGCCAAAGGGTGTCGGTGTCTCGAACTTGAATTCGACGCGCTCACCCTCCACCCATTCCGACGCGGCATATTCGAAGATCGGCTGCAGGCCTTCGGTCAGCATGTTCAGCTTCACTTCGGGAGGTGCATCACGCCACAGCGCAACATAGGATTGGAGCTGGGCCTTCTCCTCCTCGGAAGGCGTCGCTCCGCCCGGAGTGGAGAGCATCTCTTCCGTCATGCTGACAAGCTGCTGCCAAAAGGCGTCGCCTTCTTCGATCTCTACGATCGCGCCCTCATCGGAGAGTCTCAGTGCGTACGGCATCCGCGCAACGGCATCCATCCGCTTTGCCATTTCGGAAGACAGGCCGGGGATGTCGAAGCTGCTCGTTTCGGGCGTGACGGCGACCCTGAAGCCTTCCTTCAAGCGCTGGAACCTCAGCGAAAAGGTCGACGACAGGCTTCGGGGCGCACGAGGATCGTCGATCACCCGCTCATACTTATATCGTACTGCCTGCCCTTCAGGAGGATCGAAGTGAAGCTGCACCGCTTCCTGAGCTTGGGCGGGTAGGGCGAAAAACAGGGCGGCGGCAAAGGCAGCCAAGATGAGGGAGCGCATCGAGGATGCTGACCATCGGCAAGGGCCTTCTGTCAACAGGTCGCCGGCGCAGGCGCCGAGACCCTGTTTAACTAGAGCGACGGCGTTCGCGCGGCCGGCGCTTCGTCGTGTTCGAACTCCAGCAGGTCGCCGGGCTGGCAATTCAGATAGTCGCAGATCTTCTCTAGCGTCTCGAAGCGTATGCCCTTCACCCGGCCTGATTTCAGCAGCGAGAGATTGGCTTCGGTGATGCCGACATAAGCGGCAAGCTCCTTCGACCGGACCTTGCGGCGCGCGAGCATGACGTCGAGGCGGACGATGATCGGCATCGTTCAGACGATCTGACTGTTCTCGTCGGCGAGACGCTGCGCCTCGACGAGCAGGCGCGCGACGAAGAAGAGCAACGCGGCCGCGAGAATGGCGATAAGGTCACTGCCGCCAATGTCGAAGGAGAGCGTCGTCCGACCACCTTTCTGGAGATCGCTTGCAAGGCGCACCATAGGGGGCAGGAGCACCGAAGCGAGCACGGCAAGCAGGGTATAGAGAGAAAAGCCACGAAGGTCCGACACGGTGCCTTGGGTGAACGTCTCGCCCCCTTCGATGCGGCGGAGCATTCGGATCAAACGCCAGAGCGCTACCGAGAACAGAGCCGCCGTCGCCACCGCCGAGATAGGATCTCCTGTCGTGCGAACCTGCGCCAGCTCGCCCCCAGTCGTGGCCACGACAGCGGCGAGCAGGCCGAAGAGCAGGATCATTGCCGTGCAGAATAAGGTGGCAAGCCGAAGGCGGCGCGCACTTCTGGCGAGGTTCGGCAGCGACATATTGACATCCAATGTGCAATTATCGTAAAACAATAATGAATATCTATTCAGCAATGCTAACGGAGTCCGCCTTCGATGAAAAGACCTTCTTCAATTCTCCTAGCTGCGATGCTGGCCGGAGCCTCGCTGATGGCTTCGCTTCCCGCCGCTCCAGCGACCGCCCAAACCGCTAATGAGATCGAGCGCGCGCGCGAGCTTGCGCGGGTCGGCGACGTGGAGCCAATCCGCCGCCTGATCGCGGAAGGACGGCTTGCGCCTGCGACGAGGCACCTGTTGGAGGCGCGCCTCCACGCCGTGGAGTTGAAGGATGGCGAGGCCGTGGCTGCGCTTAATCGCTATTTCGCCGCAGGGGACTCCGATCCCCTTCGCCTTCGCGAGGCGCATGAAATTGGGGCCGGAACAGCCTTTGCAGCAGGGCGCTATGCGGATGCTGCCCGGCACGGGGCTGAAGTGCTCGCCCGGCCTGCAGGCCTCGCGGCCAGCCAGCTTGACGACATGCAGCGCCTGACGGAACTCGCCCGAATCCTCGCCGTCGCGCCCCCACAGAGGCTGGAAGGAAAGACTGCGGGCTCAACAGCCACTTCCCGCGACAAGGTGGGTCTCGCACGCACAAAGCTCGCTTCGGGCGGCGCTACGGAAGAGACGGTAATCGACACCGGAGCGAATTTGTCGGTTGCGAGCGCAAGCGCCGCGAAGCGCATGGGCCTTCGCATGCTCGAAGGCGCCTCGGCAGTCGGCAATTCGGTAGGCGGCGCGGCGGACGTAAAAGTTGGGATCGCCGATAAGGTTGAGGTCGCGGGCGCGACACTGCGCAACGTCGTCTTCCTGGTGCTGGACGATGCAGCGCTCGAATTTCCCGTATCCGGTGGCTACCGTATCGACACGATTACGGGCTTTCCCGTGCTGCGGGCGCTCGGGCGCCTGACCTTCGGGCCCGGCGATACGTTGACGGTGGGAGCGGCGCCGGCCGTCGATGCAAAGGGGTCAGCGCTCCGGATGGTCGTGAACCAGCCCTATGTGATGGCCCGTTTGGGCGCCGCGGAACATCCCTTGCTCCTCGATACGGGCGCAAACCTCAGCATCCTCAAGCCTCGCTTCGCCGCCGCTCATCCGGACCTCACCGCCGTAAACAGCGGCAAGACACGCAAGCGCGCGGGAGCGGGCGGAGCCGAGGAGGTGTCGGTCGCCCATTATGCGAAGCTGCCGAGCGTCATCGGCGGCGAAGCCATCGATCTTACGAACGTCTCGGTCGAAGTTGCGGCAAAACCGGAGCCGGACCAGGATTTCGGGGTGCTTGGCAACGATATCCTGAAGCTGTTCGGCAGCTTTACCATCGATTTCGACCGGATGACGTTTGAGGTGACACCTAAGTAAGGATCAGGGGCGGGTCTCCGCTCGAACCCATTCGGCATAGGGGGCGTGAGCCTGCTCGATCGGCCAGATGACCGCCGCCGGAACATCATAGCTATGCAGTTCCGTGAGGCGGGCGACCAGCGCCTCTGCTCGGTCGGCAGCGGTCTTGAGGATTGCGGCGATCTCGCCCGCTTCTTCAACATTGCCCTGCCAGCGGTAGATGGAATGGCAACGGCCGAGGATGTTGATGCAGGCGGCGAGGCGCTCCTCGACGAGTTGGCGGCCGATGCGGCGGGCGTCCTCGTCCGAGCCGAAGGTCGTGTAGACGCTGACGATCTCCGTCACGCGCGGCGGGCGTCCAGCCGGTGCGCGGCAAGGACGATGGCGCCGAGGAGGAGAGCGCCCATACCTTGGTGGGCGACGCCGATCCACAACTCGACGCCGGTCATGATCGTGGCGATGCCGAGCAAGATCTGGACGACGACGGCCAGAATGGCGAGCGCGCCTTCGGCCGCGAAGCCGCGGCGCCAAGCGGCCATCCCCAACAGGGCGACGGCGGCGGCCACGACGAAGGCGAGCCAGCGGTGGACGAACTGCACGACGATTGGATTGTCGACAAAGTTGACGAGGAAGGGCTGAAGCATCGGCGTCGCGGCCGGGAACAGCTCCTCGCCCATCAACGGCCAGGTGTTGAACGCGTAGCCTGCCTCGAGCCCCGCCACATAGGCGCCGAACAGCATCTGGAGGCCCAGTATCGATAGCGTCCAGATGGCGAGCGTCGGCATTCTCCCGGGAGCAGCGCCGTTGCGGGCAAGCGCGCGAAGATCCAGCGCCGTCCAGATCAGCGCGCCGAAGATGAGGAGTGCGGTGAGGAGGTGGACGGCAAGGCGGATGTGGCTCACCTCCGGCCGATCAATCAGGCCCGATGCCACCATCCACCAGCCGATCGCCCCCTGCAGTCCGCCGAGCGCCAGCAGGGCGACCAGCCGCCAGCCATAGCCGGCGGGGATCGCTCGCTTCGCTGCGAACCAGAGCAGCGGAAGCGCGAAGGCGAGGCCGATCACGCGGCCCAATAGCCGGTGCACATATTCCCAAAAGAAGATCTGCTTGAATTCGGTCATCGACATGCCGCGGTTGATTTCGAGATACTGCGGCGTCTGCCTATAGGCTTCGAACTGCGCCTCCCATTCCGCTTCGTTGAGCGGCGGGAGGGTGCCCGACACCGGTTCCCAGCGAACGATGGAGAGGCCGGATTCGGTGAGGCGGGTGATGCCGCCGACCACGATCATCAGCAGAACGAGCGCGGCGACGAACAGCAGCCAATTGGAGATCGCCAGCGGCCGCGGGTGCGCGGCGGCCGGAGCCGGTGCGAATGTCGCGGGAGGAGTCGATGCCATGGGCGCGATATGGCGGCTTGCCCCGCGCTTTGCCACCGCAACTTTTTCGGAAATGTTATGTTGTATCTTTACTGCTCCGCCTCTATAAAGAGCGGTAGAAGGAAATCGCGAGTCTGATGTTCGAGGGCGTTGCAAGAAATGGAGCGATTGATCGGCTGGGCATTGCCCTGTCGGGCTTTTGCTTGGTCCATTGCCTGGCCAGCGCGATCCTTCTTGCGATGTTGTCGGCGGCCGGCGGCTTGCTGCTGAACCCGGTTATTCACGAAGTCGGCTTGGTGCTTGCGATCGGCCTTGGCCTCATTGCTCTTGGGCGCGGCATCGTCGAGCATGGCTTCATGATGCCGGCCGCGGTCGGGGGGCTCGGGCTCGGCGTGATGGGGGGCGCCCTCACCATGCCGCATAACGGAACCGAAGCCGTCTATACGATCATCGGTGTCGCAATCCTCGCGCTCGGACACGACCTCAACCGGCGGGCGGTCATATAAGCCCGCACCTGACCCGGCGGGCACTGATCGCGGCCGGTTCGGCCGCCGCTCTCTTTCCGGCGGAATTGGCAGCCGCTACGCCGGAGAGCCTTCTAGCCAAGGGGATCCGCCGCGCCGGTGGAGCGCGGGCGTTGTCGCAGGTGCGGGTGCTCCGCTGGGAAGGCGATGCAGCACTCCATATAGGGGACCGCGACCTGCAGCTAGGCGTATCCACCATGGTCGTACCCTTCGAATGGGCACGCTCGACGAGCTGGATCAAGCAGGAGGGGCCTTCCAAAGCGCGAACGATGCTGATCACGCCCGCCGGAGGGTGGGGTACGCGTGGCGGCAAAACCAATCCTTTACCGACACCGATGGTCGAGCATGAGCGTGCGCAATTCGCCACTTACGGCGTGATGCTCCTTGCGCCGTTGTTGGCGCCAGGCGTGAAGCTGCGGCGTATCGCTGATGCGAATGGCTTGAAGGGGATCCTTGTGGAGCATCCCCGCGCGCAACCAACTGAGCTGTTCTTTGATGGTGACGACGAACTGGTCGAAGCTCGCAATTCGGTTCCCGATCCCGAGGGTGGCGCGCCATTGCCTCAGCGCTTCCGTTTTTCGCGCGAAAGGATGCCGGGGCCGGTGCGCTGGCCGAGGCGGCTGACGCTCGAGCAAAAGGGTAAGCCATATTTCGACTTGACGCTGACGCGCTTCGAAGCGGCTTTCGCCTAAAGGTTGCCCCGCGGCGGGCAAGAGCTTACCTATCTCTTATGGCCAATCACCAGCACGTTCATCACAGCCACGAAGGCGAGTCGCTTGCGCAGGCGGCGCAGGTCACGATGGAGAAATCGGGCGAGCAGTGGACGCAGATGCGCGCCGCCGTGTTCGAGGCACTGGCAAGTTTCGACAAGCCTGCCTCCGCTTACGACATCGCCGACAAGGTTTCGAAAGATCAGGGGCGCCGCGTCGCCGCGAACAGCGTCTATCGCATCCTCGACTTGTTCGTCGGCGCCAACCTCGCCCGGCGGGTGGAGAGCGCCAACGCCTACGTAGCGAACGACCATCCGGACTGCCTGCACGACTGCATCTTCCTGATCTGCGACAGCTGCGGCCAGACGACACATATAGACAATGATAGTTTGTCGGGCGGAGTCCGCGAGGCGGCGCAGAAGGCGGGCTTTGCGCCGGTGCGGCCGGTGATCGAGGTGCGCGGCCGCTGCGGCGACTGCGACGACGACTGAGCTTCGGCGGCGGACCTAGCCGCGCGGCAGCCGGTGCATGGAAGCCAACATATAGACGAGCATAGCAGCGGTGGCGGTAGGCAGGACGTACAGGAGCATGAAGCTTCCCTTCCACTCGTCCGCGGCAGAGGCGCCTGGACGATCTGAAGAGTGAATCAGGATGACCGCCCGCGCCAGCGCGAAATTTTTGATTAACTTCGAAATTCTCCAAGGTGAGTCCCGACGGCCACAGGAGGTCCGGGCTGCTTTTTCAGCAAAGGCTCAGCAGTTGCTCATGCCGCTCATCCCGTGCCGCTGCACCAGGCACCCGTTCGGGTTCGACACCGTGCGCACGCGGCGCTATGGCCCGAGACAGAAGGACCAAGCATGACTGAGCGCCCTGAAACCCCGCTTCTCGACACCGTTGCCACCCCCGAGCAGCTTCGCCTCCTGAAGAAGGAGCAGCTTCGCCAGCTATCGGACGAGCTGCGCGCGGAGACGATCTCGGCCGTGTCGGTGACAGGCGGGCACCTCGGCGCAGGGCTTGGCGTGGTCGAGCTCACGGTCGCGCTTCACTATGTCTTCAACACCCCCACCGACCGGCTGATCTGGGACGTCGGGCACCAGGCCTATCCCCACAAGATCATCACCGGACGCCGCGACCGCATCCGGACGCTCCGCATGGGCGGGGGTCTTTCGGGCTTCACCAAGCGGAGCGAGAGCGAATACGACCCGTTCGGGGCGGCGCACAGCTCCACCTCCATCTCGGCCGCTTTAGGGTTCGCCGTGGCGAACAAGCTGGCGGGGACGCCCGGCAAGGCGATCGCTGTGATCGGCGACGGCGCGATGTCGGCGGGCATGGCCTATGAGGCGATGAACAACGCCGAGCAGGCCGGAAACCGGCTGGTCGTGATCCTCAACGACAATGACATGTCGATCGCGCCGCCCGTGGGCGGGCTTTCGAACTATCTCGCGCGGCTGGTTTCCTCGAACAAATATCTTAGCGTGCGGCAGCTTGCGCAGCGCTTTGCGCGGAAGCTCCCTGAGCCGCTGCACAATGCGGCGCGGAAGGTCGAAGAATATGCGCGCGGCCTCGCGACCGGCGGAACGCTCTTCGAGGAACTGGGCTTCTATTATGTGGGGCCGGTCGACGGCCATAATATCGAGCAGCTCGTCGAGATCCTGGAGAATGTGCGGGACGCGGCGGAAGGCCCGATGCTGGTCCATGTCGTCACCAAGAAGGGAAAGGGTTACGGCCCTGCCGAGGCGGCTGCCGACAAATATCACGGCGTCCAGAAATTCGACGTCATTTCGGGCGAGCAGGCCAAGGCGCCGGCCGGACCGCCAAGCTATACCGGCGTCTTCGCCAAGGCGCTGATCGGCGAGGCGGAGCGGGACGAGAAGGTGGTGGCGATCACCGCAGCGATGCCGTCCGGCACCGGCCTCGACAAGTTCGGCGAGCGTTTCCCGGGGCGCACCTTCGACGTCGGCATTGCCGAACAGCATGCGGTGACCTTCGCCGCCGGCCTTGCCGCGCAGGGCTACAGGCCCTTCTGCGCCATCTATTCGACTTTCCTGCAGCGCGCTTACGACCAGGTCGTTCACGACGTCGCCATTCAGAACCTGCCCGTGCGGTTCGGCATGGATCGGGCGGGGCTGGTCGGCGCGGACGGCGCGACCCACGCGGGAAGCTTCGACCTCGCCTATCTTTGCACGCTTCCGAATTTCGTGGTTATGGCCGCCGCGGACGAGGCCGAGCTCGTCAACATGGTGCACACCATGGCGCTCCACGACAGCGGGCCGATCGCGGTCCGTTATCCGCGCGGCAACGGCATCGGCGTGCCGCTTCCCGCGACGCCGGAGCGGCTGGAGATCGGCAAGGGCCGCGTGGTGCGCGAGGGCAAGAAGGTCGCAATCCTGTCGCTTGGCACACGGCTAGAAGAGGCGCTGAAGGCCGCGGATGAACTGGAGGCGAAGGGGCTTTCGACAACGGTCGCAGACCTCCGCTTCGCCAAGCCGCTCGACGACGCGCTGATCCGGAGGCTGCTCACCACCCACGAAGTGGCGGTGACGGTCGAGGAAGCCGCGGTCGGCGGCTTCGGCGCCCATGTGCTGACGCTGGCCAGCGACGAAGGCTTGATCGACGCGGGCCTGAAGCTCCGCACCATGCGCTTGCCTGACACGTTCCAGGATCAGGAAAAGCCCGAAAAGCAATATGACGAAGCCGGCCTCAACGCGCCGCATATCGTTGAGACGGTGCTGAAGGCGCTCCGGATCAATAGCGCCGGCTTGGAAGAAGGAGCGCGGGCCTGAGCTATCTTGGCGTTATCGGCGCTTTATTTGGCTTCGTGGTCCTATCAGCTCTAACATCTTCATTCTTAGAGAAGCGACGCCAGCAAAGAATGGCTAGAGATCGAGTGCCGATGAGCCGATCCGAGTTCATTCAGGCGATGAGTTCCGCTGGCGTCAGTCAGGATACTGCTGAATTCCTGCACGACGAGATTGTCAGCTATTATTTTCCCCCGTTGACGCCTCAGCCAAATGATCGGCTGGCTTCGGAGATGCGTATAGATCCCGAGGACGTTGAGGATCTAGCGCTCTCATACTGCGAGAAATTGTCAGTTCCAGAACCTTCGGCCGAGCATCCGGCTGTGCTGCCGCAGGACCCGTCCCTTGAGGAGCTCGGAGTGTGGCTCGATCAATTTCGGGCGAAGCAGAGAAATGCAAAAGCCGCCGGAAGACCGACGGCTTGCAGGTGATCTAGGCCGGCGTCCTCAGACGATTACGGCGGACAGGATCACGAACTGCGCGGCGATGGAGACGAAGCTCGCGGCCGCTCTTTCATAGATGCGCATGTTTTTCCTCCTGTCTTGATGTGAGCATGTCGCTCGCCGCCGACTTAAACGTGTTGCAGCTATTCTCAATCGCAAAGGTAGAGAAGTAAGTTGCATTTTCTGCAACTGCTTCTCCGCGCCCGCTGCTGCCGCTAAGCCGCGCTGATGGCGAAGTCGCGTGTAGATCAGATGCTGGTGGACCGGGGCCTGGTGGAGAGCCGGGCCAAGGCGCAGGCTTTGATCCTGGCGGGGCTCGTCTATTCAGGCGAGCGGAAGATCGAGAAAGCGGGGCAGGCGCTGGCGGATGACGCGGCGCTGGAGGTGCGGGGGAAGGAGCATCCCTGGGTTTCGCGCGGCGGGATCAAGCTTGCCCATGCGCTGGAGCATTTCGGCTGGGACGTGACGGGCGCCGTGGCGCTGGACGTGGGGTCGTCCACCGGCGGCTTCACCGACGTGCTGCTGCAGAAGGGGGCGGCGAAGGTGTTCGCGATCGATGTCGGCACGAACCAGCTTGCCTGGAAGCTGCGGCAGGATCCGCGTGTCGTGGTGCACGAGCAGACCAATGCCCGCTACCTGACGGACGAGATCGTGACCGAGCCGGTCGACATCATCGTCTGCGATGCAAGCTTCATCGGCTTGGCCAAGGTGCTGGACAAGGCGCTGGACTTCGCGAAGTCCGGGGGGCGGCTGATCGCGCTCGTGAAGCCGCAGTTTGAGGCGGCGCGGCACGAGATCGGCAAGGGCGGCGTCGTCAGGGACGCTGAAGTTCATGCTAGAGTTTGTAACGACGCTGCCATATGGTTGCGGGACAGGGGCTGGATTGTGGCGGGCTTGGCGACAAGTCCGATCACTGGACCTGAAGGGAATGTGGAATTCCTCCTCGCAGCACAGCGCGCTTGATCGGAGTTCCACCGCAGTTTAGCGGCGGTTACATGCGTAGCGTTCCGAAACTAATGGTTTCCGTGGTCTTGCTAGCACTTGCGACGTGCAGCGCGGGCGAGAGCAAGGAGAAGGGGCGGTCGCCGCCGCTGGTCAAGGCCGAAGCTGCAAGCACGATGCGGTTCGTCGAGCGAATCGAGGCGGTCGGCACGGCCCGCGCCAACGAGCAGGTGACACTGTCGGCGCCGGTCACGGAGCGGATCATTCGCTTAGGCTTCGACGATGGCGCTTTCGTTGAACGCGGACAGGTTGTCGCGGTGCTCGCTCAGGGTCAGGAAGCGGCGCAGCTTAGCGAGGTACAGGCGCGGTCGCGGGAAGCGCAAAGGCAGCTCGAACGGCTGCAGGCGCTGAAGGCGCGCGGCTTTACGACGCAGGCGGCGCTCGATGCGCAGGTTGCGCAGGCGGCGTCCGCCCGGGCGCAGGCCGCGCAGGCGCAGGCGACCATCGGTGATAGGGTGGTGCGGGCGCCGTTCTCCGGCTGGGTGTCGCTCCGCAACATTTCGCCGGGCGCGGTGGTGAATGCCGGCGGCGAGATTGCGACGGTCAGCGACCTGAGTTCGATCAAGCTCGATTTTCCGGTGCCCGAGACGATGCTGTCGGCGATCCGGCCTGGTCTGACGATAGAGGCCCGTTCCGCCGCCTATCCGGACCAGCCGTTCCGCGGCCAGATCGCGACCATCGATCCGGTGATCGATCCCAACACGCGGGCGGTGACGGTGCGGGCGCGTCTGCCCAATCCGGACCGGAGGCTGAAGCCCGGCATGCTTCTGACGGTGGGTATCGAAACGGTCCCGCGCTTGTCGCTGTCGGTGCCGGAACTTGCCGTGGTGGGCGAGGGGGACAGCCGCTTCGTCTATATTGTCGACAAGGGGCAGGCGAAGCGCTTGCAGGTCCGCACCGGCGTCCGCTCGGCCGGCCGCATTGAGGTCATCGAAGGGCTCCGGCCAGGGCAGCAGGTCGTGACCGAAGGCGTCGTCAAACTGTCGGACGGGATGAAGGTGCGGCTCGCCGGTCCGGAAAATGCGCAGCCGCAAAAGGGGCAGGCGAAGGCAGCGGCGAGCGGAAAGGGTAGCTAGGCCATGCAGCTTTCCGACCTTTCGGTTAAGCGCCCCGTCTTCGCGGCGGTGGTGTCGATCCTCCTGGCGGTAGTGGGCTTCGTCGGTTTTTCCAGCCTCTCGGTGCGTGAATATCCCGATGTCGATCCGCCGGTCGTGTCGGTGCAGACCACCTACACGGGCGCGGCTGCAAGCGTCGTCGAAAGCCGGATCACGCAGGTGCTTGAGGACCGGCTTTCGGGCGTGGAGGGGCTCCAGACCATCACCTCCCGCTCTCGTGACGGCCAGTCCGACATCACCATCGAATTCGCGCCTGGACGCGACGTCGACGTGGCGGCGAACGACGTGCGCGACCGGATCGGCGGCGCGGCGCAGGATTTGCCGGAAGAAGCGCTGGCGCCGCAGGTGCGGAAGGTCGATGCTGACGCTTCGCCCATCCTGTTCCTGGTCTTCTCGCGGCCGGGATGGAGCCAGCTCCAGCTCAGCGACTATATCGACCGCAACGTCGTCGACCGTTTCTCGTCCTTGGACGGGGTCGCGCGCGTGTTCATCGGCGGCGAGGCGCGACCCTCCATGCGCGTCTGGATGCAGCCGGAGCGGCTCGCGGCCTACGGGCTGACGCCGGCCGACCTCGAAAGCGCGCTTCGCAACCAGAATGTGGAGCTTCCCGCCGGGCGCCTTGAGTCGGAGGCGCAGAATGTGACGCTCCGCGTCGATCGGCCTTTCACGACGCAGCAGCAATTTGCGCAGCTTGTCGTCGGGCGCGGCACGGACGGTTATCTCGTCCGCCTCGGTGACGTTGCGCGGGTCGAGCAGGGGCCGGAGAACCCTTATTCCGCCTTCCGCGCCAATGGTGTTTCCGCCGTCGGTCTGGGCATCGTCCGGCAGTCGGGCGCGAACACGCTAGCCGTGGCGCAGGCGGCGAAAGACGAGGTTGAGGAGCTTCGATCCAGCCTGCCGGAGGGGATGGAAGTCACCGTCGGGTCCGACGAATCCCTCTTCATCAGCCGCGCCATCGACAAGGTGTGGGTGACGCTAGCCGAAGCCGCGATCCTTGTGGTGGCGGTGATCTTCCTCTTCCTCGGAAGCTGGCGCGCGACGCTTATTCCGGCCGTCACCGTGCCGCTCTGCCTGCTGGCGAGCTTCGCGGTGCTGTGGGTGTTCGGCTTCTCGATCAACCTTCTGACCCTGCTCGCCATGGTGCTCGCCATCGGCATTGTCGTCGACGATGCGATCGTCGTGCTGGAGAATATCTACCACCGGATCGAGGAGGGCGAGCCACCGCTCGCTGCCGCGTTCCAGGGGACGCGACAGGTCGGCTTCGCGATTATTTCGACGACGTTGGTCGTGTGTGCGGTGTTCGTGCCGGTTATGTTCATCACGGGCCAGACGGGCCTCCTTTTCCGCGAGCTTGCGGTGGCGATGATCGGCGCCATCGCCTTTTCGGGCTTCTTGGCGCTGAGCCTCGCCCCCATGCTCTGTTCAAAGCTGCTCCGCCGCGAGGAGCGGGGCAGGATGGCAGCCTGGGTCGATGACAAGTTCCGGCGGCTCGAAGGCCGCTATGGGCGCGGGCTCGACAGGGTGATTGCCAAGCCGAAGCTGCCGCTGATCGGCCTCGGCCTATTTCTGGCCGCCGCGGGCGCACTGTTCATGACGCTGCAGTCGGAGCTGGTGCCGGCGGAGGATGTCGGCATCCTCAGCGCGAATATCTCGGCGCCGGAAGGCACCGGTTATGCCGAGATGGACCGCTACATGCTCGATGCGCAGGGCCGGCTGATGCAGCTGACCGAGGAGGGCGCGGTGCGGGCGGTGATCGCGCGCACGCCGGGCGGCTTCGGGCCAAGCGACGACTTCAATTCCGGTACCTTCATCGTCTTCCTAAAGCCGTGGGAAGAGCGCGAGCAGACGACGCAGGAGGTGGTGACCGAGGTCAACAGGATCCTTGGCCAGCTTCCCGCAGTGCGCGGCAACGCTTCGGTGCGCTCATCGATCGGGCGCGGGCGCGGCCAGCCGGTTAATTTCGTGATCGCCGGCGGAAGCTACGAGGATCTCGCCCGCGCGCGCGACCGCATCATCGCAGCGGCGGCGGAGAACCCGGGCATCGTTAATCTCGACAGCGACTATAAGGAAACGAAGCCGCAGCTTCGGATCGAGGTGGATACGGCGCGTGCGGGCGATCTCGGGGTATCAGTGTCCGCCGTCAGTCAGGCGCTGCAGAGCCTGCTCGGCTCCCGCCGCGTTTCGACCTATGTCGACCGGGGCGAAGAATATCGCGTGGTGGTGCAGGCGGAAGCCTTCGCCCGCGCGACCGAGGCCAATCTCGGCTCCATCTATGTGCGGAGCCGGACCGGCGACCTCGTGTCGCTGTCGAACCTCGTTCAGATCCGTGAAACGGCGGGCGCGCGCGATCTCGGCCGCTACAACAAGCTTCGCGCCATCACCCTCTCCGGCGGTCTTGCGCCCGGCTATTCGCTGGGTGAGGCGCTCGCCTTCCTGGAGCAGGAGGCGGCGAAGGCTCCGGAAGTGACCGCTATCGGCTATCGCGGCGAAAGCCAGGCGTTCAAGGAGGCGGGAAGCTCGATCTGGATCGTGTTCGCGCTCACCATCCTGGTCGTCTACCTGCTGCTCGCAGCCCAGTTCGAAAGCTTCGTTCACCCGGCGGTGATCATCACCACCGTGCCGCTTGCGGTTGCGGGCGGAGTGCTGGGGCTGGCGGCGATGGGGCAGACGCTCAATCTCTACAGCCAGGTCGGCATCGTCATGCTGGTGGGACTTGCCGCCAAGAACGGCATCCTGATCGTCGAGTTCGCCAACCAGCTTCGCGATGCGGGGAAGGATATCGGCGCCTCCATCCGGGAAGCCTCGACGCGGCGTCTCCGCCCGATCCTGATGACCTCGATCGCCACGGTCGCGGGCGCGGTGCCGCTGATGCTCGCGACTGGGGCGGGCGCGGCGGCGCGGCAGGCGATCGGCGTCGTGGTGGTGTGGGGCGTGTCGATCTCGACGGTCATCACCCTGTTCCTGATCCCGCTGCTTTATTCGCGTTTGGCGCGTTACACCGGCTCGCCCGAAGCGGTTTCAAGGAAGCTCGAGGCGCAGCTCGCAAGGCCATTGCCTGCGGAATAGGAGGAGAAGAATGGCGGAAACGGTGCAGCGTAAGTCCTTCTGGCGCTATGCGATCTTCACCGTTCCGCTGATCTTAGGGGTAGGCTTCCTGATGGGGCAGCTATCCAATTCGGGTTACGGCAACGACTGGTTCGACAGCTTGCGGAAGCCCGCGCTTATGCCGCCCGGTTGGGTGTTCGGCGTCGTCTGGTCTACGCTCTACATCTTCCTTGGCATCGCCATCGCCTTGGTGCTTTCCGAGGAGCGGGTAAGGGGTTGGACGCTCGCCGTCGGCCTATTCGTGGCGCAGATGCTGCTCAACTTCAGCTGGTCGCCCGTTTTCTTTGGCGCCCACCAGCCGGAGCCGGCGCTGTTCATCATCATCCTGATGCTGGCTCTTTCCATCGCGGCCACCTTCCTGTTCGGGCGGTTCAACCGCGCCGCGGCCTGGCTGATGGTGCCCTATCTCGTCTGGCTCAGCTTCGCGTCCGTGCTCAACTACCGGATCATCGAGCTCAACCCCGGCGTTTGACGTTTGGCAGGCGCATACCGATATGCGCTGAACCATTGCTCTTAGGAGGACGCGCGATGCAGTCCCAGAACCGCTTGTTCGACGATTTCGTAAAGGTGCTGAACGGCGCCGCCGGCACCTTCGCCGGAATGGGCCGTGAGGCCGAGGCTTCGTTCCGCGAGCGGATGCGCGAATGGGTTGGCGGACTCGACATGGTGAGCCGCGACGAATTCGAGGCAGTGAAGGCGATCGCAGTCGCCGCGCGCGAGGAAAATCAGCTCCTGAAAGCCCGCATCGACGCGCTTGAAGCAGGCGGTTCCGTGGCGGCTCCGAAGGCGCCCGGAGCCCGCGCGAAGAAGCAGCCGGGAACCGGTCACTAATCCACAGCTTTCGTCCTTTGCGAAAAGGGCATAGCTTGCGCGTCAAATGCCCGGCGTGCACGGTTAATCCGTGGTTTGCTTGAAGGTTTAGAGCATGGACGTCGACGAGTTTGAAATGGAGCGGGACACCAGCGCTCCCATCGACATGCTCGAACATTATTTCAGCGCGCATAGCTGGGCCTATGAGCGGCATGGCGACGAGGAAATCGTCGCGACCTTTCAGGGCAGCTGGGCACAATATGAGCTGCGCGCGATCTGGCGCGACGATGATAATGTGCTGCAGTTCCTGGCGCTCCCCGACATCCGCGTCGCGAGCGACAAGCGCAGCCAGACCTACGAGACTATCGGCCTTATTAACGAGCAGCTCTGGCTCGGCCATTTCGAGCTTTGGGCGAGCTCCGGCCTCGTCCTTTTCCGCCATGCGACCTTGCTTGAGGGCGAAGAGGGCGGCACGCTGACACTCCAGCAGGCGGAGACCTTGGTGGAAGCCGCCATCGAGGAATGCGAGCGCTTCTACCCGGTTTTCCAGTTCGTGCTGTGGGCCGACAAGACCCCGCAGGAAGCCATCGCCGCCGCGCTCATCGAGACGCAGGGCGAAGCCTGATCCCATGACGATGCCGCCGCTGCCGGGGCCGTTCTGGCTCGTGGGCTGCGGCAATATGGCAGGAGCGATGCTGGCGCGCTGGCTGGACTGCGGCATCGACCGCAGCCGCCTCACCGTAATCCGTCCGAGTGGCCAGCCTGTTGCCGAGGGCGTGCGGGTACTGACCGCCTATCCGGAGGGCGAAGCGCCGGCTTTGGTAATGCTCGGCACCAAGCCGCAGAAGCTGAACGAGGTTGCTCCGGGGCTGTCGCCCATTCTCAATGCGGAGACGGTGCTGATTTCGATCATGGCGGGAGTAGAGCAGGCGTCGCTGAAGGCGCGCTTCCCGGCAGTCCGTACCATCGTGAAGGCGATGCCAAACACGCCGGTGCGGCTGGGGAAGGGTGTGATCAATCTTTACAGCGATGGCGGAGAGGCGGAGGCGCGGTCCCTAGTGGCAGGGCTGATGGGGGCACTCGGCCGGGTAGAATGGTTCGAGGATGAGCCGCAGTTTCAAGCCGCGGGTATTCTCACCGGTGCCGGCCCTGCCTTCCTATTCCGCTACATCGATGCACTGGCGAAAGCGGGTGCAGCCATCGGCCTCGATGCGGCGCAGGCGGCGCGGCTCGCCGAAGCGATGGTGGAGGGCGCCGCGGCGCTTGCTGCCGCGGAGGAGGAAAGCCCTCACCAGCTAGCGGAGCGGGTGGCGAGCCCCGGCGGCACGACCCGCGCCGGCTTGAACGTGCTCGACGCCGACGAGGCGCTGAACAGGCTGGTTCAGGTGACGCTGGAAGCAAGCCTCCGGCGCAGCCACCAAATGGCCGAAGCGGCGCGGGCGCGGGAATAATTCTCAGGTTCCGGCGCCAATTCCGTATGTAATCTCGAATCTGCCCTGGCGGGGTTGCCGCGCGCCCAGCGACGGGTCTTCGCCCAATGCCTCCACATCGATCATGTCCAGAGAAACGCCTCGGGCCATTAATGCTTTCCGGACCGCCTCTACGCGCCGCAGGGCCAGTTGGATGTTGAACTCGTCCGATGAAGTCGTTCCATAAAGTCCCAGCCGCACCTGCTTCTGGCGGCGGAACGTAGCTACTGCATTGTCCATGATGGTATCAGCACCGAACAGGGGCGCATGGGTGGCGGGAGAGAAGTGGACGATGTAACGCTCCCCACTAAGGCAGCAGGCTGTCAGCTCGGGGTCCGGCTCTGAAGCATCCGCTCCCGTTAGCGCCAGAAAGAGTACGGCAGGCGCCAATGTCGATGCACGCAGGTGCCACATGAGATTACTCCTTAATTATCAATTTTGTAGATCCTCCTCTCCCCTACGGCAAGGGCCCGTGTTGACCGGCTGCGCACTCGGTCCTATCCCGCGGTCAGGTTCCCCGAGACGCAAGAGCAATCATGACCGATCAGCGCAGCTATGACGACCGTGACGGAGTGATCTGGTACGATGGCAAGCTGGTCCCGTGGCGCGAAGCAAACGTTCACGTCCTGACGCACGCGCTCCATTACGCCTCTTCCGTATTCGAGGGACAGAAGGCTTATGGCGGCGAGATTTTCCGCCTCACCGATCACAGCAAGCGGCTGAAGCGGAGCGGAGAACTGCTCGGTTTCGAGATCCCGTGGAGCGTCGACGAGATCGACGAAGCCTGCCGCGAGGTGCTGAAGGCGAACAATCTCGAAGATGCCTATATGCGCCCGCTCGCCTGGCGCGGCTCCGAGCAGATGGGCGTGTCGGCGCAGCAGTCGAAGATCCATCTCGCCATCGCCGCCTGGCCGTGGGGCGCCTATTTCGGCGAGGACGCGATCCGGCAGGGACTGAAGCTCGATATCGCCAAGTGGCGGCGGCCGGCGCCCTATACCGCGCCTGTCGAGTCCAAGGCGTCCGGCCTTTACATGATCTGCACCCTGTCGCGGCATGAGGCGCAGGCGAAGGGGTTCAACGACGCGTTGATGTTCGACTGGCGCGGGCAGGTAGCCGAGGCGACGGGTGCGAACGCCTTCTTCATCCGCGACAACGTGCTTTATACGCCGACGCCGGATTGCTTTCTCAACGGCCTCACGCGCCAGACAGTGATGGACCTCGCCCGCCGCCGCGGCATCGAGGTGGTGGAAAAGGCGATCTGGCCGGAGGAGCTGGAAAGCTTCCAGCAATTCTTCCTCACCGGAAGTGCGGCCGAAGTCACTCCGGTGGCGTCTGCGGGTCCGTGGAGCTTCGAGGTCGGCGATCTCACGATGCAGCTCCGCAAGGATTATTTCGACCTCGTCTATCGTCGGCTTTCCAACAGCTAAGGCTTGGCTTCGGGCGGGGCGGGAGATAAGGCCCGCCTCACGCCACCCTGCTGGGGCGTCGCCAAGTGGTAAGGCACCGGTTTTTGGTACCGGCATTCGCAGGTTCGAATCCTGCCGCCCCAGCCAAGTTTCAGAGGTGAACATGTCCTCTGCCCCCATCTATATCGGCATTGGCGGCTGGGATTATGATCCTTGGCGGGAGACATTCTATCCGGTGGGGCTGCCGAAGTCGCGGCAGCTGGAATATGCGTCGTCCAAGCTGACCGCGATCGAGATCAACGCGACCTATTACAAGCTGCAGAAGCCGGAGCTGTTCGAACGCTGGGCGAAGACGGTGCCGGACGGTTTCAAGTTCGCGCTGAAGGCTTCGCGCTATTGCACGATGAAGAAGGTGCTCGCCGAAGGCGGTGAAGGGGTCCAGAAATTCTGCGGGCAGGGCATTGTCGAGCTTGGCGAGAAATTAGGCCCCATCCTGTGGCAGTTCATGGCGACGAAGAAATTCGATCCTGAGGACTTCGGTGCGTTCCTCAAGCTGCTGCCGCAAAAGCAGGATGGGGTGAAGCTGCAGCATGCCATCGAGGTGCGGCATGAGAGCTTCCGCGACGCTGCCTTCGTGAAGATGGCGCGGGAGGCGGGGGTGGCGATCGTCTACGGCGATTCAGACGATTATCCCTGCATCGCCGATGTATCGGGAGGCCTCGTCTATGCCCGGCTGATGTGCGCCCGGCCGCATGTCGACACAGGGTATGAACCGGCGGCCATTGATCGCTGGGCGGATGTTGCGAAGGGCTGGGCGCGGGGGGAGAGCCCGGCGGGATTGCCCTATAATGCGGAGCCCGCGCCGGTGGAGCCGCGGGAGACTTATGTGTTCTTCATCAGCGGCGCAAAGGAGCGCAATCCGGCGGCCGCGCAAGCGATGATCGAGCGCTTATGAACCCGCTTTACGAGACGCTGCCGACATCGATCTTCGCCCATATGTCGGGGCTGGCGGCGGAGCATGGAGCGGTCAATCTGGGGCAGGGCTTTCCTGACTTCGGCTGGCCGCAGGATGTGGTCGAAAGTGCCGCACAGGCGCTTCTGAATGGCTCCAATCAATATGCGCCTATGACGGGCCTGCCCGCCTTGAGAGAGGCGGTTGCGGACCATTACCGGCAGTATCAGGGGCTGGTCGTCGAAAATGGCGATGTAATCGTGACTTCGGGCGCGACGGAAGCGCTGGCATCGGCGATCATGGCACTAGTCAGCGAAGGCGATGAGGTGGTGCTGTTTCAGCCGCTTTACGACGCTTATGTGCCGCTGGTCCGACGCGCGGGAGGGGTGCCTAAGTTCGTGCGCCTGACGCCGCCCGACTGGCGGATCACGGAAGGGGCGCTTGCCGAGGCTTTTTCCGAGCGGACCCGGCTCGTCATCTTCAACAATCCGCAGAACCCTGCGGCGCGCGTGTTCGGGGAGGACGAACTCCGCATCATCGCGGATGCGTGTGTTCGAAGCGACGTGATCGCGCTTAGCGACGAGGTTTGGGAGCATCTCGTCTTCGACGGCCGGCGCCACGTGCCGCTCGCGTCGCTGCCCGGCATGGCCGAGCGGACGGTGAAGGTTGGGTCAGCCGGCAAGATCTTCTCGATGACTGGCTGGAAGATCGGCTGGATCGTCGCGCCGCAGGCGCTGGCCTTGCCGATTTCCAAGGCGCACCAATATCTGACCTTCGCGACCGCGCCGAACCTGCAGTCGGCAGTCGCCTACGGGCTCGGCAAGGACACGGACTATTTCGAGACCATGCGAAGCGACTTCGCGCGGGCGCGGGACGTGTTCCTGCGCGGGCTCGAAGAGGCGGGCTACGCTGCGCTGCCGGTCGAGGGCACCTACTTCGTCTGCGTCGACCTCGCCGCGTCCGGCATCGGCGTCGACGATGTGACCTTCTGTGAGCGGGCGGTACGGGAATGCGGCGTCGCAGCCATTCCGGTGTCCGCTTTTTACGACGAGAATAAGGTGCGGAGCGTGATCCGCCTATGCTTCGCCAAGCAGCCGGAGACGATCGAGAAGGGGCTGGAGGGGCTCAGGCGGGCAAAGGCGCTGATGGGGGCATGATGGGGGAATTCAATTCGGCCGCCGAGGCGAAATCCTTGTTCGAGCGGCTGCTTGTGTCAGCAGGCGAGGGCGACCTTGTTTCCATTTCGCCCATCGATGGCGCGGAAATCGGCCGGGTCCGTTCTTCCGGCGCGGGCGATGTCGCGGCGGCGGCGGGCAGGGCGCAGGAGGCGTTTCTTGCCTGGCGCACCGTTCCGCCGCCGCGGCGCGGGGAACTCGTCCGTTTGTTCGGCGAGGTGCTGCGCGAGGAGAAGGAGGCGCTTGGGCGGCTTGTGAGCCTCGAATGCGGCAAAATCCTTCAGGAGGGGCTCGGCGAAGTCCAGGAGATGATCGACATTTGCGATTTCGCGGTCGGCCTCTCGCGCCAGCTTTACGGCCTCACCATCGCGACCGAGCGGCCCGGGCACCGGATGATGGAGACCTGGCATCCGCTCGGGGTGGTGGGCGTGATTTCCGCCTTCAATTTTCCGGTGGCGGTGTGGGCGTGGAATGCCTGCCTCGCCTTCGTCTGCGGCGACAGCGTGGTTTGGAAGCCGTCGGAGAAGACACCGCTCTGCGCGGTCGCAGTGCAGGCTTTGTTCGAGCGGGCGGCGGAACGGTTCGGCGATGCGCCCGCAAACCTGTCGGTAGTGGTGCAGGGCATGCGCGAGACTGGCGAGGCTTTGGTGGACGATTGCCGTGTGGCGCTCGTTTCTGCGACCGGGTCGACGCGGATGGGGCGCGAGGTTGCACCGCGCGTGGCGGCGCGGTTCGGGCGCACATTGCTGGAGCTTGGCGGCAATAACGGCATGGTGGTCGCGCCGACCGCCGATCTGGAGCTGGCGGAGCGGGCGATCACCTTTGCGGCGGTGGGGACGGCCGGACAGCGCTGCACGACTCTCCGGCGGCTGTTCGTTCATGAGGGAGTCTATGACCGGCTGGTGCCGCGGCTGAAGCAGATCTGGGCGAGCGTGCCGGTCGGCAACCCGCTGGACGGCGCACTTGTCGGGCCGTTGATCGACAAGACCGGTTTCGATGCGATGCAGGCGGCGCTTGCCGATGCGCGGGCGGAAGGCGGCAGCGTCGAAGGCGGAGAGCGGCTGCCTTCGGCGGAGGGCGCTTATTATGTGCGCCCCGCCATCGCCGAGATGCCGGAGCAGAGCGCGGTAGTGCTTCGCGAAACGTTCGCGCCGATCCTATACGTGCTGCGCTATTCCACGCTCGAGGAGGTGATCGCGCACCATAATGCGGCGCCGCAGGGGCTCTCCTCGTCGATCTTCACCAACGACCTTCGTGAGGCCGAGCTGTTCCTGTCGGCGGCCGGCTCCGACTGCGGCATCGTCAACGTTAATATCGGACCTTCGGGCGCGGAGATCGGCGGCGCGTTCGGCGGCGAGAAGGAGACGGGCGGCGGGCGCGAAAGCGGCTCCGACGCCTGGCGGAACTACATGCGCCGCGCGACCAACACGATCAATTACAGCCGCGAATTGCCGCTGGCACAGGGGATCAACTTCTCGATGCCGTGAGTTTGATGCGGCCATGAGCCACATCGTTCTTCTGGGTGATTCAATCTTCGACAATGCGGCATACGTGCCTGGCGGGCCGGACGTAATCCGGCAGGTGCGGGAGGAGCTTCCGGACTGGCAGGCCACCCTGCTGGCGGTGGACGGCGCGATCACCACCGGCGTTGCCTCGCAGCTGAAGCGGATGCCGGAAGATGCGACGCACCTGGTGGTCAGCGTCGGCGGCAACGATGCGCTCGGCGCTTCCTATCTGCTCGGGCAAAGCGTCAGAAATGTGGGCGAGGCCGCGGCGGTGCTGGAGCAAGCGCAGCGGGCGTTCGCGCAGGATTATGCCGAGATGCTGGAAGGCGTGCTGGCGCAGGAGCTGCCGACGGCGGTCTGCACCATCTACGACACACCTCAGTCGGCCCAGAACCACCGCATCATCCGGACCGCCCTCGCCATCTTCAACGACATCATCACGCGCGCCGCGTTTTCGCGCGGGCTGCCGCTGATCGACCTTCGCCTGATCTGCAACGAGGAGGCGGACTATGCGAACCCGATCGAGCCATCGGTACAGGGCGGCGCCAAGATGGCGCGGGCAATCAGGGCCTTTGCCGAAGGTTATGGGGCCGGACAATCGCACGTGATCGCGGGACGGGATTGACGCTTCGCTCGAGCGTTTACTTTCGGCCCAATGCGGACATTTGGCAGCACGCTGAGCCGAGCGTTACGACCCGCCGCATACCTCAGGAAGGAGCAGCGCGTAGGGGGAACCTGCTACAATAGGACTTGGCGCCGCAGTGCCGGCCTTCGTTTCCGTTCCGTCTGCCGACCGCACTGTGGTCTGTCGTACACGGGCGGTCTTGGCCGAGCAGTTTAGCTCTATGTCGAACGAATGCGTGACACCCGGAGCATCCGTGTTCTCGCGGAGCACGTGCACTGTACCCAAGTCGCCGTTCCGCCTGATTGATTTGGCGTCGAAAGAGAGGGTCATGCTCCCCCGGTTATCCAGATACCGGAAGTCTGGCATGATCTCGTACAGGCCTTGCTGAGGTGCCGCCTGAGCGGGAGCTTTAGGAACGCTGGTCTGTGCACTCGCCTCCATCGCAACCGAGGCTGCGATCGTGAGGACGGTGCCCCGTACTTTGCTCGTATGCATCAACTCCCCCCTGCGGTTTCCGAGTTGGTCCTGATGAGCCTCAGAGACTGTGTTGGCTTAGTGAAGCTCAGCAGCGGTCCCGGCTAGAACGTCGACCTCAGCGATTGGGCGGCCGCGACTACGCACAAGCGTGATCCACTTGTCGCGATCAGCATTAGCAGTCTCGGCGGAGGGGAACGAGCGGCACCTTACGCCATCCGCATTCACCGGATACCCAAGGACCTTTTCCAAGGCGGCGTCGAAAAGCTCAAAGCTGTTCTTTTGTTCGGAAAGAAAGACCTTGGTGACAAAAGGGCCGCTCTTGAAACACCAGTTGTAAGTCGGTCCCTCGCTCTTAGAAGCTGTCTGCCCGGTGGCGGCTCCCGCCAAAAGCAGCAATCCTGAAAACATCTGCGAAAACATCATCTTGCCCCCGTCCCCGGCATAGCACCTTCCGGATTAGAATTGAAGGCAGCAAATGTCCGCTTTCCACACATTGCAAACATTCAGGCCTCGCGATCTTCGAGAGAGGCTGGCGCTTAGGAAACTCGCTAATGATCAGGCTCTGGCATCGGGCAGCTATGCATAATTCTTTAATTTAAGCGCCGTAAACTATGCCGTTCATCTGGGGTGGTTTGCGGGGAAGATGGAGATGAACGCGTACCGAGGCGTTGGCGCGCCGCATCCTCACTTCGTGTCGATACCCGACCCAGAGCAAACCGAAGGCGTGCGCGCCTATCGCGAACCGACGGTGCCGCACCCGCTGCAGATCACCTTCCTCGAAGCGGAAAACGAGTACGCCTGGACCGAAGAGATGCGGAGCCTGCTCTCTTCGGGGCGCTCTGCCGAAGCCGACGCAAGGCTTTCGGCCGAGCTTGCCGGTTTCGATGGCGCGCTTGCCCGTCTGTGCAAGGCCACAACGGCTGCCGATGCCGTCCTGGAGGGCTGGGACGATCTTCTCCCGATCATCGCCGAGTGGGAAGGGCCGCCGGTCACCGCCATCACGCTCGGGTTTACCAATCCGCCAGACTTGGTCTTCGAACCGGGCCGGATTGAAGAGCCCGAACTGCTGCTCTCCCTTTACTCGGACGAAGCGTACCCCTTCAGCCGAGCCGCCAATTCCGAACTGCTCGCCGAATGTGAGAAGGAGCTGCCTGGATGGCTGGGGCAGGAAGAGGATGTCGAATTCTATTGCAGCCTGTCCGGTCTCGGTCCGCTGAACACGGCGCTGATCCATTCCAAGCACCGCTATTTCCTCCGCGACGGCCGGGACGGGGTCGAAGGGCGCGCGCCTGGCGGCTATGTCGAATTCGTATTGGGAAGCTGGCTATTGGCCACCCGCTTTCTTCAAGCGGTCGAACGGGCGGTTTCGGATCATGGCCTCCCGCTGGGCTGCCGCCTTATTTCCGGAGCGGTCGGAGTGAATGCCGACTTCGTCGCCGTTCTCGGATCCGATAAGCCGCGCGACTTTTCGTCGACCGCTTCCACTGCCGCGCCGCAGGCGCAATTCGCCACCTTGAGCATGAAGCCATGGGTGCCGCGGGAAGATCCGACCGCCGATGCTCTGCCGGCTTCGACGCTGCGCCAGCGCCTCAGGTCGAGCGAACCCGAGTCCGCGGCCGCGCCGCGACGCGGCTTCCTTGCACGGCTGTTTCATCGCCCCCAGCGGTAAGCCGCACGCTGATCAAAAGGACCGGCTTCCTTTAGGCGGCCGCTCCCGTGGCTAGAAAACACTTCCGCGCTTTGCCAACATGCGAGCTCCATTCAGGGAGCAAGCCTTTGTCCTTAACGTCACTCCTCATTCCCACCTACACGCAGATGCTGACAGCGCTCTCCGGCTGGCTGGAAAAGGCACGGGCGCAAATGCCTCAGGGCGAAGCAGAGGCGCTGCTGTCGGCGCGGCTTGCGCCGGACATGTTTCCGCTTTCGACGCAGGTGCGCTTTGCCTGCGTTCAAGCTCTGGAAGCGGTGCACCGGCTGCGGGGATTGGCTTTTCCAGCTGCCGTCGCCGAGCTTCTGAACGAAGGCCGGAACGCTGGCGAACGGCCGGGGACGCTGTCGGACGCTCAGAGCCGGATCGCAGAAACGATCGCATCGCTGGACAGCCTTGGACCGGAAGCTCTCGATGTGGACCCGGGAAGTCCGATCGCGCACGAACTTCCGAACGGCATGATCTTCGATCTGACCGCGGAGCAATATGCCCGGGACTGGGCCTTGGGGCAGTTCTATTTCCATGTGATGATCGCCTACGCGATATTGCGGAGCGGGAAGGCCGAATTGGGTAAGGCGGATTACATTCCGCACATGCTGCCGCATCTCCGCCCCTAGCATTTGCAGCGCCGGTAAGTGGCTGTAAAGGAGGCGGCCCTGCAGACGGGAAGACGATGATCGCACCTCCGATACCGAGCGATGAGGCGCAGCGGCTGGCTGCGATCGAGCGCTACCAATTGGGCGGCGTTGGGCGCGAGCCTGCGTTCGATCATGTGACGCGGTTGGCGGCATCCCTGTTCGGCGTGCCGATGGCGCTGGTTTCGATCGTTGGTTCCGAGATGCAGTGTTTCCGCGGCGCTTGCGGCATCGACAAGTCGGGAACGTCACGGGATGTCGCCTTTTGCGGCTTCGCGATCCTGGGCGACGGCGTGATGGTCGTCGAAGATGCGACGAAAGATGAGCGCTTCGTCGACAATCCGCTGGTGACGGGGGAGCCTTTCATCCGCTTCTATGCGGGTGCGCCGCTTCGGGTGGCCGGGGGGCATGCCGTGGGGACATTGTGCCTGATCGACACGGTTCCGCGCACTTTTTCGGCCGAGCAGCAGGAACGGCTCGCGGGGCTGGCACAGACGGTGGTGGACCTGATCGAGCTTCGCGTGGGAAGCCTCGCCGCGGCTCAGGAGCATGAGAGGGCGGAGGAGGAGAGGGCGCTCCTTCACCTTACGGTGGAGAATGTCAGCGAAGGAGTGGCTTTGGTCGATTCCGACCTTCGCATGATCCTGTGGAATGACACGTTCGGCGAGATGTTCGGCTATCCGCGGGAGGCGATCCAGACCGGGCTCGATGCGGCCGGGTTGATGAAGGTTTCCGCCGAGCGCGGGGATCTTGGACCGGGCGATCCGGACCAGATCGTCGCCGGCTTCGTCGCCTCGATCAGGAGCAGCGAGAGCCGGCGGATCGAGATTACGCGGAAGGACGGGCGGGTGCTCGACATTTGGCGGAAGTCGATCCGCGGCGGGCGCTTCATTTTGACCGCGCGGGACGTGACGATCGAGCGGCAGACGGCGCGGCTGAAGGAAGAGCTTGTGTCCACGGTCAGTCATGAGCTGCGAACGCCGCTCACCGCCATTTCCGGTTCGCTGGGGCTGCTGCAAGGCGGTGCTGGCGGGGAGCTTCCGCCCAAGGCCGAGGGGCTGGTCAAGATCGCGCGGAAGAACAGCCTGAGGCTCGCGCGGCTGGTCGATGATCTTCTCGATCTCGACAAGCTTCAGTCGGGGCAGCTCGAATTCCATTTCGCCCGAACCAATATGGCCGAGTTCCTGAAGGAAGCGGTGGAGCAGAATAGCCCTTATGCCGAGAAGCTGGGCATGAGCATCGCCTTCGCGCCGCCTGCGGAGGATATCTTCTGCCAAGTGGATGCCGGACGCATGCTGCAGGTGATGAGCAACCTTCTTTCGAACGCGGCGAAATTCTCCCCGGAGGGGGGCATAGTTACGGTTCGTTTGACCGAAGAAGGCGAGCATGCGCGGATCAGCGTCATTGATCAGGGGCCGGGGATTTCGCCCGAATTTCGTGAGCGGCTGTTCAACCGGTTCGCGCAGGAGGACGCGTCCTCGCAGCGCGGGCAGTCCGGCACCGGTTTAGGCCTCGCTATCACGAAGGAGATCGTCGAGCGGCATGGCGGGGCTATCACGCTGGACGAGGCTGTTGAGCGGGGCGCGACGTTCCACGTCACGCTACCGCTCAGCTGAGCAAGGCGGCTCCGGCGGCGGCCGATCCCAGCACCACCGCAGGCACGTTGAGCTTCGAGCGCCACAGGTAGAGCAGCGCCAAGGCGGCTGCGAAGATTGCGGCGCCGATAGGTAGAGACGGCGTCGATCGGGCGACGTGCAGCGCGAGCTCGATCGTGGTTGCGGCGATGAGGCCGACGACACCGGCTGCGACACCCTCCAGGAAGCGGTGAAGGCGGGCGTCGTCCATCACCCGCTCAAGCCGGTCGTAGAAGATGATGCCAAAGGCGAAAGCGGGGAGGAAAATGCCTGCCGTCATTGCGAAGGCTCCGGCTAGCCCGCCGGCGAGATAGCCGACGAAGGTTGCGAAGATGATGAGGGGAGCAGGAATGATCCCCGCCAGAGCGAGACCGTCGAGGAACTGGCCCTCCGTCACCCAGCCGCGTCCGACAGTGTCGTCGCGGACGAAGGGGATGGCGGTATAGGCCCCACCGAAGGTCAGCAGTCCGGCTTTGAGGCCAGAGAGGAAGAGGGGGAGGGCCCCGACCGACCCCGCTTCCACGAGCGCTGCCGGGCCGACTGGAGCGGGGTCTGTGAGCGTGCCGAGCGAACCCGTTGCAACAGCGGCCATGGCGGCAACCGCCACGACGAGTGCGACGGCCCAATATTTGCGAGCGGCGATGGCAGCATCAGCGAGGCCTGCGGCGGGAAGCGTGATCCAGAAGCTTGTGCCCACATAGGCGCAGACCGCGCTCGCGGCTGCGATGAGCCAGAGCGCCGTATCGTTCAGCGTATGGTCGGCGATCCGGTGAACGGCGCGGACGATAAGCGCGACGACGCCGATCTGCACGCCGAGAAATGACGCGGCGATCAGTGATTGGCGGAGGTCCAGGCGGCTATAGGCCCAGGCGAGCGCGAGAATGAGGACCAGCCCCGGCAGCATGAAGCCGAGGCCCGCGAGAAAGCCGCCGATCCGGCCGCGCTTCATCGTGCCCATGTGGACGCAGAGCTCGTGCGCCTCCGGCCCCGGCAGTACCTGATAGACCGCGAGCAGGCGGGCGAACCGGGAGGGGGTGAGCCATTTCTCCTCCTCGACCAGCTCGCGCTTGATCATCGCGATCTGCGCGACCGGGCCGCCCCAGGCGAGAAAGCCGAAGCGGAGGAAGCGAAGGAAGATCGCGCCCGCGCTTGGCCCTGCTTCCGTCAATTCCGAACCCCTAAACCAATTGCCGTGCGAGCATCGGGGAGCGCGAGAAGACCGTCAACCTAATCTGCATCAGGAACAATTTCAGGAACTTGGCGGCGCGCTCTGGCATTGCATCGACAAAGAAGAACATGCTGGAGAGCAGAAAGTTGGAGCAGCACGATCTTAATTACTGGCAGGAACGCGCGACCAGCGAGATGCAGCTCGCGCAGCGGGCCGCAACGATGGACATCGCCCGCCCCCATTACCGGCTTGCGATGAGCTATCTGGAAAAGGTGGAGGAGCTGAAGCGGCGGCTCCGCTGGCGGCAGCGGGCGGAGGCCTGACGCCGCTCTGTGTGCGTAGAAGGCTAACCTGGGAGAAATCGGATGAGCACTCGCACCTTCGCACTGGTTTTCGGAATCGTTTTCCTGCTGATCACCGCCTCAGGCCTCATCCCCGGCCTGCTGCAGCACCGCATGCACGACGGGGTGGCGGTAGATGCGATGTCCGGCGACGCGCTCGGCCTGTTCCCGGTGAACCTCGTTCACACGCTCGTGCATCTGCTGTTCGGCGTCTGGGGCCTTGCCGCGTCCCGCAGCCTCGGCGCAGCCAAGGGTTACGCCAAAGCGGTCGGCATCGCTTACGTGATCCTGATGATCATGGGGCTGGTCCCCGGCCTCGACACGATGTTCGGAATGGCTCCGCTCTACGGCAACGACGTCTGGCTCCACCTGCTGCTGGCGCTCGGCGGCATCTATTTCGGCTGGATCCACAAGGACCGCGTCGCCGACCGGCGCGCCTGACCTTCAGCGGCCCCGCTCCGAGGGCCGCGCCTGTTGCATTCCCGCATCGGCCGCATCCTAATCCAGGATAGCGGCCCTTGGCGGATTCCGGGTCCTGAGGTAGAAGAAAGGCGGAGGCAAAGAGCCCGACCGCTTTCGAATTGTCTTTCCTGCAGAACGGGTTGACCGGGGTTAACGTCCGTTCAGCCAGCGAACAGGAAAAGGCTGGCATAGAGCGAACGGCTTGAAGCCAGGATGCGAAGTAACAGGGTTGCCATGTCCAGAATATTGAAGTCGACGATCATCGCCGCGCTTTGCGCCACCGCCATGCCTGCGGGCGCGCAGCTCAAGAAGGGCGAGAAGCCTACCGAGCAGCAGATTGCCGCGGGCGAAGCGCCGGCAACGCCGATCTCCGAGGCGGAGACCGTCTACCGCGGCCTTCAGGGCACGATGGTCGCGCGGCCGTGGAACCGCGAGGCCGCCCAAGACCTGCTGAGCTATATCAGCCGCGTGAACGAGGAAGGGCTGGAGCCTTCCGAATATGGCCTCGACGCGCTTGAATCCGCGCTTGCCGGCCGCGATCAGGCGGCCGTGGACCGCGCCGCGACCGACAGCTTCCTGAAGCTTTCCGCCGCCCTCGCGCTCGGCACGGTGCCGATGACGGCCCGGACCGACTGGCACCTTAAGGACGAGGATCTGGACGGCGCCACGCAATTCTCGCTGATGGAAAAGGCGATCGCCGCGCGCAGCGTGCGGCAGACGCTGGATTCGCTGCTTCCGACCCACCTGCAATATGGCGAGCTGAAGGACGTGCTCGCCAACGCGACGGACCTCAGCACGGTCGAAGCGGCGCGCGTCAATCTCGAGCGCTGGCGCTGGCTGCCGCGCGAGCTTGGGCCGCGCTACGTGATCGTCAACGTGCCGGCTTACACGGTGGCTCTCGTCGAGAACGGCCACGTCGTCGCCCGTCACAAGGCGGTGGTGGGCGCTGTGAAGACGCCGACGCCGCAGCTCGGCGCCACCGCGACCGGCGTGATCTTCAATCCCTGGTGGGAAGTGCCCGCAAGCATCGCGCCGGAAGTGCGCGGCAAGAAGGGCTATGTATCGGTGAAGACACCCGAAGGGGGCGTCCGCTATCGCCAGCCGCCGGGACCGGGTAATTCTCTCGGCCGGATGAAGGTGGTGATGCCGAACAACTACGCAATCTACCTTCACGACACGCCGTCGAAGGCGCTCTTCTCACGCCCCGCGCGCGCGGCCAGCCATGGCTGCATCCGCACGCAAAATCCGCTGGAATTCGCGCGGCTGCTGCTCGGCAACCCGGAATGGGATCAGGCTAAGATCGACGCGACGATCAAATCGGGGAAGACGGTGAAGGCGGACACGTCCGTCCCGACGCCGGTCTATATCGCCTATTTCACGGCGGCGGCGCAGGCCGACGGCAAGGGCATCATCCGCTACAAGGACGTCTACAACCGCGACGCGAAAGTGGTCGCATCGATCAAGAATGGCGGGAAGACGGCGCTGGCTTCGAAGTAAGCCGCGCCGCTGACGCTTCTCACGAAGCCCCTCCCTTAGCGGAGGGGCTTTTCGTTTCTAGACCTTGTCGGAATAGAGCAGGCGGCCCGGCCCAAGCTGCTGCAGCACATATTGGAGGCTGAGCTGCGAGAGGGCGAAGCAGCCTTCGCTGCGGCCAAGCTTGCCGAACTGTTCGACGACGCGCGGCTCCGCATAAGCGGCGCTGTGGACCACGATGGCCCGCGCTTCGGCGTTGCTGTTGCTCCAGTCCAGGCCCTTGAGGCGAAGCGAGCGGCCATATTTGCCGTAATAGACATCGCCAGTGATGTATGAGCCCGCCGAGGAGGCTTCGGAGCCCGGCTCGTTCGAGAAATAGTTGAGATAGCCGGTGTGATAGGGGTCCGAACCGCGGCCGTGCGACACTTGGTAGGTCGTCACCATGCCGCCGGCGAGATTGACGAGATAGAAGCGTTCGCTGGCGGACGGCTGCGAATAATCGGCAACCGCGATCACGTTCGTATCGAGGAGGAAGCGGCGCTTAGATTCCATCGCCGCCTTGGCGCGGGCGAGCAGCCCCGGATTGATGCGCGGCTGAGGCGGAGCGACGGTCGCAAAGACCGGCGAAGCGGCGGTTACGAGCCCGGCCGCGGCTCCCGTTTGAAGCAGGTTACGACGCGTAAGCATGACAGAGGGAACTCCCCGACTAATGCTTAGAACCTTACAGTAAGTGGT
Source organism: Allosphingosinicella sp. (assembly GCF_036402135.1). GTDB lineage: Bacteria > Pseudomonadota > Alphaproteobacteria > Sphingomonadales > Sphingomonadaceae > Allosphingosinicella. The sequence goes on along the minus strand of NZ_DASWTN010000015.1, from coordinate 45,351 downwards.
TCTGCAGGCTCAACGAACTGAGGCACCTGATGGGTCCAATTCACCGCAGAACCGACTCTGTTCGCCGCATAATCAGGGTTAATCGTTAAGATGCGGTTGGCGGAACCGCTGTGCGGGCGGCGGCGTCTTTGGAGTCATGGCGCCTTTTTCGAAGCTAGCCGTGAAGCCCGGAACGCCGCCGATGGAGGCGAAGCTAGTGGACTCGCTCCCCGAAGGCGGAGGCTGGCAGTTCGAGCCGAAATGGGACGGATTTCGCTGCCTCGTCTTCCGCGACGGCAAGGATGTGGAGCTTCATTCGAAATCGGGAAAGCCGCTGGGGCGTTATTTTCCCGAGGTGGTGGAGCAGGTCCTTGGCTTGAAGACGCAGCGTTTCGTGATCGACGGCGAGCTGATCATCCCGATCGGCGATGTGCTTTCGTTCGAAGCGCTGCAGCTGCGGCTTCACCCGGCCGAGAGCAGGGTGCGGAAGCTTGCAGCGAAGACACCGGCCAAGCTGATGCTGTTCGATTGTCTGGCGATGGACGGCGAGAGTCTTGTCGAGCGGCCGCTTTCGGAGCGGCGGGAGGCACTGGAGCGCTTCTTCGCCGAGGCGGGAGGCGAGGGGCTGGAGTTGTCGCCCTTCACCGAAGATTGCGATGTCGCGAAGGCGTGGCTGGAAAGCGCGGGCGCGGCGCTCGACGGCGTCGTCGCGAAGCGGCGGAAAGAGGCGTATGTACCTGGAGAGCGGGCGATGCTGAAGATCAAGCAGCTCCGCACCGCCGACTGCGTGGTGGGCGGCTTCCGCTACGGGACGAACAGCAAGGAGGTGGGGTCGCTGCTGCTCGGCCTTTATAATGAAGCGGGGAAGCTCGATCATGTGGGCTTCACCTCAGCCATTCCGTCTGAGGGGCGGGCGGCGCTGACGAAAAGGCTGGAGGCGCTGGTGGAGGCGCCTGGCTTCACCGGCAATGCGCCGGGCGGGCCGAGCCGCTGGAGCACGGAGCGGAGCGGGGATTGGCAGCCGCTCCGGCCGGAGCTGATCGCCGAGGTGCGCTACGACCATGTCACCGGCAGGCGCTTCCGCCATGGCACAAAATTCCTCCGCTGGCGGCCGGACAAGGCGCCGGAGCAATGCCGGATGGACCAGCTCGAGCCGGAGGCGCGGCCGGCGGAGCTTCGCGCCACGCTGGAGGCGGTATGAGCGACGAACGCTTCGTCGAGGGGGTGCGGCTCAGCAACCCGGACAAGGTGCTGTACCCGGAGCAGGGGATCACCAAGAGCGAGCTTGCCGATTATTATGTGGCTGTGGCGGGGCAGATGCTGCCGCATGTTGCGAACCGGCCTATTACGCTGGTGCGCTGTCCGACCGGGCAGGAGAAGAAATGCTTCTATCAGCGGCACGCGGGGTCGGGCGTTCCGGAGCAGCTTCATGAAGTGACGGTGCCGGGTTTCGACGAGCCTTATCTCTACATCCGCGACGTGAGCGGCCTGATCACGATGGTGCAGATGGGCGTGCTTGAAATGCATCCGTGGGGCGTGACGGTGGAGAAGCCGGACATGCCCGACCGGATTATCTTCGACCTCGATCCGGATGAGGGACTTGGCTTTGCTGACGTGATCAAGGCGGCGATCGAGGTGCGCGAACGGCTGGAGGCGATCGGTCTCACCAGCTTCGTCAAGACAACGGGCGGCAAGGGACTTCATGTCATGGTGCCGGTAGAGCCGGTGACGCCCTGGCGCGAGGCCAAGGCATTCGCCAAACGGACCTCGGAGGAGATGGCCGCCGACGCGCCGGAAACCTACCTGACCCGCATCTCCAAGGCGGAGCGGGCGGGACGCATCTTCATCGATTATCTGCGGAACGACCCGACATCGACGGCGGTCGGCCCATATTCGACGCGCTCCAGACCGGGCGCGCCGGTCGCCATGCCGCTGGAATGGGCGGATTTAGGCCCGAAACTCAAGCCGTCCGCTTTCACCATCCGTACCGCCCCGGCCCATATCGCGGCGCGGGCACGGGACCCGTGGGCGGAGATCGGCAAGGTGCGGCAGCGGCTTCCGGCCGCCTAGGGCCACGCTTCCCCTAGCTGCCGTCTTGCTTCGGTCGCGGCTTCGAGAAGGCGTCGTCCGGTCTCTTCGGCGGCCTCCGGCGTCAGGGCGGCGGCAATTCCGTCTGGGCCGTCCATCTGAACCTCGCCGCTTTCCGCAATTACCTGGCTGGGTTGGTCATGGGGTCCTTGGCGGTTCATCGCTGGTCTCCTCTCATGCGTTAACCTCTTTTAGCGCGTGCTGTTCCGGCATTTTCAGCGGTTTCGTGCGGAATTCTGCGGTTACTACGGTAGTTTCCACATCTATTTTCTTAACCAGTGCTGGTGTTTAAGGGCCACGCATCGCTGATCACGATGCATTTCGGACCTAAGGCTTTACTGGTCAGCCAAACGTCCGGTGATACGAAGCCCGGCCGCAGGAACCCCACTCCTGCCGCCGGGCTTCTGCTTTTATGAGCGCGCTTTCCTATGAACTGGCTGATCGAGGTTAACCGGTTGACTTCGCCGCTACGGCTGCCTTTACGGTTTCTACCGCATTCGCGCGGTTTGAAAGGACCCGACGTTGACTGACAGGCATGTATATGTGGTCGACGACGACCGTGACGTCCGGTCCTCGATCAGCTTCATGCTGTCCACCGCCGACATTAGTTCGCGGCCCTTCGCCGACGGCGATGATTTCCTGAACAGCCTCAACGAACTGGAAGCCGGGTGCGTCCTGCTCGACGTGCGCATGCCGAAGATAGACGGCTTCGGCGTAATGGCGGGGCTGCAGGAGCGGCAACTCGACTGGCCGATCGTCGTCATGACCGGTCATGGCGAAGTGCCGGTTGCCGTCCGCGCGATGAAGATGGGCGCCGTCGATTTCATCGAAAAGCCATTCGGCGAAGAGCTGCTCTTCTCCAGCCTGGAGCGGGCATTCGCGCTCCTTAAGGACCGGGGCGAGAAAACGGAGCGGAAGAAGGCGGCGAAGGAGCGGATAGACCGGCTGTCGGCTCGCGAATATGAAGTCTTGCAGGGCCTCGCGGGCGGACTTTCGAACAAACTGTTGGCCCGGGAGTTGGGGATCAGCCTCCGCACGGTCGAAATGCACCGTGCGAACATGATGGACCGGCTCCAGGTTGGAAGCCTGGCGGAAGCGCTGACGCTGGCCGTCCAGGCGGACGTCCCCGCCTTTGAAAGCAAGGGCGTCCCCGAGTCCGACGAATAGGAGCAAGCGCGTGCATGGCCAGCAACAGGACGCAGGCCAAGTCGCTGTTCTGGCTTCCTCGAAAGAGGCAGATCTCGTTGGGCCGCTCCTTCGCGTTGAAGGTATCGCGTCGGCTCTCCTCAGCCTTGACGAACTGATCGAAGGCATCCGCTCGACGTCGCTGGGCACCGCCATTTTGAGCGCCGATACGGACGAAGCCGTTCTCGATGCCATCAGGCAGGCTCTTTCCGAAGAACCGCGCTGGTCCTTCTTCCCGCTGATCCTGCTCGCGAAGCGCGGGCTATCGCGGGAGGAAGGCCGGAAACTGCAGACGCTCGGTAACATCCGGCTGGTCGAAATGCCGTTCGACGACACGGTCCTGCTGGCGACGGTCAGGTCCTCCCTGTTCGTGCGGTTCCAGCAGCGTGCCGCAGGCGCCTATCTTCAGGAGCGGGATAAGGCGGCGCAGGAGCTGAAGGAGCTCACCGAGACGCTGGAGGCGCGGGTCGAGGCGCGGACGAAGGATCTTCACGACGCCAATGAGCGGCTGCTCAAGGAAGTAGAGGAACGGCGTGAGGCGGAGGAGCGGCTCCGCGAGAGCGAGGAGCTGTACCGCTATACGCTGGAGTTGAGCAGACAGGAGGTGTGGACGGCTGCGCCCGATGGAAGGATCCTCACCGTGAGTCGGACGACCGGCATCCCGGAAGGACGGGATCCCACGGAAGCGTGGCTGGACACGGTTCATCCCGCGGACCTGAAGGTGATTCTTGCCGCATGGAACGCTGCTGTGAAGAACAAGAAAGCGTCATCGGCCGAGTTCCGGATGAAGACGCCGGGTGGAGAATATCGCTATCATCGTGCCAAGGCCGCGCCGCGTCTCGACGAGCAGGGCAATGTGGTCCGTTGGTACGGATCGACAGAGGATATTCACGAACAAAGGATCGCCGAAGAGGCGAAGCGGCAGGCGGAGGAACGTTACCGCCTAGCAGCCCGCGCGACGAATGATGCCATCTGGGACCTCGATGTGCTCACGAACGAGCTTCACTGGAGCGAAACGGCCGCCGAGACGCTGGGCTATCCGGGTCGGAAGCTAGGCACCACGAGCCTCGCCTGGTGGGAGGAGCGGGTGCATCCCGAGGACAGGCAGCAAGCCTCAAGCAGTCTCGATCAGGCGCTGAAGCGGGGAAAGACGCGCTGGTCGGCAACTTACAGATTCCGCACTGAGGCCGGGGAATATCGGCTGATGCTGGACCGGGGCTTCATCATCCGGGACCGCGACGGCAAGGCGGCCCGCGTGGTCGGCGCGATGATGGACCTGACCGACCGCAACAAGGCCGACGAGGCGATCCGCCGCATGCAGGCGGAGCTGATTCACGTATCGCGCCTCAGCGCCATGGGCACGATGGCGTCCACGCTCGCCCACGAGCTCAACCAGCCGCTTACCGCCGTCACCAATTATGTCCGCGGCAGCCGGAGGCTTCTCGAAGGCATCAAGGGCGATCAGATCGACGATGCCCGGCAGGCGCTTGCTTCGGCCGAAGCCGGGGCATTGCGGGCGGGCCAGATCGTCCGACGGCTGCGCGAACTGGTCGCGCGCGGTAATTCCGCCTTACGGCCGGAGCAGTTTTCCAAGATCGTCGAAGATGCGGGAACGCTTGCCTTCATCGACGCGGGCTTCCTGGGCGTGAGCCACAGCGTCGAAATCCACCCTGAAGCCGATTGGGTGGAAGTCGACCGTGTCCAGATCCAGCAGGTGCTGATCAACCTCGTCCGGAACGGCATTCAGGCGATGAGGGATCAGGAGAAAAAGGAGATCAGGATCACCGCCAAGCCAACCGAGAGGCAGATGGTGCTGGTGAGCGTTTCCGACAGCGGCCCGGGCATTTCCGCGGACGTCAGGGACGCACTCTTCTCGCCGTTCAAGGGGACGAAGGAGGAGGGGCTGGGGATCGGACTTTCCATCTGCCGAACCATCGTCGAGGCGCATGGCGGCAAGATCTGGGTCGGTGACCGGGACGGCGGGGGCACGATCTTCTGTTTCACCGTGGCGCGCGCCGAGCCGCCGCCGGCCTGAAGCTTACAATCGGCCGCGTTGCTGCCTATCTGCATCCCATAAAATCCAGGCGGAAAGGCTACGAAGCATGGCGGAACAGCAGGCGACTTTGGCGGGCGGGTGCTTCTGGTGCACGGAAGCGGTATTCGACGACGTGATCGGCGTCACCAGCGTCGAGAGCGGCTATACGGGCGGGCAGGTCACCAATCCCACCTATAAGCAGGTCTGCGGCGGCGGTACCGGCCATGCGGAGGCGGTGCGGATCAGCTTCGATCCCGAGAAGATCAGCTATGATGACATTCTCGACATCTATTTCGCCACGCACGATCCAACCCAGCTGAACCGCCAGGGCAACGACATCGGCACGCAATACCGCTCTGCCATCTTCCCGCATTCGCCGGAGCAGGAGGCAAGCGCCCGCGCGGCGATCGAGCGGGCTCAGGCCGATTGGGACAAGCCGATCGTCACCACCATCGAGCCGCTCAGCGACTGGTATCCGGCCGAGGATTATCATCAGGAATATTTCGCCCGGGAGGGCGAGAACAATCCTTATTGCATGGCGGTGGTCGCGCCGAAGCTCCGCAAGTTCCGGAAAAGCTTCGCGGAACGGCTGAAGCGGCAGGAAGCGGCGGGCTGACGCGGCTGCGTGATTTACCTGACTGGAGGATCGTTGGTTAACTGAATTTCAGTCAATCCGCGCGAAAGCGGAGGCTGAAACGGCTGCTAACAACACCCACTGAGGCAGGTTCATGGTTGAAGTCGAGGTCCAGAACGAAAGCGACCAGACGGAAAAGAAGCTGAAGTTCGTCACGGTGCCGCGCATCGGCGAAGGCGTCCGGCTGACCGACGAGCGGGGCTTCAAGGCATCCTATGACGTGCTCGACGTCTGGTATCAGGAAGGCGAATTCGGCGGCGTCTGGATTCCCTACATCCACGTCCGCAAGACGCCTTAACGGGGAGCAGCGGCCCTTTTCAGCCTGTCGTTGATTGCAGCGCCGATCCCGGTTTGGGGAATGGGTGCGACGGCTATCGCGTCCCTGTTGCTTGCCTCAGCGCGGTGGAGTGCTTCGAACAGCCTTGCCGCCGCCTCCACCAGATCGCCCTTGTTGCTGAGCGTTTCGTGGCCAGGCACCGGACCGAAACCGATCATCCATTCGCCGGCTTCCGGCGCCTCGACGTTCAGGCGGAGCGGCTTTGACGGTGCATAGTGGCTCTGAAGCTGGCCGGGGGCCTCAATCTTGCCTGAGGAGAAGTTGGCGGGGAGGCTCGACAGGCGAACGATCTCTTCGAAATTGATCGGTCCGGGTCGGAGCAAAGTCACTGTGTCGCCGGTGAAGCGGACGATGGTGGATTCAAGCCCCTGTTCGGTGCGGCCGCCGTCGACGATGAGGGGAATGCGGCCTTCCAGCGTCTTCATCACATGATCGGCGCTGGTGGCGCTGATCGTGCCGCTGGCGTTGGCGGAAGGTGCCGCCAGCGGCGTTCCGGTTGCCTGCAGGAGGTCCTGCATAGCGGGATGTTTTGGGCAGCGGAGGGCGATAGTGGGTAGGCCGGCGGTTACCAGCTCAGCGATAGGGCTGTCCGCGCGCCGCTCCACCACGATCGTGAGCGGGCCGGGCCAGTAATGCCCGGCGGCGGCTTCGGCGGCTTCCGAAAAGACGCCGTAATCCTTCGCTTGTGCAAGGCTCTGCACGTGGACGATCAGCGGGTTGAAGCTCGGTCTTCCCTTGGCTTCGTAGATGCGCGCGACTGCCTCGCCATTGGTGGCGTCGGCGGCGAGTCCATAGACGGTTTCCGTGGGCATCGCGACCGGCAGGCCCTCGCCGATCAGCCGCGCGGCCTCGGCGATGGCCGCCTTGCCGTAGGGGCGGATTTCCGTGGTGAAAGGCGGGTTTGGCGGGCTCACCGGGCGGGGCTATAGCCGGGGCAAATCAGACGCAAGAGCGAGCCAGAATGACCTACACCGCCCCAGTCGCCGAGCAGCGTTTCCTTCTGAAGCACATCGTGAAGATGGACGAGCTTTCCGGCCATAATGTCTTTGCCGATGCGACGGCCGATACGGTGGATGCGATTGTCGAGGGGATTGCCGCCTTTTCCGAGGGCGAGTTCGCGCCGCTGAACCGCGTCGGCGATACGGTCGGCGCGAAATGGTCGCCGGACGGCGTCACCATGCCGCCGAACTTTCGCGAAGCCTATCAGGCCTATGTGCGGGACGGCTGGGGAACGCTGACAGGCCCTACGGAATATGGCGGACAGGGGCTGCCCTTCACGCTCGCGACCATCGTGATGGAGGATCTTGGGTCCGCCAATATGGGCTTTTCGCTCTGCATGATGCTGACTCCCGGCGCTGTCGAGGCGCTGAAGCATCATGGGTCGGAGGAGTTGAAGCGCATGTGGCTGCCGAAGCTGATTAGCGGCGAATGGACGGGGACGATGAACCTCACCGAGCCGCAGGCGGGGTCCGACGTCGGCGCGCTCAAGACGCGGGCCGAGCCGCGCGGCGACGACAGCTACCTGATCAAGGGCCAGAAGATCTTCATCACCTATGGCGAGCACGACCTTGCCGACAATATCGTCCACCTGGTGCTGGCGCGGCTGCCAGATGCGCCAGCGGGCACAAAAGGCATTTCGCTATTCCTGGTGCCGAAATTCCGGCTGAACGGTGACGGCACGCCGGGAGCCTTCAACGACGCGCGCTGCGTGTCGATCGAGCATAAGCTCGGCATCCACGCCTCGCCGACCTGCGTCATGTCCTATGGCGATGAGGACGACTGCGTCGGCTGGCTGATCGGCGAGGAGAACGGCGGTATGCGCGCGATGTTCACGATGATGAACAATGCGCGCCTGAATGTCGGCCTTCAGGGCGTTTCCATCGCCGAGCGGGCGACGCAGGCGGCGGTCGCCTATGCCAATGACCGGGTGCAGGGCGCGCGCGAGGGGAAGCCTGCCGCGATACTGAAGCATGCCGACGTCAGGCGAATGCTGCTCCGCATGAAGGCGCTGACGCAGGCCGCGCGGGCGCTGACTTATTATGCGGCGGGGCAGACCGACCGGGGCAGCATCGGGGATGCCGACGCCAAGGCGCGAGCCGACCTGCTGACGCCGCTCGTCAAGGCCTACGGCACCGACGTCGGGGTCGAGGTGGCGAGCCTTGGCGTACAGATTCATGGCGGCATGGGCTTCATCGAGGAAACAGGCGCCGCACAGCATTATCGGGATGCCCGCATCGCGCCGATCTACGAGGGTACGAACGGCATTCAGGCGGCCGACCTCGTTGGCCGGAAGCTGGGGCTTGAGGGCGGCGCGGTGGTCGAACGGCTGCTGAACGAGATCGAGGAGGATGCGGGGGAGAGCCGTTGGCTAGTCGATCTCGTCTCCGCCTGCCGGGCGGTGATCGAGGAAATGGGCGATATGGATATGGATGAGCGGCTTGTCGCCTCCTATCCATTCCTCACCATGCTGTCGGTGGCTGTGAGCGGCTGGCTGATGGCGCTGCAATATGATGTCGCGGAGGAGGAAGAGGGCGATCCCGCCTTCCTCACCATGAAGAAGGCGGCGGCGGATTATTACCTGAACCAGGTGGTGCCGGAGGCCATCGGGCTTACCGCCGCAGCCATGGCCCCGGCGCGCGTTTACGACGTGCCGGACGAGGCCTTCGCCGCCTGATCCGATGAAGCCGCCGATTTCCGTCCGCAGCAATGGTGTGCGCCTGCTCATGGTCGCTGCGGGCGTAGCGATCCTTGCGCTCTCCTCGCGCGCGCAAGTTCCGATGGAGCCGGTGCCCTTTACGCTGCAGACGCTGGCGGTTCTGCTTTCAGGAATGCTGTTCGGGTGGCGGCTTGGGTTGCTGATCGTGATTGCCTGGCTTGCCGCGGGAGCGGCGGGACTGCCCGTATTCGCGGGCGGCTTGGGCGGGTGGCAAAGGTTCTTGGGCCCGACGGGCGGCTACCTCGGCGCCTTTCCTGTCGCAGCGGCGGCAGCAGGCTGGCTCGTGGAGCGCGGCTGGAATGGACGGAGGCCCGTTCACGCCTGTGCCGCTGCGCTGATCGGCCATGCCGTCTGCCTGCTGCCCGGCACGCTGTGGCTTTCCACCTTCGTCGGCAGGAACGAGGCGGTCGCAAATGGTCTGCTGCCATTCATCCCGGGCGCGATCCTGAAATCGGTGGCCGCGGTGGCCGTGCTGATGCTCGTCGGCCGGAGGAAATAAGATGGCAGTCCCGACCAGCGCCGGCATTCTCCTCTATCGCCAACGGGGCGGCGGGATCGAAGTGCTGCTCGCCCTCCCAGGCGGGCCCTATTGGCGAAACCGAGATGAGGGCGCCTGGTCGATCCCGAAAGGCATGATCGAGCCGGGAGAGGATGCCGCGGCAGCGGCGGCGCGGGAATTCGAGGAGGAGTTGGGGGCGAAGCCTTCTGGCGAGCCGGTCCATCTATGCCGCATCCGTCAAAAGGGCGGTAAATGGGTAGAGGCTTTCGCTTTGGAGGGCAATTTCGATCCGGCGGAGCTCAACAGCATTCACTTCGAGATGGAATGGCCACCGAAAAGCGGCCGTTTCCAAAGCTTTCCGGAGGTGGACCGTGCTGAATGGTTCGGCTTGGCTCAGGCGCGGGCGAAAATGCTGGAGAGCCAGCTTCCGATCCTCGATGCGCTTGAGGGGCTGAAGCCTTAAGCGAGCGTCCGTTCGACTAAATCGGCCGCGTCGATGTCGAGCCGACGCATGTGCGCGGCGATTGCGGGCCAGCGTTTCTCCAGGAACTCCTTCCGCTCCGATGCGCGGAGCCGGGCAGTGGCGCCTTCGGCAACGAACATGCCGACGCCGCGCTTCACCACGATCAGCCCTTCGTCCTGGAAGGTCTGATAAGCCTTCGCAACTGTCAACGGGTTGGCGCCATATTGGGCAGCGAGCGAGCGCACCGAAGGGAGCGCGTCGCCATCGCCAACCTCTCCATCAAGGATGGATGCGGCGATGGTGTCGCGAAGCTTCAGGTATACGGGGCGATCGTCGTTAATCATTAGCGCCATACTGTACTAACACAGCGGCAAGGTCAAGTATGCCTCAGCCGTTCCATTCCGAGAGGACGTGATCGAGGGACGGACGCGGCCTCTCCTCCAGCGGGTGCGCGGGCGTGCCGATGTAGAGGAGGCCGGCGATCCGCTCGTCCTCGCCATGCGCAAAGGCGCGGCGTACCTCTTCCGAATAGGTCGACCAGCCGGTGATCCAGCCGCCGGCAAAGCCCATTGCGTGAGCCGCGTGAAGCAGGTTCATGCAGGCCGCGCCGCAGCTAAGCTCCTGCTCCCAGACCGGGATCTTGTGATCACGGATCGGGCTTGAAAGCACCACCACAAGCGTCGGCGCCTGATAGGCGAGCCGGTCGACCGCTTCTTCCTCGGCTCGGCTCGGCTCCGGATTGGCGACGCGGAAGGCTTGGTGAAGGAGCTGTGCAAAGGCGCCGCGCTTCTCGCGCGGCACATGCACGAAGCGCCAGGGCGCGAGCTTGCCGTGATCCGGCGTCCGGCTGGCGACCTTTACGATCTCGCGCAGCTGTTCCGCGTCCGGGCCCGGTTCGACGAGGTCGCGGGGGCGTCCGGAGCGGCGTGTCTGGAGCAGCGAAAGGGCTGAGGAAGTATCGTTGAGCATGAAGCCTGCCACATAGGAAGCCGCGGCCTCCGCAACAATCCGCTTCACAAGTGCGTTTTCCACGTTAGTCTGCGCGCCTTTCGAAGCTGCCCGAAGAGGCGGCGCTCAACGGTATGGAGTAGCGAGCCAGTGGCCACCAATCCTTCTGCCCTTCCGCACGGAGATTCCCGCGGAACGATCCTCGGACATCCCAAGGGGCTGTTCGTCCTGTTCTTCGCCGAGATGTGGGAGCGCTTCTCCTATTACGGCATGCGGGCGCTGCTGATCTTCTACCTGACCAAGCATTGGCTGTTTTCGGACGAGCAATCCGGCATCATCTACGGCGCTTACACGGCACTCGTTTACATCACGCCGGTGGTCGGCGGCTATCTGGCGGACCGATATCTAGGGCAGCGAAAAGCCGTGTTGTTCGGGGCTGTGCTCTTGACGCTCGGCCACTTCTTCATGGCTTTCGAAGGGGAGCCGGCGGCCGGTAATGCCGATAATCCGGTCATTTACGTCTTCTGGCTCGCGCTGGCGCTGATCATCGTCGGCTCGGGCTTTTTGAAGGCGAACATATCGGTGATCGTGGGTCAGCTTTACCCCCGCACGGATGCGCGGCGGGACGGTGCCTATACGATCTTCTACATGGGCATCAATCTCGGCGCCGCGATCGGTTCGCTGCTCTGCGGTTATATCGGGGAAACCTATGGCTGGGGCTACGGCTTCGGCCTTGCCGGCATCGGCATGCTGCTCGGCCTCGCCGTCTTCGTATGGGGCAAGCCGCTGCTGCTCGGCCGCGGCGAGCCGCCTCGTCCTCTCGAAAAAGGTCGGGAATATTCCCTCTACGGCGTCGGCCTGGTGCTGGTCGCCGTCTGCTGGGCGCTCATCCAGTTCCAGGAAGTGGTTGGCGTACTGCTCGGCGTGTTCGGCCTCGCGCTCGTCTCCTTCGTCATCTTCACAGCGGTGACGAAGCTGGATCGTGAAGACCGTGACCGCATCTTCGCGGCGATGTTCCTCATCGTCACGTCGATCATCTTCTGGGCGCTCTTCGAGCAGGCGGGCTCCTCGCTCAACCTGTTCACCGACCGCTATGTGGATCGCGGTGGCGTACCGGCATCGACCTTCCAGTCGATCAACGCCATCTACATCATCCTGCTCGCGCCGGTCTTCGCGACCTTGTGGACCGTGCTTGGGCGCAAGGGGCTGGAGCCGTCGGCGCCTTTCAAGTTCGGTCTCGGCGTCGTCCAGGTCGGCCTCAGCTTCCTGGTCCTCGTCTGGGGCGCGCAGGCGGCCGGCGTCGACGTTCCGACCCCGGTCATCTTCATCTTCCTCATCTACCTCTTCCAGACCACCGGCGAATTGTGCCTTAGCCCGGTTGGTCTGTCGGCCATGAACCGGCTTGCGCCGGCGCATATGGCCAGCCTCATCATGGGCACCTGGTTCTTCGCTTCCGCGACCGGCAACTTCGCCGCGGGCATGATCGCCGCCGCGACGGGCGCCGAGGGTGTGGGCGAGGAAGCCGGAAAGACCGTGGTGCTCGACGTCTATACGACGGTCGGCTGGGTCGGCGTCGGGGTTGGCGTCGTCGTTCTCGTCATTGCGCCGCTCATCAAGAAGCTGATGCATCTCGACACGCTTCGCGACAATCAGGACGAGGAGCTTGCGGGCTACAAGGAAGTCGGCGAGCGCGAAGCCGCCGGCATGTTCCCGGAGCGTGAAACCAAGCCCAGCAGAAAGCCTATTTGATGAAGCTAAATGGGGGGGCGGCGCTCGCCGTCATTGCGTTGCTTTCGGCCTGCACGGCCAACAACAATGAAGTGAAGTCGGCATCGTCTGAGCCAGCGGCTCCGGCGACTGCTGCGAGGGATGCTTTTCCCTCCACTTACCGGCCTTATCCCGGCGTCCCGACTTTGGTGAACAACGTCACCATCTTCGACGGCGAAGGCGGGCGGATCGAGCGGGGCTCGGTGCTGTTCGCGGATGGCAAGATCGTCGGTGTCGGTCAGAATGTCGCCGCGCCTGCCGGTGCGACCGTCATCGACGGCACCGGCAAGTGGGTGACGCCGGGCATCATCGACATTCACAGCCACCTCGGCGGCTATCCTTCACCGTCGGTCGAGGCGCATCAGGACGGCAATGAGGTTACGGGTCCGGTCCGCTCGGAAGTGTGGGCGGAGCATAGCGTCTGGCCGCAGGATCCGGGCTTCAGCCGTGCGCTCGTCAATGGCGGCGTGACCGCGCTCCATGTTCTGCCGGGCTCGGCGAACCTGTTCGGCGGCCGCGGCGTAACGCTGAAGAACGTCTATGCACGAACCATGCAGGGGATGAAGTTCCCGGGTGCGCCCTACACGCTGAAGATGGCGTGCGGCGAGAACCCGAAGCGCGTCTATGGCGGCCGCAACCAGATGCCGGCGAGCCGCATGGCGAACGTCGCCATGGTTCGCCAGACCTGGGCCCGTGCGCAGGATTACCGCCGCAAGGTTGAAAAGGATGCGAGCACCCCGCGCGATCTTCAGTTGGAGACGCTTGCAGGCGTTCTCGACGGCGACATCCTCGTTCAGAACCATTGCTACCGCGCCGACGAAATGGCCATCATCATGGATGTGGCGAAGGAGTTCGGGTACAAGGTCGCCGCCTTCCACCACGCGGTCGAAAGCTACAAGATCGCCGATCTCCTCCGCGAGAACGGCGTCTGTTCGGCCATGTGGGCCGATTGGTGGGGCTTCAAGATGGAAGCCTATGACGGCATCCAGGAGAATATTCCCTTCGTTCACAATGCGGGCGCCTGCACCATCGTCCATTCGGATGACGAAAACGGCATTCAGCGCCTGAACCAGGAAGCGGCCAAGGCGCTCGCCAACGGGCGTCGCGCCGGCATCCAGATCCCGGACGAGATCGCCTGGACCTGGCTCAGCATCAATCCAGCCAAGGCGCTCGGCATCGACGTCCAGACCGGCAGCCTTCGCCCCGGCAAAATGGCGGACGTGGTGCTGTGGAACGGCAATCCGTTCAGCGTCTACACAAGGCCCGAACGGGTCTGGGTGGACGGCGCGCTCATGTACGACGCCAACGATCCGCGCCGCAGGCCTGTCAGCGACTTCGAGCTTGGCCAGCCCGGCGAAGGAGATGTGAAGTGAAGCGCCTCCTGATCCTCGCCGCGGCGCTGTGCGCCTCGACGTCCGTTGCGGCGCAGACCGTCGCGATCACCGGCGGCACTGTCGCGCTCGGGGACGGCTCCGAGCCGATCGAGGGCGGCACTGTCGTCGTCCGCAACGGCCGCATCGTTGCGGCCGGGGGCGGCGTTGCCGTCCCGGCCGGTGCCGAAGTTGTGGACGCCACCGGCAAATGGGTGACGCCCGGCCTCATCGCGGCCTTTTCGCAGGTCGGCCTTACGGAAGTGGATGCGGTCGCAGCCTCGAACGACACGTCGGCAGACGACTCCCCGTTCAGCGCGGCGATCGACGTCACGCCGGCCATCAATCCACGCGCATCGGGCGTTTCCGTCAGCCGCGGCGGGGGGATCACCCGCGCCGTCGTGGCGCCTTCGACCGGCAAGAGCATTTTCGCAGGGCAGGGTGCGGTGATCGACCTCGGTTCCGACATGGAGCCGATCACCCGCGCCCGTGCATTCCAATATGTCGTGTTCGGCGAGTCCGGCGCGGACGAGGCGGGCGGAAGCCGCGCCGCCAATTTCGTGCTGTTCCGCAACGCCCTTCGCGAAGCCCGCGATATAGGCCGCTTCGCTCCTATCTCAGGCGGAGGTGGGCAACGGGAGCCACGCGCCAACGATCAGCGCGACTTCCCGCTGGAGGAAGTGCCTGACAACCGGCTGCTCGGAAGCAATGTCAGTCGTTCGGACGACGTTCTTCTCACCCGCTTCGATGCCGCGGCGCTGGTTCCGGTGCTTCAGGGGCGGCAGCTTCTGGTCGTGAACGTCGACCGTGCAAGCGACATCCTGCAGGTGCTTCAGCTGAAGCGGGAATTCCCGAACCTCCGGCTGGTGCTGGTGGGCGTTGCCGAAGGCTGGACCGTCGCCGACCGCATCGCCGCCGCCGGCGTTCCGGTGATCGCTGATGCGCTTGCGGACCTTCCCGCCTCGTTCGAACAGCTTGCCGCCACCCAGTCCAATGTCGGGCGGATGCGCGCGGCGGGCGTCGACGTCTCCGTCGCCTTGATCGGCGATGCGCGCCAAGTGCGGCTGTCAAAGCAGTCGGCCGGCAATCTCGTTGCCCTCGGACGTGTCCCCGGCGCCTCCGGGCTTAGCTGGGGCGAAGCGCTCGCCTCGATCACCTCGCGCCCTGCGGAAGCTTTCGGGCTCGGCGGCGAGATCGGTTCGCTCCGGCCCGGACGACGTGCCGACGTGGTGGTGTGGGACGGCGATCCACTAGAGAATAATTCGGCGCCGGTGCTCATGATGATCGACGGCGTTCAGCAGCCGCTCGACAATCGGCAGACCAAGCTTCGCGACCGGTATCGCAACCCGCAGGAAGGGCAGCTTCCGAAGGCCTACGACCGGTGAGCTCCACCGTCAGCCTTGCGCTGGCGACCGTGGCCTTTGTCGGCCTTCACTTCCTGATGTCGCACCCGCTTCGGCCCGCGATGATCGCGCGGCTGGGCGAGCGCGCCTTTGCCGGCGTCTATTCGCTGATCGTCGCCATCCCCTTCGTATGGATGATCTTCGCCTGGCGGAGCGGCGATGATTACGGCCCGCAATATATCGCGCCGATCTGGTGGTGGCCGGTTGCGTCCGCGATTATGCTGTTCGCGCTCATTCTGCTGGTCGGATCGTTCATGAAGAACCCGGCCTTGCCGCATCCGGGCGCGAGTTCCGCCACCCGGGCCGTGCGGCCCGCAACCGGCGTGTTCGCGATCACGCGGCACCCGATGAATTGGGCTTTCACGCTCTGGGCTATCGTCCACATCACGCTCTGGGGCAGTCCGCGCAACCTGATCGTCGCTGGCGGCATCCTGATCCTCGCTCTGTTCGGATCGATCGGACAGGACCGGAAGAAGGCCGGGCTTTACGGCGATGCCTGGCGCGGCTGGGAGGCGCGGACCTCGTTCGTGCCGTTCGGCGCCCTCTTCACCGGCAAGGTACCGTGGCGCGCGGCCAATCCGAGCTGGGTGCCTCTGCTGGTAGGTTTTCTGCTGTGGCTCGTGATCACCTGGTACCACGCGCCGGTCGTGTCACCGATTGGATCGCTTGGCCGCGGCTTCGGCTGATTTCTCGCTGGTTTCGATTGCGTCGAGCACGGCCTCAGGAGCGACGTTCCGCTTCAACTCCTCGACTTCGCCGCCGGCCGCCTCGTGGAGGCCGAGATGCTTGCTGATCTCCGACACCATGGCGACGAGCTTCGTCACTTCATGTTCGGACAAAAGGCTGATCTGAAGGTCGAGTTCGGCCCGCTTTTCCGCCGTGGCGGCCATCCTGTTCTGCGTGATGAGCACGAATGTCGAAAGGAAGATCGCCTCGACCGACGCGACCATCGCCAGCACCACAAAGGTCGGATCCCAAGGCTTGAGCCCCAGCCAGCCGAGATTAGCCATGATCCAGAAACCGTAGAGGGCGAGGTGAATGTAGACGAACGCCATGCTGCCGGTGAAGCGCGTGACGCGGTTGGCGACACGCTCCTGCAGGCTGGCGTTCGCCGCCTCGTCGCGCCGCCGCTGCTGAAGCGCCTCGATATTGCGGGCGAGGGCGCTGTTGAGGCTTCCAGGTTCCGGCGGAGGAACGGTCGGGTCGAAAGATCGCTCTGATACGGCTATGACGCGGGCTCCTCAGGCAGCCTTGTTGCTGCTGAAGAACAAGCAGGCGGCGGAGGCGGTTCCTAGGCGTCCGCGCCGAACAGGCGGCCCTCCTCGGCCTCGTCCGTTTCAACGGTTTCGCCGGTCTGGCGGCTGACCGTGACGGTGACCGCAATGTCCATCATCACGTTGCCGAGCGTGCGGATGATGTCGGGCAAAACTTCGACGGCAATCAGCAGGGCGAGCGCCTCGATCGGAACGCCGAGGATCAGGCAGATGGGCGCGATGGCGGTGACGAAGCTCACTTGGCCGGGCAAGCTGACCGATCCCATCGAGGTCAGCACCGCAGCGAGGATGGCGACCGCATATTGCGCGGGGCCCACTTCCACGCCGAACCAGTTCGCGACGTAAAGCGCCACGGCGATGTTCATGGCCGGGCCGGTGGCGCGGAGCAGCGCGACGGCGAGCGGCAGAACCATTCCGGCAGTGCGCTCGGGCACGCCCAGCGCCTCGGACTTCTTGAGCATGATCGGCAGGCAGGCGAGCGAGGATTGGGTGCTGACCGCCAGCGCCTGGGCAGGCGCGATCGTGCGGGCAAACCGCCCGAATGGGATACGCCCCCCGAAGACGCCGAGAGGATAAGCGAGCAGGGACATGACCAGTCCGACCGCGGATACGACCAGTATGTAGTGGACGACTGCCCCGAATGCCGCGGAGCCGGAACGCGCGCCGACGACGAAGGCAAGCGCGAACACACCGATCGGCGCGAGCTTCAGCACCCATTCGATCACCACGATCATCGCATCGGCAAGCGCGCTGAAGAAGCCGGTAAGGAGCCCCCGCGGTTCCACCGGAAGGCGCGTGACGGCAGCGGCGAAGATGCCGGTGAAGATGATCAGCGGCAGGATCGCATCGCTTGCGGCGGCGGCGATGGGGTTGGTCGGCACGAGCGAGCGCAGGAAGTCCGCGAAAGGCGGCACTTCGCCGACTTCGCTGGTGGTAGTGAGCGCGCTCCTCAGAGCCGCGGCGGACGCTTCGGGCATCGGTGCTATCGACAGGAAGAACGGCGTCAGGAACGCGCCCACGACGGCTGAAAGCGTCATCAAGCCGATGATCCAGGCGAGCGCGCGGCCCGCAATCGCTCCAGCCCGCGCCGCTTCCGCGGTCTGGGCAATGCCGGTCACCAGCAAAGCGACGAGCAAAGGCACGATCGTCATCCTGAGGCCGTTCAGCCAGAGGTTGCCGATCGGGTCGGCGACGCTTGCGGCACTGGAAGCGAAATCGGGCGCCCACCTCCAGGCGGCAAAGCCAAGGGCAAGGCCGGCGGCGAGTGCAAGAAGAATGCGAGTGGCTTGAGACATGCCGGCCCTTTGGACTGAGTTGCGGGTGGAAACAGGCCGCCCGTTCGCGCTATCAGCCTCTCTCACACAGGCTTTTCAAGCGAAAACAGAAACAGGGATTTCAATGTCGCGTAAGTTTTTCGGCACGGACGGGATCAGGGGGCGGACCAACGAGGCGCCGATGACGGCGGAAATGGCGCTCCGTGTGGGCCAGGCGGCGGGCGCGCGCTTCCTCCGCGGCGACCATCGCCACCGCGTCGTAATCGGCAAGGATACGCGGCTTTCGGGCTATATGATGGAGTCGGCTTTGGTCGCGGGCTTCACCAGCGTGGGTATGGACGTTGTCATGGTCGGGCCGATGCCGACGCCCGCAATCGCCATGCTTGTCCGCTCGATGCGCGCCGACCTCGGCGTGATGATCTCGGCCAGCCACAATCCCTTTTACGACAACGGCATCAAATTGTTCGGTCCCGACGGCTACAAATTGTCCGACGAGGACGAGGCCGAGATCGAGGGAATGATCGAGGCGGGCGTAGAACTCGTCGCCTCTGAGAAGATCGGGCGAGCGCGCCGGATCGATGACGCCCGCGGCCGCTACATTCACTTCGCCAAGTCCACTTTCCCGGAGCATCTCCGGCTCGACGGCCTCAAGGTCGTGATCGATTGCGCGCACGGCGCCGCCTACAGTGTTGCGCCCGAAGCCTTGTGGGAGCTTGGCGCGGAGACGGTTGCGCTGGGCGTTTCGCCAAACGGCACCAACATCAATGACGGCGTCGGATCGACTGCGCCGAAGCTCCTCCAGGAGCGGGTGGTGTCGGAAGGCGCCGACATCGGGATTGCGCTCGACGGCGATGCCGACCGCGTCATCATCGTCGACGAGAAGGGAACGGTGATCGACGGCGACCAGTTGATGGCGCTGATTGGCGTTTCCTGGGCGAATAGCGGTCTTCTCTGCGGCGACGGGATCGTTGCGACCGTGATGTCGAACCTCGGGTTGGAGCGCTTCCTCGCCAGCCGCGACCTCAAGCTCATCCGCGCCGCCGTCGGCGACCGCTATGTGCTCGAGACGATGCGGAACGGCGGCTACAATGTCGGCGGCGAGCAGTCCGGCCACATCATCCTGTCCGATTATGTGACCACCGGCGACGGCCTCGTTGCTGCGCTTCAGATCCTTGCCTGCCTCGTCGAGAGCGGCAAGCCGGCAAGCGAGCTGCTCCGCCAGTTCGAGCCGCTGCCGCAGCTTTTGAAGAACGTCCGCTTCGACGGCGGCCAGCCGCTGGAGGCGACCAGCGTGAAGGCGGCGATCGCTGATGGGGAATCCCGCCTCAACGGCACCGGCCGTATCCTGATCCGAAAGTCCGGCACCGAGCCGCTGATCCGCGTCATGGCGGAGGGCGAGGACGAAAAGCTGGTGCATGAAGTTGTCGACAGCATCTGCGATGCGGTGAAAGCCGCCTGATGCTGGACATGCGCCCCGATTGCGAACGCTGCGGGCGCGATCTGCCGCCGGATAGCGGCGATGCGCATATCTGCTCGTTCGAATGCACCTTTTGCACGGAATGCGTGGAAGGGCCGCTCGGCGGCGTCTGCCCCAATTGCGGCGGCAATTTTCGGCCGCGTCCGACGCGCGCCGAGCACCTGCTCGAACGCTATCCAGCCGCGACGGAGCGGAAGAGGCCGCGTTGAAGCCTCCGCGCATCCTGATCATCGCCGGTTCCGACAGCGGAGGCGGGGCTGGGATCCAGGCGGACATCAAGACGGTGACGATGCTCGGCGGCCATCCCATGACCGCCATCGCCGCGCTGACGGCGCAGAACACGCTTGGCGTCGAGGGCGTGCTGCCGGTTTCCGCCGATTTCGTGCTGAAGCAGATCGACATGGTAGCGAGCGACATCGGCGTCGATGCCGTTAAGATCGGGATGATCGGCTCACCCGACACCGCACAGGCGGTGGCGGAGCGGCTCGAAGCGATGGAGGGGGTTCCCATCGTCTTCGACCCAGTGATGGTCGCATCCAGCGGCGCGGTCCTGGCCGACGAAGCCACGATAGCCGCCTTCGAACGGCTGACGGCGGCGGCGACCGTCGTGACCCCGAACCTCCCGGAGCTTGAGGTGCTGAGCGGCATGTCCGCAACCTCGCTCGACGAGATGGAAGTCGCTGCACGGGCTTTGGCCGAGCGCACCGGGACCACCGTCCTTGCCAAGGGAGGGCATTTGCGGGGCCCCGCGCTCACCGACATGCTTGTCGAGCCAAGTGGGAAAGTCAGTCGCTGGCACGGCGAACGGATCGACACGCCGCACACGCACGGCACCGGCTGCACCCTCGCAAGCGCCATCGCGACTGTGCTCGGACGCGGCCGCGCGCTGAAGGACGCGGTCTGGACGGGCCGCGACTATACCCGCGCCGCCCTCCTTGCCGCTCCCGGCTACGGAGCGGGGCATGGACCGATGGGGCACGCGCTCGGCGTCGTTCCGTTCGAGGAAATCCACAGATAAGCGGCGAGCCGTTGCGGCTTTCGCTGGCGGGATCGGCGAGCGCTTTCTAGGCTGCGGCCATGGCCGCGCCCTGCTTCAAGATCGAAAAAGCCTATCCCGAACCGCTTGCCGGCGTGGACGAAGCGGGCTGCGCGCCGCTCGCGGGGCCGGTCGTTGCGGCTGCGGTGGTGCTGGACCGGGCGCGTTTCCCGCGCGGCATCAATGATTCGAAGGTCGTGCCGGTCAAGGACCGGGAGGCGATCTGCGCCCGGCTCTACAAGGTCGCTAAGGTCGGCGTCGGCATCGCCACGGTCGAAGAGATCGACAGCCTCAACATCTATTGGGCGCGGATGCTGGCGATGCAGCGTGCGGTGGAAGCTCTCGGCTTCGATCCAGCCTGGGTGCTGGTCGACGGCAATGCCTGTCCACGTTGGGATCGGCCTTCGAAGGCGATCGTCGCTGGCGATGCGAAATGCCGGTCGATCGCCGCCGCCTCCATCGTTGCCAAGGTCACCCGTGACCGGATCATGGCCGACTATGCACGCGACTATCCGGGCTATGGCTGGGAGACGAACAAGGGCTATCCGACGCCCGACCATTGCCGCGCACTAAAGGCGCTGGGCGCGACGCCGATCCACCGCCAGAGCTTCGCCCGCGTCCGCGAGCAGATGCAGCTCGAGCTTCTCCCCACCGCTATTGCGGCGGAGTGAGTCTTTCCCGTCACACCACTTCATCTTGAGTCCGGGCCGGCGCTGCTCACGCCAGATGTAGCGGGGACTCCTTTCGTTCCCGGAACATCTTAACACTTATGAACAGCGGCGCCTAAACGCTTGTTCTTGACCGCGGAGTCCGGCTGACTCAGTTTCGCGTCCTTGTGCTGAAAAGGGGGCGGCGATGAGCGCGCTGACGTTCGTTGGAAATGTGAAGAAGCGCGCCAAGGCCGCGCCTGCCGAAGGGCTGCCGCTGAACCGGATCCTTCAGGACGATTGCGTCCGCGCGATGGCTTCGCTTCCGGACGCGAGCGTCGACATGATCTTCGCCGATCCGCCCTACAATCTTCAGCTCGGCGGCGACCTGTTCCGGCCGGAGGGAAGCCGAGTCGATGCAGTCGACGACGATTGGGACAAGTTCGACACCTTTCAAGCCTATGACGACTTCACCAAGGCGTGGCTGAAGGAAGCGCGCCGCATCCTGAAGCCCGACGGCACGCTCTGGGTGATCGGCAGCTACCACAACATTTTCCGCGTTGGCGCCGCGTTGCAGGACGAAGGCTATTGGATCCTGAACGACATCGTCTGGCGGAAATCCAATCCGATGCCGAATTTCCGCGGCACCCGCTTCACCAACGCGCACGAAACCCTGATCTGGGCGAGCCGGTCTGAGGACAGCCGCTACACGTTCAACTACCGCACGATGAAGGCGCTGAACGACGACCTCCAGATGCGGTCCGACTGGGTGATCCCGATCTGCTCCGGCGGTGAGCGGGTGAAGGGCGAGGGCGGCAGCAAGGCGCATCCGACCCAGAAGCCCGAGGCGCTTCTCTACCGAATACTCCTCGCCTGCACGAACAAGGGCGATGTCGTCCTCGACCCCTTCTTCGGCACCGGCACGACGGGCGCCGTGGCGCGGCGGCTGGGGCGCAACTGGATCGGCATCGAGCGCGAGACCAAATATGTGAAGGTCGCGAACGAACGGATCGCCTCGACGCTGGAGCTCGACGAGAGTGCGATGAAGACGATGGTCTCCAAGCGGGCCCAGCCGAAGGTGCCGTTCGGTGCCCTCGTCGAAACCGGCATGATCGAACCGGGCGCGATCCTCACGGACAGTAAGCGCCGCTGGCGCGCCAAGGTGGGTGCTGATGCGTCGGTCGAACTATCCGGCAAGCAGGGTTCGATCCACCAGATCGGCGCCGCCGCCCAGGGTGCGCCAAGCTGCAACGGCTGGACCTTCTGGCATGTGGAGCAGGGCGAAGGTCTCGTCTGCCTCGATGATCTCAGGCAGAAGTATATTTCCGCGCTGGACTAGCCGCACTTTCGCCATAGCATCGCCGGATGACCAGAATCGGGGCGAGAGGGCTTAGGTCCGGCAGAAATGCTTTCCCGCGGCTGCGCTGGGCGTTGGCCGCTTTTTTCTGCCTTCTCGGCGGCTCCGTCACCAGCCAGGTCATTGCTCCCGTGGGGCCCGGTCCCAACGTCAATCGCAACACCGCCTGGGTTGCGTTCAATCGTTCGCCGCAGCAGCTCCTCACCGATCATCGCCGCCTGGATGCCGCGCTCGATGCGCTGAAACCGCAGCGCCCGGGAACCGTCGATGCCTATGTGGTGGTCGCCGGCCTCAACAGCGATCCGGTCTTCGGCCGCGAGGCGCGGGAGGCGGGGCGGGTCCTCTCCCGCCGCTTTGACGCCGCGGGACGCACCCTCGTTCTCGCGATGGGCGGCGAAGAGCCCGCCGGATCGCCGCACAGCCTTTCGCTGGCGCTCGCCCGCGTCGCGGAGCTTGCCGACCGGAACGAGGATGTGCTCGTCCTCTACACGACCAGCCACGGCGCGCCCGGCACCGGCCTTGAATATCTCGATGCGCAGCGCGGCATGGGCAACATTCCGCCGCTCCGGCTTCGCGGCATGGTGGAAGGCATGCCGAACCGCCTCGTCATCATCTCCGCCTGCTATTCGGGCATCTTCGTGCCGGTGCTGGCGTCAGACAGCAGCGTGATCGTCACCGCCGCCGCCGCCGACCGCGCCTCGTTCGGCTGCGATCCCGGCAACGACTGGACCTATTTCGGCGACGCCCTCATCAACCGCGCCCTCCGCAAGCCCCAGCCCTTGGCCGAAGCCTTCGAGGAAGCGCACGCCCTCGTTACAGGATGGGAAGGCGCCGGCATCCTCGGTGGCAATTCAAACCCGCAGCTCAGCGTCGGTGCCAACGCCGCCCGCTGGCTCGCCCCGCTGGAAGCACGAATGCCGAAGACAGCCACTGCTCCTGTAGGCCGGTCGCCAGCCGCTGGAGCAACGCGGCGTTGAAAATCTACCTTCGTCCCACAGCCTTCATTGATGCGCCATTCGGGCATGACGGGAAAGTTGCCCGCCTCACAGGTGGGCTCAACTTTTTCTCAGCGATCGAGGCTCTGCGTGAAGAAGGCGGGCGGATCGTCTCCGAATTGATCTCAGTCGAGGCGATCGAAGACGAACTGGACCGGCTTGGTGAGGGCGCGCGGCGGACTTGGGCGAACATAACGGCGCCGCGTGCGCCGCTGGCGCTCGGGGAGCGCACGATCAGGCTCGACCAGCCGCAGGTTATGGGCATCCTGAATACGACGCCCGACAGCTTCTCCGACGGCGGCAGGTACGAGGATGCGGGCGCGGCGGCGGATGCCGGCCATGCGATGAGCGCGGCTGGCGCGGCGATCATTGATGTGGGCGGCGAATCCACCCGGCCGGGCGCGAAGCCCGTCTGGGAAGGCGACGAGGTGAAGCGCGTGCTGCCGCCGATCGAGCGGCTCGCGGCCGCTGGCACTGCCGTGTCGATCGACACCCGCAAGGCGGAGGTGATGGAGGCGGCGCTCCGTGCGGGCGCGACCCTCGTCAACGACGTGTCGGCGCTCACCTTCGATCCTCGTTCGGCGGAGGTGGTGGCGAGGGCCGGCGGCCCGGTCGTTCTGATGCACCATAAGGGCAGTCCCGAAACGATGCAGAAGGCGCCGCATTATGACCGACCGGTGCTGCTCGAAGTCTATGACTGGCTGGAAGAGCGGATCGAAGCCGCGGTCGCTGCGGGCATCGATCGAGCGAAGATCATCGTCGATCCCGGCATCGGCTTCGGCAAGAGCGTCCACCACAATCTGCAGCTTCTGAACGGCCTCGCGCTCTTCCACGGCCTCGGCTGCCCGGTCATGCTGGGCGCAAGCCGCAAGCGGATGATCGGCGCGCTCTCAGGCGAAGCGCCGACGGACCAGCGGCTCGGCGGCTCCGTCGCGCTGGCGCTAAAGGGCGCGGAGCAGGGCGCGCAGATCCTCCGCGTCCACGACGTGCCCGAAACCATCCAGGCCATCCGCGTCTGGCGCGGCCTCCGCGACGCTGCGCTGACGCCATGAGAATATTCAAGAAGGGAGACGACATGAAGATTTCTATCAACATGCTTGCCGCGCTTGCCGCCATCAGCGTCGCTGCACCGCTTAGGGCACAGGCGCCTGAAGAAGCTGGCGTCCGCGCCGCGCTCGACCATTATTTCAAGGGGCATGAGACGGGAGACGCTAACCACTTCCGCAAAGCCTTTCATCCCGACGCGAAGCTGTTTTCCGTCGCTGACGGCAAGCTCGCGCAGCTGACGAGTGAGGAATATGCCGCCCGCGCCAGCGGCAAGCCGGCTCCCGACGAGGCTCAGCGAAAGCGCAGTGTCGACAGCATCGACATCACGGGCGATGCGGCTGTCGCCAAGGTGGTGCTGGATTATCCGAGTGTGAAGTTCGTTGACTATATGTCGCTGCACAAGATCGACGGCGAATGGCGGATTACCAACAAGTCGTTCCAGCGGCTCCCGCCCACGCCGCGCTGATCAGGCATCGCGCAGCATCAGGCCCTCGAGCTCCTCGTCGCCGCCGCCGGCCTTGGACGGGAAGAGGCGGTTCGCGATCTCCGCGACGTGCCGTCCCTGGAAACGGGCGCCTTCCAGCTCGTTCTCGCTTGGCTGGCGGGAGCCGTCGCCGCCAGCGATAGTGGTGACGCCGTAGGGCGAACCCCCGGTCACTTCGTCGAGCCGCATCTGGCCTTGGAAGCTGTAAGGCAAGCCGACGCAGAGCATGCCGAAATGCATCAAGTTGGTGTGGATCGCCATCAGGGTCGTTTCCTGCCCGCCATGCTGGGTGGCGGTGGAGGTGAAGGCGGAGCCGACCTTGCCGTTAAGCGCGCCGCGGGCCCAGAGGCCGCCCGTCTGATCCAGGAAGTTCGCCATCTGACTCGCCATTCGGCCGTAGCGCGTGCCGACGCCGATGATGATCGCGTCGTAATTCTCGAGGTCCTCGACCCGCGCCACGGGCGCTACCTGATCGATCTTGTAGCCCGATGAGCGCGCCACCTCTTCCGGCACCAGCTCCGGCACGCGCTTGATGTCGACACTGGCGCCCGCCTCCCTAGCGCCTTCGGCGACCGCCTTCGCCATCCGCTCGATATGGCCGTAGGAAGAATAATAAAGAACCAGGATCCTGCTCATGTGAAGCTCCTCTCGGCCGTCCAACGCACTCGAACAGGCCGGGCTGCGGCGCTGCGAAGCTTTCAGGACAAAAGGCTTCCATTTCGCGGCGGACGCAGACATGGAATTCGAATGATGAGAATGGCTTTGGTGGCTTTTGGTACGGCGGCGCTGCTCGGCGGTTGCGCTCTGCTCGGCGACGTTATCTTCGACCGTTACGGCACCTTCCTGACCGGCGGTTCGATCGCGCATGGCCAGAAGGGCCATCGCTACGGCAGCGGCCATGCAAGCGCCTGGATAGAAAGGCCCCCTTACCGTTTCTGCTACAGCCTCAGCGTCGCCAAGGTCGACGGAGTCACGGCGGCGCATCTGCACCGGGGCCCCGCCACATCGGTGGGTATGGAGGTGCTGACGTTGCGGCCCCCGGTGGACGGCAGAAGCGACGGCTGTTTGAGCCCCGGCCGCGCAATACTGCGCCAGATCAAGGCCAGGCCGGAAAGCTTCTATATCGACATTCACAGCGCCGAGTTTCCGGAAGGCGCGATCCGCGGACAGTTGCAGCGCAACTCACCGGACGTTCGGGCGCCGATCCGCTAGGTCTTTCAGGGCTCCTGCTTCAGCCTCAGGTCGCTAAGCACCGTGCCGATCGCCGCTTCGTCGGGATTGCCGGCGGTGCGGAACTGGCGGACGATGAGGGCCGTGCCGCTTCCGGCTGGGAGCAGGATATATTCGGCGCCTTCGCCCTCGGCCCCGATCTCCCAGCTGACGCCCTCCACCCCGGCAAGGCTTATGCTCTTCCGCCCGTCTGCGGGGATGCGCCCGCTGATCTCGGCAAAGGGGGCGGGCAGCGAAGCGAAGGCGAGCCCCGCTTCCTGGTCGGCGTTGCAGCGGCTGGCCTCGCCCGAGCCGCCATAGATGCATTCCGCCTTGCCGATCAGTTCGGCCCTTTCGCGCGCGATCAGCTTCACGCCCTGCGCCTTGGCCTTCCAGTCGGGCGGGAGCGGCAGCGTGACGCGCTCCGGCGCCAGCAGCGCGGCATCATAGGGCACCTGCATCGGCCCCACCGTCACCGAGGTCGGCCGGTTCGCCGCCGCCGTGCTAGCATTCTCCGCTGCAGGTTCTCCAGCCTCCGCCGCGACCGCGGCATTGCCGGACATGGCTTCGCTCATGATCTCGGTCGTGTTCTGCGGCGCACGGCTATCGCAGGCGACGAGCGGAAGCAGGAGCAGGAGGAGACGCTTACCCATGTTACGGTAAAGCGCCGCGGCAGCTGCCGGTTCCGAGTCAGGCGGCGTCGCTGATGCCGAGTTCCGCGAGCTTCCGGTAGAGCGTCGAGCGGCCGATGCCGAGCCGCCGCGCCACTTCCGTCATGCGTCCGTGATAATGGCCGATAGCGAGCCGGATCACGTCCGCCTCGATATCCTCCAGCGGCCGGAGATTGCCATCCGGAAGGTAGAGCGTGACGCCGGAGCCGTTGCTGCCTGGCAAAGGCCTTGCGCCCTCCACCGCCCGCGCATGATAATCGTCCGAACGCTTGCCGTGCGCGATCTCGAGCGCGATCTGCGGGAAATCCTCGGCGGTAAGCGCATGGCCCTGGCAATGAAGCGCCGCGCGGAAGAGCGCGGTCTGAAGCTCCCGCACATTGCCGCTCCAGCCGAACTGGGTAAGGAGCGCCACCGCGCCCTCCGTGATGCCCAGGTGCGGCAGGCCCGGCTGCTCGGCGAAACGGCCGAGGAAGTGGCGGGCAAGCGCGGGAATGTCGGCGCGGCGTTCGCGAAGCGGCGGAAGCGCGATGCTGACCAGCGCAAGCCGGCTTAGGAGATCCTCGCGGAAATGTCCGGCCGCAGCCTGTTCCGAAAGCCGCGCGCCCGCGGCGGCGAGGATGCGCACGTCCACCGCCTTGAAACCGCGGCCGCCGAGACGCGCGGCCTCGCCGGTTTCGATCACGTGCAGAAGCTTCGCCTGAAGCTCGGCCGAAAGTAGCTCGATATTGTCGATGAAAAGCGTGCCGCCGTCCGCTTCCTCGAACTTGCCCACCGAGCGGTCGAACGCCCCTGGAAAGGCGCCGGGCTCGTAGCCGAACAAGGCGGCCTCGAGATGGGCGGGGGAAAGCGTGCCGCAGTCGAGAGAGACGATCGGCCTCAGCGCGCGCGGGCCGGAGCTGTGGATGGCGCGGGCCAAGGTTTCCTTGCCCGTGCCCCTTTCGCCCTCGATCAGCACGGGAACGCGCGACCGCGCCGCCTTGGCGGCAATTGCGAGCGCGGCGCGAAAGGCGGGTGTCGATCCGATGATTTCGTCGAGCGCCAGCGGCTTCACGATCTTCTCGGCAAGCGGCCGAAGCTCGCCGCTCCGGCGGCGGCGGTCGCCTGCCGCCTGCAGCGCGGCGATCAGCCGGTCGGCGGTAAGCGGCAGCGCGAGGAAATCGCTGGCGCCGGCGCGGATGGCGTCCACCGACGCGGTGGCGGGACCGCAGACCAGGATCGGCAGCGCCGGACTTCGCGCTCGTGCCGCACGGACAAGCCGGGCCTGCTCCTCGTCCCAGAGGCCGATCAGCAACGCGGCCGGCTCTTCGGCGTCCCTCTGCGCGCGCCAGCCCGCGCGCGATGCGGCGGCAGATGCGACACGGTGCTGTGCCGCATCGAGGGCGACGAGGGACAGGGTGCGAAGGGAATCCGGCTCCATGGAAAACAGGGAGTAGCCAAAGCGGGTAAATAGCCGCTTAAGGAGCGCCTCATTTTGGGGCCTTCCGAAGCCGCAATTCGGTTGATAAGGATGCGCCTGACTTGGAAAGAACATCGTAGAGGATGCCAATGGCCCGCGAAGGCGAAGTGACGAACGACCAGAAGGCGCACGTAAGGAGCTATTCCACCTTCGTGGGTCTGATGAAGTGGGGAACGATCCTGAGCTTCATCGCGGCGGCCATCGTCGTCCTCATCATCGCCTCCTGATCGAAACGGGGGCCGCGGGATGAAAATAGCGGTCCTCAAGGAAGCGGCGGAAGGCGAGCGCAGGGTCGCCGCCACGCCGGAAACCATAAAGAAATATATCACGCTCGGCGCCTCCGTCGCCGTCGAGGCGGGGGCGGGGTTGTCCGCGTCCATCACCGATGCCGATTACGAAGCGGCCGGCGCGTCCGTTGGTTCGCGCGAGGCGGTGCTTGAGGGTGCCGGTGCGGTGCTTGGTGTGCAGGGGCCGGACCCCGCAAGCCTTCAAGGTCTGACGCCGGGCGCGCTCCTCGCTGCTGCTCTCAATCCGTTCGGCCAGCGGGAGCGGGTGGGCGCCTATGCCGCCTTGGGTGTCGAGGCGCTGGCGATGGAATTCATGCCGCGCATCACCCGCGCCCAATCCATGGACGTGCTTTCGTCGCAGTCGAATCTGGCCGGCTACAAGGCGGTGCTGGACGCGGCGGCGGAATATGGCCGCGCCTTTCCGATGATGATGACGGCGGCGGGCACCATCCCTGCAGCGCGCATCTTCGTCATGGGCGTCGGCGTCGCCGGCCTCCAGGCGATCGCGACCGCGCGGCGGCTGGGCGCGATCGTCTCGGCGACCGACGTGCGGCCGGAGACGCGCGAGCAGATCGAAAGCCTCGGCGCGAAGGCAGTGTTCGCGGAGGGACTCGAGGCGAGCGGCACCGGCGGCTATGCGGCGGAGCTTTCGGACGAGCAGAAGGCGCGCCAGGCGGAGCTCGTCTCCAGCCATATCGCCAAGCAGGACATCGTCATCACCACCGCCCTTATCCCCGGCCGCCCCGCCCCGCGCCTCGTCTCCGACGCGCAGCTCGCCACGATGCGGCCCGGAAGCGTCATCGTAGACCTGGCGGTGGAGCAGGGCGGCAATGTCGAGGGCGCGGTGCTTGGCGCGGTGACGGAGCGGCACGGCGTCCGCATCGTCGGCCACCGCAACGTGCCCAGCCGCCTCGCTGCCGACGCCTCCGCCCTCTACGCCCGCAACCTCTACAATTTCCTCAGCGCCTTCTGGGACACCGAGGCGAAGCGGGTAGTGCTGCCGGACGATGATGAGATCGTAAAGGGTGTGCGCCTCACCCAAGGCGGCAAGGTCGTGAACGAAAGGCTGCTGACGTAATGGACTTCATCACCATCCTTTCGATCTTCGTGCTCGCCTGTTTCGTCGGCTATTACGTGGTCTGGTCGGTGACGCCGGCGCTGCACACGCCCTTGATGGCGGTGACGAACGCCATTTCCTCGGTGATCATCGTCGGCGCGCTGATCGCAGCCGCGGCTGCGGGCGTGCCGGGCGCCAAGTGGCTGGGGCTGATCGCGGTGGTGCTTGCCAGCATCAACATCTTCGGCGGCTTCGCCGTCACGGAGCGGATGCTGGCCATGTACAAGAAGAAGGAGCGGCGCTGATGGGCTGGGTTCAGGCTCCGTCCGCCCCGCCACTACATCCTCCTCCGCCCATCCCTGCGGCAGGCGAGACGCTTAGCCATGTGGCGCAGCCGTCCTGGGTGCTGCTCGCCTATCTGATCGCCGGAATCTGCTTCATTCTTGCGCTTCGCGGGCTTTCCAGCCCCGAAAGCAGCCGTCGCGGCAACCGCTTCGGTATGGCGGGCATGGCGATCGCGGTCTTCACGACGCTCGTCACTCACATCCCGACGGTGCCGCCGACCTTCCACGATCAATATTATCAAGCCTGGGATCTTCCGACCTTGGGCGAGATCCTCGGCGCGATAGGTCTAGGTGCCGTCATCGGTCTTGTCACCGCGCGGCGGATTGCGATGACGGCGATGCCGCAGCTTGTTGCCGCCTTCCACAGCTTGGTGGGCCTTGCCGCTGTCCTGGTGGGCGCCGCCGCCTTTTTGAACCCGGAAGCCTTCGGCATCACGCAATTAAGCTGGTGTCAGGGCATCGGAGACTGCCCGAGTGACCCCGGCAGACCCTCGATCAACCCGGTCAGCCGGGTCGAGATGGGCCTCGGCGTCGCCATCGGCGCGATCACCTTTTCAGGCTCGGTCATCGCGTTCCTGAAATTGAACGGCAACATGTCGGGAAAGCCGATCCTGCTGCCGCTCCGGCACGTCATCAACCTTGGCGTGCTGGCGCTGATCCTCGGCCTGATTGGCTATTTCACGATGGATCAGAGCGCTTGGGTCTTCTGGACGATCACCGCGCTTTCCTTCCTGATCGGCTTCCTCCTCATCATCCCGATCGGCGGCGCGGACATGCCGGTCGTGGTGTCGATGCTGAACAGCTATTCCGGCTGGGCGGCCGCGGCCATGGGCTTCACGCTCGGCAACACGGCCATGATCATCACCGGTGCGCTGGTCGGAAGCTCGGGCGCGATCCTCTCCTACATCATGTGCCGCGCGATGAACCGCAGCTTCATCAGCGTCATCGCGGGCGGCTTCGGCGGCGATGCGGTTGCGGGCGGCGGCGGACCTGCCATCGACCGGCCGTACAAGCGCGGCTCCGCTGAGGATGCTGCTTTCCTGATGAAGCAGGCCGAACAGGTCATCATCGTCCCCGGCTACGGTATGGCGGTGGCGCAGGCGCAGCATGCGCTTCGCGAGATGGCCGACCTCCTCAAGGCGGAAGGCGTCAGCGTCAAATATGCGATCCACCCGGTCGCGGGTCGCATGCCGGGGCATATGAACGTGCTGCTCGCGGAAGCCAACGTCCCCTATGACGAGGTGTTCGAGCTTGAGGACATCAACTCCGAATTCGCCCGCACGGACGTCGCCTTCGTGATCGGCGCCAACGATGTCACCAATCCAGCCGCAAAAACGGACAAGTCGTCGCCTATTTATGGAATGCCTGTGCTCGACGTGGAAAAGGCGAAGACGGTGCTGTTCATCAAACGCTCGATGGGCGGCGCCGGCTATGCGGGGGTCGAGAACGAACTGTTCTTCCGCGACAACACGATGATGCTCCTCGCCGACGCCAAAAAGATGGTTGAGGAGATCGTCAAGTCGCTCGGATAATCCGGGGTTAAGCTGCCCCTCGCCACAGCCGCTTTTTCCGAGCGCGTTTTGACTGGGGTGCAGGGGTGCGTAAACTGGGTTTGATTGGCGGGATGAGCTGGGTCTCGACCGCCATGTATTATGAAGCCATCAACAAGGGTGTTGCCAAGCGGGAAGGGGGGCTTTCCTCCGCGCCGCTGCTCATCGAAAGCGTCGATTTCGCGCCCGTCGAACGCATGCAGTCAGCGGGCGACTGGGACGGCCTTGCCGAGCTGATGATCGCGTCGGCAAAGCGCCTCGAAGGCGCGGGCGCCGAAGGGCTCGTTATTTGCACCAATACGATGCACAAGGTGTATCCGCAGGTCGCGCAGGCGGTCGGCATCCCGATCCTCCACATCGGCGACGTGACCGCGGAGAAGCTGGCGTCCGACGGCGTCGCCCGGGCGGCCCTGCTCGGAACGCGTTTCACCATGACGGAAAGCTTCTATCGCGATCGGATCGAGGCGCACGGGATCGCCGTGAACACGCCCGACGCGGGAATGGTTCGGGAGATCGACCGCATCATCTTCGAGGAACTGGCGCGCGGCACCGTCTCTCGCGTGTCGCAGCGGACGCTGAAGACCTGCATCACCAACATGGCCCAGGCGCGGAACCAGGCGGTGATCCTCGGCTGCACCGAACTTCGGATGATCGTGGATCCGGGCGCTAATGTGCTTCCGGTCTACGACACCACCGCGCTTCACGCCCGGGCCGCGGTCGACTGGATCCTCGACGAAGAACCGGCCGCGCCGGTGCGGGAGCTGGCTGACGCTGTTTCCTAGCAGTTCAGCCAGGTCGCCTCCAAAATACTGTTCAAAATGGATGAAAAAGGGCGAGGGGCTATGGCCTCCCGCGCGACGGCGGCGCATGTTCGCCACATAAGCCATTGGGAGCGGGTGGTAATTGCTCGCCCCACTGGCTAGCATCGGGGCGGGGGGTGCCGGATGTCTGAGGACGGGCTTCAATCGGTCGAATATGACGGCACACCGTCGGTGCTTCTATTCGCCGACAGTGAAGCCGCTTTGGCGCGGCTTGAAGATGCTGCCTTGCGCACGGGTTGCCGTGTCAGTGGCTCGGCTATGTTTCCGGACGCACTTCCGCGTTTAAGGCAACAGGTGAGTACTCAGGCAGTCTTGCTGTCGGTGGAGCAAGATCATGAAGATTTCGGGCAGCTGATTGCTGAGATTGGTAACGGCGCGGCGATCAACCGCTTCGGCGCCGTCATCAGCACTCCGCCGCATTTGATCGATCGAGTGTTTGCGCGAGCGCCTAGCCCCAATGTAATCCAGCTTTGCGAACCGAATGAAGCCGAACTCCTGGCGGCAACTGCCACTGCGGCATCGAGAAAGCTTCTGCGTCTTCGTGATGGTGGTCGCGGAACAGCACGGCTGCAGCAGCTAAGCGAAGAAGTCGGCCGCATCGCAACTATCCTCGCCCGAATTTCGGAAGAGGAAGAGGCGAAGACACCGACCCTTCCCCTTGTCAATCATGAACCCGCCCAGGATCTTACCGCCTCCGCCGTCCGCGCCATGATCCGCGCCCGACGCCTTCGCGATCAATATTTTCCAAGCGACCTCTTCGCTGACCCCGCCTGGGACATGCTCCTCGACCTCATGGCCGCGCGCCTTGATGGACAGCGCGTTGCCGTCTCAAGCCTCTGCATCGCCGCCGCCGTCCCCGCGACCACTGCACTCCGCTGGATCAAGACTCTGACCGACTACGGCCTCTTCGTCCGAGCCGCCGATCCCCATGACGGCCGCCGCGTCTTCATCGAACTCAGCGACCAGGCAGCCGCTCACCTCACCGCTTACCTCAAGGCCGTCCAGCGCCTCTCGCCGTTCGCGATCTGACGCTGAAGGCTTGCCCTATGCGAGCCGAAGTGGCAGTGCGCTGCCTCCGCATCGCGCGGGCGCTTAGCTCAGTTGGTAGAGCATCTCGTTTACACTGACAGACTCTGCACCCCCGATGTCGGCAGATTGCCGTCCTTCTGAGGGGTAGGGCAGGCGTCACTCCGGGAATAGTTCGGGACACCACTTCATCAAACGTCTTCGATCGTCCGCTGTTGGCCGGAGGCGGTCGGGGAAGCGAGCTAAACGGCGGACATTGTTTGCGATGTGCCCGCCGGCTACTAATCATCGGGTCTCCACCACCTTTACCCGGGGTTGCCGCGCGGAACGACATAATCTCAACAGCGGCGCCATCGCGCAAGCGCCCGTTAGCGAGCAAAGATGTCACTGAGGGCACAGCCATCGTGGCAATCGGTGCGGATTCAAAAGGAATGTGCGAACCTGATCCGAAGCTTGCAATTCGGGCCCGCCAGGCTGACCCTTAAGGCCACTTGTCTTGCAGCCGCCGACGTGCAGCAGCAAACATCGTCGTAACTTAGAGGAGGAATATGCTTACGAGGCGCGCGTTCAACGCCGGCGCAGTGCTTTTTAGTACTCGGCTGGTGGGTTGTTCTCCAGTTTCCGGAGCGGCGTCCGAGCCCGCTTTGAAGGACCTCCCGTTCAGGCAGTTCTCCACTACGGGCGCCCGAGCATTAGCCGAATGGGAGCGGCTTCGGGCGGCCGGCGGAGGGTGGCCGATCATCGTCGGAGGAGAGCATGAGGCCAAGGCGCTGGCCGCAAACTTCGAGGCAGGTCGGCCGACGTCTGTCGAGGACATCCTGCAGCGCGCAGAGAACCTCAATCACCGGCAGGCCCTTGCTGAGGAGGTGGCGCGGTCTGACGCGGCCTATCGAAAGTGGGCCGCGGACAATAATGAAGGCGTCGAAGAGGAGCCGGATCCCGAGCTTGGCGAATGGCCGGAAGAACCAATTTTCACCTCAGGCCCCATCCTCGCCCGCGATATCGTCACGATGGAGCCTCTCGAGCTAGTGCCTCTTCTTCTCGTTCCGGCGCAACAAGGCTGGCAGGTGCCGGCGCACGTGAAGTTCGGAGACTTCAACGCCTGCCCTCCGCCCCATGTTCATGTCGCGGCGCTGCGCGCTTGGCAGGAGCGTTATGGAGCAGAGCTAGTGAGCCTGGGCGGAGCCACGATGGAGCTACGCGTGAAGAAAAGGCCGAAGACCCGCGAAGAGGCGGTGGAGCTCGCCTGGGAGCAGTATCGCTACTGCCCCGATATTGTGACTCAGGGTGTCGGCGATATCTATCCGCTTGCAGCCGTCCTGATGGCGAGCGACTGGTGGTATTTCTGGTGGGACTGAGAGTGGTAGCTGCCGTCGCGTGAAGTTCGCCGAGTATAGCGAGATGCGCCTTCTGTAAGTGCGCCCACCAAAGGCAGACATTCAGCTCTCAGGCTCAAGCGACGTGGCTTCTAATGACCGCTTCTGGCGATAGCGGAATGGCAGGAGCTGGCCGGTAGCAGGCGGTCGGCTTGTGGCGTTAATCTGGTGAAAGTGGACGTTTGCTGGCTCGGCCGGGGAATGTCTGCTTTCGTCTAAGTGAGGGACCTTGCTCCATCCCCCAGCGATTGAGGTTTACAACAGTCCTTTCGGCGATGCCCGATAATCGTAGCGTTTTGGTTGTCGGCTGGTGCGGCTTAGGCGCGAATCCTGTGCGACTTTCCCTCGGACTTTAGGCAGCACTCCTCCATTTGAGCTTCGCTTATGGTGGGGCGTGTAAGGCCGCTCCTTTTTGAAAGTGCCTGGGAGGTTTCGCGCTTCGCACTCGGCTTCCAGCGAGGCGGCGGTGACGCCGATAGGCCACTTTTGGCAGAATACCATTCGTCGCTGGCAGCCACGCCTCTCGCCCGCTCCCAAGATCGCCTTCACCACGGTAACGATGGCACGAGTTCAGTCGCGTCTTTCGTTGGAGGCCACTGTGCGTACTTATTCTTTTGTTACTGTAGACGTCTTCACCGACAGCCGCTTCGGCGGAAACCCGTTGGCGGTATTCACCAATGCCGCGGGCATGTCCGACGAGGAGATGCAAGTGTTGGCTCGTGAGCTAAAACTAAGCGAGACAACTTTTGTTTTGCCTCCCGAGAATGGTGATCACACCGCCCGGGTCAGGATCTTCAATCCCGTGGCGGAAATGGCATTCGCAGGGCACCCTAACGTTGGAACCGCACTCGTTCTAGCGGCGATGACTGACACGCAAGCAACTAGAATGATCTTCGAAGAGAAAGCGGGTTTGGTGGAGATTGAATTTCAGCACGGTCCAGACGGCCAAGCTTTATCCGCCACGGTTGAAGCTCCCGTGCCCCTAACCTTGAGCCTCGAGATCTCACCCGATCTGATCGCAAAATGTATAGATCTCAACCCCGCACAGATAGAGACGACAACACATCTTCCCGTCGTTGCCAGCGTTGGCCATCCCTTCGTCCTCGCTGAGGTTACACCTGAAGCGCTATCTGTCGCGGCCCCCGACGTCGCAGCCTTGAGGACGGCCGTCGCTGAACGTCCCGAACTGGAAGATCAACTCTCCATCCATCTTTATGCGCGTGAAGGTGCGGGAATGCGGGCCCGTCTTTTTGCACCTTTGGCAGGCACGTGGGAGGATCCTGCAACCGGCAGCGCTAACGCAGCCCTCGCAGCGTATTTATTGTCGTTAACTGACGAGGACCGAATTACCTTTGAGGTGAGTCAAGGGGTCGAAATGGGTCGACCTAGCCTACTGCAAGTTGCAGCCTGGCGTGCTTCTGATGGTTTTCGCGCATCTGTTAGCGGGCGGTGCGTCAAGGTTTTGGAGGGCGTCGCTCATCTTTGAGAGATAGAGGCCATATCGCGTTTGTCATGATTGGGCATGCGCCTTGCTCCCATTCATGGACGTGATTGAGTCTATCACAGATATGCACGCTCCTTAACAAGACATCTTTGGCAATATTTTCGTTCAATTTGGCGATCATGCCACTGCCGGTTTGGGAGGCTGAACTCTATTCCTCAAGTCCTCAGAATGGAGGAAAAGATGACGAGCCACGTTTCTGAATACAAAGCAGCGCCTTCGGA
Organism: Allosphingosinicella sp.; assembly: GCF_036402135.1. Taxonomy (GTDB): domain Bacteria; phylum Pseudomonadota; class Alphaproteobacteria; order Sphingomonadales; family Sphingomonadaceae; genus Allosphingosinicella. The sequence goes on along the minus strand of NZ_DASWTN010000015.1, from coordinate 8,814 downwards.
TAAGGCTTTAGCCCACTTCCAAGGCCGCCTCAGTTTCGAAGCAGATTGCTGGGACGTATATGATAGTGGAAAGAACGGAACTCGTGATTACGTAATACTCGATGTGCGTGGCCCCAATGCCTACGCGAAGGGGCACGTACCCGGAGCAATCAATCTTCCCCACCGCGAAATATCGAGCGAAACTCTCGCTGAATTCGCTCCTGACACTCTTTTCGTTGTTTACTGCGCTGGGCCCCACTGCAACGGAGCCAACAAGGCCGCGATAGCTCTCGCGAAACTTGGGCGCCCCGTCAAAGAGATGATCGGAGGCGTTACCGGGTGGTTGGATGAAGGTCTGGTTCTTGAGGCCAGAGCAGGCGAGACCGGCGTCCGCGGTTTTTGTAAGCACGAAGCGCCGCCGGCCATCGCGGCCGCAGAATAAAGGTTCATAGCAGGCAACCCGGCAACGGATTGGATCGTCACATCTCGATCAATCCGTTGTCGGTCTTTTCGATTAGCGTCCCCTGGTGACCGGAGCTGAAAGTTTCGAATGCCGAATCTTCTGCGCACATTCCCCGTCGGGAACTTAGAGTTTGGCCGCTTGTCATCGCCTATTGGGGAGGTTCTGGTTTCCTGGGACGGCGATGGTGCCCTTAGATCTCTGGACTTCGGCGACTACGAAGAAAGAATGTTTCGACTGATGCGGCGAATGTACGGCGGCGTCGACGTGCATGAAGCTCATGTTCCTAACACCTTGCGAGAAGTCGTTTGCTCTTACTTCTCCGGAAACTACGAAGCTTTTCAGAACCTGCCGTTGGCCGCGTACGGATCACCTTTTCAGCATCTTGTGTGGAACACCCTTTCGCACATCCCAGCGGGGGCCACCATCTCCTATCGGGAGGTGGCTCGTAGGATTGCTCGGCCGGCTGCCTGCCGGGCCGTAGGTCTGGCAAACGGCGCAAATCCCATAGCTATCGCAATTCCGTGCCACCGGGTCATTGGTTCCAATCGGTCCCTAACCGGTTATGGGGGCGGCATTAGCCGAAAAGCCTGGTTACTCCGTCACGAACGGGCAGCTTATGTGGACAAGATCCCGTAAACTTTCGCGACGCGGCTGCACGTGCGGTGGAGCAACCACCTTTGAAAGAGCAGCGTCTCAAAATAGCATGGGGCAATGCTAACCTCGGCGCATTGCCGCCGTCGAAGCCCGGTGTAGGGCGCCACGAAAGTTTGGCCCATCAAGTACTGAACTGTCTGCGCCGCTTACATGTGTTACCGCCGTATTTTGCTCCAGATGACGTCTGCCTAAGCCTGCGCTGTTGACGATCGACTTTGGCGCCGCAACCTTTAGCTTTGAATCTCGTGCGCGTCGTTCGACCTTTGGCTGGTTTCCCGAATATGTCCGCCTGTATTCGGCGGGGCTCCTGCCGACAATACGACGGAAGTGGTGGCGAAGAGTTTCGGTCGCTCCAAAACCCGCTTTATAAGCGACATGGTCGACAGGCATGTCGGTTTCCTCGAGAAGCTCTTTGGCAACCGCTACACGCTCATGCGTCAGCCATTCGTATGGAGACATCCCCACCACATCGCGGAACTTCCTAAAAAATGAACGAGGGCTCATTGCAGCTTTGGCCGCAAGATCAGCGAGCCGATGTTCCTCGGTAGCATGGCTTCTCAAGAACTCTAAAACTTGTGACAGTCTCGAATCTTTGACCTCAATGATTGGTCTCGACAAAAATTGCGCCTGTCCTCCGTCTCGATGCGGCGGAATCACGAGACGGCGGGCAACGATATTGCAAATACGGGTTCCATAGTCGCACCGCACGAGGTGAAGCATCATATCCAAGCCCGCTGCGGAGCCGGCAGAGGTAACAATGTTCCCGTCATCGATATATAGAACGCTGGCGTCGACCTCGATTTCCGGATATCGCTCCGATAGCTCTTTTGCATATTGCCAATGAGTGGTCGCACGTCTTCCGGCTAGCAAGCCTGCCGCTGCTAGAACGAACGCGCCCGAGCAGATCGAGGCAATTCTGGCCCCTCGCGTATGAGCCTGCCGCAGCGCCTCGACAAGATTATCGGGAATGGACTCGCGATCATGTCGCCAGCCCGGAAGAATTATCGTGTCAGCACGATCCAAAACCTCCAACCCGTGCGGAACGTCGACCTTGATCCCTCCTGCAGCAACAAGAGGTCCTCTCTCGGCACTACACACTTGGAAGTCGTAAAGATCCGAACCTAACTCGGGTCTGGAGAGGCCGAAAACTTCTGTTACACAGCCAAACTCGAAGCTGCATAGGCCATCATAAGCAACAGCGGAGACGAGATGTTTAGCCATGGCATTTTGTTACCGCATCTTGGCGCTACTGTCAGTGGCATTTCAGACGAGTATCGGTAATATTCCGCCATTATCTACTCAGAGCTATGAGTCAGAGGGCTGCAAGACAATGACCAGCAGCCCGAATTATCGCCGACTGGGGACGTCGCTGATGCTCATCGGGGCGATTGGCTTCCGTCTCGCGCGGCGCGCAGGGCCTCCAACCCGTTGATACCGAAATACAGCTCCGTCTCCCCGGCCAGCTCTTCTTTTGGGAAGTTCAGCAGGCGCGCTGCTGCCATCCGGAGGCCGCCCCCGATGGCCGCTCGAAGGCTCATCGCCAACTCGATCCGCTCCTTCAGATGCGGCGCCGGCCACTCCGGCGCATCGCCAAAATGCAGCATTGCCGAAAGCTCTTCGGGGGACGGGTAGCCGCCAATCGCCGCGCGATAGCTCTCGAATTCCTGCTTCACTGCCGCGACCTCGCTGCAGATGGCCCAAGGTTTGCCGGCGCCCCGGCTCACATTCATGAGGCTGGCGGCCAACCTTCGCAGGGTCGTCCGTAGACGACTCTTGGCCTCTCGCGCGCGCTGGACGGGGGACGGTTCTGGCGTGGTTCGATCCGCAAGGGGGTGAGAAGGGCGCATGATCGCAGTGTCTTCTAATTAAAAGCTTTGGGGATACTGGTCGGATTTCTGCCCACTCTCCTTGGGAAGAAGGGTGCCGGAGCGCTCTTGATTGCGAGCGGGTGCGAACGACGTCGTCCCGACGTCCGCCGCGGCAGGAACGCGGCCTCTTGCAGCTTGCGGTGATGAGGCGACGACCAAGGCGCACCGTGAGACCGTGCCAAACTGCCCCTCCATGCGTCAGGCGCCGATAGCTGGCTCAAGCGCGCCATCAGTAGTATTGCGTAGTCTCAGTAGGTGAACACTACGGAGTGCAGAGGCCTGCCCTGGTCTTCAAAAGCAGTAAGGTTAGCTATTGTGGTTTCAGCGATTGCCGTAAGCGCCTCGGCGGTGAAGAAGCCTTGGTGGCCGGTTATCAGCACGTTCGGGAATGTGAGGAGGCGTGCGAAGACATCGTCTCCAATTGCCCGTCCGGACATGTCTTCGAAGAAGAGACCCTCTTCCTCCTCATAGACGTCGAGGCCGACCTGGCCGATCCTGCTCGATTTCAGGGCTGCTATCAGCGCGCGCGTATCCACCACACCCCCACGGCTCGTATTGATGAGCATTGCGCCTAGCTTCATCTTGCCGAGCGCATCGGCATCTATGAGATGTCTCGTCCCGGCAGTCAGGGGACAATGAAGGCTGACGATGTCAGAATTCTTCAGAAGCTCCTCGAGGGAGACATAGCGTCCGCCCAGCGCCTCCAATTCCGGGGAAGGAAACGGGTCGTAAGCAATGACCTCGCAGCCGAAGCCCAGCATAATCCGGGCAAAGGCAATGCCGATGCGGCCGGCGCCGACGATCCCGACAGTTCGGCCGCTGATGGTGAAGCCCAAGAGCCCGTCCAAGGTGAAATTGCCCTCTCGCACTCTTGCGTAGGCGCGATGGATCTTCCGGTTGAGCGAGAGGATCAAAGCCGCAGTATGTTCGGCCACGGCTTCGGGCGAATAAGCGGGAACGCGCGCTATCGCGATGCCGAGTTCGTCCGCTGCGCGGAAGTCGACATTGTTGAAGCCGGCGCTTCGGAGGGCGACGAGGCTTATGCCCCGGCTCCCGAGGGCGCTGAGCGCGGCGCGGTCAACATGATCGTTCACGAAGGCGCATACAGCTCCCGCCCCGTCGGCAAGCAGCGCGGTGTCGGCCGTGAGATGCGCATCGAAATAGATGAGTTCATGCCTCCCGCCGGCAGCCGCATTGGCCGCATCCAGGAAACGCCGATCGTGCGGCTTCGCGCTGAAAACGGCGACCTTCATGGATGTGGGAACGCCGCTCTAGCGGCGGAGGTCCTGAAGTTTGCCCAAGGCTCCCCGGAGCTTCCGGTCCTCCCATCTACGCCCGATCCATTGGCCCGGTCCGAAGGCAATAAGGGCGTGCAGCAGCAGTCCGAACAACCATCCAAGCATGGGCAAGAAAAGCTCGTGGTCGAGCTGGAATGCGTAGATGGCGAGTGCCGCAGCCGAGAAGACGAGGATATGAGCGGCGAGACCGCGCCCTGCTTCGATGCGCCGCACGGACCGGAGCGCCTTAGAGGTCACCTGTTCGCGTCTGCCGAGGGAGCCCGCCGTGCGGCTGCCAGTTTTCTGACGCCGCGCCCTTAGCTGTTCCTCATCGAGCGGGAGATGCGGATGCTCCGGCCGGCCGTCCCACGCGATCGATATGCGGGCACCGTAATTCGGATATCCGGCTATGCCGCCACGCACGCAGTGAAGTTTAGCGCGACAGGTGCGGCCGCCGTCCATGGCAGAGGCTATGGCCGGCGCATCGGTGCGATTGACGTAGCCGATGGGAACGCCTCTTGCCGATAGCACGAGTATGGCATTGGGATCGGCATGATTGTCGGGCTCCCGCTTCAACCTGACCGGCTCTCCCGGCTCGGCGATCAGCAGCTCTTCCTGACGATTGTGGCCATCGGGATTTTGCTGCGCCTCGCCTTCTAGGTCGAAGACCTTCTTGCGCGTTGGAAGTGCGTTCATTGCCATGGTCCTCTTCCCGTGACCTGCCGACGCCGGCCACTGCGGGTGGGCTGCCGAGAGGTAGGCCGGCGCGGCAAGTCCCGCAGATAATCGGCTGGTCGCGCTTGCGGGCCTATACGGATTGTTCCTTAGCCAGCTCCATGCCCGCTACTGGCGGAGGGGTTCGTTCATCACCTTTGCGGAGTGCTTCACGGAACTGGCCGAGGCGCTCCCGATAACCGTCGGCATCGCCATATTCGAGAAATTCGTAATAGCGCTGGTGCGGGTCCTGTACGCGGAGCGCATGTTTGATCGGGCACCAAAATTGCTCGGTGCGGCTGGCGATCTCCCGAACATAGGCGATGACCCCGTTGCCATAGCCGCAATAGGCGCAATTCAGCGCCTCTATCCAGTTCAGGTAGGACAGGCGGTGGCGGTCCAGGACGACGTAATCGGATCGCCTGACGCGTGGGATGCGATAAGCATGAAAGCAGATATGCTGATAGACTGTCGCCCATAGGTCGAGCAGAGCAAGCGGCACGATCATCGAATAGATGACCGGCGCCGTCAGCAGTGAGAACAAGTTCGACTGGACGAAAAACTGAGCAGCGCTTTGCTTCAGCCTCTTGTGGCGAAGCGTCACGCCCTGCTCGAACTCCGCGAGCCGGCCGCGGAAACGGAGCCCGAGCTCCTTTCGCCTCTCCTCGATCTCACGATCCAGCTCCTGCTGCAGGTCCACGATCTGCGCGGCGAGGTCGCGCATGCGATGCGTTGCCATATTTGCCCCCCTCAAGTGTCAGACAGAGCCGAGGCGCTTCTGCACCAGCACCAAAGTCGGATCGCCGGGATAGGAGGTGGCGGTGAAACCCATCTCGCGCTCCAGCTGGATCGCCTCGCGATTTTCCCTGCACTCGATCGATTCAAGGACTTTGATGCCCTTCGCTTCGGCATAGCGGGAGACATGTTCCAGGAGCCGCCAGCCAATGCCGCGCCTCTTGTAGTCGGTGCGGATCGAGATCGCGACTTCGGCTCTCTCCTTGGCCTCATCGGCGGCAAGCATGGCGGTCGCGATGAGGGTCTTTCCGTCTTCGGTGAACGCGAGGAAATCCTCGGTCCGATCGTGATCGACCTTCGTCATCCGCTCGAGGAAAGCATGCCCCACCTTCGGCAGCGGCGTCAGGAAGCGGAACCGAATGTCCTGCGGCGTCACATGGGTGAAGAAGTCGGCAAGCGCCTCCTCATCGTCCTGCGTGGCCGGTCTGACATGGAAGCGAAAGCCGGTGCGAGTCACCAGGTCGGCACTGAAGTCCGTAGCGTGGCTGGCGTCCGGGTTCGGCAATGTTTCTGTCGAGGTCATGACTTTCTCCACTTCAGCGCTTGGTTGGCTTTGGCCGCTCGATCGTCGGCTCGAGATCCTGCATGACCTTTCGCGCATCGAATGCCCGCTCCTCCCCCGTCGGGATGGTGCCTTTCTTCATCACGATCTCCGCGTTGGCTTCGAAATGTTCGACGGTCTCGATATCGATCCGGTCGCGCCAGAAAGGATCGCCATATTCGGGGTGCCAGATTTCCCAACCGAGGCCGCGCCTGTAATAGCTCCAATGCGGGCGCCACCAGCCGTAGTTCGGCCCGTAGTAAGGCCGATAAAAGGGACCGGGCCGCGCGTAAGTCTCGACGTCATGCTCGGTGTGGCGGTCGACGATCAGGAACCAGTCATAGCCGTTCTGGACCGTCAGTTCGGCGGCTCGATAGAGCATGTAACCTTCAACGCGGTCGCGCGAAGTGAGCGTGTTTCCATGAAAATTCACGCGGAACCGATCCTCCGCCAGCTGCACTTCGGAATAACCGCCCGATACGCGCTGCCCACGGACTTCCGGCTGGTAGGGCGTAGGCGTGGAGCAGCCGACAACTGAAATGGCGAGCGCTGCTGCGACTGCCAGGAGGCCGGCCCTGGCCCCGTTTTCCCGAAGTGACATGAATACCTCCATATCGACAGCCGATCGGCCGTGTCGGAGGCTTGGTAGCGGCAGAGCCTGAGCCGATCTTTAGGTGAAAGCCCGTAGTTCGAACTAAGGGACTCTGCTTATTCAGAGACCCCTCCGTCCGCCCTAATCTCGCTGAAAATCACGGGAGGCACGATGAAATGGCTGCTACGAGAAATCGGGAAGATCGGCGTGCCATCCTGGGTTGCGCGATCATGGCGGGGGTACTGGCGCTCCTCGGCTTCAACACGATCGGAACCCAGCCATCCGGGGTTACGGCGCACCAGCAGAGTGCCGTCCGCTGAGGTCCCGCCTGCCTCTAAGGGACATTCCGTATCTACCCTGAGGATTTCAGGGGGTAGCTCTCTTTCGAGCACGAGAGGAAGAGATGATGAAACGGATTCTTCTAGCCACCGACCTTAGCGAGCAATGCAAATTCGCGCACGAGCGGGCGGTCGCGCTTGCAACCAGCCAAGGCGCCGAGCTTCGTATCCTCCATGCTCACGCAGCAGATGCGTCGGAGACCGAGCTTATGGTCATCACGCGCATCATTGAAAATCGGACGCGGGATTGCTCGGCACGGCATGAACATTGTGAGCCGGACCTCACTATCCAGCTGAGCGAGGCCCCCAAGGAAGAGGCCATCAAGAACGAGATATTCGACTTCAACCCCGATGTGGTCATCCTTGGTTCGCACGGGGAGCCGAGGATGCGGGATGCGATCTTCGGCACCACCGCCACGCACCTGTTGCGGAGCACGCGCTGCCCGATCCTGGTCGTACAGAATCCGGTGGAAGGTGCGTATTCTAAAGCGCTTCTCGCTGTCGACGACGCGGGTTCAGCAAGGCGTCTTTACCCGTTCGCCGCAGAGATGGATGTCAAAGACGAGATTTATGCCGTCCATGCCTGTGAGCCGAGCCTGAGGGAACTTGTCGACGGAGACGATACGGAGGCCGAGGCGCTTGCGGAGCTGAAGCTGGCAATTTCCGAACTGGCGCGGGAGCAGCCGGAGTCCCCCCAACCGGAGTTGTTCGCCTACGCAAGCCAGGGCGATCCAATGGACGTTCTGCAGAAATGCTCGCGGGAGGTCAGCCCGGATCTTATCATCATGGGCTCGCATGGCCGCAGCGGCTTCGCCAGATACCTGCTCGGAAGCTATTCAGATGACATGCTGCTTTGGTGCCCGGCCGACCTGCTGGTGGTGCGCGTGGACGTGGAAGAAGCGGCAGCAGCGGCGTGAGCTTTCCTATACTGACGGTTCACGGCGCCGCGCAGACGGTCACCGGATCCTGCTATGAGCTCGCCTACGGCCGCCGCCGCGTCCTGATCGATTGCGGCCTGTTTCAGGGCTCGCGCAGCCTCGAAGCGCTAAACCGGGAGAAATTCGCTTTCGATCCGCGCGAGATCGATGCCGCGCTGCTAACGCATGCGCATCTCGATCATAGCGGACTTCTGCCGCGGGTGACTGCGGAAGGGTTCGCCGGCACGATCTGGTGTACGCCGGCGACGCTTGACCTGCTCGAGGTGATGCTGCCAGACGCTGCGCATATCCAGGAACAGGATACGGAGCGGCGCAACCGCCGTGCCGACCGCGCCGACGAGCCGCTCGCTATCCCTCTCTATACGATGGAGGATGTGGAGCGGACGCTGGAGCTGTGCCGCGCTATCCCCTTGGAGCAGCAGTTCGAGGTCGCGCCGGGTTTCCAGGCACGCTTCTGGAATGCAGGACACATATTGGGTTCGGCTTCCGTGGAGGTCTTCGCCGGCGGCGGGCGTATGCTCTTTTCGGGCGACCTCGGTCCCGACCAAAAGAGCTTCCACTTGGATCCGAACGGTCCGAGGAACATCGATCACCTCTTCTGCGAAAGCACCTATGGCGATCGCGACCGCGAAACGGTCACGATCGAGCAGCGCCG
>NZ_DASWTN010000014.1:0-21452 GCF_036402135.1 Allosphingosinicella sp. | reverse complement strand
GGCTGGCCTGGCGATCAGCGCGCTTGCCGGGGCACTTACGACGCTTGCTCTTGCGCTCGCCCCCTCCCCGTTCGCCTTCTACGATGCCTATGACTGGCTGATGGGGTCGCTGATCGACCGGAGCCTTGAGCAGGCCGCCTTCGCTGCCCTGCCTGCCCTGCTCTGCATAGCATTGCTGATGCGCCTTACTCCGGCACTCGACAGCCTGACGCTTGGGGAAGAGGTGGCTGAGGCGATTGGCCATAACATCAGGCGAACGCGGTCGTGGATCGTGTGCCTCACCGCCGTCGGCGTAGGCGCGTGCGTGGCGATCTGCGGAGCGATCGGCTTTATCGGCCTCATTGCACCAATCTTCGCGCGCAAGCTGACGCGCGGACACCCCGGCCGTGCCATCGTGCCTGCAGCATTGATAGGCGGCATGTTGCTGCTTGCCGCGGACCTCGTGACGCGGCTGGCGCCGATTGGGCGGACGTTGCCGATCGGCGTGGTGACGGCCCTGCTCGGCGCCCCTTTCTTCCTATGGCTCGTCGCCCATATGCGGTGGAGGCTCAGCCGATGAAAGAGCCGCTCCTCGAAGGGCGAGGCCTCAGCCTTGGCCGGCGTTTGAAGCCGACATCGCTCTCTGTTGAGGCAGGCGAGCTTGTCTGCCTCATAGGTCCCAACGGCAGCGGCAAGACGAGCCTGCTTCACGCTCTCGCCGGGGTTGGCGAGGCCAAAGGGACGGTCAGGATCGACGGTGCCGACCCACGCCCTCTGCCTCCGGCAAGCCGGCAGCGGCTGTTCACCTATCTGCCCGCTACGCGAGATATCAAATGGCCGCTTCTGGCGGGCGACCTGATGAAGCTAGGCCTTCCGGGCGGCTGCCAAACCGGAGGCGTAACTGCTGCCCTTGCGCTGGAGCGGCTGCTGGACCGGCGGGTCGATCAGCTTTCCACCGGGGAAAGGAGCCGAGTGCTGATCGCGCGTGCGCTGGCGCCATTGCCGAAGCTGCTGCTGCTGGACGAGCCCGCTGCCAATCTGGACCCGCTCTGGCAGCTTAAGCTGATGGATCATTTGCGCAGCCTCGTCCGTGAGAGCGGCCGCGCCGCGCTGATCGCCATGCACGACCTTGACCTCGCCCGCCGCTATGGGACGCGGGTGATCGTCATGGATGAAGGCGGCATCATAGCTGACGATGCGCCAAAGCCGCTGTACGCGGGCGCGGCGATTCGGCAGGTGTTCGGAATCGAGAAGCGCGAGGGAGAGTGGCGGCCCGCTTAGGCCGCGGGCGGATCGGCAATCATCGCGGTGAAATTGGCTTCCGCCGCGAGATTGCCGTCTACCAGCGCCCGGCCTGCGAACTTGCAGACACTGGTGCGCTTCTGGACAAACTCGACCTCGAGGCGGAGGAGCACACCGGGCTCAACCGGCTGCCGGAACTTCGCGCCGTCAATGGCCATGAAATAGACCAGCTTGCCGGAGCCGGCGAGGCCAAGGGACTCCACCGCGAGCACGCCCGCCGCCTGCGCAAGCGCCTCGACGATGAGAACGCCCGGCATAATTGGGCGGCCCGGGAAGTGACCATTGAAGAAGTCTTCGTTGATCGTCACCGCCTTGATGGCGGCGATGCGCTCGTCCGGAACCAGCTCCTCCACCCGGTCGACGAGGAGCATCGGATAGCGATGCGGCAGCGCCGCCATGACCCGCTTGATGTCGAACGGGCCGCGGGCGGCGCTGCGCGCGTCCGTCATTAACGGCCCTGCGGCTGCTGCTGCGCCGGCTGCTGCGGCAGCGGCGTCACGCTGACGCTCGGAAGCTGCTGGTTAAGCGCGGCGAGGACCTCGTTAGTGACGTTGAGCGCACCGGAATGCGCAAGCGTCGCGCCGACATCGACAGCAAGGTTGGCGCCGCGCTGCGTCATAACCTGGTTAATGATCGGGTTAAGACGGGCACCGATCTGCTGCGCAACATGCGCTTGGGTCGAGCGGATATTCTGCTCGAGGCGCTGGATTTCTTGGTTGGCGGTGTTCTGACGCTGTTGCAGCGATTGAGCGCGCGATGTGAGTGCGGCATCCGGCTGCTTGCCATTCAAGGCATTGATCGCGGTCTGGATCTGCTGCGCCTCCGTTTGGAGCGGCTGCCCAAGCTGCTGCGCGCGCTGCTGCAGCGAAGTCACTTGGGTCTGAAGCTGCGTCTGCGCGGCGCGGCAGGCGGTGCATTCGCGGTAGATGCGGTCGGTATCCACGACAGCGACAACAGCACCGCCAAGTCGCTGTGCGGAGGCGACGGTGGGAATGGAAGCGGAAACGGCGGCGAGCGCCATGCCAAGAATGATCTTCTTCATTAGAATGCGGTTCCTACGTTGAATGTGAATAGCTTGGTGTCGTCGCCCTCGGCCTTAACAAGGGCCTTGGCCACATCGATCCTGAACGGTCCCATGGGCGAGTTCCAATTCACCCCGAAGCCTATCGAAACACGCGGCTTCGGCGTGTCCCCGACAAAGGTTTCCTGGAAGCCATTGGAGGCACTCGTACCGGCCGGGCAGGTGCCGCCAGGAGGAACGGTCGTTCGAGCACCGGTCGTGGTGTTCGTGCAGAACTTGCCAACGTCTAGTGTCTCCGGGTCTTTGATCGCGAAGAGCGAGCCTACATCCAGGAACACGGAAGGCCTCAAACCGAGCTCACTTGCGCCGGAGCCAAGCGGTATCTCAAGTTCCGCGCGCGCAAGATAGTAAGCGCGGCCGCCGATCGAGTCCTCCGAAATGAGACCATCGTCTCCTTCAATCAAATTGCCATCGGTGTCATAGGCTCGGCGAAGAACCCTTGGGCCTACACCGCGAATGTCAAAGCCCCTGATCTGCGGCTCGCCGAGGAAAAAGCGGTCGGTCAGGCGAACTCGTTCCAGTTCTTCTCCGCTGGAACCCAGACGCTGCTTCTCAAAGCTATGAATATAGCCACCTTCAAGGTTCGTGGAGAAGATGAACCCGCGGCCAACGTTCCAGTATTTCGCAGCATTGGCCCGTGTACGCAGATACTTCACATCGCCGCCCAGGCCGGCAAAATCTTGGTGTATCACCGCCCGCTCGCCCCGGGTCGGGCGCAAGCGATTGTTGAGGGTGTTATACTCAAACGAGTAACCAAGGGAGGAGGTTAGTCTTGTGCCTAAGGCGTCGCAAAGGTAGCGGCCCGCTCTCAGCGGATCGCATCCCCTTCCCTGAGGCCCACTGCCATCTGGATCGGTGAAGAAGGTATCTTCGTCGAGAGAGATCTTGTCGTTACTAAGCCCGTAACGCAGAGCTAACGTAGTATATTCAGTAAGCGATAATCCGGCCCGCAGTTGTCCCCCAGTGGCAACTTGCTCGTAGGTCGTATTGCGTTCGTTACCTACATAATTGAAGCTGTTTAGATCGCGACGATAAATATCACCTCCGACCGCGATGTTGCGGTCGAACAAGTAGGGTTCGGTGAAACCAAGCTCTACCGATTTGGAGTAGGTCGAATAATTGACACTCGCGCGAACGACCTGCCCCTTGCCCATAAAATTGCGCTGTTGAATGGATGCATTAATCAGAAAGCGCTCAAGGCTTGAGAAACCTGCAGAGAGCTGAATTTCGCCAGTCGATTTTTCTTCGAGGGCCGTCGACAGGATCACGCGATCGGGAGTTGACCCCTGCGTCTGCTCGATTTCCAAATTGTCCTGAAAGAAGCCAAGCGACTGGATGCGATCACGCGAGCGCTTCACCCGCACGCTGTTGAAGGGATCGCCTTCAGCAAGGCGAAACTCGCGGCGGACAACCTTGTCGCGGGTATTGGTATTGCCGTTAATATCGATCCGTTCGACGTAGACGCGCGGCGTTTCGCCCACCTTGAAGGTGATATCCATGGTGCGCGTTTCAGGGTTGCGCTCATATTCCGGCTGCACGTCCGCGAAGGCATAACCGAATACGCCGGCGCTTTCATTAAGGCCGGTGACGGTATCCTCGACCTGCTTGGAATTGAACCAATCGCCGGTCTTCATCGGCAGAAGCGCGGCGAGGCTCTCGCTCGTCAGGTCGCGGATTTCGCTTTCGGCTCGGACTTCGCCGAATTTGTAACGTTCGCCCTCTTCGACCACATAGGTGATGATGAAGTCGCGGCGGTCGGGGGTGAGCTCGGCGACGGCGGAGATAACACGGAAGTCAGCGTAGCCGTTTTCGAGGTAGAAGGCGCGGAGCTTCTGCTGGTCGTAGGCCAGACGATCGGGGTCGTAGCTGGTATTGCCGCTGAAGAAGCTGGTGAGGCGGTTCTGGCGGGTGGCCATTTCGCTCCGGAGGTCACTGTCGGCAAAGGCTTCGTTGCCGATGATGTTGATCTGCTGCACCCGGGACTTCGGCCCCTCGTCGATCTCGAACACGACATCGACGCGGTTCTGATCGAGCTGAACAATCTTCGGCTCGACGGTCGCTGCGAAGCGGCCCTGGCGGCGGTAAAGCTCGACGATACGGGCAACGTCGGCACGCGCCTTCGAACGGGTGAAGATCTGGCGTGGCGCAAGCCGGATTTCCGGATTGATCTTGTCGGACTTCAGCCGCTTGTTGCCTTCAAGCACGATGCGGTTGATGACCGGGTTCTCGCGTACTTCGACCACCAGCGCGCCTTGATTGTCACGGATCTGGACGTCGGCGAAGAGTTCGGTCGCGTAGAGATCGCGGAGCGCCTGATCGAGCCGCTCGCGATCGTAAGGCTCGCCAACGCGGAGTGCCATGTAGGAAATTACCGTTTCTGGCTCGAGCCGCTGGTTGCCGCTCACGCTGATCGAGCGGATCGTGCCGCTTACCGGAGCTGCTTGAGCGGCCTGGGAAGCGGACATCGCCATTGCGGGGTCCGCCTGCGTCTGCGCCAGCGCGGGCGACGCGAAACTGCCGAGAGTGGTGCCCACGAGCAGGGCAGAGCAAAGCCGCCGGTTGCTGGAAAATGCCTTATTCGATTTCACGCGTCCCCGCCTTTACACTGCAAGGCCGGCTGCTGCCGTGCCCGGGTTACCCTGTGTTCGTCCGCCCTGCCCCAACATCATCAGCCGATCAAGCCGCCAAGCCGATTCCAGACCCCGAAAGACGCCAGATCATTCAGCGTCACGAAGATCATCAGCGCGAGCAAAGCTGCAAGCCCGGTCCGGAATGCCCATTCCTGAGCCTCCGGACGAAGCGGTTTCCGGCGGACGCCCTCGATGAGGTAGAAAAGCAGGTGGCCGCCATCCAGCAGAGGGATTGGCAACAGGTTGATGAATCCGAGATTAATTGAGATGATCGCCATCAGCCAGAAGAAGGGCAGCCAGCCGAGGCTTGCCTGCTGGCCAGAGATCTGCGCGATCTTCAACGGCCCGCCTAGCTCCTTCACGGAACGCTCGCCTTGGATGAACTGCCCGAGCGCGACCACCATCTGCTGAAGCGAAGACCAAGTCTGCCGCACTGCTTCGTCCGGTAGGCGCGAGAGCGGAAGCTTCTCAAGCTTCAGGGCGTTGGATTGGACGCCGAGGGTGCCGATCCGGGCTTCGTTGCCGAACTGATCACGCGCAGTGTCGGAGCCGGAGGTGACTGGCACGGTCAGCCGCTGTCCATTCCGATCGACGGTCACCTGGATCTGCTCGGAAGGGCGGAGCATCACATATTCCCGGACCTCGGCGAAATTGCGGACGTGCTTGCCGTTGAGGCTGACGAGCCGGTCGCCTGGAGCGATCCCCGCCCGATCGGCGGCAGCGCCTTCGACCACGCCGGTCACGACCGGCGGCGTGGTCGGATAGCCGAGGGCGCCGAAAATTCCCATGAAGAGAAGAACGGCGGCAAGCAAGTTCGTGAAGGGTCCCGCTGCGACGATCAGGAAGCGCTGCCAGACGGGTTTCGCCTGGAAGGTCTGCGCGCGCTCTTCCGGCGGAAGCGCCAGCCATTCGGGGGAAGGCTGGCTCGCCGGGTTCATGTCGCCCTTGAACTTCACATAGCCGCCAAGCGGCATCCAGCCGATCTTCCAGCGGGTACCGCGGCGGTCGGTCCAGCCGGCAATCTCGCGGCCGAAGCCGATCGAGAAGGTTTCCGCCTTCACCCCGAACCAGCGGCCGACGAAATAATGGCCCAGCTCATGGATGAAGATGAGCGGCCCGATGCAGGCGAGGAAGCTCAGGATCGTGCTGAAAAGGCCGGGACTGGGCGTCAAATCTGGAAATTCCTGGCAATGTCCTGAGCAATCCGCCGGGCTTCCCGATCGATCTCCAACACCTCATCAAGGGCTGAGGGGGCGGGAGGATCAAATGATTCCAGCGTCTTGCCCCCAATGGCGGCAATATCGAGGAAACCGACCCGCTTGTCCAGAAAGGATGCGACGGCAACCTCGTTGGCGGCATTAAGAATTGCTGGGCGTGCGCCGCCCTCCCCCAGAGCTGCTTTGGCGAGGCCGAGCGCGGGGAAGCGTTCGAGGTCCGGCGCTTCGAAGTCGAGACGGGCGATGCTGACGAGGTCAAGCCGCTGGCACGGCGTTTCCATCCGGTCGGGCCAGGCGAGCGCATGCGCGATCGGGATGCGCATGTCCGGCGCTCCAAGCTGCGCCAGCACGGAGCCGTCCACATATTCCACGAGGCTGTGGATCACCGACTGAGGGTGAACGACCACTTCGAACGCGTCCGCCTCCAGCGGGAACAGGTGGAACGCTTCAATGAGTTCGAGGCCCTTGTTCATGAGAGTCGCGGAATCGACAGAGATTTTGGCGCCCATCGACCAGTTGGGATGTGCGACTGCCTGCTCTGGCGTGACGGCGCGCATTTCGTTCAGCGTTCGGGTGCGGAACGGGCCGCCGCTGGCGGTCAGGGTCACGCGCCGCACCGTCTTAGGCTGATCGGCGTCGAAGCATTGGAAGACGGCGTTATGCTCGGAATCGACGGGAAGCAGGCAGGCGCCGCTTTCCTTTGCGGCGTCGGTCATGATCTCGCCAGCCGAGACCAAGGCTTCCTTGTTGGCGAGTGCGACAGTGCGGCCGCCTCGAAGCGCGGTCATCACCGGCCGCAGGCCTGCTGTCCCGACGATCGCGGCCATGGTCCAGTCGGCACCCGATCCGGCGGCCTCGACAACCGCCTGCTCGCCTGCCGCCGCTTCAATACCGGTGCCGGCGAGCGCCTCCCGCAAGGGTACGAGAAGAGCTTCATCGGCGATCACTGCTTTGCGGGCGTTCACGCGTCTTGCGGCGGCAGCGAGGCCATCCACATCCTGGTGCGCAGTAAGCCCGAGCACTTCGAAGCGGTCGGCGCTCCGCTCAATGAGGTCGAGAGTCGACTGACCGACTGAGCCCGTGGCCCCGAGGATGGTGACGGTGCGGCGGTTCATGCGGCCCAGCTTACGACACCCGCAACGGCGAGAGTTGCGAGAGCGACAGGCAGAAGCCCGTCGAGCCGATCCAGCACGCCGCCATGACCGGGCAGAATGCGGCCGCTGTCCTTGACGCCCGCCTTCCGCTTCACCGAGCTTTCGTAGAGGTCGCCGAGCTGGGCGAGCAGACCCATGAGGCCACCAATCGCCATGAAGGTGAGACCGAGGCCGAAGGCTTGGGCAGTGACTGCGCCAAGCACCTCTCCACCCGCCATGCCGCCAATTAGGCCCGCCCAGGTCTTGTTGGGGCTGATCCTCGGCGCGAGCTTCGGACCTCCGATCGAGCGGCCGGCGAAATAGGCGAATATGTCGGTCGACCAGGTGACTATCATCGCCCAGAGTACCGCCTGCCAGCTGATCCAGTTGAGGATGAGCAAGGCGAAGGACGGGACGGCGATATAGACATAACCCCAGCCGAGACGGGCGTTTCTTGCCACGAGGCCAAGAAGCAGGCCGATCCCGGCCGTCGCAGCGAGGCCGTACCAGACGTCCGGCGCCGGCCGGCCCTCGAACTGGGCCGATGCGAAGAAGAATTCGGGGATGATCCAGAGGTTCGCCGCCAAAAGGGCGATGCCCACCAGCGGCCACGGACGCCGCAACCGGTGCATGTCGCACCATTCGGCGAACATCAGCGCCGCGCCAAGCCCGACGAGAAGGCGAAAAGGCCAGCCGCCGAAGTAGATGGCGGCGAGCGCGACGGCGATCATCACCACGCCGGCTACGGCGCGGATCGGGAGATCGGACTTCCTGGCCGGTTCAGCCGCGGTCACAAACCACCATAACGCCGCTCCCGCGCGGCGAACTCGGCCAGGGCGGCGCGAAGCTCGTTGCCGCCGAAGTCAGGCCACAACGTCTCGACGAACAAAAGCTCGGCATAAGCGGCCTGCCATAGGAGGAAATTCGACAGGCGGCATTCGCCCGAGGTCCGGATAAGCAGGTCCAGCGGCGGCAGTTCACGGGTGTCGAGCGCCTCGTCTAATTTCGCTTCATCGATATCCGCAGGATCGAGATCGCCGGACGCGACCTTTTCGGCAAGGTTGCGCGCGGCGTTCACCAGCTCCACCCGGGAGCCATAGTTAAGCGCGATCGCCAATGTCATCCGTGTGTTGGCGGCCGTTCTTGAGACGGCATGATCAACCATCTTGCAAAGTTCGGGGCCGAAGGCGGAATGATCGCCGATGATCTTGAGGCGGATGCCTTCCTTGTGGAGCGCGTCAAGCTCCGACTGGATGTAGAAGCGCAGCAGGCCCTTGAGATCGTTGATCTCGGTCTCGGGCCGACGCCAGTTCTCCGACGAAAAGGCGTAGAGGGTCAGGCACTCGACGCCAGCTTCACCGGCGGCCCGGAGCACCTTTCGCGCAGCTTCGGCACCCGCTTTGTGTCCGGCCGCGCGGGGAAGGCCCCTCGCCTTCGCCCAGCGGCCGTTGCCGTCCATGATGATCGCGACATGCCGCGGCACCGCCGCTCCGCCGGAATCCGGCCGCGGCTCCGCGCTGGCCGGAACGACGGTCACTGGCTGAGGATTTCCTTTTCCTTGGCTGCAGCGGCCGCGTCGATGTCCTTGATCGTGTCGTCGGTAAGCTTCTGGACCTCGGTTTCGAGCTTCTTGCGCTCGTCTTCGCTGATCTCATGCTTCTTTTCGTCCTGCTTCAGCGCGTCCATGCCGTCGCGGCGAACGTTGCGAACGGCGATCTTCGCCTTTTCCGCATATTGGCCGGCAAGCTTGGCAAGCTCCTTGCGGCGTTCCTCGGTGAGGTCCGGGATCGGCAGGCGGATGTTCTGTCCGTCCGTCATCGGGTTGAGGCCGAGGCCAGCGGAGCGGATCGCCTTTTCGACGGGGCCGACGTTGGAGCGGTCCCATACCTGCACCGAAAGGAGGCGCGGCTCCGGCGTCGAGACGGTCGCGACCTGGTTCAGGGGCATGTTGGCGCCGTAGACCTCGACCGTCACTGGATCCAGCAGGCTGGTCGAGGCGCGGCCAGTACGAAGGCCGCCGAGATCGTGCTTCAGCGCCTCGACCGCGCCTTGCATGCGGCGCTGAAGATCGGACTTGTCATAGGCTGGCATTTCTCACTCCCCGTTCTGAACGATCGTCGCGGTGCCCTCGCCGGCGAGCACGCGGGCAAGATTGCCTTGCTCGCGGATGTTGAAGACGACGATCGGAATATTGTTGTCGCGGCAGAGCGCCACCGCGCTCGCGTCCATCACCTTGAGGTCGTCGCTGAGGACTGTCTGGAAGCTGATCTCGTCGTAGCGGCGGGCGTCCTTCACCTTCTTCGGGTCCGCGTTGTAGACGCCGTCGACGCTGGTGCCCTTGAACAGTGCGTCGCAGCCCATTTCGGCGGCGCGGAGCGCAGCTGCGGTGTCGGTGGTGAAATAGGGGTTGCCGGTGCCGGCGGCGAAGATCACCACCCGCCCCTTTTCAAGGTGCCGCATGGCGCGGCGGCGAATATAGGGTTCGGAGACCGTGGCCATCGGAATGGCGGAAAGGACGCGGGTGTCGACGCCGATCTTTTCCAAAGCATTCTGCATCGCGAGCGCGTTCATCACCGTCGCCAGCATGCCCATATAGTCGCCGGTGGCGCGGTCGAAGCCTTTGGCGGCGCCGGCCAGGCCGCGGAAGATGTTGCCGCCGCCGACGACGAGGCAGAGCGTATGGCCGGCCTCGCGCGCCTCCCGAATTTCCTCGGCGATGCGGGAGGTGGTCTGAGGATCGATGCCGAACTGGCCCTCGCCCATCAGGGCCTCGCCGGAAAGCTTCAGGAGGATGCGGTTGAAGCGCGGGCGCGGCATAGGTTCGTCGGTCCGATCGGCGTTGGTCAAAGAAAAGGGTGGCGCACCTTAGTCAGGACACGCCACCCTATTCAAGCATTAGGCTTTAAGCTCCGGCGGGTTCCGCCTGCTTGATGCCGGAAGCGGCGGCGACTTCGGCTGCGAAGTCGTCGACCTTCTTCTCGATGCCTTCGCCCAGCTGGAAGCGGACATAGGCGTTGAGCGACACCGGAGCGCCAGCGTCCTTCGAAGCGCCCTTCACCACGTCCTCGATTTTCGTCTTGTTGTCCATGACGAAGAGCTGGCTGAGAAGCGCGTTTTCCTTACGGAACTTGGCGATGGAGCCGTCCACCATCTTCGAGACGATGTCGGCCGGCTTGCCCGATTCCTTCGCCTTTTCGGTGGCGATCGCGCGCTCGCGCTCGATCATCGACGGGTCGAGCTCTTCGCCGGTCAGCGCCAGCGGGTTGGCAGCGGCGATGTGCATCGCAAGCTGCTTGCCGAGCGATTCCAGCGCAGCCTTGTCGCCGGTGCTTTCGAGCGCCACGAGCACGCCGATCTTGCCGAGGCCGGCCCCGGCCGCATTGTGGACGTAGGAGACGACGACGCCGTCCTGCACCTGAAGCACCGCCGAGCGGCGGAGCGACTGGTTCTCGCCAATCGTGGCAATGTTCGACGTGAGCTTTTCCTCGACGGTTCCGCCCGACGGCCAGCTGGCCGCAAGCAGACCCTCGACCGTGCCGCTGCCCTTCAGGGCCAGTTCGGCGACGGTGCGGACGAATTCCTGGAACTGATCGTTCTTCGCGACGAAGTCGGTTTCGGAGTTGACCTCGACCACCGCGCCGCGATTGCCGGCGACGGCGACGCCGACGAGACCTTCCGCCGCAGTACGGCCGGCCTTCTTGGCGGCCGCGGCGAGGCCCTTGGTGCGAAGCCAGTCGATCGCAGCTTCCATGTCGCCGTTGGTTTCGGCGAGCGCCTTCTTGCAGTCCATCATGCCGGCGCCAGTGCGCTCGCGCAATTCCTTCACGGTTGCGGCCGTTACTTCCGCCATTGTCCTGATCCTCTTGGCTCCCCTCCGTATGGGAGGGGCTGGGGGTAAGAATGATAAATGGTGATCCCCTCCCGCGAACGGGAGGGGAGAAACGCCTTAAGCTTCGGCGAGCGCGGCTTCCGCCGGCGGCTCTGCCATCGCGCCGATATCTTCGCCGCGCGAGACTGCGCCGCCCGACTTGCCGGCAAGCGCCGCATCCGCGATCGCATCGCAATAGAGGCGGATGGCGCGGCTCGCATCGTCATTGCCCGGAACCGGGAAGGCGATGCCCTGCGGGCTGACGTTGGAATCGAGGATCGCCACGACCGGAATGCCGAGCACGTTGGCTTCCTTGATCGCCAGCTCTTCCTTATTGGCGTCGATCACGAAGATCACGTCGGGAAGGCCGCCCATGTCCTTAATGCCGCCGAGCGAAAGCTCGAGCTTGTCGCGCTCGCGGGTGAGCTGAAGCACTTCCTTCTTAGTGAGGCCGGCAGTGTCGCCCGACAGCTGCTCCTCAAGGCTCTTAAAGCGCTTGATCGAGTTCGAGATCGTCTTCCAGTTGGTGAGCATGCCGCCCAGCCAGCGGTGGTTGACGAAATGCTGGCCGGCGCGGCGCGCAGCCTCGGCGATCGGATCCTGCGCCTGGCGCTTGGTGCCGACGAACAGCACCTTGCCGCCCGAGGCCGCAGCCTGCCGCACGAAATCGAGCGCGCGGGCGAAGAGCGGCACGGTCTGCGAAAGATCGATGATATGAACCCCGTTCCGCTCGCCGAAGATGTACGGCTTCATCTTGGGGTTCCAGCGATGGGTCTGGTGGCCGAAATGCGCTCCGGCCTCGAGCAGCGCCTGCATGGAGACGCTATTATTGGTGGCGTTCGACGCCATGGTTTTTCTCCTTCCGGTTATACCTCTGCAGGGCCAAGAGACTGGATTGCTCCAGCCACCGGTATGATGGCCCTGCATGTGGAATGGGCGCGCACTTAGAGAGGTCGCCTCACAAAATCAAGTGTTGACACATGGAACAAATAGAGAACATACATTCTCCCGCACAAAGGGAGAGAGAGAATGTCGCATCTGGCGATCATATTGTTCTTCGGTCTGGTTTTCGTTGGTGCGGGTATGGCCGCGCAGCTGCTGGTGCGGGATTACCGGCGGGAGATCGCGGCGGCATTGCTTGGGCGGAAGCCGGTGCGGCGCCCTGCACCGCAGCGGGAATTCAAAGTGACGGTTCGGGCGAACCCTGGCTTCGCGCGGCGCGCCGTTGCCGCTTGACCTTGACGTAGGCGGCGATGCTGAACGGGATCAAAGCTACATAGACGAGCGCGGCGACACTAAGCGTCTGCCACGGTGCTGAGAAAAGCGCTGCGCCAAGGAGGGCGATGGCACCGATCGCCCAGAGCCGGACGCCGCGGCGGAGACGGAGCGAGGTCCAGGAGAAGGTCGCGACACTGGAGATCATCAGAAAGGCGACGAAAGCGGCCCAAGGCGCGACTAGGTAGATCTCGTGCAGCCATATCCATTGCTGATCGCTGGCGATCCAGAGATAGACAGGGAGAAGCAGGAGCCCTGCTCCCGCGGGCGCCGGAACGCCGGTAAGGAAGCCTGCCGACTTATGCGGCTGCTCCTCGGCATCGATATTGGCGTTGAAGCGCGCGAGGCGAAGCGCCGCGCAGACGGCATAGGCAAGAGCGAACATCCAGCCGAAGCGCGGCCAATATTGCAGCGCCCAGAGGTGGAGGATGATCGCGGGCGAGACGCCAAAGGCGATGACGTCAGAGAGCGAGTCGAGTTCCGCGCCGAAGCGGCTCTGCCCATTGAGGGCCCGAGCAATGCGGCCGTCTAGGCCGTCGAGAATGGCGGCGATGACGATGGCGGCGATCGCCTTTTCCCATTCCTCGCTGATCGCGAAGCGGACGCCGGTCAGGCCGACGCAGAGCGCAAGCGCGGTGACGGCATTCGGAACGACGGCGCGCAAGGGGATGCCCCGGCGCTCGCGAACCGGCTGCTTCACTGGGCGATGCCCTCGAGCGTCTCGGAAACGCCGGCCTTGGCGACGATCGTCTCACCGGCAATGGTGCGCTGGCCGAGGATCACCTGCGGCGAGGTGCCTTCCGGAAGATAGACGTCGACACGGCTGCCGAAGCGGATGAGGCCGACCCGCTGGCCGACCGCGACGAAATCGCCCGGCTTCACCCAAGGGACGATGCGGCGGGCGACAAGGCCGGCAATCTGCGTGAAACCGATCCGGAGACCGCCCGAGCCTTCAACCAGGATATGCTGGCGCTCATTGTCCTCGCTCGCCTTGTCGAGATCGGCGTTGAGGAACTTGCCGGAAATATAGACCACCCGCTTGATCTCGCCCGCGATCGGCGTGCGATTGATGTGGACGTCAAACACGCTCATGAAGATCGAGACGCGGGTGACCGGCGCCGTGCCGAGCCCGTCCTCCCCCTGAAGCTCGCGCGGCGGAAGCACCTGCGTGATCATGGTGACGAGCCCGTCGGCCGGGGCGACGATCAGCCCCTCCCCCTTCGGCGTCGTTCGAATGGGATCGCGGAAGAAGGCCGCAACCCAGAGCGTCACGCCGGCCATCGGCCAGGCCAGCGTCTCCCAGCTCAGAAGCGCGAAAAGGAAGCAGATGCCGGCGGAGATGACGGCGAATTTGCGGCCTTCCGGATGGACGGCGGGCCAGCGCCAGCGGACGTTGCTCGTGACGGGGATCGGTCCGAGAGGATCCGGCTTTTCAAGCGATGTCATGGCTCGCCTCTAACCCCGTCGAAGCGGGGAAACAATGGCGGGTTCATTCCCTCATAAGAACGGTGACGGACATTTCGGCGCGCAGCCGAAAGCCGAGCGAGCGGTAGAGGCCGATCGCCGCCTCGTTCACTGCATAGGCATGGAGGAACGGCGTTTCGCCGCGCGCCTGTATGCGCGAGGCGACGAGCTGCGAGAGGAGACGTGCATAGCCGCGCCCGCGAAAGTCCGGATGGGTGCAGACGCCGCTGACCTCGGTGAGGCCGTCGAGCCGCAGCCGCTCTCCCGCCATAGCGGCGAGCCGCCCATCTTCCCTGATGCCCCAGAAGCCGCCGAGCAGATGTGTGCGCGGCAGGAACGGACCGGGCTCGGTCAGCGTGGCGAGCGCCAGCATCTCCGGAGCGTCAGCGTCGCCCAGCGGGATGGCGGGATGAGCGGCAGGCGCTGCGATCGCCCGCTCCGCCACCATCTGCACGCCTGCGTCGACGTGATCGACAAGGCTCGGAGGCAGCGGCGGGCTTTCACCGGCCTGCAGCAGGATGAGCTTACCTTCTTGCGGAACCAAGTCAGCAAGCGCTTCGAGCGCCGGCGGCGTATCGTCTGCAATACCTGCCAGCATATTAACGTCGGGCAAGAAGCGCTTGGCCTTGTCGCCGCCGGTGGCAAAGGCTGCTTGTCGGCCCGCCAGCGCATTCCAGATGGGACGGTTGAGGCTGTCCGCATTCATGGCCGCACCTCCGCGATGCGCTCGTGGAGAGGCTTTTCCGCCAACGCCTCTTCAATCGCGCTGATCTGATCGAGCAGCGAGCCGCCGAGAGGCTCGCAAAGGCTGCGCACTGCCGCTTCGACCCGCGGCCAGAGTTCCTCCTCCGCCCGCCGGATCACTTTGCGGCCGCTCTCCGTCAGCTCTGCCACGCGCTGCCGTTGGTCCTCGGCGCCCCTGCTCATCCTGGCGAAACCCAGATCGGCGAGCTTAGCGAGGCTACGGGTGACGCCCGGCTGAGCAACGCCGAGAGCCTCGGCAAGGCTGCTAACTGTGCATGGTCCATCGCGGTGGAGCGCTGCCAGAATGGGAAATAGGCCCGGCTGCAGCGACGGTCCTGAGCCGTCACTTGCCTGCTGCACCCCCGTCTGAAGCCGCTCCCCAAGCCGTTTCAGGCGACTGCCGAGGCAGAGATAGCCGAGTTCCCGAACAAGATCCTGAGCCATGACTGCAGAATACATAACAGGTTATGTAATGCAAGCGGCGCCTTCACCACCTCCCTTGATCAGCCTCGCTTCACTGCCTAGACGCGCAGCCAGACCAATCTGGAAAGCCCGGGGAGCCCACATGGCCAAGATCAAAGTGAAAACGCCTGTCGTCGAGATCGACGGCGACGAGATGACCCGCATCATCTGGCAGTGGATCCGCGAGCGCCTGATCCAGCCTTATCTCGACATCGAACTGCTCTATTACGATCTCGGCATCGAGAAGCGCGACGAGACCGAGGACAAGATCACGGTCGAAGCGGCCGAGGCGATCAAGAAATACGGTGTCGGCGTCAAATGCGCGACCATCACCCCCGACGAGCAGCGCGTCGAGGAATTCGGCCTCAAGAAGATGTGGAAATCGCCCAACGGCACGATCCGCAACATCCTGGGCGGCGTCGTCTTCCGCGAGCCGATCGTGATCCAGAACGTGCCGCGGCTGATCCCCGGCTGGACCGACCCGATCGTGGTCGGCCGCCATGCCTTCGGCGACCAGTATAAAGCGACCGACTTCAAGGTGCCCGGCCCCGGCAAGCTCCGCATGGTCTGGGAAGGCCAGGACGGACAGCGGATCGAGGAGGAAGTGTTCGACTTTCCCGGCGCCGGCGTCGCCATGGGCATGTACAATCTGGAAGAGTCGATCCGCGATTTTGCCCGCGCGAGCTTCAACTATGGTCTCAACCGCGGCTGGCCGGTTTATCTGTCGAGCAAGAATACGATCCTCAAGGCCTATGACGGCACGTTCAAGGACATCTTCCAGGATATTTACGACAGGGAATTCAAGGCGAAGTTCAGCGAAGCTGGCATCGAATATCAGCATCGCCTGATCGACGACATGGTCGCTTCCGCCCTCAAGTGGAGCGGCAAGTTCGTCTGGGCCTGCAAGAATTACGACGGCGACGTGCAGTCGGACATGGTGGCGCAGGGCTTCGGCTCGCTGGGCCTCATGACCTCGATCCTGATGACTCCGGACGGCAAGACCGTGGAAGCGGAGGCCGCCCACGGAACCGTCACCCGCCACTTCCGGATGCACCAGCAGGGCAAGGCGACTTCGACCAACCCGATCGCCTCGATCTTCGCTTGGACCGGCGGCCTCAAATATCGCGGCAAGTTCGACGACACGCCGGAAGTCACGAAGTTCGCTGAGACGCTGGAGCGCGTCTGCATCGAGACGGTCGAACAGGGCCAGATGACCAAGGATCTTGCGATCCTGATCGGCCCCGAGCAGAGCTGGATGACGACCGAGCAGTTCTTCGAGGCGATCCGCGCCAATCTCGAAAAGGCGATGGCCTCGGCTTAAGCTTCCGGCGAGCGCACACTTTCAGGACGGATGCCGATCCCGACGAGTGTCGCCACCCGGCGCCTTAGCCACGACGAGCGCTTGAACAATTGGAGGAGCCGCGGGGGGCGTTCGATCAACCGCGGCTCCTCAAGCAAGGGGCCGATCACCCTTTCCTGTGCGACCCGCTGAATGGTCTGGATGACGCGGGTCGGCATCATCCGGCGCTCCTGCACCTGTTCCAGCAGCAGGTCGGGGTCCTCCCCTGCCGCCATCGGATCGGCGAGAATGTTGGCCGCGGCTACCGCATCCTGAATGGCAAGATTGATGCCGACACCGCCCATGGGCGACATGGCGTGGGCCGCGTCGCCGATCAGCAGCAGGCCGGGCCGGTGCCATTGCTTCAGTCGGTTGAGCGAGACTGCCAGCAGCTTCACGTCCTCCCAGCTTCGAAGCTCGTGGATGCGGCCGGCCAGCATCGGCGCGCCTGCGGCAACGGCGGAGCGAAAGGCTTCTATGCCCTTGGCTTTGATGCGTTCCGCACCGCCTTTCGGAAAGACGTAAGCGGATTGCCAATAATCGCCACGGTCGATCAGCGCCATGACCTGCCCTGCACCGACGAGGAAGCTGGTCCGGTTCTCCTTTGTCTTGGGCTTCGAAATCCGAAACCAGAAGACGTCCATTGGCGCGCCCAAATCTTCCAGCGGCAGCCCAGCCTGATCGCGGATTACCGAGTGGCGGCCGTCGGCAGCGAGGACGAGGCGGGCGCGGATCGTCTGGCCGTCCGCGAGCCGCACGCCTGTCACCCTGCCCTGCTCCTCGGCAAGGTCCGTCACCTCCGCCTCCATTCGCAGGCTAAAGCTTGGATATTCTCTTGCCGCGTCAGCAGTGCAGTCGAGAAAGTCCCATTGCGGCATCAGCGCGACGAAGGGGCAGCTTACATCCAGCGCGCCGAAATCGGCGAAGGGTATCTCCTCCCCGGCAACGATAGCCGTGAACGTCTCCGCCCGCGCGTGCGGGCGCGAGAGCAATTCGTCGACTAGGCCAAGTTCGCCGAAAATTTCGAGCGTTGAGGGATGAACCGTGTCGCCGCGGAAGTCGCGGAGGAAGTCAGCATGCTTCTCCAGCACGAGAGTACGCACGCCTGCGCGAGCAAAAAGCAGCCCGGCCATCATTCCTGCGGGACCGCCGCCGACGATGCAAAGATCGGTTTTCAGAACATCCATGGGCTGACAATCGCGCGGCAGGCGGCATAAAGGCAATATGCACGGCGTTGCCCCAACTTCCGCTTTCAGTGACGCGCTGGTGATATTGGGCGCGGCGGGCGTGGTGATCCCGGCGTTCGCACGCTTCCGGATCAGCCCGGTGATCGGGTTCATCCTCGTGGGGCTGCTCGTGGGCCCGGCGGGACTTGGCGCAATGGCGGGCCAGATGCCGTGGCTCAATTATATCACCATCTCCAACCCGGCGGCCGTGGAGCCGTTCGCGGAGTTCGGCATCATCCTCCTTCTCTTTGCCATCGGGCTCGAGCTGTCATTCCGGCGGCTCTGGACGATGCGTCGGCTGGTATTCGGCGTGGGCGCAGCGGAATTGCTGTTGTCGGCGATCCTCATCGGGCTGACCCTGCACCTGATCGGGCAGAGCTGGAGCGGCTCGGTGGCGCTCGGCCTTGCGCTTGCCCTCTCCTCGACCGCTCTGGTGCTGCCGATGGTCGGCACGACGAGCCCGGTCGGGCGCTCGGCGCTGGCGATGCTGCTGTTCGAGGATCTGGCCATCGTCCCGATCATCTTCGCGCTGGGTGCGATGGCGCCCTATGCTCAGGCGGAAGGCTTCGACGGCCTGATGTCGACGCTGCTTCTCGGCGCTGCGGTGATTGCCGCGATGCTGGTGCTTGGCCGCTTCCTGCTGCCGCGCCTGTTCGCACAGGCGGCGCGTACGAAGAGCCCCGAACTGTTTCTCGCCGCGAGTTTGCTGGTGGTGATCGTCGCCAGCCTTGCGACGACAGCGGCAGGCCTTTCGCCGCTGATGGGTGCGCTGCTCGCCGGCATCCTGATCGCTGAAACCGATTATCGGAGCGAGGTCGAGGTCATCACGGCGCCATTCCGGGGGCTGGCGCTCGGCATCTTCCTGATCACCGTCGGAATGAGCGTCGACGTTCGGCTGATTGCCGCCAATTGGGGCGAGATCGCCCTGGCGGTTGTGGGCGTGGTGCTCCTGAAAGCGTTGGTGACGGGCATGTTGCTGCGCCTCAACGGCGCGCGAAAGGCCGTCGCGGCCGAAGCGGGCCTGATCATGGCCTCGCCATCCGAAACCACCTTGATCGTGCTTGCCACCGCCGCTGCAGCGCAGCTCATCAGCCGCGACACCGCAGCCTTCTGGCAGATCGTCACGGCCATCGGCCTCACCATCACGCCCTTGCTTGCGAAGCTCGGCCAGATCGCCGCGCGGCGCGTTGACCTCGCGGCCGAGCCGGAAGCTCCACCCAGCGAAACAGGGCCCGGGGTGGTGATCATCGGCTTTGGGCGGGTGGGCCGCCTCGTGGCGGAAATGCTGAAGACGAATGGCCGCGACTATGTGGCGGTGGATTCGAACATCGACACCGTAGCCGCGTGTCGCCGCGAAGGCTTTCCCGTCATCTTCGGCGACGTGTCACGGCCGGAGCTGGTGGACCGGCTGAAGCTCGGCCATGCCGATGCGCTTGTCCTCACCATGGACGATCCGGTGCTGACAGTGCGGCTTACGAAGAAGGTGCGGGCATGGTGTCCCGGCCTCACCATCGTCGCCCGCGCTCGTGACGCGCGGCATGCCGCCGAGCTCTACAAGGCGGGCGTCACCGACGCGGTTCCCGAGACCCTCGAATCCTCGCTCCAGCTATCGGAAGCGGTGCTGGTCGATCTCGGCATGGCGATGGGGCCGGTGATCGCATCCATCCACGAAAAGCGCGCGGAGCTTCGGAAGGAGATCATGGAACTCGGCGAGATGGAGCATGAGCCGCCGCTGCAACGGCGGCGGCTCAGGGACGCGCTTAAGCCGCGATAGCCTCTTCGCTGAGGGCGGTTTTCACCGACTCCAGCGCCGCCTGCGCCTTCGCACCGTCCGGTCCTCCGCCCTGCGCCATGTCGGGGCGGCCGCCGCCGCCCTGCCCGCCAAGCTCGGCAACGGCACGGCGGACGAGGTCCACCGCGTTGCGGCTGGCGGTGAGGTCGTCGGTGACGCCGACCGCCACAGTGGCGCGGCCGTCATTCACCGCCACGAGGGCGACGACGCCTGAGCCGACGCGCTGCTTGGCATCGTCGACAAGGCCGCGAAGGCCCTTCGGGTCGAGGCCTTCAATCACCTGGCCGATGAAACCGTGGCCGCCGACCTGCTCCGGGCCCGCCGCTTCGGCCGACTTGCCGCCCCCACCGAGGGCAAGCTGCTTCTTCGCCTCGGCAAGCTCCCGCTCCATGCGGCGGCGCTCTTCAAGCAAGGCGGCGACGCGCTGGGGCACCTCCTCCGGCGTTGCCTTGAGGGCCGCGGCCGTCTCGCGGAGGCGGTTTTCGCGGCCGACCAGCCATTGCCGGGCCGCCTCCCCCGTCAGCGCCTCGATGCGCCGGACACCGGACGCCACCGCGCTTTCGGAAGTGATCTTAAGCAGCTGGATGTCGCCTAAAGCATTGACGTGCGTGCCGCCGCATAGTTCGACCGAATAGCTGGCGTCGGAGCCGCGGCCCATCGAGAGCACGCGGACTTCGTCGCCGTACTTCTCGCCGAACAGGGCCATGGCCCCGGCCTCGATCGCTTCGTCAGCGCTCATGAGGCGGGTGGTGACGGCATCATTTTCGCGGATGTGGCGATTGACCTCGGCCTCGACGGCCTCGATGTCCTCGCGGGTCATCGCCTTCGGATGCGAGAAGTCGAAGCGGAAATAATCGGGCGCGACAAGGCTACCCTTCTGCGTCACATGCGTGCCGAGCCGGTGGCGGAGGGCGGCATGGAGCAGGTGCGTCGCCGAATGGTTGGCCCGAACGCGGCTGCGGCGCTCCGCATCCACGTGCAGCTTCACCGGATCGCCCACGGCAAGCTTGCCGGAGCGGATCACGGCGTGATGCGCGTGCAGGCGCCCGAGCGGCTTCGAGGTGTCGGTGACTTCCGCTTTCAAACCGCCATCCCCGTGGATGGTGCCCGTATCGCCCATCTGGCCGCCGCTTTCGCCGTAAAAGGGCGTCTGGTTGGTGAGGATCACGACCTCCTCGCCCTCGCCGGCCACGTCGACCCGCTGACCGTCCTTGACCAGTGCGATGACCTGTCCCTCGCCGTCATGTCCGGAATAGCCGGTGAATTCGGTCGAGCCATGCTCTTCGGCAATGTCGAACCAGATGTCCTCCGACGCCTTGGCGCCTGAGCCCTTCCAGGCGGCGCGGGCGGCCGCCTTCTGCTCGGCCATGGCCGCATCGAAGCCGGAGCGTTCAACCTTGATACCGTGTCTACGAAGGGCGTCCTCCGTTAGGTCGAGGGGGAAGCCATAAGTATCATAGAGCTTGAAGGCCACTTCGCCTGGCAAGGGAAGGTCTGGGCGTTCTCTACGCCCACCCCCTAAGTAATACCAATCATCATCCGCCTTGACGATGCGCTTTATCTCTTCGTCAAGCAGCTTGAGCCCACGTTCCAACATATGGCGGAAGCGGGTTTCCTCGAGCTTCAGCGTCTCTTCGATGAGAGGCTGCGCGCGGACAAGCTCGGGATAAGCGGCGCCCATCTCGGCCACGAGCGACGGCACGAGGCGGTGCATCAGCGGCTCGCTGGCACCTAGGAGGTGGGCGTGGCGCATGGCGCGGCGCATGATGCGGCGGAGCACATAGCCCCTGCCCTCGTTCGCGGGCAGCACGCCGTCGGCGACGAGGAAGCCCGATGCGCGAAGATGGTCGGCAATGACGCGGTGGCTCGCCTGCGTGTCGGCGGTGACGCCGTTATGCGTCAGCTCCGACGAGGCGGCGATCAGCGCCTTGAACGTGTCC
>NZ_DASWTN010000013.1:0-18976 GCF_036402135.1 Allosphingosinicella sp. | reverse complement strand
CGGGCTGCATCAGCTCGCGCGCCAGTCGCCGCTCGGAACGGAACGGCGAGATGAACGACACCAGCACGATCAGGCCTGCATCGACCATGAGTCTTGACACTTCCGCGACGCGCCGGATGTTCTCGACGCGGTCGGCGTCGGTGAAGCCGAGATCCTTGTTGAGCCCGTGGCGCACATTGTCGCCGTCGAGCATGAAGCTATGCCGTCCCATATGGTGGAGCTTCTTCTCGACCAGATTGGCAATGGTCGACTTGCCGGCGCCGGAAAGGCCCGTGAACCAGACGATGCGCGGCTTCTGCTGCTTCAGCCGCGCCCGCGCCGTGCGGTCGATGTCGAGATGCTGCCAATGGATATTGTGCGCCCGGCGAAGCGCGAAATGGATCATGCCCGCGCCGACCGTCGCGTTGCTCAGGCGATCGATCAGGATGAAGCCGCCGAGGTCGCGATTTTCCTCGTACGGCGCAAAGGTGATGGCACGGTCGAGCGCGATATTGGCAACGCCGATACTGTTCATCTCCAGCGTCTTTGCGGCAAGTTCGTCGAGGCTGTTGACGTCCACCTGATGCTTGAGGTCGGTCACCGACGCGCCTGCAGTCGCAGCACCGATCTTCAGAAGGTATGAGCGGCCGGGAAGCATCGGCTCCTCGTCCATCCAGACGATCGTTGCTTCGAACTGATCGGCGATCTCGAGCGGCGCATCGGCCGCTGCGATCACATCGCCCCGCGAGCAATCCACCTCATCGGTAAGGGTCAGCGTCACCGCCCGTTCCGAACCGGCACCTTCGAGATCGCCCTCAGCCGTGACGATCCGTCCAATCCTGGTCCCGCGTCCCGACGGCAACACGCGCACCGCATCGCCCGGACGCACAATGCCGCTGACGATGGTGCCGCAAAAGCCTCTAAAGTCCTGATAGGGTCGGTTCACCCACTGCACCGGCATGCGGAAAGGCCCTGCTTCTGCCGGGTTTCGCTCCGGCTTCGCCCCCTCCAGATGTTCAAGCAGGTGCGGACCGCCGTACCAAGGCATCGCCTCCGAGCGGGCAGCGATGTTGTCGCCCCTCAGCGCCGAAAGCGGAATGGCGACGAACTCCTCAATGCCTAGACGCTTCAGGAAGTCGCCCGCTTCTTCAACAATGGCTTCGAACCGCGCTCCATCATAGCTGACGAGGTCCATCTTGTTAACCGCCAGCACCACGTTCGAAATGCCGACCAGACGCGCCAGATAGGCGTGCCGCCGCGTCTGCTGAAGCACACCCTTCCGCGCGTCGATCAGAATCAGGGCAAGGTCTGCGGTGGACGCGCCGGTCACCATATTGCGCGTATATTGTTCGTGCCCCGGAGTGTCCGCGACGATGAACTTCCGCCTCTCCGTCGCAAAGTAGCGATAGGCGACATCAATGGTGATGCCCTGCTCGCGCTCGGCTTCGAGGCCATCCACCAGCAGCGCGTAGTCGATTTCTTCGCCCTGCGTGCCATGCCGCCGCGAGTCCGAAGCAAGCGCAGCAAGCTGGTCGTCCAGGATCAGCTTCGTGTCGTGAAGCAAGCGCCCGATCAGCGTCGACTTGCCATCGTCGACGTTACCGCAGGTGATGAAGCGGAGGAGATCGGCCATCAGAAATAGCCCTCCTGCTTCTTCTTCTCCATGCTCGCCGAGCCCGCATCCCGGTCAATCGCCCGCCCCTGCCGCTCCGACACAGTGGCCGCGCGCATTTCTAGGATGATGTCTTCGACGGTCACGGCGCTGCTCTCGACCGCGCCGGTCAGCGGATAGCAGCCAAGGGTCCGGAACCGCACCCGGCGCATTTTCGGCTGCTCACCTTCGCTCAGCCGGAAGCGTTCGTCGTCGACCATGAGGATGAGGCCGTCCCGCTCCACCACCGGCCGCTCGTCGGCGAAATAGAGCGGAATGACCGGAATCTGCTCGGCCGCGATATATTCCCACACGTCGAGTTCGGTCCAATTGGAAAGCGGAAAGACGCGCAGGCTCTCTCCAGGTGCCTTGCGGCCGTTATATAGCCGCCAAAGCTCCGGTCGCTGCTTCTTCGGGTCCCAGCGATGCCCTTTCGAGCGGAGGCTGAACACGCGCTCCTTAGCGCGGCTCTTCTCCTCGTCCCGCCGAGCTCCCCCGAACGCACAATCAAAGCCGTGCCTGTCGAGCGCCTGCTTCAATCCTTCCGTTTTCCAGATATCCGTGTGCGCCGCGCCGTGGTCGAACGGGTTGATCCCCTTTGCTTCCGCATCGGGATTGCGATGGACGATCAACTCCATGCCGGCTTCTGCCGCGACCCTGTCCCGCGCCTCGTACATGGCGCGGAATTTCCAAGTTGTATCGACATGCAGCAGCGGAAAAGGCGGCGGCGCTGGATAAAAAGCCTTACGCGCAAGGTGCAGCATCACACTGCTGTCCTTGCCCATGGAATAGAGCATCACCGGCCGCTCCGCCTCGGCAACCGCTTCGCGGATGATATGAATACTCTCCGCCTCCAGCCGCTGGAGATGGGTCAGCGGCTGAGACAGGAGAGCAGTCATCCGTGCAAACTTGTTGGGCTCAGGCAGGTTTGCGGAAGCGGTAGACGACGCGGTCCGTCTTGCCGCGGATCTCCGGGTCGAACACATTCTTGCTGTGGTCGTCGCCGCTCATCCGGAGCAGGTCCGATTCCGCTTCGAGCACGAAACCAGCTCGTTCAAAATCCGCCTTGATCGTCGCCGGGTCGATCCGGTGAAGCTTTTCCACCACTTCGCGGGTATCGCCGCCCGGCGCCGCGACATGGTCGACGACGCCCACGATCCCACCGGGCTTCGTCGCGACATAGAGGTCACGAAGCAGGGCGTTGGGATCCATGCGCGGGAACTTGAACTTCTCGCTCTCCCAATAAGCGTCGTGATAGACCATGTGCAGCATCGTGAAGTCGAGGCTCTCCGGCGCGAGCGTAACCGCACCTGTCCTCATCAGCGACGCATTGGGCGCCCGCGACCTCAGCGCCGCCCACCTCTTCGTGGTTTCTTCGCCCAGGAAGCCGGCGGGGTTCCATGCGATCACCGCGCCCTTAGGCCCAACCGCACGGGCCATGATCTCGCTATAATAGCCGTTGCCGCTCAGCCAGTCGAAAACGCGGTCATCCTTCTCGAGGCCAAGGAACTTCAGCACCTCGGCGGGCTTGCGGCTCGCGTCCAGTGCTACATCTTCCTTCGGCCGGTCCGCCCCGGCCACGGCGGCCGCCACGTCGGCCGGCGCAGCGACCGCTTGTGCCGGCGACACGGTGATCAGCAATGCCAGCAATGATGTCTTTATTCCCCGCATGACGATCCCTCCCTCATCAGGAGGTGATAGCTATACGATCCCAGCGGCAAGAACCAGAGCTAGACGGAGGAGGGAAGCGGCGCGTCGATCCAGCAGCGCACCCCTTCCGGATCATATTCTATCCTGACGGTGCCGCCGAGTTCCGCGGCAAGGCCCCGCTCGATCATGCGCGATCCGAAGCCGCGCGTTGTCGGCTTCTCGACGGGCGGACCGTCCTGTTCCGCCCAGTGGAACTGGAGCCGCGGCGCCTCGTCCGTCCCATGCCGGCTCCATTCGACGGTAACGCGGCCGTCCTCGTTCGAAAGGGCCCCATATTTGGCGGCGTTCGTCGCGAGCTCGTGAAGCGCCATCGCGAAGGAAACCGCCCTTTGCGCCGGAAGCGATATTTCTGGGCCCGTGACGCTGAGCCGCCCGCCCTCAGCGGCGCCGAATGGCGCAAGCGCGGCGATGACGATGTCGTGCAGCTCGGCGCTTTCCCAGCTTTGCCGGGTGAGTACGTCGTTGGCGGCCGCAAGCACCCCCAGCCGCCCTTCGAAAGCCTTCCGAAAGGATGCGGGCACCTCGCCGCCGCGAAAGGTCTGCTGCGCCGTCGCCTGCACGATGGTGAGGATATTCTTCACCCGATGGTTTAGTTCGCCGACCAGAAGCTCGCGGAGCCGCTCTGCCTCCTTCCGCTCGGTGATGTCGGAAAAGGCGCAAGCGACGCCGCCGCCCTCCTTCGGAGAGAGCCGCATCTCGATCATCTTGTCGGGCCTCCGCACCGACTGCATTTCGTAACGAATGGGCTGCCGCGTCTCCATGACCTGGCGGAAGCCCTTCTCCACCTCAGTTCCCACCGTTTCCGGGAAAGCATCCCACATGTTGCGGCCGATCACGTTCGCGCGCTCGAAGTGCAGAAACTTCTCCGCAGCCTTATTAACGAGCGTCACGTTGAAATCGACGTCGACCGCGAAGAAGGCGTCCGTCATGCTTTCGAGCACCGCGTTGAGGCGCCGGGCGGTGGTCGCATGCTCCTCCTCGCTCAGCCGAAGCGCCTCCTCGGCAACCTTCCGCTCGGTGATGTCGTAGCAGACGCCGAAATGGTGAGTTTTGCCATCGTCGCCAGCCACCGCCTCGCCGCGGCGGGCGATCCAGCGGATTTCGCCATTGTCGGGCCGTCTTATGCGATATTCGGCATAGCCGACGCCGTAATCGTTGTCGGATTTCTCCAGCGCCTGCAGGTCCGCACTCTCGAGAAGACTTTTTGCCATCTCAAGAGAAATCTCAGTGGCGGCAGGAATGCCCCAAAGGGTGCAAAAACCCTCAGATACGAGCACTCGTCCCTCGTCCGGCACCAGCTCGTAGGTTCCGATCGCGCCGGCGCGCTGCGTGATCTGAAGGCGGCGCTGGGCAGCCATCGCTTCAGCGACGGCGGCGCTCAAGGCTTCGCTGCTGAGCTCCGAAGGGTCGCCCCCGATGCCTTCTGCTACAGTCACGCCGCTCCTTCCATGCGGACCCCCCTTGGCCCAAGGTCCGGCGTTCGGCGGGAAAATGAGCGGCAGCTTCGATAAGGAAGCGAAACATTATTAACATAGGTTGCCGGGGTGGCGCTATAACGCTGATCAAGTGCGATTTTTATTTTTGCCGTCCAGCTCTCTAGCGGCGGCGCGCGGTTTCCAGCAGCTCGGCGGTCACCGGATAGCCGATATCCTCCGGAATGCAGACCCATTCCCGCCCGTCCCGCTCTTCCACCCAAGGCGTGATCTTCTGAACCTGATGACGCGACGCATCTGCCCGCGCCTCTTCGATCGAGCCGAAACGCGCCAGCCGCTCAAGGTTTCGCCGCGTCGGGAATATGACGTGGGCTCGCCCTGCATTCACGTCCGCCAGCACAGCCTCCGCCGTTGCCCAGAACGCGCGCACCGCTTCCGCCTCATCGGCCTGCGCCTTGATGCCGCGGGGCGCCTCGGCGAGGTAGAAGAGCGTGTCAAAACGGCGCGTTTCCCTGAAGTTGGGGCACCAGCGGGCGAAGGGCGTCAGCGCTTCAAGTTCAGGGGCTAGGCAAAGCTGCTCCAGCGCCCGCCCGAACGCGGCTCCTCCCGCCAAATCCTGGCGCAATCGCCGCGCCGCCTCCGCATCCGGCGCGGGCACTAGCCCCGCCGCTATGCCCGTCTCCTCAATCGTCTCGCGTATGGCAGCAATTCGCGCCGCCGCATCCGCCTCTGCAAACCGGCTTCCAAGCGCCTCATCCTGCGGCTCAATCCTGCCCCCCGGGAAAACGAGCGCGCCCGCTGCGAAGGCCATGTGCCCGGCCCGTTCCATCATCAATATTTCCGGCGCTCCCTCCGCCTTGCGCATCAGGATCAGGGTCGCCGCCGGGATCGGTTCGGGAAGGTCGGACATCGCTTCCTCTAACGCTTTTGTGCGTCACATTTGCAAGCGCGGTTGGGGCATGGCAGCTAAGGCAAGATGGGACTTGTCGAAATCCTCGGGCTCGCAGGCAGCATCAGCCTTTTGTCCGGCTGGCGGCTCTATCTCTGCGCCTTCGCAACCGGCCTTGCGATGCGGAGCGGCTGGATCGCGCTTCCCGATCATCTCGATGCGCTCGCCGTCCTCGCAAACCCTTGGGTGCTCGGCATCAGCTTCGTCGGCCTTGTCGCCGAATTCTTCGCGGACAAGGTCGCCTGGCTCGACAGCGCGTGGGACGCGGTGCATTCGGTCGTGCGGCCGCTCGGCGGCGCGCTCCTCACCCTTGCCATCGTTGATGCGCAGGATCCCGTGTGGCAGGTGCTCGCCTTCCTGCTTGGCGGCGGCGGGACGCTCCTCAGCCACGGCGCCAAGGCAAGCGCCCGCGCCGTCGTCAACGCGAGCCCGGAACCGGTCAGCAACGTCGTCGTCTCGACGGGCGAGGATGTTGCGACCGTGGGCCTTCTCGCCCTCGCGCTCGCCAATCCGGTGCTGGCGCTGGTCGTCGCCGGCCTCGTGTTCCTGTTTGCGATCGTGCTTCTCATATGCGCCCGACGTGCTCTGCGCGCTTTGCTGCGCTTGAGAGACAGGGTCGCGCCCGACCCCAGCGTCTAGAAGAGCAGCATTCCCGGCAGCATCACAATGCTAATCAGCACCGGCAGGCAGCCCCAGCCGAGATTGAGACATCCGCCGCTTTTCTTCTTGTCGGCGCCGCCTGCCGCGCTTTCTTCCTCCGCCCCATATGAGTCCCTCATTGCAGGTGCTCCGGGGCATACGCTTCGTGCCCGCTGCCGTTCCGGCGTCCCGGAAATAAGCATCGGCGGGATCGTTGGTCCGTCACATCGGAAGGATAAGAGAATGCGGCGCATCCAAATTATGCTGGCAGGTCTTGCCATCGCGGCCCTCGCCGCCTGCGGTACGGACGCTGAAACGGAAGAAAATTTGGCGGAGAAGGCGGCGGAGCTCGACGCCACCGCTACAGGCGCGACGGACGAGACACAGTAGGCGGTGCTCGAAAATCAAGCGGAGGCGCTGCGCAATGCCGCCGAGGGCGAGGATCAGGTGAATGACGAAGGCAGCGTGACCGTCGTCAAGGAATAAGGCGGCTTCTGCGCTTACCCGGGTGTCAGGCTTCTTCGGGCTCCGTCTCGGTTTCCGGCGTGCCCTTCGAGGACGCGATGCGATGTTCCGCGCTCCGCATCATCTGGCGGCTATTCTCGATGCTGGCCTGCATGGCTTCATGGTCTGCCTCGATCTGGCGGTACCGCTCGTTCTTGTCGGACATCGGACGAAAAGAGCGGGTTCTTTTAAGTTGGAGACTGTGCGGATTTTCCAAAGCGCGGCGATTCAATCAAGATGTCTTTTTCGCGGAAAAGTGCCTTCCCCGTCCCGAAAAAGGAAAAAGCCCGTTGATCCAGATTGATGCGCTCACCTGATCCGCCTGCCAAGGTGGAGTCCGTTCTCATCCACCGAAACCCAAAGCCGAAATGATCGTTCTGGCTCCGTTATGGCATCAAAGATCGACACAACCGAAGAACCGCCCATCCTGAGGCCTTTCTTCCGCAAGCTGAACCGTCTCGTCCAGCTTGCCGACGAGGACGAGCAGGCGATCCTTTCCCTCCCCGCCCGATTGGAGGAGGTGCCCTCAGGCCACGATCTTGTCCGGGAGGGGCAAGAGGTGCGGGAATGCTGCCTGCTCCTCCAGGGCTATGCCTGCCGCCACAAGTCGACGGAAGAGGGCGGGCGTCAGATCGTCTCCTTTCACCTGCCGGGCGACATGCTCGATCTCCAGCATCTCCTCTTTCCCGTCGCCGATCACAATGTGCAGGCGGTGACGGCTGCAACGGTCGCCTGGATCCCCACTGCCGACCTGCAGAGCATCGCGCTGGAGCGTCCAGCCGTCGGTCAGGCACTCTGGCGGGACACTTTGATCGACGCGTCCATATTTCGCGAATGGGTACTGAACGTGGGCCGCCGCGATGCCCGCTCGCGGCTCGCCCACATGCTGTGCGAATTTGCCGCGCGGCGGCAGGCGGCGGGCCTCGGGTCGCCCGAACATTTCACCCTTCCCATGTCGCAGGAACAGATTGGCGACGCGACCGGGCTCACCGCCGTTCACGTCAACCGCATGCTTCGCTCGCTCCGTGAAGAAGGCGTGATCGAACAGAAGAACAAGGCGATCCGTATCGTTGATTGGGAGGGGCTTCGACGCATCGGCGGTTTCGACCCCACCTATCTCCATGCCGCTGCGTAGGAGTCCCACAGACCGGCTTAGAAGACCTCGCGCGCCCGTCCGGCCGCAATGCCGACGCTGTCGCTGATCCTCCTATGCTTCGCCTCGACAAAGCTGAACAGGCCAAAGAGCAGAAGTCCGAACGCGACGACCAGCTGAACGGTGCCTGGTAGCGACGCGAGCGCTTCGCCCATACCGCCCGCCTGGCCGGCACTCTCCTCCGTTGCCGCGCGGAAAAAGAAATAGGCCATGATGAGGAAGACGATGCCGCGCGCGGCATAGCCGAGCCGACCCGCCATCCGAACCCAGGGACGGCGTGACGCTTCTCCGTCCATATGGCGGAGGAACGTTACCTTAGCGGCTTTCACCAGCTGGTAGATGCCGACCAGCAGCAAAGCGGCAGCGGCGAGCGCCACCAGCGTCTGGCCGCCGGGAAGGCTGAGCGCGGTTGCAGCACCCTGCTGGGTGCCTTCGCCAGATCCCTGGCCGCCATTGCCGCTGGCCAGCCGGGCCGCATAATAAGCAAGACCGAGGTGAATGATGCCGCTTGCCGCCGCGCCCGCCCGGAGCGCCATGCCCTTACCGTCGGAGCCATGCCCTTCGCTGTCTAGCCAAGCATCGGCTAGCCGCCACAGCCCGTAGGCGACAAAGCCAATTGCCATCAGGCCGAGCAGGATCTTGCCGGGGCCGCTTCCGAGATACTCCATCGCACCGGCGCCATCCTCTGCCCGGCCCGTTGCCAGTGCGAGCAGGCCAATAAGGACATACATGATCCCGCGCGCGGCAAAGCCGAGGCGGGTAAGGGTTTCGAGCTTTCTGCCGTGCACGTCTTTCTCCTTTGCCGGCCAACGTGCCGCCGCGGCGCTTCGTTCCTCCTGTGGAACAGTCACCCTGAAGATGGCTGTAATTCAGTAGCTTGCCCTTCCCTTTCCCATCTCGCATGATGTCCGCCTGAAGGGGATGTCTTCACATGAAGGATGATTTTGCCGCGGCCACCGCGCGGCTGGGCGAGGAGCCGCGGATCGTCGCCATTTTGAACGAGGTCTGCCGCGTCACCGGCATGGGCTTCGCTGCGGTCGCGCGCGTTACCGAGGAACGCTGGATCGCGGTTCAGGTGGACGACCGTATCGAGTTCGGTTTGAAGCCGGGCGACGAGCTCCAGATCAAGACCACCATCTGCGACGAGATACGGGATTGCGGCCAAGCGATCTTCATCGATCATGTCGGCGCCGATCCCGAATGGCGCACGCATCCCGTGCCGACGCTCTACGGCTTCGAAAGCTATGCCTCGATCCCGCTCTTCCTCGCGGACGGCAGTTTCTTCGGCACCCTCTGCGCGATCGACCCGGAGCCCCGGAAGCTGAGGGCCGCGGACACGATCGCGACGCTGCAAGACTATGCCCACGAAGTGGCGGCGATCCTGTCGGGGCAACTGCTGGAGGAGGATGCGATGCCTCCGCTTGCAGCGCCGTCGGCCAACCTGCTCTAGCCATCCGGTCGCTTTGCATTTGCATATCCAACGGCGGCTTGTAGTGCCCAGTGCCCATGGCTGACGTCCTGCCAATCATCGAGACGATGGAGCATCGCTTGATGCGAGCGTGGATCGGCCGCGACATCCGCACGCTGAAGGCGCTTACCTCGCGCAATTTCCGGATGGTGATGGGCTCAAAGCCGTGCGTCATCCTCGACGCCAGAAGCTGGCTGGATGCGGCAAGTACGCGCTATCTCTGCAAATCTTACCGGTTCGGCGATGTGTATGCGCGGACGCTCGGGCCTGTGGCGATATTCGCGAGCCAGCTCGACCTGCAAGCCACCATGGACGGCGAAGACTGGTCCGGAGAGGCCTGGGTCACCGACATCTGGCGCAAATCCCGCGTCCGCCGCAAATGGCTCCTTATGGAGCGTGTCCTCTCCCGACCCGAAGACAGGCCGCAAATTCCCGCGGGAATCCGGTCGTTGCAGCTCTGGCGCTAGGTTTACGCCACGTTTGATTGCGTTACGGCTCCGGAAGGAGCAGACTTCTCTTTCCGACGAGGAGGGATGATCATGGCTACTACGATGTCCGTGTCGCGCCCCGGCTGGTTCATGCCGGTGGCGGTGCTTGCCGTAATCTGGAACCTGTTTGGCGTTGCGATGTATCTGAGTTCGGTCGGTGTCTTCGGCGATCCGATGACTGGCATGACGGAGGCGGAACGGGCCGCCGCCAGTTCGATCCCGCCGTTGATTACAGGTGCTTTTGCGATCGGCACCTTTGCCGGCCTGATCGGCAGCCTCGGCCTGCTTCTCCGAAAAAGCTGGGCGCAGCCGGTGCTCATCGTCTCGTTAATCGCCTTGCTGATGCTGGAAGGCTGGATCGTCTTCCTCAGCGGCGCGGTGGAAGTCTTCGGCCTTGCCGTCCCGATCATGGTGACCGCGGGCGCCATCCTGCTCGCTTGGTTTGCGACCACGGCTCGCCGCCGCGGCTGGCTCATCTGAGCGGCGGCAATGCGGGGCAGCCGCTCCGCATTGCCTCCCTCACCGCCGCCGGTTAAGAGGTGGCGCTTCGCCGGGCAGAAGGTCGTAATATGGCAGACGAAGCGCCCCTCGTGGGGATCATCATGGGCAGCCGCTCCGATTGGGAGACGATGCGCCATGCCGCCGACACACTGGCCGAGCTGAAGGTGCCGCACGAAACGCGGGTCGTCTCAGCACACCGCACGCCTGAGCGGCTTTACGAATATGCCAAGGGCGCAGCGGCGCGCGGACTTCGCGTGATCGTCGCGGGTGCGGGCGGCGCGGCCCATCTCCCGGGCATGGCGGCCTCGATGACGCGGCTGCCGGTGCTGGGAGTCCCGGTAGAATCGAAGGCGCTGAGCGGCATGGACAGCCTTCTTTCCATCGTTCAGATGCCCGCCGGCGTTCCCGTCGGCACGCTTGCCATCGGACAGGCGGGCGCGACCAATGCGGGCCTGCTCGCCGCCTCCATACTTGCCACGACGGACACCGCCCTTGCAGCGCGCGTCGAGGCATGGCGGCAGAAGCAGACGGACGGCGTCGCCGAAAGGCCTGAATGACCGTCCGCCCCGGCTCCACCATCGGAATCGTCGGCGGGGGCCAATTAGGGCGCATGCTGGCAATGGCGGCCGCGCAGCTCGGCTATCGCTGCCACATCTATGCGCCGGACGAGGATCCTTGCGCGGCCGAGGTTTCTGCCCTCTTCACCCGCGGCGCCTATGACGATGAGGCGGCGCTCGCCCGCTTCGGCGCTTCGGTAGACGTAGCCACTTACGAGTTCGAGAATATCGCCGCCGCTCCGCTTGCCGCACTAGCCGCGGCCGCGCCGCTCTACCCGCCTGTGAAGGCGCTCGAGGTGGCACAGGACCGGCTCAGCGAGAAGGAGTTCGTGACGGACTTGGGCGGCCGCCCTGCTCCCTTCGCTCCCGCTTCCAGCCGCGAGGAACTGGACACGGCGCTCGCCCATATCGGCGCGCCCGCAATCCTCAAGACCCGGCGCTTCGGCTATGACGGCAAGGGGCAGGCTCGGATCATGTCAGCCGAGGATGCGGATGCCGCCTGGGACGCGGTCCGCGGCGCGCCATGCGTTCTCGAAGGCTTCGTCCGGTTCGAGGATGAATTTTCGATCCTGCTCTGTCGTTCGGCAAAGGGCGAGGTCGTTACCTGGGATGCGCCGCGCAACGTGCATGCGGAGGGGATCCTCCGTGCCTCAGTCGCTCCGGCCTCCCTGATCCTTCGCCCGGCCATCGAGGAGGCGCGCGCCCTTGCCGTGCGAGTCGCCGAGGCGCTGGACTATGTCGGCGTTCTCACACTCGAATTCTTCGCCTCCGCCGACGGCCCAGTGTTCAACGAAATGGCGCCCCGCGTGCACAATAGCGGCCACTGGACGATCGAAGGCGCCCTCACTTCGCAGTTCGAAAACCATATCCGCGCCATCTGCGGCCTGCCGCTTGGCGGAACAGCGCTCGCGGCGCCCAAGGTGCGGATGCAGAACATCATCGGCGACGATGTCGACGCCTGGCACGAAATACTTTCCGATCCCGCCGCTCACCTTCACCTTTACGGCAAAGGCGAGGCGCGGCCGGGCCGCAAAATGGGGCATATCACTTTCCTGGGAAGCGGCACAGGCGAATAGCAAAAGGCCGGAGCTTTCGCTCCGGCCCCTCGCGTCAGTCTTGTTCCGCTTACCGGAGTTCCGCCGTCTCGATCGGCAAGCCCAGCTTCTCGAGCTGCGGCCGCACCACCTTGGCATCGCCGACGACGACCCAGACGAAATTGTTCGGATTGATCGCCCCCCGCGCCGCGCGGTCGAGATCTGCCGCAGTCATCGCGCGGTAGCGGCTCGCCAGCGTCCGCTGATAATCGTCCGGCCGATCGTAGAGCGCGTTCTGAACCATCGCGCCCAGCACCGCCTGCGACGTCTCGTAGCTTCCGGGTAGCTCCCGGACCGCGCCGGTGGTGGTGCGAGTAAGCTCCTCCGCCGTCACACCCTTGCTGCCCGTGAAATCGCGAAGGTGCTGACGAAGCGCCGCGATCGACTCTCCCGTCCGGTTGGTCTGCACCGGCGCATAGACGATGAACGGGACGCGGCGCTCGGGCCTGCTCACGAACGAGAAGGAGCCGTAGGACCAGCCCTTCGTCTCGCGAAGGTCGCGGTTGAGCCGCGCACCAGCCTGCCCGCCGAGCACATCGTTGGCAGTGAGGAAGGCGAGGAGGTCGTCCGTGCCCTCCTGCGGCAGCACCGAGCCGCCGATGATCATCGACTGCGGCGACTGCGGCCGGTCGATCAGCACGATTCGCTGCCGCAGCTGCGGGATGGCGCGGCTGAAGTCCTTCGTTCCCCGCGGCACTGCGGCCGGCTGCCAGCGACCGAACCGTTCCTCGAGGAGCGGCGTGATCTCGCCCAGTGTCGTGTCGCCGACGACGAAGATTTCCAGCCCCTCCGGCCTGAGCCACCTTTGATGCGCTGAGACGATGTCGTCGCGGGTGATGGCGGTGACCGCTGCCGTCGTGCCGGAACCGGTCAGCGGCGCGCCATAGGGATGCTGATCGCCGTAGAGGAGCGGCGGCAGGGTTCGAAGCGCGATGTTCACCGGCTGCGTCAGCTCCGAGGAGATCTGCGCCAGCCGCTGCGCACGGAGCCGTTCCACTTCCTTCGGATCAAAGGCCGGGTTCTTCACGATGTCGGCGAGCAGGTCGAGCGAAGGCACGAGATTGCTTTTCAGCGCGACCACCCCTGCCGACGTGCGATCGACGCTCGTGCCGGTGGTGATATCGGCGCCGAGCCGCTCTTCCTCCTCAGCCAGCTGGACCGAATTCCGCGTGGCAGTGCCTTCGTCGAGCAAATTCGCCATCAGGCTCTGCAGCCCTTCCCGATCGGTCGGATCGGCCGAATAGCCCGCATCGAACTGCAGCGACACGCGAACCACCGGGACGGTTGCACGGCGGGCGAATGCGACCCGGACCCCGTTCGAGAGCGTCGTCCGCTCGACGTCGGGGAACTGGAGGTCGTTAACCGGGCCTACTTCAGGAATGCGCGAACGGTCCGTCTGCACGACACTCCTCGGCATCGGCGCGAGGGGCTGCTCGCCCGCTTCCGGTGTACGGAAATATCTGGGTGCCTGCGTGGCGCTGCTCGCCTTGCCTGCGGAAGCCTCCTCATAGCCTTCCCGTTCGCCCGGAACGACGCTCAACGCGTAAACCGGGCGGGAAAGCCATTCGCGCGTCGCCCCGGCGACCTCCGTGGGAGTCGCCTCGGCGAATTCGAGAAGCTCCTTTTGATAATAGCCCGGGTCGTTGAGGTAGAGCGCGCCTTCGGCGAGCGCCACTGCCTTGCCGCCGAAGCCGCCGACCTGCTCCAGACCGCGTATCTGGCTGGCGATGGTCTGCGTCGCCACCCGCTTCACCTCGTCTTCAGTGGGGCCGTTGGCAATGAAATCAGCGATGATCTGATCGAGCCGCTGGCTCACCTGCTGCGCATCGGCGCCGGGTTTCACGTCGGCCGTGACTTCGAAGAAGCTGATCCGTTGGAACGGCTGCACCTGCGCGGTGACGTTCACTGCGGTCTGCTCGTCCCGGACGAGGATGTTGTCGAGCCGCGAACTGGAAAGTCCGCCGAGCGCGCTCGCCGCGATCTGCAGCGGCACCAAATCCTCATGGCCGAGGCCAGGCACAACCCACCAGCGGTAAAGCCGCGTCGTGGCGACCCGGTCCTTCATCACCTGATCGCGCCGCGCCGGCAGGCTAGGCACGTCGGCCTGCGCCGGATTGTTCACCGTGCCGCGAGGAATATCGCCGAAATACTTTTGAACGAGCTGCC
Source organism: Allosphingosinicella sp. (assembly GCF_036402135.1). GTDB lineage: Bacteria > Pseudomonadota > Alphaproteobacteria > Sphingomonadales > Sphingomonadaceae > Allosphingosinicella. The sequence goes on along the minus strand of NZ_DASWTN010000013.1, from coordinate 4,684 downwards.
GCGCCGTCGCCGTGTCGATATCACCGGCCAGCACCAACACCGCGTTGTTGGGCCCATATTTGTCCTTAAACCACTGATGCACGTCCTGAAGGCTCGCCGCATCGAGATCGGCCATCGATCCAATCGTCGAATGACGATAGGGATGGCCTTCCGGAAAAAGCCCCTCCAGCTGCGCATATTCGACGAGGCCATAAGGCTGGTTGTCGCCTTCCCGCTTCTCGTTCTGAACGACGCCGATTTGGTTCTTGAGCTTCTCACCGGTGACCGCCCCGAGGAGGTGCCCCATGCGGTCGCTCTCGAGGAACAGAGCGGTTTCCAGGGCAGCCGTCGGCACCGTCTGGAAGTAATTCGTACGATCGAACCACGTGGTTCCATTCCAGTCGGTCGCGCCGATCGCCTCGAGCCGCTGAAAGAGGTCTCCCGGCGCATTTTCCGAGCCGTAATACATCATATGCTCGAACAGGTGCGCGAAGCCCGTCTTGCCCCTCGGCTCGTCCTTCGATCCGACATTGTACCAGACGGAGACGGCCACGACGGGCGCCTTCCGATCCTCGTGCACAATCACCCGAAGGCCGTTGTCGAGCGTGAAGCTTTCATAGGGGATGTTCACCTGCTCGACGAGCTGCCGGAGCTCCCCCGAGCCGGCCTGCGGCGCCGCTGCGGTCGTCGGCGCGGCATCCACAGTCGCGGTTTCCGTAGCGGTCGTGGCGCAGCCCGCCATTGCGAGCCCCGCACCTACAAGAAGAGAAGTGAAGATCGCGCGCATAGAAACCCCTTACCTCAAGAGGTTGGCGAGATTAGCCGCCGCTAGCGCCAATGCAACGGGAGTCTCCTGGGTGCGGAAAAGACTTTGCCGCCGCCCTCTTGTGTTGCAGAAGGGCAACACCACATCTGTGCCAATCAGTTTGCAGGGGCAGATATGAATCTCGAAAAGTTCACCGACAGAGCGAAGGGTTTTCTCCAGGCGGCACAGACCGTCGCCGTGCGCCTGAACCATCAGAGGATCGCGCCTGCGCACCTTCTAAAGGCGTTGCTGGAGGATGAGCAGGGTATGGCCTCCGGCTTGATCGCGCGGGCAGGCGGCGACGCGAAGGCGGCGCACAGGGAGACGGATGAGGCGCTTGCGAAAATTCCAGCCGTGTCTGGAAGCGGCGCGTCGGCCGCACCCGGGCTCGACGGCGAAACACTTCGCGTGCTCGATCAGGCGGAGCAGGTCGCGCAGAAGGCAGGTGACAGCTACGTGACCGTAGAGCGCATGCTGCTGGCGCTCGTGCTCGCGAAGAATACGGACGCCGGCAAGGCGTTGGCCGATGCGGGCGTTCGGGCGGACGCGCTGAATGCTGCGATCAACGAGCTTCGCGGCGGCCGCACCGCCGACACCGCGGGGGCTGAAGACCGCTACGACGCGCTGAAGAAGTTCGCCCGCGATCTGACGCAAGCGGCGCGCGACGGCAAGCTCGATCCCGTCATTGGCCGGGACGAGGAGATCCGCCGCACCGTGCAGATCCTCGCCCGCCGCACCAAGAACAACCCCGTGCTGATCGGCGATCCCGGCGTCGGCAAGACCGCGATCGCCGAAGGGCTCGCGCTCCGCATTGCCAATGGCGACGTGCCCGATACGCTGAAGGACCGGCGGCTGATGGCGCTCGACATGGGCAGCCTGATCGCCGGCGCCAAATATCGCGGCGAGTTCGAGGAGCGGCTGAAAGCCGTGCTCGACGAGGTGAAGCAGGCGGAGGGCGACATCGTCCTCTTCATCGACGAAATGCACACGCTGATCGGGGCCGGCAAATCGGAAGGTGCGATGGACGCGGGCAATTTGCTGAAGCCCGCGCTCGCCCGCGGAGAACTCCACTGCATCGGCGCGACGACGCTCGACGAGTACCGCAAATATGTCGAGAAGGACCCGGCGCTGCAGCGGCGGTTCCAACCCGTCTTCGTCGGCGAGCCGACGGTGGAGGATACGATCTCGATTCTCCGCGGCCTGAAGGAAAAATACGAACTCCACCACGGCGTCCGCATCACCGACGGCGCGCTTGTATCGGCGGCGACATTGTCGAACCGCTACATCAGCGACCGATTCCTGCCCGACAAGGCGATCGACTTAATGGACGAGGCGGCATCGCGCCTCCGCATGGAGGTGGAGTCGAAGCCTGAGGAGATCGAGACGCTGGACCGCCGTATCATCCAGCTGAAGATCGAGCGGGAGGCGCTGAAGCGCGAAAGCGACAAGGCGTCGAAGGACCGGCTCGCCACGTTGGAGGAGGAGCTTGCCAATCTGGAGCAGCAGTCGGCGGAGCTGACGCAGCGCTGGCAGGCCGAGAAGGAGAAGATCCAGGCTGACAGCAAGCTGAAGGAACAGCTCGACCAGGCCCGGCTCGAACTCGACCAGGCGCAGCGTTCCGGCGACCTCGCCAAGGCTGGCGAGCTCGCTTACGGCCGCATCCCGCAGCTCGAAAAACAGCTCGAAGAGGCGCAGGCCGCAAGCGCGGGCGCCATGCTGCGGGAGGAAGTGACCGCGGAGGACATAGCGTCCGTGGTCTCGCGCTGGACCGGCATTCCCGTCGACCGGATGCTCGAAGGGGAGCGCGAGAAACTGCTGCAGATGGAGCAGGAGCTTGGAAAGCGGGTCATTGGGCAGCGTCAGGCCGTCGAGGCCGTATCCCGCGCGATCCGCCGCGCCCGCGCGGGCCTTCAGGACCCGAACCGTCCGATGGGCTCCTTCCTGTTCCTCGGTCCAACCGGCGTCGGCAAGACCGAACTCACTAAGTCACTGGCGGAATTCCTGTTCGACGATGCGAGCGCGATGGTGCGGATCGATATGTCGGAATTCATGGAGAAGCACTCCGTCGCCCGCCTGATCGGCGCGCCTCCGGGATATGTCGGCTATGAGGAAGGCGGCGTCCTCACCGAGGCGGTGCGGCGGCGGCCCTATCAGGTCGTGCTGTTCGACGAGGTGGAAAAGGCGCATGGCGACGTCTTCAACATCCTTCTCCAGGTGCTCGACGACGGCCGCCTGACCGACGGGCAGGGTCACGTCGTGGATTTCTCAAACACCATTATCATCCTGACCTCGAACCTCGGCAGCCAGTATCTGTCGAGCCTCACCGATGACGAGAGCGTCGAGAAGGTGGAGCCGCAGGTGATGGAAGTGGTCCGCGGCCATTTCCGGCCGGAATTCCTCAATCGCCTCGACGAGATCATCCTGTTCCACCGGCTCGCGCAGGAGCATATGGGCCCGATCGTCGATATCCAGGTCGCCCGAGTCCAGCAGCTCCTTGCCGACCGCAAGATCAAGCTCGAACTCACTGACGGCGCCCGCGCCTGGCTGGGCCGCGTCGGCTACGATCCGGTCTATGGCGCCAGGCCGCTGAAGCGGGCGGTGCAGAGATATCTACAGGACCCCCTGGCGGATGCGATCCTGCGCGGCGAAATCAGCGACGGCGGAACGCTGCGCGTCGAGGAAGGCGAGGGAGGGTTGACCCTATTGCCCGTTCAATGACCGTTGAGTCTGAGCCTTATCCACCATCTGGCGGTCGGATCTTTGCTGCTCAGCCCACTGGGCGCGGGTTAGACAGACCTTCTTCGCAACGAGTCGGCTTCCGAGCACCTTCTGCTTTTCGCAGACGATCTCGTTCGGATCTTTTTGAGCCTTCTTCGAGGTAGATGCTTCTTGAGCTACACTGGGATTAGCAAGGGCAAGGCCCACGAGCGCTCCCAAGGTAGACAGCCTTAAAGTTTTCATTGATCAGACCCTTCAGATGCCGAGGCTAATTTGCACCGTCAATTTGTTCGCGCCAAGTGCCTTTCGACAAAGAGTTACTGAAAAGGGGTTAACGGGGCGGAGCGACATCAAATGCGATCGTGAGCCGCTCCCCCTCAGGAAACGGCAGGGTGCCGTGCCACATCCAGGAAGGAAAGAGTACTAGCTGGCCTTCGCGAGGCTCTATGAGACGAGTTGCAGGGAGGTCGATGCCGAGCGACTCCTGAGGCTTGCCCAGCGTCAGCCAACCTGCCGTTTCATCACCGCTGCCGCCCGTACGCTCGGGCAGAGAGATGTAGAGCGCTGAACTGATCCAGCCCTGCGGGTGCACGTGGTTGGCATGGTGGCCTTCACCTCTCAGGCGCACTGACCAGCTGCCGGCAAAGCGTGGGCGTCTGTCGCGTCTGTGACCTAATAGCGGGTGGGCGGGATCGATTGGCGATAACTCGGAAACGTATTTGCGAACTGCTTTCAAGATTGCTTCTCGTGTAGTGCGTATCTCAGGTTCGATCCGGCTAAGCAGCGGCCCGTCTGTCTGTGTGCCGCCTCGCACCGATTGATCCAGATACTCCCCTTTCGCACGATGCAAGCCTCTTAGGTGGTTTCTTAGCTGATCAAGAGGCGGAAGATCTTCCCTTATATCCAAAACCGATACCAAGGCTCCATGGGCATCGAGCCAATCAGCGCGCGCATCCGCTGTAAGCCGCCAAGCGATTGAGGCGTACGGCCAAATTGCAGCAGATTGCTCGCCTTTCAGCCCCTCTTCGATGAGTGCTGAAGCCTTGTCGAGAGCTCCGTAGCGGAGATGGTGCCGAATCCGCCAGATCATCGACTGCGATGCGGAGAACAGAGACACAGATTGAAACGCACGTTCGGCAAGCGCCATATCGCCAGTCTCGGAGAAGGCGATCGCTTTATATT
>NZ_DASWTN010000012.1:0-7060 GCF_036402135.1 Allosphingosinicella sp. | reverse complement strand
TGTGACCGCCCTCCCCATCCATCAGGTCCTGCCCGATCTTCTTGCGGCGCTGCGAGAGGCGCCGAACGCAGTACTGGTCGCTCCGCCGGGTGCCGGCAAAACGACCGCCGTTGCCCCGGCTCTGCTCAAGGAAGACTGGTGCACGGGCGAAATCCTGCTGCTCTCCCCCCGCCGTCTTGCCGCCCGCGCGGCAGCCGAGCGGATGGCGGAGCTTGCGGCTGAGAAGGTAGGCGAGACGATCGGCTATGCTACCCGCCTCGATACGAAGCGCTCGGGAAGGACGCGCATTCTTGTCCTCACCGAAGGCATCTTCCTCAGCCGCGTTCAGTCCGATCCCGAGCTTCAGGGCGTGTCGGCGGTTCTCTTCGACGAGGTGCATGAACGGAGCCTCGACAGCGATTTCGGCCTTGCGCTCGCGCTCGATGCGCAGGCAGCGCTGCGGCCGGACCTGAAGCTGCTCGCCATGTCGGCGACGCTCGACGGTGCCCGCTTCGCAAGGCTGATGGGCGAAGCGCCGGTGATCGAGAGCGAGGGGCGGAGCTATCCCATCGATCTAAGGCATGTCGGCCGCGCGTCAGATAAGCGGATCGAGGATGAGATGGCGGCCGCCATTCGCCGGGCGCTTGCCGAAGAGGAGGGAAGCCTGCTCGCCTTCCTTCCCGGCGTCGCCGAGATCGAGCGGGCGGCGGAGCGGCTGGAGGGCATTCCGTCCCACACCGACATTCACCGGCTGCACGGCTTGCTCGACCCACGCGACCAGCGCGCGGCGATTGCGGCGGCGCCCGCCGGCCGCCGGAAGGTCGTGCTTGCCACCTCCATCGCCGAAACCAGCCTGACGCTCGACGGCGTTCGCATCGTCGTGGACAGCGGCCTCGCCCGCCGCCCCCGCTATGACCGCGCCGCGGGCATGACCCGCCTGGTCACCGAGCGGGCAAGCCAGGCGGCGGTGACGCAGCGGGCCGGCCGCGCCGGACGGCAAGGACCGGGGATCGTATATCGGTTGTGGGAGGAAGCGGCGACCGCCAGCCTGCCCCGCTTCGATCCGCCGGAGATACTAGAAGCCGACCTCAGCGCGCTGCTGCTCGACTGCGCGATCTGGGGCGTCGCTGATCCACGCCAGCTCAAGTGGATCGATCCGCCGCCCGCCTCAGCCGTCGACGAGGCGCGTAAACGGCTCCTCTCGCTTGGCGCGATCGATCAGGACGGCCACCCCACCGCGCATGGCAAAGCTATCGCCGCGCTCCCGCTGCCGCCGCGACTTGCGCACATGCTGGTGGAAGCGGAGGCGCGCGGCTGGGGGCAAACGGCGGCGGAAGTGGCCGTGCTGCTGTCGGAGCGCGGGCTTGGCGGCAGTGATGCCGATCTGGAGCTCCGGCTCCGCCGCTGGCGTGGCGAGCGCGGACAGAGGGCCGAATCTGCAAGGGGGCTGGCGCGAAGGTGGCGCGGGCTCGTCTCATCTTCCTCGGCCAAATCGAATGAGGAGAATATCGGCGGCTGCGTCGCCCTCGCCTTTCCGGACCGGCTGTCTAGGCGCCGGAGCGGGAGCGGCGAGAACTGGATCTCCGCCGGCGGGCGCGGCTTCAGGCTCGACCCGCTGTCGCCGCTGGCGCGGGAGGGATGGCTTGCGGTGGCGGAAGTCGGCGGCAGCGCATCAGGAGCCCGCATCCTTTCCGCCGCGGCCATCGATGAGGCAACGGTCGAGCAGCTCTTCGGCGACCGAATTTCGAGCGGAACGCAGCTCAGCTTCGATCCGGCCACCGGCGCGGTGAAGGCGCAGCGCGGGCGGAGGCTCGGTGCCATCGTACTCTCCGAAGGACGCGATGCGCAGGCCTCACCTGAGGAAGTCGCGACGGCGCTGGTCGAAGGCGTCCGCGCCCATGGCCTGTCGCTCCTCCCGTGGAGCGAAGCGGCGGATTCGCTGAGGAAGCGCGCCGCCTTCGCCCGCACATATGATCCCTCACTTCCCGATCTTTCGGACGAGGCTTTGCGCGCCTCGCTGGACGAATGGCTGCCGATGCTGGTGGCGGGCAGAAGGAAGCTCGCAGACATCGATCGATCGGCCCTCAGCGGAGTTCTAGACGCGCTGCTCGGCTGGGAGGGGAAGAAGGCGGTGGACCGGCTCGCACCCGAGAACTTCGTCACTCCCGCCGGGAGCAGCCACTCGATCGACTATGATGCCGACGGCGGTCCCACGGTGACGGTGCGCGTGCAGGCGCTGTTCGGGCTTTCGGAGCACCCGGCGCTTGCGGGCGGCAAGGTGCCGCTGATCCTCAGCCTCACCTCACCCGCGGGGCGGCCGATCCAGACGACGCGGGACCTGCCTGGCTTCTGGGCCGGAAGCTGGACGAGCGTCGCCAAGGAAATGCGCGGCCGCTATCCGAAGCACCCTTGGCCGGACGATCCTGCCAAGGCCGACCCCACGCTCAGGACCAAGAAGGCCGCCGCCCGCTCCTGATCACCAATTATAGTCGCCGCTCCGGCGGAAATCGTAGATGCGGCTGCCGCGCGCGGTGCAGGTGAAGCCGTCCGTTCGCGCCTGGAAGTCGTCGCGGGCGTCATAATCGCCCCGCGTTTCCAGCGTCCCGCGCACGAAATAATATCCGCCGCGCCGCTCGACGTCGGTGACATCGGTTACGCGGATGCTGTCGTAGCGGGAGAAGCCCCGCTCCGCCTCACGCACACAGGCGTCGACCGCCCGCCGCTCGGCGCCGTAGCTGCCGCCATAGCCGTCGCTGTTCTTCACCGCTGACGCGATGGCGGCGATCCCGCCCAGAACCACTGCCGCACCGATGATGTCGCCGGCATCCAGATCGTCGTCGCGGTCCCAATGCCGCCGGTGGCGCGCTTCGGCCGGCGCCGCCGTCGCCAGCAACATGATCCCTGCAAGCGCGCCGCAGGTCACTTTCTTCGCAATGCTCAACATGGACTCGTCCCCACAAGCTCGTTTCTGATGCGGAACGAATAGCGCCGCGCCGGATGAAGCGCGGCTTAACCGAGGCTTAGACAAAGCGGGGTTGCGCGCTATAGGAGCGGCGTCCAGGTGAATCGAAAAAGGTCGGCAATGGCGGCGCGTCTTTTCCAGCGGTCCAAGAATGCGATGCAGTCGGGCACGGCCCGCGCGGGCGAATGGGTGCTCGAGTTCGAATCCAGCGCGCGGCGGCGGCCGGACCCTCTGATGGGCTGGTCGGGCGGCACCGACACGCAGACGCAGGTCACGCTCACCTTCGACACGCTGGAGCAGGCGAAAGGCTATGCCGAGCGCTACGGCATCGATTATCATCTGGTGCCGCCGTCGGAACGGAAGCTCAGGCTGCAAAGCTACGCCGACAATTTCAAATAGGCTTCAGCCGCGGTTCACGGCTTCAGGCGGATCGGGAGGAATGATCCGCGCACTGCCTCTTCTCCTCGCCTTCATCGCCGCGCCCGCTGCTGCCGAAGAGGTGCCTTTCGTGGTCAGCGCCGAACGCTTTGCGGATGCCGCCGCGTGCCGCGCGCATATCGATGGTCTCGCCGCGACGGCGCGCGCAGAGCGCTACGATGCGGTCGAGGGGCCTTACGAACTGGTCGCCGGCGATGTTCGCATCCACATGGTGAAGGCCGAAGGTGCGGGGCACCGCATCTCGGAGCATCGCTGCCTCGCTGCCGAGCTCAGCGCGCGAAGCTGGAACCACAGCATGGAAGCGGACGAGGAGGAATTTACGGTGGAGTCAGTCGCCGCCCGCGCGGAGTGGCTCAAGAAAGACGCTCCCAAGCAATAGAAGCATCTTCACGTCCATCTTGACGCCCTCGCGGCGCTTCTCCTCCACAAACGCCGCTACGTCTTGCAGCCGGATGCGGTGGACCTTGATGTCCTCATTCTCGATGCCGCCGCCCTCGCCGACCTTCGTCAGCCCCTCGGCGCGGAGCAGAGTGAAGCCTTCCGACGACATCCCCGGCGAAGCGTGAAAGCGACCGAGGTCCACCACCCGCTCGGCGCGGTAGCCGGTCTCTTCCTCAAGCTCGCGGATAGCGGCCTCTGCTATGTCCTCACCTTCCTGCTCATCTCCAACCAGTCCGGCGGGAAGCTCCAGCGACTGGCCGCTGAGCGCCTCCCGCCTTTGCTCGACGAGCAGCACGTGCCCGTCGTCCACTGCGAGGATCACGGCCGCGGTGACGCCGCGGGTGCGGGAGACCCATTCCCAAGTCCCCTGCTTCACCACCTTGATATATTTGCCTTCCCAAACGGTCGCGGGCGGGTCGGTCACAATTCTATCAGCCTGTCCGGAAGCTCGTTGGTGTCGGCGCTGGTTTTCGGGAGGTGCTGGGCAAGGACGAGGCCGATCTGTTCCACCGCCTTCGCCATGCCTTGGCCTGGACGGCCGCCTTTCACATTCTCGATCAGCACTGCCATGGCATCGCCCCAGACGTCCGGCTCCACCTTCGAGTGGATCGCCTCGTCCGCGACGATCTCCGCGCGATGCTCCATCAGCGAAAGGTAGAGGAGGACGCCGACGCGGCCCTGCGTGCGGCGCTCGGCGCTGGCGCGGAACATCTCTACCGCTCGCCGCCTCACCCGCCGCGACTTGGTGGAGCCGGGGGTCAGCGCCATGCGGAGCGGCATATAGGCAAGCGCATAGCGGACGATCAGGAACACGGCCGCCAGCTTCACGAACAGGAATGCCATCAGCACACCGCGGGTGAGGGTTTCATCCCAGCCGAGGAAGAGGCCCATTCCATCATTTATAACTGATTGCGGCAGTATGGCGAGCACCGCCGGCACCAGCAGCATGGCCAGCACTGCATAATGCAGGCCGACATCATTATAGCTGTCGGACTTGTCGGCGACGATAGTCACGATCTCACCATCGCTCGACTGCTCGGCGCGCGTGACGGCATCGGTCACGAGCTTGTGATCGGCGTCTGAAAGCTTCAGCATCACCACCCCCCCGATGCGCCGCCGCCGCCGAAGCCGCCGCCGCCGCCGCCGGTGAAACCTCCGCCCCCCCAGCCGCCGCCGCCGAAGCCACCTCCGCCCCAGCCTCCGCCGCCTCCACTGCCGAAGCCGGGACCCCATATCACGATCGGAAAACCGCCACGCCGCCTGTACCTGCGTCCTCTGCGGCCACCGCGCATCATTGGCAGAATTACGAAGAACAGCACCATCAGCCAGAAAATCATCGCGACGGGAAAACCGCCACCTTCGCTCTCCGATCTGCCCTTGGAGCGGTTAAACTCCGCTATCGCTGCATCCAGCTGTGCCTGCGCCTCTTCGGGAGAAGCACGCAATTGCGCTATGAGCGCGTCTGTCCCGGCCGTCATGGCGCCGGGTATATCTCCGGCTCTTAGCCTCGGCATCATTTCACGATTGATGATCATGCCTGCGAAAGCGTCTGTGAGAACCGGCTCCAAACCGTAGCCCACCTCCAGCCTGGGCCCTCGCTGGCCAGGCGGATTATTGGGTGCGATGAACAGGATCGCGCCGTTGTCCACGTCCTTCAGCCCAACTCCCCAGGCGCGGCCAAGCCGATATCCATAATCCTCGAGCGGATAACCTTGCAGGTCTGCGATAGTCGCTACGACAAGCTGCCGCTTCGTATCCCGCTGAAGAGCATCCAGCTTGGCCGTCAGCTCCGCTTCTGTTTGAGGCGGCAAGACGTTCGCATCGTCAACCACAAAGCCCGTGAACTTGGGAAAGGTCTGCGCACCAACAGGCGCCGCGACGAGCAGTGCCAACAGCAGGAAAAGGCGGCTGAGGATCATGGCCCGCCCCTTACGCGCCGGGCTTACTGACCGTTCCCAAAGTCGACCGTGGGCGCCACCTCGGCGTTCGGAGTGACCGCCTGATAGGGCACTAAAGGTTCAGAGCCGTAGAAGATCTTCGCGCCGATGACGTTCGGGAACGTCCGGATCGTGGTGTTATACCGACGCACCGCCTCGTTATAATCGCGAATCTCTATGTTGATACGGTTCTCGGTCCCTTCGAGCTGTGTCATCAGGGTCGCGAAATTCTGCTGGCTCTGCAGCTGCGGATAGGCCTCCTGAAGCCGCTGGAGGGGGATGATCGCGGCGCTGAGGCGGCTCTGGGCCTCCGAGAAACGCTGCATCGCGGCCGGGTCGTTGAGTTGCTCAGGCGTGACGGTGATGCGTGTCGCATCGGCGCGGGCCTGGGTGACGCCGGTCAGGATACGCTCCTCGGACGCGGCGGCACCGCGGACGGTCGCAACGAGGTTCGGGATCAGGTTGGCGCGGCGCTGGAAGGCAGCCTCGACATTCGCCCATTGCGCCTTCGCCTGTTCCTCGGCGGTCGGAATGGTGTTCACGCCGCAGCCGGAAAGCGAAACGATCGCGACAGGGGCCACAAGAGCAGTCATCAGGCGAGTGTTCATCAGTGCCTCCCTTGAATATTATTCAAGCGGAGGTAGGCATTTAAAACCGTGACCGCAACGGGAGATAGTATGCGTCTCAACAGGATCCTGCCCGCGCTCCTCTTGGGCCTGACAGGCTGCACCACCCTTCCTCCCGCCCCGCCAGTTGTGACGGAGATGGTGCTGGACGGAAATGTCACTGCCGGCGAATGGGCAGGGGTGGAGGCTAGGGAGACGCAAGGCGGCGCGAAGCTGCTCATGAAGATGCACGGAGAGACTCTCTTCGTCGGCATCCAATTGCCTCCGGGTGCTTACCGATATGCCGACCTCTATATCGCGGACCGGACCGGGCGCATCCTCAACCTTCATACCTCCACACGCTTCGGCGAACGCGTGCTGACCGGAGCGGACGGCAAGATGCCGAACTTCGTCTGGGAGCCGGACACGGGCTGGTACGGATCGACCGCGCCGTACCGGGAGGGCGGCCAGGCTCGTCCCTTGACCGAACAATTCCATCCCTATGGAGGCTATGAAATGCGGGTTCCAGTGAGGATGCTCGGACCGCGACCCTGGACCTACCGCCTCGAGCTTCGCAGCTTCGGCGGCCAAGGCGAAGTGGATTGGGTTTACCCTTCCGGCAGCACGCTTGCCGATTGGAGGGCTTGGCCGGAACTCCGCTGAGCGGGCACCAATAGCCCTTCACTTCACATTAAGCG
>NZ_DASWTN010000011.1:0-77102 GCF_036402135.1 Allosphingosinicella sp. | reverse complement strand
TAGACGCCTTCGAGCACGACGAGCCGGCCGCCTTCTGCCGGCAGGCGGCCTAGGCGCTTGTCGAGGTCTTCGACACTGTTGTGGCGAAAGCGGACGATCTGGGCGTTGCCGAGCGCGCAGCCGTCATAGATGGACGCGTGGCTGTCGGCGTCGAGGATGATGTAATCCTCCTTGCCGGCGATCGTGGACATGAGGCCTAGATTGGCCTGGTAGCCGGTCGAGAAGACCATGGCGTGCTTCGTTCCGTAGAACGCCTTCAGCGCCTCTTCACACTCCTTGTGGCCCTGATAGGTGCCGTTGAGGACGCGGCTGCCGGTCGTGCCCGACCCGAATTCGTCGAGCGCCTTCTTGCCCGCCGCGACCACATCGGGATCGAAGGTCATGCCCATATAATTGTAGGTGCCGAGGAGAATCGTCTCCTTCCCCTTGATCGTGGCGAGCACGGGGGAATGGACCTTCTCCATCACCAGCCCGAACGGGTCGCGGACGCCGGTATCGAGCAGCGCCTGCCGCTCGTCGATCAGGGCATCAAACTTGGAGAAAAGGTCTCGCGCGCCGCCGCTGGCATAGCCTTCGCGCGCGTTCGCCACCATGTCGGGGTCGGTCATCGGCTCAGCCGTCGTTCCGGAGCGCCTCGACGGCGTCGACAAGCTGGCCGACATTCTCGATTTCAGCCTGCTGGTTCATCGTGATGAGGATGTCGAACTCGTCCTCGACCGAGGCAACGAAATCCATGACGATCAGGCTGTCCCATTCGAGATCGCCCGCGAAGGTAGTTGCTTCGGTGAGCTCGACGCCCTTCTTGTTGAAGGGCTCGATGAGCGATTTCACCTTGCCGAATGTCTCTTCCCTGTCGGTCATGCTCATCCCTTAATGTCAGTGCTGCGGCTCTGCCAAGCGATTAGGGCAAGAGGGTGGCAGCTTCGGGCTCAGCGGAGCCAGCCTTCGGCCTTGTACCATTCGGCGGTCTGCTTGAGGCCGGTGGGTGTGCGGACCTGCGGCTGCCAAAGCGCGGGCGGCGGGCGGCGCTCGGCGGTCACCACCCAGTCCGGATGACAGAAATAGTTGACCCGGTCGGCCGTCAGCTTGGCATTCCTGCGGCGGAACAGCCCTTCGACGCGAGAGGCCACGCGCATCAGCGGCTTCGGCATCGTGACGGTTGCGGCGCGCTTGCCGAGCAGGCGGCTCAGCGTTCGGGCGAAGTGGCGGTGGTCCCAGCCGCCTTCCCGCCCGTCGTCGGGCTCGTAAGCCTCGGAATAGCTGTCCTCATCGCCAATCACGGCGAGGATGAGGCGGCAGAGATCCTCGACATGAAGCGCGGAGAAGCGGCCCTTGGGTGGAAGCGCGACAAGACCGCGCTTCGCCATCTTGAACAGCTCCAGCGTTTCGCGGTCGCCGGGGCCGTAGACGGCCGGCGGGCGAATGATCGTCCAGTCGAGACCAGATGCGGCAACGAGCTTCTCAGACCGGAGCTTCGACGCGCCGTAGTTGGACAACGCAGGCTCTCTGGCGGCGAGCGAGGAGATATGGACGAAGCGGCGGACGTGGGCCTTCTTAGCCGCGTCAATCATATTGGCGGTGCCGGCGACGTTCACCGCTTCGAAGGCAGCCCTGTCGCCGGTGATGAGGCCGGCAATGTGAATGACGGCATCCGCGCCCGTGCAAAGCTCGGCAAGGCTTTCCGGCCGGTCGAGTGCGCCTTCGACCCAGATGACACTCTCCCCCGGCGCCTTCCTGCCGCGGGTCAGTGCCCGAACTTCGTAGCCTTCAGCAGTCGCCATCCGCAGCAGATGCTGGCCCACGAAACCCGAGCCGCCGGTGACCGCGAGCACGGGCTTGCTCATAAGGGCGACCAATCCTCCCGAGCCTCCTGGCTTTCGGCTGCCTCGACACCCAGCCGGTCAAGCAGCGTATCGAGCACCGCCTCTGAGCCCTCGCCCGTGGCGCCGGAGAGGCGGAAGGGCTTCTGACCGCAGGCCTCCTCGAGCTCCGCCGCAAGCGCATCCAGCAATTCGTCGTCCAGCGTATCGGCCTTGTTGAGCGCCACCACCTCCTGCTTGTCCTCGAGGCCGGCGCCATAGGCGTCGAGCTCATCCCGGACGATCCGGTAAGCTTCGCCGACATCCTCGTTATTCGCGTCCACCAGGTGGAGTAGCACGCGCGTGCGCTCGATATGGCCCAGGAAGCGGTCGCCGATGCCGGCCCCTTCCGCTGCGCCTTCGATGAGGCCTGGAATATCGGCCATGACGAACTCGCAGCCCTTGTGCTGCACGACGCCGAGCTGCGGGTGAAGCGTGGTAAACGGATAGGCGCCGACCCTCGCCTTGGCGTTGGTGACCTGGTTGATGAAGGTCGACTTGCCAGCATTGGGCAAACCAACGAGGCCGACATCGGCCAGCAGCTTCAGGCGAAGCCAGACCCACATCTCCTCGCCAGGCCAGCCGGTGCCGTGCTGGCGCGGAGCGCGGTTGGTCGAGGTTTTGTAGCTGGCATTGCCGCGCCCGCCGTCGCCGCCCCTTAGAAAAACCTGCTGCTGCCCCACTTGGGTGAAGTCGGCGAGCACATGCTCCTTATCCTCAGACAGAATCTGCGTCCCGACCGGTACCTTGATGAGCAGGTCGCCGCCGCCAGCGCCCGTCTGGTTGCGCCCAGCGCCGCCTTTCCCGCGCGGCGCCTTGAAATGCTGCGTGTAGCGGAAGTCGATGAGGGTATTGAGGCCTTCCACAGCCTCGAAGACAATGTCGCCGCCCTTCCCGCCATTGCCGCCGTCGGGCCCGCCATATTCGACGAACTTCTCGCGCCGGAAGCTGACCGCTCCCGGGCCACCCGCGCCGGAGCGGAGATAGATTTTCGCCTGATCGAGGAAATGCATGGCGCCCGCTTAACGCTGCCGGGCGGAAAAAAGAACCCGTCGGCTAATCGGCCCGTCCCCGAGGAAGAAGGCGGCTAAGCTCCAGTATCTCAATTCTCTGCAATCCATCCCGCGCCGGCATCACGATACGGTAGTGGCCGGAGCCAACATGTTCGAAAAGGCCCGCGACATCTCGCGCAGGATCATCTCCATAGCTTGTGGATCCGGATTGAGAACCGCCGCGGCTAACTGTGCCGAGAAAGACAAGCTGACGATCATAGCGGGCATGGAGATGCCCCTTCAGCCGGCCTGGGCCATTCAGCTGCGTCAAGGTCCACCTGCGGTCCGCGGAGAGACTGAGATCGCAGTCGTAAAAAGGAGAGGCGCTGACCATGTTCGTGCTCAGTACGAGGCGTCTGCAGCGATAGCGCGCAGGCGCCGGCTTAGGCGGAGTTATCGCGCCGCCAGGAGAAGCGATCGACCCAAGAGCTTCGATTTGATGCCGAATACTACGCGCCTCAGATCGCAACCGCCGCGGACGGAGAACAGCGACCCAGCTTGTCATTAGATTGTCCATCCGGGCCTCGTCTTCCTCCGTAGCGATCTCCCGCCACGGTTCCGGATATGCGATCGAGGGATTCTCTCGGATCTGTCGTTCCATAGACTGGACCACCACCGGCCACTGGAAGCTCGCCGCCGCGGTTCGCGCCTCTCGCGCCACTGTGACAACGCCGCGGGCACCTTTCGGCAAGCCATCCGCGCACATGCTTGTGGAAATGGGGATAATGTCGCCGACCCGCACGTCTCCCTTCAGCACCTTCGTGACCCTGATGCCGCCTTCTTCCTTGGCTTTTCCTGAATAAAGCGGTGCCGCCTCCTTCACCACGACGCCTTCCGCAACAACAGAACTCTGCGCGAGAACGTCGCGCGCTTGCCGATCAACAAGAGCCTGAGGTGTAGAGAGAGGAAAAAAAGGAACGACGCAGCCAAACCCGGCTGAGCTGGTGGACACGAGAAAAGCGAAAGCTGCGGCTCTGATGACTTTACGCACTGAATTCTCCCCGTTTCTTCGTACTTTAGGCCCTTACGAATGACGCGGCGCTGAACGCATCGTCGAAGCGATGGTCGAAGGAGCCGTGCCGTTGTCGAACAGAAGCTGGCGAGGCAGTGAAACGGTGTCACTGATGAATCGCTGACTAGGGGAGCGGAGGCATGAACATTCGAAAGATCTGGTGCGTTGGGAGATGCTTGGCTGCCGCATCCACTGTTGCCGCGGCCACGCCTGCCGCAGCCGGAATCCTCATTAATGGCTATGTGCATGATGGAGAGTGGGACGGCGCCCGTACGCTTTATCCAGGCAGTGAGGGGCGCCTTGAGGCAGTCAGAGACAGCGAGTTCCTCTACCTTAAGCTCACGCGGCCGCAGGAACCGATGTCTGGCGCGGACCTTTACATAGGCCGCGCGAGCGAACGTCTTTTCATGCTGCACGTATCGTCAGCATTGTCGGAAGATGCCGATCTTAAGGGGCAAACAGCTTATGAATATGGCATCTGGGGCAAGAATGCGGATTGGACGGTCAACCCTATCAACAATTACTACGACTCGAACCGGAAGATGCAGGTCGTCACCCCTGATGCGCATGAATATCAGATCGCCCTCAGCAAGCTGCCGACGGGAGAATCCAAGCTGATGTTCGTTCTGAAGCGGCCGGAGGCGAGGCTGCCTGCCGGTGCGGATGAGATGAAGACAGATGGGTGGCTTCGTCTCGACATTGGCAGCGTCCCTTTCCTGCGGGACGCTGCCCGCAGGAAAGGGCGAGGCTGATCCTCAGGCCGCCGCTTCGGCCTCTTCGACATACTTCGCGAGAATGCCGGACCAACCGTCGGGAGATTCGAATGCTTCGCGCATCTGATCGCTAGCCGGGCCGAAGCGGTCGAGGTTGCGGTGCTCGAGATCGACCCGCGTGCGGCCTGGTTCGACTTCGGTGAAGACGATCTCGACCTCGGTGATGAGATTCTCGTCGAATTTCCACTCGCCATTAGTCTGCCAGGCAAGGATCAGGCCGCGCGGCGGATCCCATGCAAGCACCTTGCCCCATTCGCATTCCGAACCATCTTCGCCACGTTCATACCACCGGCCGCCCAAGCGCGGCTCGATAATCGCGTCTGCAAGGGGTGCGCTGCCCGTGGAATGGGTTTTCGGCCACCAAGCGCCCATACGCTCGGTGAATACCTTGAAGGCACGCTCCGGCCCCGCATTGACGGTCACGGACTTGCGGACGCTCGCCGTTGCAGCGGCATCAGTGCTGGTCATGTTCATCTTCTTCCCCTTCTTTATCGATTTCCGCGGCGAAGGCCTGGAGCGCATCGTCCCAGATGCTGTCCAGCCAGCGCCGCATTGCCTCCACGCTCCGGGCCTGAAGGCGGTAAATGCGCTTGGTACCTTTGGCTTCGCTTTCCACCAGACCGGCCTCCGAAAGCGCCTTCAAATGCTGCGAGACGGCAGGCCGGCTGACAGGCAGCCCCTCCGCCAACTCGTTGACGGAGGCCGCCCCCCGCGCGACGCGCTCGAAGATGCGTCGGCGGGTGCCGTCGCCCAATGCTTCGAAGAGCGCATCTGCGGAGGGGAGGGGCTGAGCCATCAGGCGGCGAGCGGCATCCGAGCGCCCTCGCGCTCAGCCATCTGCTCTATCCACGCTGCAAAGCGCGGGTGCTCAGCGATCATCGGCGCACCTTCGGCGGTTTGGATGAAATAAGCCATGATCTGGTAGATCATGATGTCCGCGATACCTGGGCGCTCGCCGCATAGGAACGGTCCGCCTTCATCCATCAGGTCAGCGAACGCCTGGACGGTAGTGCGGGCCTGCGGGAGCGCAGCTTCAATCTCGGCTTCGATCGGCGCCTCGTTCAGAAACATGGGCCGAAGGATGCGGTTCAGGAGGATTGCACCGATGCTCGGCCAGCCATAGCAATCGAGAATGCCGAGCATCTGGTTCATGCGCGCTCGCTGGAATGGCGTACCGGGCTGCAGCGAGGGCTCAGGACGGAGTTCATCCAGGAAACGTATAATCGCCTGCGTTTCATAAAGCCGGAAGCCGTCGATTTCTATCGCCGGGATGCGGCCGAAAGGATGCCGCTCGGAGAGATATTCAGGCCCCTTATAGTCGGGCAGCGGCAGCTCGATGAGTTCGTGCGACAAACCTTTTTCATCGAGGGCAATCTGCACCGAGCGGGTGAAGGGGCTGCCTGCTGCGCCCCAAAGCTTGATCTTCTGTGTCATAACGGCTCTCTCCTTTGTAAGAGAACACTTACGTAAGTACATACTTACCGATAGTCAAGCCGGCTAATCTGGAGGAAGGCCATTGGCAGAATGGTGCGCCTCAAGGCGCGCCTGAATCGCCTCCGCTGCCAAAGTTCGTGAGGCATCGCGAGGAAGGTCGAGTGTCTGGGCGATGGCGCCGCCAAGCAGCGAATCGCCCAGTGCGGAGAGAACCAACCAGAGCGTCGTCTCCGGAACCTGATGCTGCTCGTGACCGGGCACGAACTGATCGACCATCGACCTCACGGCGGTGAGGATCGGGTCGAGCGCGTTCCTGTTTCCGGAAAGGATCATCCAGGCGGCAAGCGCTCCGCCGCCTTCCTGCCCGAACGCATCGTAAACGCGATCGACGATCTCGCGGGGGCTGGCGGCGCCGGCGCGGGCCCGTTCGACCGCATCGGCGATACCTGCAACCACCCTTGCACCGATCTCCTGCGCAAGCGCCGCCTGAAGTCCCGCAGCGGAACCGAAATGATGAAGAAGGTTCGCGTGCGTCTTTCCCACCTTCGCCGCGACCGCCTTCAAGGTGACAGCCTGCGGCCCCTCCTCAATCAAAAGCTCACGTGCCGCCTCCAGTGCGGCAGCCCGGCTTTCAGAAGAGCTCAAACGCTCACGCGATATTGACATAAGTGTCAGTAGTCTTCATTTTCATTCCAAAGGAGATACATGGATGGTGCGCGAAACGACACCCTCTGACTTGACGATCACTCCGCGCGACCGCCGCTTCGGGCGTGACGGCGAAACCCGGCGGTGGTGGCTAGGCGGCGATCCCATCGGGACGGCGCTCTACAATGCGCTTTCCGCCACCTTTCCCAAGGGGGAGAAATTCTTCGTCGAAAGCGTCCGCGCTTTTCGCGACGGCGCGCCGCCGAAGCTCGCCGGGGAGATCAAGGCGTTCACCACCCAGGAAGTGATGCACAGCCGCGAGCATGTCGCCTTCAACAAGCGCGCGCACGACGCGGGCTACGACCTGAAGCCGCTGGAGGATCGGGTCGATTACCGGCTCGACATCGTCAAAGAGCGGCATCCGATCGTCAGTCTCGCCGCCACAATGGCGCTCGAGCATTTCACCGCCATTCTGGCGCACGAACTGCTGCGTGACCCGCGACACCTTGCCGGAGCTGATCCTGAGTCGGCAGCCTTGTGGCGCTGGCACGCCATCGAGGAGATCGAGCATAAAGGCGTCGCCTACGACACCTGGGCTCACGCGACGCGCGAATGGCCGCGCTTCCAGCGCTGGAAGGTGAAGGCGAAGGTGATGCTGCTGGTGACGCACAACTTCCTGATCGATCGAACTAAGGGGGCGCTTGAACTCCTCCAGCAAGACGGGATCACCGGTCCCAAGGCATGGACGCGGCTTTTCTGGTTCGCCTTTGGTCGGCCCGGCATGGTGCGGAAGATCCTCGGCGCTTGGGCGAGCTATTTCATGCCGGGCTTTCACCCATGGAACCATGACGACCGCGCACTGATCGAGAAGGAAGAGAAATCTCTCTCAGCGCGCGGAGATCAAGGACCGGCCTACGCGGCCTAAGCCGCCATGCAGAAGGCCTTTACGAAGCTCATCTCATCCTCGTCCTCAGCCGCTTCCGGCGTGAGGTCGAGCGTGAAGAGCTTGCACGGAGCCTCGGCGCGACGGCCGGCGCTGTAGCGGCGGAGAATCTCTCCAGTGGGGCGGAATCCCAGTTTCTCGAGCACGCGGCCGGAGGCGGGATTGTCGAGGAAGTGGCCCGCGCTGAGCTTCCTCAGCCGCAGCGTCTCCCGCGCATTGGCAAGCATCGCGGCCCCGGCTTCGGTCGCATAGCCGAGCCCCCAGTGCGCCCGCGCGATCCAGTAGCCGAACTCGAGCTCGCCCGACGGCATGCAGCCGAAGCCGACGCCGCCGATCAGTTCAGGCGCGCCTCGGGTGCGGCGGAAGATGAGGCAGCTTTCCGCCGGCGCGGCGACATCGCGGCCTAGGAAAGCCTCGGCATCGGCCAAGCTGTAGGGCCAGGGCGCACTCGCCAGATTGCGGACGATCCGTTCGTCACCGATGGCCGCGGCTAGGGCGGGTGCGTCCTCGATCCAGCCGGGCCTCAGCAATAATCTGTCGGTCCTCGCGAACATTGTCTCTTCCTCTTCACTTTCGCGCCGCCCCTTGCCCCAACGGGGTTACGGTCCGGCGACAATTTTTGAGGGAGACAATAAAAAAGGGAGAGGGGGCGACCCTCTCCCTCGAAATCGGTTCTCTTACGAGTACCTGGGCCGCCCTTCCCGGGACAGCCCTTCCTCGACTGTCCCTATTCCGCTGCTTCCATATGCATGTCGACGCATACGAATTTGCGGCCGAGCTTCCCGTCGCGGAACGAGACGCGGCCGTCGGTAAGCGCAAAGAGGGTATGATCCTTGCCCATGCCGACGTTGGCGCCCGGATACCACTTGGTCCCGCGCTGACGCACGATGATGTTGCCTGCAACGACGGTCTCGCCGCCGAACTTCTTCACGCCAAGACGACGGCCAGCGCTGTCGCGACCGTTGCGTGAGGATCCGCCTGCCTTTTTATGTGCCATGACTGAACTCTACCTCGAAAATCTTTACGCGTCTTTATCAGCGGCCGGCTTCTTTGTCGAAGCCTTCTTCTTCGACGGAGCCGGCGCATCGACCATCTCGCTCTCGGCGCCTTCGACCTTCAGCGGGGCCTCGGTCTTCGCCTTGCCCTTGGCAGGCGTTTCGGTCGAGGCGTCGGCAGCGGGCTTCGGAGCCGCGGCCTTCTTGGCCTTGGGCGCAGCTTCCTGAGCCTCGGGCGCGGGAGCCGGAGCAGTCTCGGCGGCAGGCGCTGGAGCAGTCTCTTCCTTCTTGGCCTTCTTCGGCGCGGCCTTCTGATCGCCGATCGCGGTGATGCGAAGCAGTGTGTACTGCTGGCGATGACCGTTCTTGCGGCGATAATTGTGGCGGCGGCGCTTCTTGAAGACGATCACCTTCTCGCCCTTCGCTTGAGCGATGATCTCGGCCGAAACGGTGAGGCCGTCCGTCTTGCGCAGCTCGGAGCCTTCGCCGGCGAGCAAGACGTCGCCCAGCGTGATGGTGTCGCCGGCATGGCCTGCCAGCTTTTCAACGGCGATCTTGTCTCCGGCGGCGACGCGATATTGCTTGCCGCCCGTGCGCACGACTGCGAACATGGCTCTTATCCAATTACCTTAAAGCTGTCCGCGCAAAGCAAATGGCCGCGGCCAACCCGCGCGGGAAGTGGGGCTGCTACTGGACACGCCCGGCAGTGTCAACGCCAAAGCCGCGCCATCAGCCCTCTTTTTCTAGTGCCTGTGCTCCCGCCGAAGCTGGTAGCGGCCGTCCTCATAAGCCGTGAAGATGCCGGAAATGGCCGGATGGTCGACCGGCTCACGGCTTTCGTCCGGCACCAGATTCTGCTGGCTTACATAAGCGACGTAGCTCTGCTCCCCGTTTTCGGCGAGTAGATGGTAGAAAGGCTGGTCCTTGGAAGGGCGAACCTCCTCCGGTATCGCCTGGTACCATTCTTCGCTATTGGCGAAGACGGGGTCCACGTCGAAGATGACGCCGCGGAATTCGAACAGGCGGTGGCGGACCACGTCCCCGATCGAAAAATGAGCGTGGGAGATGGGCGGCGCCGTCACCTCCCCAAGGTTTTGAAGCATATCGTGTCTTGGCATGTCACAATCCTATTTAGGATGTAACGCGCGGGCCGCAAGAAAGGCGCACTTGGCAAGCGGAATGGCTTCCGCTAGAGCCCGCCGCCTGTCGACCGGCCCCCGCATTGCGGCGGCCCGCCCGATCCTGCGGAGAGGTGCCAGAGTGGTCGATTGGGGCGGTCTCGAAAACCGTTGTGCCCGCGAGGGTACCGTGGGTTCGAATCCCACCCTCTCCGCCACATTTCTGGTTTCAAGGGTGCCAGCAAGATCGTTAGAGTCTCAAACTCGACCTTATGCGCTAGCTTCTGTCGCAGATGGTCTGATGTCTTGCCTTTGTAATGACGTTACGGAACGATAGCGAGGGGCGTTAACCTAGCGTGTTGCAACAACGTCCTGTAATCAGTTGTCATCACAGTATTTCTACTCGATAATAGAAGTCGATTCTCGGCGGGGCGTCTAGCTTCCTGAGGTTCTCACAGGGGGCAAGATGTATCGGGGAATTGGGGGAGGACGCGGTGCGTCCGGGGTTCGTGCGTTACAAGTTTATAAGAACGTTACGTTAAATGTTCGCAGCTCGGCGGTAGGGACCGCCGCGCTCGCATTGTTGCTGACGGCGGCTTTTCCTGCCGGCGTTGCGGCGCAAAATTCGCTTCCGAGCCGGGAAGAGCTGCAGCCGGCGGAGCGGACCGCGGTCGAAAGGCGGGCGCAGACCACCGGAATAGTAGGGCGGCTCGATGCCGGTCCCTGCCCGTTCGAGACCTCGAACCTCAGCTTTACCCTTGAAGCCGTCGACTTCAGCGGCCTGACAGCCGTTCCCGCCGAGCGGCTTGCGCCTGCCTGGACCGGCGTGCGCGGGCAGAATGTTCCTGTCGCCGAAATCTGCCGCATTCGAGATCGTGCGGCCGAGATACTCCTCAATGAAGGCTATCTCGCGCGCGTCGAGATTCCGCCGCAGCAGATCACCGGCGGACGCGTACAACTCCAAGTTGTTGAGGCACACATAGCCTCGGTTCAAGTGACGGGATCGGCTGGCGGCGCTCAGCGCAAGGTTCGCGACTACGTGTCCCGTCTTCAAGGGCTCGCTCCATTCAACATGGACGTCGTTCAGCGGCAGATATTGCTGGCAGCCGACGTTCCCGGGGTGACCATCTCCACCAACATCCGGCCCGCTCAGGGTACCGCCGGCGCTGTCGAGCTTGTGGTTCAGGTGGATCACGAACCGGTCAACGTGCTTACGGCGTTTCAGAATTACGGATCTTCCGCGGTCGGACCATGGACGGTTCTCGGGCGCGTCGATCTCAACAGCCTGACCCCGCTCGGCGAGAGAACCAGTCTTGTTCTTTCAACCGACCCGAGCTTCGAGGAGCAGCAGGTTCTCCAAATCCTGCAAGAGGCGCGACTCGGTGCGGATGGGCTTCTGGCCCGCGGATCAATCGCACTCGGCGAAACGCATCCTCGCGCAGCGCTCGCGCCGCTCGAGATTGAAAGCCAGTCTTTTGTGGGTGAATTGGGCCTTGCTTATCCGATCATCCGGCATCGCCGCCGGAATCTATGGATTTCCGGAGGTATCGAGTTCGTCAATCAAACCACTGACCTGTTCGATGGTCGGGCTCGTCTGATCGACGACAAGCTTCGTGTCCTTTCCGGCCGGCTCGAAGCCGATCAGCGCTTCAGCCTCTTCTCACTTCCGATCTTCGGATCCGGCAGCATCGAACTGCGTAAAGGGCTGGACGCGTTCGGCGCCAGTGAACGCGGCGAGGCTACGCTTTCCCGGACTGCGGCGAACCCAGAAGCCTGGGCAGCGCGCCTGAGCGGCCGAACCGAATGGCTGCTGATGCCGCGCTTCAGTCTCGCCACCGCAAGCCTTCTGCAGTGGGCCGATGATCCGCTTCTCGCGTATGAGGAGCTTTCCATTGGCAATTACACGATCGGCCGAGGCTATGATCCCGGTTCAGTATCGGGCGATCGCGGCGCGGCAAGTTCGCTGGAGCTTCGCTACGGGCCGGTCCAGCTTGGCCAGTCCAACGCCCAAGTGTTCGGCTTTTTCGATTCAGCTTGGGTAGAAAATCTGGACCCGGGATCCGGCCAGCACACGGTGCGGTCGGTGGGCGGCGGAATGCGCATCAATCTGGGCCGGACCTTCAGCCTCGATGTCGCCTATGCACATCCAATGGACGCGCCCGTCCCCGGCGGTCCGAAGGCGGACGACCGCCTCCTCATCAATCTCATTAGCCGTATCCGCTAAGCCGAAGCACATCGGAGCCTGTCATGACGAACCGTAAATTCCGTCCCGCCCTTCTCGCCCGGACCGCGCTCGGAAGCGCGCTCCTCCTGCTTGCGGCGGCGGAGGCAGGTGCTCAGTCGACCGTGGCCGGCAACATCGGTTCGATCACGGGCAATCAGGGTAATTCGACCGGCGTCGGCACCGTCGGAAATACGACGTCGATCACTCTCGGCAACAGCAGGACCGTCCTGAACTGGAACGGCGATTTCAACCTTGCGAGCGGCAGCACCCTGAATTTCGTCTTCAATGGCCGCAACGATATCGCATTGAACAAGGTCGACGCCGGCAGCGCAACCATCAATGGTGTCCTCAACGGAACGATCGGCGCGGCTGGCCCAGCGGGTGGCAACATCTGGTTTGCGGCGTCGAATGGCGTGATCTTCGGCTCCGGCGCGGTCGTCAATACCGGCGGCCTGCTCGCCACCACGGCGAATATCACCGATGGCCAATTCCTGTTCGGCCCCAACGGTCTCGACGAGGGAGGAGCGGGCGACGACAACAGCCTCAACTTTACCTTCTTCGACCGCAACGCCGGGAGCACCGCCGGCTCTGTGCTGGTTGACGGCAACGCGCAGATCAACCTCAATGGCGGTACGTTGGCGCTGATCGCACCGTCAGTCTCCACCGGCGCCACGACGGTCATCGACGATACATCAGGGGACCAGGATGCCGACGCGCTGTTCGGTGCGGCCGAAGAGTTCACGATCACCTACCAGGCTGACGCCGAGGGAGACCTCGATCTGTTCAGCTGGACCGTTCCTGCATCGGGATTGTCCGCCAACGCCACTCCGATTTCCCTCGCCGGCACGACAACAACTGGCAATATCTATCTTGCCGCGGTGACTTCGCAGGCGGCCAGCCTCGTCATCAATCCCGGCGCGACCGTCATGGCCACCGGCGCGGCGGCGAGCGGTGACGGCAATATCATTCTTACAGCCGGCGGCCACATCGCCGCCCGTGCCGCGGCGACCAATGCCAACAGTTCGTCGGTAACGACATCTATCAGTTCGGCACTCACAGCCGCGCGAAATCTAGCCGTCAACAGCACCGGCTCCATTTCCGTAAACTCAAATCTTACTGCAACCTCGGGTGAGTTGGCGCTGACCGCCTCAAGTGCAGGAAGCGACATCAGCATCGGGGGGAGCCTGGCGGCCGGAACGGACATCCGGGCAAGTGCGGCAGACACGATCAGCTCCGTATTCGGCGTGTCACTGAGTGGGCGCGATATCGATCTAACGGCCAGCGACTGGAGCGGCACGATACTCACCAATGCGGTGCTCCAGGAAACGCAAGACGTCTTTATCCGCGATACCGGCTCCTTCATCGTGCCATGGGATCCGATCACGGCGGCACGCGATCTCACCATCACTGCGGCGCTCGATCTGTCGATTGGCGGAGCGGGCACACCCACTGAGCAGGTTTCCGGAGGACGGAACGTCAATCTTTACGCCGGCCGGGATCTGAGCCTGCGCGGAGACGTCTCTGCTGGTGCGGGCGGCACCGTCACCCTGCGTGCAGGCGGCATCGGCGCCGCAGCAACGGGTACGGGCGCGATCACTCAATCCGAAGGGATAATTACCGCCACCACGCTCACCGGTAGAGCCGGCATAGGCTCCGCCGCCACCCTTGCGGGCGCGAACGCTCTCACCGATCTTGGCTCCTTCACGGCAACGGGTCTCTCTGTCAACGATGTCGGCGGGCTCAACATCAACGGGCTTGTCGATGGCGGCACCGGCAATTTGAACATCAGCTCTACGGGCTCGATATTCGCCAATGGCGCCGTGCGCTCGACCGGCTCCGGTTCCACAACGGTGACCGCCACCGGGCTCACGATCGGCGGTTCGGCCGTTCAAGGCGGAACCGGCGGAGTGACGATAAATGCACCGGTTTCCCTGGTTACGGGTACTTCCGCTTCGGTAATCAGCGGCGGCAACGTCACGTTCGGCAGCAGCGTCAATGGCACCGCGAGCCTTACCGTGCAGGCGCCTGGCGTCACGACCTTCGGGCTCGTCGGAAACACCTCGGCACTGAATCACCTCACCACCGATGCGGCGGGCAGCACAGCGCTAAGCGGTGCGGTCCGCATTACCGGGGATATGATTTTCAACGACGCCGTGACTCTCGGCGCGGCTACCACTCTCAGCAGCCTCGGCGGTGGCGTGATCACCTTCGGCAGCAGCGTCGACGGCGCGCAGGCGCTGACCGTGAATACGGCCGGTACGACCACGTTCGGCGGCAATGTCGGCGGCACCAATGCGCTAGCCTCGATCACGACCAATGCCGGCGGCTCGACCACGATCGGAGGCGATGTTCGCACGACGGGCGCGCAAAGTTACGGCGATGCCGCCACACTGTCGAATGGGCTGCACACGATAAATGCGGGTTCGCTCTCCTTCGCCAGCACGCTAGGTGCTGCCACTTTTGGCAATCCGACGCTGTCGACAACCACGACAGGCGCTACCAGCTTTGGCAACTCAATCTTCGGATTGGCAGGGCTGGGCGTAACCGCCTCCACCGTCTCCTTTACCGGTACCAACAACAATATCGGCACGATCGCCGCGAACATCAGCGCAGGCGGCCTAAGCTTCGGTACCGACACGTCGCTGACGGTCGGAACCGTCAACGGCCTTTCCGGCATCACGGTCGCACCGGGGCAGAACATTCGGATTGAAACGCCGGCCACCAGCAGCATGCGGACGCTCACTCTGGCGGCGCCCATCGTGGCGAGCGGCGGCGGCGACGTGTCTCTCATCTATTGGGGTGGAACGGTTCAGGGCTCCGGTCTCATTTCCGGCGATCACCTGCTTCTTATCGCCAACGAGGGCGTAGGGGCCAGCGGATCCCGGGTTCAGACCGCCGTCAACAGCATGAGCGTGGCGGGCGGCAATAAGGGCGTCTTCTTGCAGGAGGCTGACGCGGTAACCCTGCAGAATACTACCATCCCAGCCTGCGACGGCACCTGTACCAGCACCATAAGCAATAGTGGTGCTTCCTACGATCTTACTGCTGGAGGCGCCATCACGGTCGCAGCGTTCACCTACGGGATAAATGGGCTGAGCCTCACGTCCACTGGCGGCAATATCCTCCTGACATTGCCTTCGTTTGACCGGCTCGAAACAAGCGCGGACCTGCGCCTCACCGCGGCGGGATCCATCCAGAATGTGAATGGAGCGCCCCTCTACGCGCGCGATATTCATCTGTCGGCGCAGAATTATTTGGGAAGCATCCTGTCAGCCTCAGTGCTCCAGGAAACCCAAGACCTCTATATCACGGACACGCTCGGTGGGATCGACATCGGTGCGACCAGCGCTGCGCGAAATCTCTCCATCACCGCCAATAATGGCGGCCTCAACGTCACCGGTGCGTTGACTGCGGGCGGGGATATCAGCCTCACCACGACCGGAGCAGGCAACAACATCGCGATCGAGGCGGCGGTCACTACCGGTACCGCAGTGGGCCGCGACGTGTTCATCAACTCGAGCGGCGGTGTCAGCCAGACTGCCGCGGGCATCATCACCAGCTACAATCTGCAGGGCGATGCCGCGAACGCCTTCGACCTCAACACGGCGACCAACGCACTCACCATCCTCGGGTCCATCAACGCCAACGGGATCGAAGTCGCGGACGCGGGTGGGCTTTCCATCGCCGGTTCGCTTTCGGGCGGCGCCGGCGGGGTCAATGTCACGACGTCGGGGGCGCTGAACGTAGGCACTCTCGTAATGGCTTCCGGGAACATCGCGCTTTCCGGCACGGGCGCCAGCGGCGCGGTGAACGTCAGCTCCACTGTCTGGGGCACGGGATCCAATTCCACCTCGATCAGCGGAACCACCGTCAGCCTCGCTTCCTCCACCGTGCAAGGCGGAACCGGCGGCGTGTCGATCACGGGCCCGGTGACTTTGTCGGGCACAAACAACCTCATCACCAGCGGCGGCAACGCATCGTTCAGCAGCACCGTCAACGGCGCTTCCAATCTCACTGTGAACGCTTCGGGTGTAACGAGTTTCGCGGGCGCTGTCGGAGGAACAACCGCCCTTACCTCCCTCACGACCGACGCAGGCGGCACCACGAGCTTGGGCGGCAATGTCCGGACTACCGGGGCCCAGACCTATGGGGACACCCTGTCGCTCGCGAACAGCGCCAATCTCGAAAGCAATGCCAATGTCTCGCTCGGAAGCATCATCGGTAACGGCAACGCGCTCTCTGTCGCGAGCTCCGGAAGCACGGCCTTCAACGGCGCGGCTAGCGGTCTTTCGTCGCTTTCCGCAAATGCCGGCAGCGTGCAGGTCAATGGCGCGATTTCGGCCGGCACCGCTTCGCTAACGGCGGGGGCCGGGAGCATCACCGTCAATCAGGCGCTCACCGCTACCGGCAATGCCACCCTCAGCGCCTCTGGCTTGATTTCCGGATCGGGCCTCGTATCGGGCAACAATGTCTCGCTAAGCGGCGGCACAGGCGTCGGAACGATTTCGAACAGGTTCAACACGAACGCGACGACGCTCGCCGTCAATGGCGGTTCCGGCATCGCCTACGTGAACGAGGCGGATGGGGTTACGCTCGCAACCCTCGGCGGGGTCAGCAATCAGGCGACCTTCGACTATAACCTGACCGCCGGCGGCACCGTTGCGGTGAACAGCGGCATCTCAAGCGGCGGCAACGTCGCGATTGCCACCACGTCGGGAAATATCAGCCTGGCGACCACCGCTTCGGACCTGCAGGCAACCGGCGCCGTCAACCTGTCGGCGGCAGGTGACCTTGACGCCATCGCAGGCGCGACGATCACCGCTCAAGACATCAATCTTTCTGCAGGGAACTTCACCCGGAACATCCTCGACAACAGCGCTCTTCTCGAGACGAGGGACCTTGCCGTCACAGACACGAGCGGGGGCGGCAGCTTCACCGCTGTGAGCGCGGCACGGCACTTGTCCCTCAGCACCACCAACGGCGGAGGCATGGACGTAAATGGTCTCGCCGCAGGCAGCAACATCACCCTTAACTCGGCTGGAGGCATCAATCTCGACGGTTCGATCGATGCGATCGGCGACACGGTAATATTGACGGCAGCCGGAACTGTAACGCAGAATAGCGGCGCCATTGTCGCTGCCACTTTGAGCGGCTCGTCCGGCGGCGCGACTGCGCTGACATCGGCCACGAATCAGATCATCAATCTCGGCGCATTTACCGCCAACGGCTTCAGCTTTGCACAGGACGGTTCGATCAACGTCAACGGCGTCTTGAACGGTGGCGCCGGAGGCGTCGACCTCGACACAGCCAATGGCTCACTCGTTATCAGCGCCTCGGGCGGGATCAGCAGCGCGGGGCTGATCGATCTCGACTCGGGCGGCCTGTTGCAGGTTGGCGGATCGGTTCAGGGCGGCGGCGCAGGCGTCGACCTACAGGCGGCCGGTGCGGTAACCGTAAGTGGTACCGGGCAGGTGACAGCCACGGGCGGCACTCTGCGCCTCGCCAGCACGGGTAGCTCAGTCTCGATCGACGGGCTTGGGGTCGCGAACGGCGCCGGCACTGTGGATCTCGACTCCTTCAGCGGCGTCACCCAGAGCGCAGCCATTACCGCGGGGACATTGACCGGGACGAATTCCGGTGCAGTCACTCTCTCCCATGCAGGGAACGCCATCGGCAACCTTGGTGCTTTCAGCGCTTCGGGCCTGACGCTCGCCGACACGAGCGGTCTTACCATCACCGGAACAGTGAATGGCGGCGCGAGCGGGGTGAATATCACCACCTCGGGCGATCTTACTGTCGGCGCGGCCATCGTTGCCAACAACGGTCCGATTTCGCTCACCGCAACCGGCGCGGGATCGGATGTAGCTCTTAACGCCGCAGTCAATGCGGGCGCAGGCGCGGTCGCGCTGACAGCGAACGGAACTGGCGGCACGATCAGCCAGAACGCTTCCGGAGCGATCACTGCTGGCACTCTCACGGGTTCCGCCAACGGGGCTGCGACCCTGAATGCAGCCGGTAATGCCATTTCTAACTTAGGCGCATTTGCGGCGAATGGGCTTTCGATCGTCGACACGGGCGGACTGGCTGTTACCGGCGCAGTGAGCGGCGGAACCGGCAATGCCACCCTGCAGACCACCGGCGGCAATTTCACGATTGGCGCGGCCGGCTCGGTGACCGCCGCAGATGTCGTGCTCTCGACGAATGCCAACTTCATCAACCAGTCCGGTGCCGACGCCGTCGCGGCTACCGGCAAATGGACGATCTATGCCGCCGCTCCGGATACGAGCAGCTTTGGCGGTCTCGACAGCGGCAACACTGCAATCTGGAATGGCACTCTGGCGACACGCGGGCCCGGCACCCTCACCGGCAGTCGCTATGTTTTCGCCTATCAGCCGACGCTGACTTTTACGACGCTCGATCTCTCCAAGGTCTACGGTACCGACGCCAGTGGCCTTGCCAGTACGCTCTATGCCGTCACCGGCTTCCATTCTGGCGTGGCGGGCGCTTTCCTGGGCGATACTGCAGCGACGGCTTTCACCGGAGCGCCCGTGATCAGTTCCAGCGGGTTCGCTGAACGGGCTTCGGTACTTGGCGGGCCTTACGCGGTAACCGCCTCGACCGGTACGCTCGCCAGCGGAAGCGGCTATGCTTTGGCCTTCAGCAATTCGGGCACGATTACGGTCACACCGCTCGGCATTTCCGGAACCGTGGCTGCCGACAACCGGGTCTATGACGGCACCACCGGCGGCACCGGCTCGGTGACGCTGACCGGCGTGCTCGCCGGCGACAATGTCGGCACCACGGGCGGCACCTTCACCTTCGCGAGCCCCAATGCAGGCGTCCAGACGGTGAATGTCTCCGGCGTGTCGCTCAACGGCGCCGATGCCGGCAACTACACGCTGACGCTGCCGGCGACGGCAGTGGCGGAAATCCTCCGCCGCGCGATCACCGGCACCGTCAATGTCGACAACCGGGTCTATGACGGCACCACCGGCGGCACCGGCTCGGTGACGCTGACCGGCGTGCTCGCCGGTGACAATGTCGGCACCACGGGCGGCACCTTCACCTTCGCGAGCCCCAATGCGGGCGTCCAGACGGTGAATGTCTCCGGCGTGTCGCTCAACGGCGCCGATGCCGGCAACTACACGCTGACGCTGCCCGCGACGGCAGTGGCGGAGATCCTCCGCCGCGCGATCACGGTTACGGCGGATTCACAGAGCCGCCGACCGGGAGAGCCCGATCCTGCACTGACCTACACCATCACAAGTGGTTCACTTGTGGCTGGTGAGAACCTGACAGGAGCTCTCACGAGGGCCGCGGGTGAGGCGCCAGGCTCTTATGCTATCGAGCAGGGAAGTTTGGCTGCTTCAAGCAACTATCAGTTGACCTTTGTCGGCAATATGCTTGTCATTCAACCCGCGCCTCCGACTGACACACCGCGCCCAAATCCGCCGCGGGAGCAGATCACGGACTTCCTGGCAAGGCTAACGCAACTGACGGACACGGTAGGCGAGGTGCCACTGCTCGTTATCGAAGATGCCAACGCTTGCGTTGGCAGCGACGAAGGCGGAACTTGCGCTCGGAGCGGCGATCAGCCTCAACCCCAATCTGCGCCTGTGGGTGTACCCTTGCCGGGAGAACGTGGTTAAGCTGAGCCACCAACGGGGCACAGAGAAGGGTGCCGAGAGCAGCGTGACTACGGTCACGCTGCAGAAGCAATAGCTCAGAGCCTGTTTGCGGAGAGCCAACCCTATCCGCCACGTGCTGCCTGACTCCGGGTCCAGGCCATCTCCTCGGCCATGCAGCATTCCAGCGCCAGTCTGGTCGTGAGAGGCTTCAGACTTCCTTTGTTATTTGAAGGTGGCGAACAAGGCGTTTGTGTCAAGGTGGTTTGCCGCACGCTCGAGTTGCGCCTTGCGAGCTTTGAACTTGCGTATGTCTTCTGCCGATAGATTAAACCCGACCTTGGGCTCCACGTGGAGGTCAATATACAGCCTTAAGCGTTCAAGCGAGTAGCTTACGCCGGACCGGAACCAGGGGCATGGTTTTTCGAGCCCGCGGCGAAGGGCGCCAACGGCGCCTTCGTGGTCGCCGCAGCGGGCGAGCGCCTCAGCCTGCAAAGCATAGGCGTCAGGCATTTCCGGCGCGAGTTCGATAAGCTGCTGGATCCACCGGTCGAGACCTTCCAGTTGATTGGCCCGTAACAGCACATAGGCGCCGAGCACTGCGCGCAGCAGCGAACTTTGCGGCGATCGAAGGCCCGAGTCTTCCTGCACCATCAAATCGGTCGAAATTACCCTGGATTCCGACAGCAAACCTTGGTTGACGAACTCAAGAAAGGTATTGGTTGCGGGACTGATCGCCGAGCTGAAACTGAGCTTTACTCCGTTATTAGAAGGCTTGAGGCATAAGCTTATTGAGCGTCTTGTCCCCGAGAGATCGCCGCGGCCGAAGCACTCATCAAGCGGCAAGATATGAAAACTGCGCTGTCCTTCATGCTCTATGACAAGCAGATCATCTGTTCCGAACTCCCGCTCGATAATGACCGATCGTTCCCAATCAAGCGTCTGCGCCTCTTTTAGAAATCCCTGTTCGTCATCAGCCTCGAGCGGTTTCCGTTCACTCCACTTTGAAAGCCAATCGCCCTGCCAACGCCGTACGACCGGCATGGGGGTATCCATTGCGGCATCACTCGCTGACAAGGACGTCATCGACTCTTCGAACTCTCCGAGTGTGGCATCGGCGACTTGTCCGGCGACAACTTCAATCGGCTCCGAGGCAAGTAGCTCTTCGCCGTCCGGCAGCAATGTTCCGATATAGTAGGAGCCGGCCGGCACATCGATGTTCCGGCCGGACATGCCTTCGACGATGACCGTTCCCGACGCGTCCCTGATGCGCACCGGAAGCGTCGCGCCCGATAAGGGCAGGCAACGGATGGACCCTAGCTCAGTCATCTCAGCCCCCGATCCGTAAAGGCCATGGCATTTTCGTGCGGATATTGAGAGGGACAATACTGGTCTTGACGGGCTGAAAGGCGCCGTCTGCCGGCTCCACCTCGATCCGGTAGAAGCCGGCCACGACACTGACGCGGCATGGATCGTCTACCTCGTATCCGGAAAGGTCGGTTTCCGCCCCCGTCTCCAGTTCGATCAGACGCGCATGCTTGATTGAGGGCCGCAGCGCCGGCGGCGCAATGCTCACCTTCAGTTCGAGCGAGGGTGGATCGAGGCGGAAACAGAGGATCGGATCGGAGATGAGCCCGGTCAGCTCTACCCGGCCCGCGAGATTGGGGTCGGCGAACTCAAGCCCTGCCTTCAACGACTGGGCGGTCGTGGGCCAAATAGGCGTATCCTTCCCGTCAACATTCTCGCGGTTAAACGAGGCGTTTTCCAGCGCCCATTCGAGGGCCTTGATGAAATAAGTTTCCTCCCCCGCCTTGCCGGCTGCCAATCCGCCCGGCGGCGTTGCGAAGAAAGTCGGCGCCTTTCGGTTATCGAAATGATTGAGAGCCGCATCGAAGATCTTCGGCGTCTGGGTATCGTCCAGCTGATCCAGTCCATCGGGCTTGTCACGGCAAGCATCTACGAAATAGAATTGATAGCGGCCAATGTTCGGATATTCGTCCGACGGCGCCATTCCATTGCGCACGTTCGACAAGCGAAAGCTCTTGGCCAGCTGTGGGCCCGGCTTCTCCAGGAAGTCACTCGCAAGCAGAATGGATTCCTCAAGCGAGCGACGAATTCCGTGGCCGCAGAAATAAAATAGCGAAAGCTCGTCCTCGCCCTTCGCTACGTCGTCGCGCCAGGCGTAGAGGGCATCGTGAATGGCTTTCCAGTTGGCCGGGGCGCCGCCGGCCGCGGCAAGCTCCGGATCGTTAGTCAGTTCGAGAGGAGACGCTGCAGTCAGCAGTCGGATCGTCTTGAGCGGGCGCCATAGACGCTGCTGCGCGTCAAGCTGCTTAAGTTTCGTTGCGATACGGAATGCGCTGCGTGCTGGAAAATCAAGCTTTTGAAGCGCATGCAAGCCGGGGCCTGGCAAATCGTTCGGTTCAGAAAGATTAGCATAGTCGCTTACGCCGATAAGCAACGCATGAAAGCCACATTTTCCGGCAGCATTAAGCTCTGCGCGCTTGTCGTAGATCAGCGAAGGATCAAGCATCGGCTGCGGCAACTCCGGCATAGATGCTTTCAATCGCCGCGCAGTCGCCGGCGCTGAGCTTAAGCCGCTGGCCCATCACTACGCCATCGGGCAGCGGCCTTCTGGGGCGAATGGTTGGCTGCCCGTCGATGCTGAACGCAGTGGGGGGGTAATGCATGATCGAAGCATAATCGTAATCTTCCACGTCGACGCCGTCGTGGATGTGCTGCTCGAAATTATGTCGAAAGCCCGGATCGACGTTGCTGAACACTATCTCGACGAACTTGTCCCGGTCGGCGCGACTCTGTTCGTGCCAAAGACCGGCAGCATGTCCGAGTTCATGGATGACGTTACCAAGAGAGCAGCTGTCGGCGAGGATCAGTTCCTGCCGCCCGCCCTGCCGTCCGACATGCGAGGCACAGCCGGAGGCAACACGCCGAAAGTAGACATAGTCGCTCTCGCTCGTACGTGGCTTGAAACGAATACTCGTGTTGGCGTGCCAATGGGCGATGGCATCGGTAATCCGCCGCTGATTGGGAATCGCGGGATCGATCTCGTACGGAATGGTGCGCTTTGGCCACCGATATTGCTGGCCCTTGATGGCCACGCCGAGCGTCCGTGCACTTGCATCTGAAAATAGCTGCGGAACCGATTGCGCCTTGAACTTTACCAGTTCGGCTGCGGCTTCGACTTCGGAGGTTTCCCCGAGGATGATGCATCCTTCGAAAATCGCTCGCCCGTCCACGTTGGCGAACTCGACCTCCTTCCAGGGACTGCCGATCGGCTTCACATACCCCTTGCGCCGATCGTCGCTCCTAAGATGTCCTTCACCGCACATGGCGCTTCCTCCTCAGCGTATCGGCTTCACCTCAATCATCACGGGATTGTCGTCAGTGTGCCGCCAAGGGTGGCTGGCGACGCTGAGCAGGTCGCCGGGCGCGAGCGCCGCACCGCGGCGCACCTCTGCGGCCAGTGTATACTCCTCGTCCGGTTTGGCCATTGCATTGAGAGCGAATTCGATGCGGCTAACCGCTTCCCCGGAACAGCTGGCGACTGCGCGCGCGACGATCACACTAGCGGCATCCGCCATACCGCTGGCGCGGAGCTGGACCTCGACATGGGCACTGTCGAGACTGACGGGCGGATCAATGGCGACGAACCCTTCTATTCTAACCTCCTTTGGAGTCACTAACGGTTCGGGGGTGCACCCATATCTGCGTCCATGGCCAACCCGGCTTGCCGCTGCTCCCCCGGGATGAACGAAGTGTCGTCGACCTTCCGACGGCGGCCATCCAAAAAGAAATCCACATCGAAGTTGCGCGACACGGAAACCATCACGGCGAGAATGATGAAATAGCCGAAGAATCCAATGGCCAGACCTACGCCGTAAGCGCCAAACAGCGCCCCCGATTCGCTGAACAGCCGCGTCACCGCTGCTCCGCCGATCGCTGCAACAACGGTGGTGATATCGCCGAGCTGAACGTCACCGCGGCGATAGCGGTTCACGAGATACAGGAACCATCCGATGACCAATCCGAAGGCGAGGGCGCCGGTTTCCTGCCAGTTCATGCCGCACGCTTCCTGATTGATGTCGCCAGCGCCTCGTGCCCGAGCATTCCAATGACGGCGCCTGGAACGCCCATCAGGACCGCCGTCGTTCCCATGCCGGCAGCACCGGCAGCCGTTGCCACCCCCGCCAGCGCGCGGAATGCCATTCCGGCGGGCGTTAAAGCAACAAAAGCCGAGGCCCAACCGAGCACGAGCCCAAGACAAAGAGCGCCTATCGCGGTCACAAACAAGGTCTCATAACTTCTCCCAGCGAAGTCGATAGCAAAGACGAACTTACAGGAAGCAAAGTCGAGTCGCAGAACGGGAAAGATGCTCCCGAAACAACTATTCCGCAAGGGAGAGTCACGATTCATAGCTAACTACGGAGACCAAGATGCTATTTTCGGGCACCATTGCGCGCCTTCTATAAAGATGTCACTATCGACTTGGGATGGCCGCAAGAGTCGATCTCCATATTACAGGGGGAGGCAGGCGATGGTTTCGAACCATTTAGTGCGCTTCACAGCCCTTTCGGGCTGTTTGATGCTGATAGCAGCCACCGGGTCTTGCATGACCACGTCGGATGCGCCCCCGGGACCGCAAGGGTGGACCGAGAGCGAT
The DNA here is from genome assembly GCF_036402135.1 of Allosphingosinicella sp. GTDB lineage: Bacteria > Pseudomonadota > Alphaproteobacteria > Sphingomonadales > Sphingomonadaceae > Allosphingosinicella. The sequence goes on along the minus strand of NZ_DASWTN010000011.1, from coordinate 52,741 downwards.
CAACAATGGTGGTATGAAGCCACCCAAGGGTCGCGGCTAATGCCGCTAGCTTGGATCAATGCTCTCGAAATGCCTGCCAGTGCCGAGCCATTTCTATCGGATGCACATATGGCTGGTTTTCGTTTCCTGCCGCGCACCACTTCGTTCGGTGCTCGCCTGCCGGTCGGCTTTGCCATTGACGACAATGATGACAGCGAACTGAGCGTCAGCAAATTGCGATGGTTCGCTGGGCAAGGTCCTCGCGAGCGCTGGATTGGACTCAACTGCTCCGCCTGCCATACTGCCGAGATCACACATGGCGGCGAGCCAATGCGGATCGACGGCGGTCCCAGCCTGGTCGATTTTCAGGGTTTCATAGAGGCGGTCGACGCAGCGCTCGTCGCCACGCGAGATCAACCCGAGAAATGGGAACGCTTCGCCGCCAAGGTGCTCACCGGGCGCGACAGCGCCGGCAATCGCCAGATGCTCCGCGCCGCCTTGGACCAGCATATCACTTGGCAGCAGCGTACCGAAAAATTGAATCACACGGCGCTGCGTTACGGCCCGGCCCGGCTCGATGCTTTCGGGCATATCTACAACAAGGTGGCGCTGTTCACCGGCGACGCGAACCCTGTCGCGAGCCCCGCCGACGCGCCGGTCAGCTACCCATTCCTTTGGGACATCTATCGCCACGACAAGTTGCAGTGGAACGGCATCGCTCAGAACTCGCGGCTGAACCTGGGGGGCGGGCGCTATTTGGATTACGGCGCCATGGGGCGCAACACAGGCGAGGTCATCGGCGTCTTCGGAGATGTCGTAATCCGGCCGGCTGGACCGGCTCCCAGCCTGGTAGGCTACAAGTCGAGTATTTGGGCGGACAATCTGAACCGCTTGGAGACGCTGTTAACCCGGTTGCGCGCGCCTAAATGGCCGACGGCATTGTTTCGCGAAGCCGCTGACGACGCGGCGCGCGCGCAACAGCGCTCCGAGGGACAGGCATTGTTCAAGGCAAGGTGCCAGGGCTGTCACGAAATGTTCGAGGGGACGGAGCCTTACCAGGTAAGGATGGTGCCGCTTCGCGCCTCCGCCCGCGACAGGACGGATCCTTGGATGGCGTGCAACGCCTATACCTACAGCACGCGTAGCGGCCGGCTCACCGGTACTCCGCAAGGTTACATCAATGGGGAGCGCATTCAGGAGACGGCGCCGATCGCAACCTTGCTCGCTACTATGGTGAAAGGGACTCTTGTCGCCAAGAAGGGGCAGATCGTCCGCGAAGCGGCCAACACCTTCCTTGGTATCGAACGCCCGCCGCGCGTGGTAGTTGATGACACGCCTACGCCTGACGAACGCGTCGCCGCACGGCTGAACACCTGCCTTTCGGACGAGAGCCCGCTGCTCGCGTACAAGTCGCGGCCGCTCGACGGCATCTGGGCAACGGCACCATATCTTCACAATGGCTCCGTGCCCACGCTCTACCATCTGCTTCTTCCGCCGAGTGCGCGTCCGACAACCTTCAAGGTTGGCACTCGTGAGTACGATCCGCGACATGTCGGCTACGTGTGGGGCGACGCACCCGGCAACAGCTTCACCTTCGACACGCGCATCCGCGGCAATTCGAATGCGGGGCACGATTATGGTGTGTCGAATTTGACGCCTGCTCAGCGGTGGGCGCTCGTCGAATATATGAAGATGCTCTGATCCGATGGGTCGCTATCTGGATCAACTCGACACCGTGGCGCCGGACCGCCGCTGGGCGATGGTGCGGGGATGGCTTCTAGGCGAACCACTGCCGTTCTTCGCCGAGCTTCGGGCGGAGCGCCCGGTGCTCGTGCTTCCTGACGTCACGCTAGCGACCCGCTATCATGACTGCGCGGCGATCCTGCACCGCCACAAGGACTTCGGCGTCGACCTGTATCGTCCCAAACAGGGCGACTATTTCATGGCGCAGGACGACACTGCCGACCACTGGCGCGACAAGTCGATCATGAAATCGATCCTCGATTTCGAGCAGGTGCCGGCAATGCGCGCCTTCGTGGGCAAGACAACGAATGACATTCTCGACGCGGCAGGCTGCTCAATCGATGCGCCCAAGCAGCTAACCCGGGCCGTGCCCATCGCCCTGGTGCAACGCTTCTTCGGCTTCGACGGCAGCGATCCCAACAAGCTGCTCGCCTGGTCCTACTGGAACCAACAGGACGCGTTCCACAATCAGCCGTTCGACATCGACGTCCCCGATCCCGATCATATCGTCGCCGAACGGAAGCGCGCCAACATCCACCTCGCATTCTATGTCGGCCGGCTCGTTGCCAAGCGGGCCGTCCAGGCGAAGCTCGGCGCACGAAAGGACGATCCAGTCTCACGATTGATCCGGCTGTCGTTCACCGGCGCCCTCAACTTCCCCCTGAAGAAGGTGCTTTTCAACGTCGGCGGGCTACTGATAGGTGCCGTCGAGACCACATCTCATACCGTCAATAATGCGATTGCCGAACTGTTCAGGCACCCCGCCGTGCTTGATCGCGCCCGAGCCGCTGCGCGGGAGGACGATCCGACGAAGTTTGATGGCTATGTTTTCGAGGCGCTTCGTTTCAATCCGGCCTTCCCCTACTTCTTCCGGACATGCCACCGTTCAACGCTGCTCGCCTCCGGCACTCCGTTCGCGACGGAGGTTGAGCCGGGGACCACGGTGCTCGCAGTCACGCACAGCGCGATGTTCGACGAAGCAGCCTTCCCGGATGCTGAACGGTTCAATCCGGTACGATCGCCGGGCGACACCTTCACCTTCGGCTATGGCATTCACGAATGTCTCGGCCGCGCCGTCGCTGCGGCGATGGTGCCCGAGATCGTCCGTCAGTGCCTGTGCAGAACGGATTTCCACCCTGAAAGCGCGCCCATTTTTGAAGGCGGGGTACCGGAGCATTACCGATTGGCATGGAGGGACTGATATGAACCGGCAGGAGCTTGGCCGTTCGCTCAACCTTATCGAGGAAATGATCGCTGCCGGTCGGCCCAACCGGCCAGGATCGCCAATCGCTCCGCGCTATATAACGGTCCACAATACGTCGAACACCGGATCACGGGCCGACGCACGGGCGCACTCGCGCTTTGTGCGCAACACCGGCTACTACACGCTTCCGAGCGGGAAGAAAAATTATGTGTCGTGGCATTACACTGTCGACGACCTTTGTGTGTGCAAGCATCTCCCGATTAATGAACGGGCGATTCATGCCGGTGCCGCAAACGGCGTCAGCGTAGGCATCGAAGTATGTATGCACAGGGAGATTGATCAGGCAGCCGCGAATGACCGCGCGGCCCGTCTGGTCGCGGCTCTGCTGCACGACCTGAAGCTCTCGACCGCGGCGATCAGGACCCACAAAAGCTGGACCGGCAAGGCTTGCCCTGTGCTGCTGCTGCCGCAGTGGGAGGCGTTCGTCGACAGGGTTCAGGCGATCCTTGATTCGCTCCAGCCCCTCCAAGGCGATTTGCTGCTGGAAGCGGATGAACGGCAGGCGATCGAGACTACTCCGCCGGCTGATTTCGACGAGGATGCGCTCCAGGAAGACGATCACGATCACGAACTTGTCGCCGAGGCAGTCGCACAAGAATTTCCGCCTTTCTAGGCTTTACGAACGATGGCTTTTCACGACCCGTCGCTCGTCATCGACCGTCGGGCGGAGCTCGGCGCCGCAGCGGGTGTCCACGCCCTCCTCATCGGTATAAGCGACTACAAATATCTGCCGGATATAGATGCCCTACCGACCGAGGGAGGGCAGAGCCTGAGGAAGCTCCGCCGTTCGGCCGTGACTGCCTCTCGGATAATGCGAAAGCTTATAGAACTGAACGAGCGGGGTCGACTGATCGTCCCCCTTAAGACCGTCCGACTGCTCGTTTCGCCATCTGCTGCTGAACTGAAAGCGGAGCCGGGCCTGGGGAGCCTGCCAGGCGACTCGCAGCATGAGGCGATCGGCACCGCCCTTCGCGCATGGCAGGACGACGTTTCGCAAGCGGAAGACAACCAAACTTGGTTCTTCTTTAGCGGGCATTTGGCGCGGCTATCGCGTGACGATTGTGTCCTCTTGCCAAGCGATTTCATGCAGCCAGACAGCGATCTGCTTTCGAAGACATTTCGATGTTCTGACATTCAAGAGAGCATGCCTTTCACGCGGTCGGAGAAAAGCCTGACGCAAATTTATTTTCTCGATTCCTCCGATAGCCCAATCCGCCCCTTCCACGAATTAGCCGGCCAGGCCGAGACGCCTCTGGTCCTGCCTCGCCCTCCCGGCACCGGACCTACTCGGGCACCTGTATTCATCGCCTCCCGTTCTACAAGGATGGCGATGCCGGATACCGCGTCCGAACTAACCTCACTTGGAGAGGCGCTCTCGTGGGGCTTGGATAACGGAGTATCGGCATCGCGGAAAATGGCAAGTGAGAGGGCTCAGTGGCCAGTTACCGCAAGCTCGCTTCACACTGCAATCGGCCAATCCGAACGCTGGGCTCGCGACTTCGATTTGGAACTCGTCAACTTCGTCTTCGATCCAGTCATTTGCCTCGGCAAGGCTCCCTCGCAGTCAGGCGTTGAGCTTCCGGCGGCAACGTCCGAGCGGCTCAATACCCAACGCGACAATCCGGCCAAGGTCGACGCGCTTGGGCGTCACTGGTTCGCGAGAATACTTGCCACTCGTATCGTCGAGGCGCACGTCCCGGCTGCCGAGGATAGTCCCGCGTTCATGGTGCATCTCCACGGCCCATGGGGCTCCGGAAAGTCCTCAGTGCTCAACTTCGTCGAGCAAGAGCTCAAATCGGGTGAACTCGGCTCTCCTTGGCTCGTGGTCGACTTCAATGCGTGGAAGCATCAGCGGCTGCGACCACCTTGGTGGTCGCTGATCCGCAGCGTCTATTCCGCGGCACTGAAGGACCCTCAAGTTAAGTCGAACCTCCGTTTGCGCAGCGTCTGGTGGCAATGGCGCCTCCGTGCGGACTGGCTACCGATCCTGCTGGTCGCGCTGGTCCTCGGCGGGGCGGCATTCGCGATCACGCGTATGGGCGGGGGCGACAAGGTTCTACCGAGCATCGCCGCTGCGATCACCGCCGCTGCAGGCGTTTACGGATATGCGCGGTTCCTTTTGTTCGGCTCCAGCAAGGCGGCACAGACCTATCTCGATATTCGGGACGATCCCTTCGGGCCGGTGATTAAGCTTCTGAATGATCTGGTGAGCGCGATCGGTCGACCGGTGATTGTGTTCATCGATGACCTGGATCGCTGCGACAGCGACTATGTCGTCGAACTGCTCGAGGGCATCCAGACGTTGCAGCGATCGGCGCCGATCACCTACCTCGTGGCGGCTGACCGCAAGTGGATCTGCTCGAGCATCGAGAAGAAGTATAGCGATTTTGCGGGTACGATAGGGGAAGCCGGGCGGCCTCTCGGCTATCTCTTCCTCGACAAGATGTTCCAAATATCGGTGGGGATCCCCCGTCTGTCGTCTGCAATTCAGGCGCGATATTGGAGACAATTGCTGAGCCCCGCTGACGGAAGCCAGCCCGATGCCCGAGCGGTGGAGGAGGCGCGGGCTAAGGCGGCCCGTGAAGTTGAGGGGCTGACGAGCCAGGAAGACCTGCAGCGCGTAGTCGACAAGCACGCGAATGAAAGCCCTGTGGTCCAGCAGGCGATCCGCGAACAGGCCGCACTGCAAATCACCAGCGCGGCGGCGACGCTTGCGACGGAACATAAATTACAAAAGCTCGCGGGCCTGCTGGAGCCCAACCCGAGGGCGATGAAGCGGCTGGTGAACGCTGTCGCTCTGGCGCAGGCCAGCGCTTTTCTCGAAGGACGCAGCGCCGACCTCGATTTGCTCGCAAGGTGGGCCATGATCGAACTCCGCTGGCCTGTCTTGGCCGACCTGCTGGCAACCAATCCGGAACTGATCGAACCTTTCCAGCAAGTCCATCAACAACCGGCAGGGGCAGGCGAGAACCGCCTTTTCCCACCGCACGTGGCGGATCTAGGCCGAGATCGCGACCTGCTGTCGATCATAGCGCCCGCGGAGGGCAGCGCAGGACTGGACTGCGCAGCCCTCAAAGATTGGCTCGCATAAATCGGGCCAAGCATAACAATTCGCGGTAAATCAGAACTTGTGGCGACTATCCTCTCAGCCACTCTTACCCAGCTGAGGCGGGCCCTCTTCGTGATGACGCTGAGCTTTGGAACAAGCATCCTCGACCGCCGATAGCTGGCTCTGCTAGACGATCAGACAAGCAGCTTTGACGTCAAGGAAGTGTATGAAGATTTCGTTGTTTGGGCTCGCGACCTTATTCTTAGTGGCTGACCCAGCGCTCGCCTCGGATCGGAACTCGCCTGAGGGGCGGGAGGCGCTGGAGATTTATCGGTCAATTGTCGAGATCCCTACGGTGAAGGGGCGTGGGCAGGTGCCGAAGATGGCGAAATACCTTGCCGGCAAGTTCCGGAAGGCCGGGCTCGCCGCTCGCGATATCGAAATTTTGCCGGTGGGAGAGACGGCGGGATTGATCGTCACTTATCGCGGGACGGGCGCGAAGGCGCCGATCCTGTTCCTCGGCCATATGGATGTGGTCGAAGCGAAGAGGGAGGATTGGGAGCGGGATCCGTTCAAGTTCATCGAGGAGAACGGCCATTTCTTTGGGCGCGGCACCAACGACAATAAATTCGGGATTGCGCAGCTTGCCGCCGCTTTCATCCAGCTGAAGCGGGAGGGGTTCAAACCCAATCGCGATCTAATCATCGCCTTCAGCGGAGATGAAGAGACCGATATGGCCACTACAAAGGCCATGGTAGCGAAGCTGGCGGCGCGGAAGCCGGCGTTCGCATTAAACTCCGATTCCGGGGGCGGCCGGGCAGATGCCTCGGGTAAGGCGTTGGCTTTTGCGGTGCAGGTCGCGGAGAAGACCTTCGCCAACATCGAAGTGACTGTCCGCAACCCCGGCGGACACAGCGCACGCCCGCGTACGGACCATGCAATTTACGAGCTCGCCGACGTGCTGCGGAACGTACGCGGCTATCGCTTTCCGGTGGTAGTGAACGATCTTACCCGATCGATCGTGCGCGACGCGGCGCGTCAGCCGGGTGCCAATCCGAACCTTGAGAGTGCCTTGGAGGCGCTGGCGCGAAATTCTGAGGATCAGCAGGCGCAGGCGCTTCTCGCCGCGGAGCCGCGGCTTGCGCTCTCCCTTCGCACCACATGCGTGCCGACGCTGCTGACCGGTGGCCATGCCGACAACGCGCTGCCGCAGAGCGCCACGGCGAACATCAATTGCCGAATATTTCCGGGTGTGGCGATCGAAGAGGTAAGGCAGAAGCTCGCCGAGATTGGCGGCGATCCGAAGGCCGAGTGGAAGGTGACAGGTGATCCGTTTGCGAGCTCGCCTTCTCCTGAAAACAAGGAATTGTTCGCGGCGATTGCGAAGGCTGTCGAGGACCGGCACCCAGGAATACCGGTGGTTCCTTACATGACGCCGGGCGCCACTGATGGGAAACATTTCAGGGGCGCCGGGATTCCGACCTACGGCGTCGGCTCCGAGTTTTCGCGAGCGGGCGAAGACACGTTCGCGCATGGGCTTAACGAGCGCGTGCGGGTGGAAAGCTTCTTCGAGTCTCTTGATTATTGGCCGCGGCTGATGAGGCTTCTGGCCTCGTGAGCGGGCGATGAATCTTCGTCACATCGAAATATTCCATGCCGTCTATGTGAACGGCTCCGTGAGCGCGGCCGCGCGCGCGCTGAACGTGTCGCAGCCGTCGGTGTCGAAGACACTTCGCCATGCGGAGTCTTTGCTTGGATTCCAGCTGTTCCAGCGGGCGAACGGGCGGCTCGTGCCGACCGAGGACGCGCATGTGCTCTTCGCCGACGTCAGCGAGATTCAGGAGCGCGTCTACGCCCTTCGTCAGGCGGGGCGAAACCTGAAGCGCGGCGTCGCGGGCATGTTGCGGGTTTCGGCGCTGCCATCGCTCGCGCTGCACACCATTCCCACGGCCGTAGCGCGTTTCAGGCGCAACCATGACAATGTGAAGTTCGATCTTCAGACCGTTCATCACGACGATCTCGTGCGAAAGCTTTATGAGCGGGAGACGGATCTCGCCATTGCCTATGAAGTGCCTCCGGCCGCGCCGATCGGCAGCCGCCTTCTTGGGCACGGCGAGCTCGTCGTGCTCTATCGCGAGGAGGACATCCCCGGCGCGCCGCCGGAGCTTGAGCTGGAGCAGCTTCAGGGCCAGCGCTTCATTAGTCTCGCCGCAAGCGGGCCCATCGGTCAATTATTCACGCAGGAACTGCAGCGGCTCGATCTAGAGCTGGATGAGGTGGTCTCAGCGCGCACCTTCTACATCGCCTCCGCACTGGTTCGGCAAGGAGTAGGCATAACCGTCGTGGACAGTTTTACCGCCCACGCATCGCTTGTGCCGGGGCTGGCATTCCGGCCGCTGAAGCCGCGGCTTACGTTCGACGTGCATGCCATGTTCCTGCTAAACCGCCCGCCTACGGCGCTTGCGACCGAGTTCCTGAAGACGCTGGGACGGGTAATCGGCGCGCCATAACGATGGTTTATGCCAAAGGTCGCACTCTTTATGGGCGGCCTCACGGCACTGCCGATAGGGTCCCGGCCAATGATCCCTGCCCCTTACCTCCTATACCTCGGAAGCAGTTCGGACTTTGTCGGCATTAAGACGTCGCGCGGGCTTGCAACCTTTCGGCCGGAGGATTGCGTCGGCGAGTTCCGCCATGACGACTGCCCCCTCACCCTTAAGCTTCCGCGTCTGAGCCTTCAGGAAGGCGTCGCGGCGGGCGCGCGGACGCTGGTGCTCGGCATTGCCAATTCCGGCGGCACGATGGAACAACGGCTGATCGAAGACGCGGTGGCCGCGCTCGACGCCGGCCTCAATGTCGCCGCTGGCCTGCACCAGCGGCTACGCGATCAGCCGCGGCTCGTGGCCTCGGCGGAGGAGCGAGGGCTGCAGCTTTTCGACGTACGCGATCCGCCGGCGAACCTCCGCGTCGGCAACGGCTATAGGCGGGCAGGCAACCGGCTCCTGACGGTCGGGACCGACTGTTCGGTGGGCAAGATGTACGCGACGATCGCGCTTGCGCGAGCGCTTCAGGAGCGAGGCGTTGCCGCCGATTTCCGCGCGACGGGTCAGACCGGCATTCTGATCGCAGGCGAGGGCGTGGCGGTGGATGCGGTGGTGGCCGACTTCATTTCGGGAGCCATCGAGCAGCTCGCACCGGAGCGGCATGATGATGGCTGGGACCTGATCGAGGGCCAGGGTTCGCTATTCCATCCCTCATTTGCTGGAGTATCGACGGGCCTGCTCCACGGCGCGCAGCCGGAAGCAATTGTTCTCTGTCACGATCCCAACCGCACACATATGCGCGGCATTCCGGGGCGGTCGCTGCCGGGCCTTAGTGAGTGCTTAAGTGAGAACCTGCGCGTTGCCAGCCTGACCAGCCCTGACGTGAGGGCGGTGGGCGTTTGTCTGAACACCTCCGGGATGGAGGCGGCGGAGGCGCGGCGGCTCTGCGGGCGAACCGAGGATCTGCTGGGCATTCCCTGTACCGACCCGATGGCCTTCGGCGTCGATGCGCTGATCGATAATCTTTTATGCCTTGCACCCTCACAGCCCAGCACAGCCGCTTCCCGCTAGCGAAGCCATTCAGAATCTCCCGCGGCGTCAAGACGGCCGCGGATGTGATCGCCGTCGAGATCGCTGAAGATGGCGTCTTCGGCAGAGGGGAAGGCGTGCCCTACCCCCGATATGGCGAGAGCGTGGAGAGCGCGCTCAACGCGATTGAGGAGGTGCGCCCGGCGATCGAGGCGGGTGCGGATCGCTCGGCTTTGATGTCGCTGATGCCGGCCGGCGCTGCGCGGAATGCGATCGATTGCGCATTGTGGGATCTGGAGGCGCGCAAGGTTGGACGGAACGTGGCCGATCTGATCGGCGCTCCGGCGCCGCGCAAGATGGCGAGTGCGCTGACCATCGTCATCGATGCGCCAGAACGCATGGCGGAGGCGGCGGCTGAGGTGCGCAAGGCCCCGCTGTTGAAGATCAAGGTGGATGCCAACGATCCCGCTACGCAAATTCGGTCGGTTCGCGCGGCGGCTCCGGAGGCGCGGCTGATTGTGGATCCCAATGAAAGCTGGGATCAGGCTCTGGTGGAAGGAATGCAGGACGCGTTAGTCGAAGCGGGGGTCGCTCTGCTCGAACAGCCGGTTCCGGTCGGTGCCGACGAATGGCTGGAAAACTTTAAACCGGCGGTGCCGATTTGCGCGGATGAATCGGTGCATACGGCCGAGGACCTGGATGTGGTCGCGCGGCGCTATCAGGTGGTGAACGTGAAGCTCGACAAGTCCGGCGGACTGACGGCTGGGCTTGAGCTGGCGCAGGCGGCGCGGGAGCGGGGCCTCGGGCTGATGACTGGCTGCATGGTTTCCTCATCGCTCTCGATTGCGCCTGCGCTTCATGTGGCGCGCATGTCGGACTTCGTCGATCTTGACGGGCCGATCTGGCTTCTGGAGGATCTGCCCGGCGGCGTGCGCGACGATGGCGGGGTTCTGATCCCGCCCGATCTAGGTTTCTGGGGGACGTGATGCGAGCAATCCTGGCAGGTGTCGGCGCCGCGACCCTGCTGGGTGCCGCACCCGCTCCGGAGCCGGTGGACCTGCTGATCCGTGGCGGTACCATCTACACCGGTGCTGCCGATGCTTTCATCGGCGATGTCGCCATCAAGGATGACCGCGTCTTCAGGGTGGAGCCAGCCGCTGCCGTTCAAGCCAAGCGCATCATTGACGCCACTCGCATGGTGGTAGCGCCGGGCTTTATCGATCCGCATGCGCATATCGGTCCGGATCTGGCTTCAAGCGAGAGCGGCAAGCGGCTGATCCCGGCCTTCCTGATGCAAGGGGTGACAACCGCTTTCATCGGTAATGACGGCTATGGTGATCCTGACGTGGGAAAGGTGCTCGGCGGAGCCAAGTCGGTGGGGATCAACTATGCGGCCTTTGCAGGTTTCGGTGCGATCCGGACGCAGGTGATCGGCGCCGCTGATCGGGCGCCCACTTCAAGCGAGCTCGGGCGGATGAAGGCTCTGGTCGCGAAGGCCATGTGCGAAGGCGCGCTCGGCTTCTCGACCGGATTATTCTACGCGCCGCAGAGCTTCGCGAAAACCGACGAGGTCGCGGCGCTGGCGCGGGAGGCAGGGCTGCGCGGTGGGTTTTACGACAGTCATATTCGCGATGAATCCAGCTACTCGATCGGCCTTTCCGCAGCGATCGACGAGGCGCTTGCGATCGGGCGCGCGGCACAGATCCCGGTCAACATCTCGCACATCAAGGCACTGGGCGTCGACGTTCAGGGGCAGGCGCCGCAGATTATCGCCAAGATTGAGGCTGCACAGCGTCAGGGCCAGCGGGTCACTGCCGACCAATATCCCTGGTCGGCTTCGGGTACGACTTTGGTCTCGGCTCTGGTGCCGGGCTGGGCGCAGGATGGCGGACGCGCGGCGATGCTGAAGCGCCTCGACGATCCTGGGGCGCTCGCCCGGATCAAGGCCGCGATGGCGGAGAATCTACGACGCAGAGGTGGTGCGGCGGCGCTGCTGATTACCGAGGGCGATCATACGGGGCGGACGCTCGCGGCAGTGGCGGGCGGAGCCGATCCGGTAGCGGCAGCCATCAGGGTCATCCGTGTCAAGGATCCGGCGACGGCTTCGTTCAACCAGAGCGAGGCGGACATCAAAGCCTTCATGCGCCGCCCTTGGGTGATGACGAGCTCCGACGCCTCGAGCGGGCATCCGCGCGTATATGGAAGCTTCGCGCGGAAGTACGACAAATATGTGCGGCAGGAGCGGGTGCTGTCGCTGCGGGAATTCATCGAGCGGAGCTCCGCGCTCACCGCAGCGACATTCGGACTGACCGGGCGCGGAAAGATCGAGGCCGGTGCGTTTGCCGACATAGTCATCTTCGATCCGCAGCGTTACGCCGCGCGGTCCACCTACGACCAGCCGACGCTTCTTGCCGAAGGCGTTCGCACCGTCATCGTCAACGGCAGGCTCGCCGTGGATGGCGGAAAGCTGACCGGCCAAGCCGCGGGACGCGCGTTGAAACGAACGCCGCCCGCCGGAAGCTGTCCCTGAAGCCTAGCGCTGGGGCTTAAGCTCGGCATTCAGGAACCGCTCCGTCGCCCTGAGGCTCTGCAGCCAGTGGGCGTGACGCAGGAAACCGTGCCGCTCGTTCGGGAACACCAGCTCTTCGAAGCGAATGCCGCGCGCCGCGAGCTCGCGGGCCAGGAGCACGGACTGCGAGTAAGGTACGTTGCGGTCGTCGTCACCGTGGATCAGCAGAACCGGCGAGCGCCAGCGGTCGATGGACGCCATGGGCGAGGACTGCCACTGCAATTGACGGGCGGCGAGCTGCGCGTCCGGCGACAGGGTGTCCGGCACCGGGCGAAGCAGGGTGTGGACGCCGTGAAAGTCGACGCCGACTTTGAAGAGGTCGCTGTCGCGGGCGAGAGCGAGAGCCCCCAGATAACCGCCCCAGCTTCCGCCCCAGATGCCGATCCGGCTTGGGTCTCCGTCGGCACGCGCAGCGAGCCACCGGCCGGCAGCGAGGATGTCGCGATATTCCGAAGCCCCTTCGCGCGCGATGCCCTTCGCATCGCGGAACGCCTGCCCGTAGCCGGTGCCGCTGCGATAGTTGACCGCCAGCACATTATAGCCCTGCGCGGCCAAATGCTGGTTCATGATGTAGGCGTTCGAATAATAGCTGGAGGGGTGGAAGCCGAGCAGCATCTGGCGGCGGGGCCCGCCATGGACATAGACGATGCCGGGGCGTTTTCCGGCTCCGCGACCGCGGAATAGCTGGCCGTGCACCTCGATGCCGTCCTCTGCGCGGAAACGGACCGCCTCCGGCGCCGTGAAACCCGACGCTGTCGCTACGTTGCCGAGCGGCGAGGCCATGCGGCCTACCAGCGCCGGATAGGCCGGATGCGTCACGTCGGTCGCGATCATCGCCAGGGTTTCGCCCGCGAAAGTCGGATAGGAGGCGATGCCGTCGCCGCTGGTTAGTCTTTCCGGCACGCCGCCGTTCAGCGGCCGGCGCCAGATGTGCCGCCGGTTGAGGTCGTCGGCATTGGCCGCATAGACGAGTGAGCGCCCGTCCGGCGTCAGCAGATAGGTTTCGACCTCGAAAGCGCCGGGGGTGAGCTCGCGCGGCGTACCGCCCCTCAAGGCGTCGATGGCGTAAGGATGGAGCCAGCCGCTCCGCTCCCACGGGAAGACGATCTCGCCCGCGGCGCTCCAAAAGAGGTTGCGGCTGCGCGTGCCCATGTAGCGTGCGCCCAAGCCTGCAGGCGCGGACCAGAGGCGGCGGGCGGCCCCGGTCGCCGCATCGGCGACATGGATGGACCAATAGGGGCCGCTCCGTTCGGCGGCCCCTGCCGGAGGATCGAAATAGCGAACGAACGCCACCTGCCGACCGTCGGGAGAGAAAATGGGTTCGGCGGAATAGCCGAGGCCGGGGTCGAGATAGGAAAGCCGTCCTTCGGCAAGATCCAAGAGGCCGACGAAGCTGTGATTGTCGCGATAGTCGACGAACAGCAGCCGCCTGCCGTCCGGCGACCATTGCAGTCGGTTCACTTCGCCGTTGACGCGCGCGACGCGGCGCGGCTGAGCAGTCCCTTCGGCGAGCCAGATCTCCCCCTGCCGCGTAAAGGCGAGGCGGTCGCCGGCCGGCGAGAAGACGGGGGAGTGGCCGTCGCCGATCGCCGTCGCAGGGCCGCCGTCGACATTCGCGACGAAAAGCTGCTGCCGCGGCGCTTCGGGAGCGGACGCGGCATTGGGGAGGTCTTCGTCCGCGAATTCAGGATCGCCGCCGCGGACAAAGGCGATGCGCCGCCCATCGGCGCTGAGCGCAAGGTCGGCGACCGGGACGCCGTCGTCAGCCGTGAACTGGGTGATGCGCCGGGCGGCACGGCCGGGCTCCGCTACCCAGATGTTGCGGACGCCGGCCCTGTTTTCCACCCAGGCGAAACGCTGCGCATTGCGCGCACCGACAAGGCCGCTTGCCACCGGAAGCGCTAAGGCCTCCGCCAGCGGATCGCGGCCGCCTTGCTGCGCGGAAACGGTAGGCCCGGCGACTGCCAACCCGATTGCGCACAGAAAAAGCCGAAGACCCGCTCGCCACATCATTCCATTCTCCTGAAGGCGATATGCCCACGCCGACAAGCGAACCATGCGCGGCGGTTATGGTGGGATCAATGGTCTGAATGATGTCACGGGGATTGCCCTAAGCGGCGACTGCGGTAACCTCCGCGGCATGAAGAGACGCACCTACGCTTTCCATTTCGCATTGGTCGCCCTGTCGTTGTCCGCCGCTCCGGCCGAAGCGCGCGATGCAGCGCTTCAGCAGCGGGTGGAGGCGAAGCTGAGCGAGGCGGGGCCGGGCACCCGCTTCGGATTGGTCGTGACGACCGAAGATGGAAGAGAGATCGTGGCGATTGCGCCCGACAACCGCTTCATTCCGGCATCGAACACCAAGATGTTCACGACGGCCGTGGCCTTCGCCACCTTTCCCGATGTTCAGGAGCCCGACGCGTCCGGCGGCGCTGCGGTGCGGCTGGACGGCGCGACAGGCGCGGTTCCGGATGTCGTTCTTGAGGGCAATGGCGATGCGCGTCTTTCCAGCGCCGCCGATTGCGCCGTCAACTGCCTTGCCGCGCTTGCCGATGCGGTGGCGGGGAAAGTGCGGCGGGTCCGCAATGTGGTCGGCGACGACAGCCTATTCCCCGACGAACGCTGGAGCCCGGGGATGAGCTGGAACAACATCCACACCCGGTCCGGCACCGGCATCTCAGCGCTGACCATCGACAATAATGAGCTGGCGCTACGTGTCTTTCCGACCGCGCCCGGCCAGCCGCCGCGGCTGGAGGGCTTTCCCTATTTCGAGATCGACAACCGCGCGATGACAACGGCGGCGGGCGACACGAAGCTGGAGTTCGACCGGCTGCCCGGAAGCCGCAGCATTCGCCTGACCGGCACGATCGCGGTAGGCGCGGAGCCTGAGCTGCTGCGGCTCGGCATCGACGATCCTGCCCATTATGCAGCGTGGCGGATGAAGGATCTGCTGGAAGCGCGCGGGGTTCGTGTGACGGGCGAGGTGGACGCGCGACACCGCCGGCTCAGCGCCGCGGACGACCCTGCCAAAAGGGGCAGTGCTCCGCCGGCAAGGGCACCGAGAGAGGCGCCGCTTGCCCGGCTCGTGCCGCCGCCGCTGGCAGAAGATATCGCCGTCATCAACAAGGCCAGTCAGAATGTGCATTCCGAGCTGCTGCTGCGGCGGGTTGGCCTGAGGGACGGTACGGGATCGATCGCTGACGGCGTCAAGGCGGTCCGGACGATGCTGGAGGGCGCGGGGGTGCCGCGGGCGGCCTACGACTTCTCTGACGGGTCGGGCATGTCTACGTACAACCGCGTGGCGCCGCGCGGTATGGTGACGTTCCTGCGCTGGGTCGCGGCGCAGCCCTGGGGCGCGGCCTATCGCGCGTCGCTTCCAGTCGGCGGCGTCGACGGCACGCTTTCAAAGCGGTTCACCGGCACTCCGCTCGAGGGGAAAGTGTTCGCCAAGACCGGGACGCTCAACGCAACCAATGCGCTGTCCGGCTATCTGACCGCGGCGAGCGGGCAGACCCTCATCTTCTCGGCTTATGCCAATGACGTGCCTGAGGACGTTCCCGCCACCAAGTTCATGGATGAAGCGCTCGCGCTTATCGCTGCAGAGAATTGATCACCTCGTCGCCGGTGGCGGGACGCAGATCGAAGATGCCGCTGTCCCGGTGCCGGGCCGGATGAATGCGGTTGGTGAGCAAGGTCCAGGCGAGGCCGCGGTCGAAGTCGATCCAAAGGCCGGTGCCGGTAAAGCCGGTATGGCCGATCGTCTCGGGCGAACAAGCGTGACCGCCGTGCCAGCCGTCGAAGCGCCGCTCCCAGCCGCAGGTGCGATGTTCGTGAACCGCGGTTCGGATCGCGCTGAGCATTGAGGGCGATGCGCTGCTGCCGTCGAGCAATCCCTGCGCGAAGGTGAGCACGCCGTCGACGGTGCCGAACAAGCCCGCATGGCCTGCTACTCCCCCCAAAGCGAAGCAGTTTTCGTCGTGGACCTCGCCCTTCATGACGCGGCCGCGCCAGGTGCAGGCTTCCGTCGCGACTGCCGGACCGGGCGGCGGACCGAAGCTGAGGCCGGGTCCGAATGGCCAATCGGAAAGCGCCGCGCCGGTGATCCGCTCTATGGCGATGCCGAGCAGGATGAAGTTGATGTCGGAGTAGACGGGCGCACCTTGGCTCCATTCGCGCTGCAGAACAAAGGCGCGGAGCCGGGCCGGATCGTCGCCGTAGGTGTAGATTGGCTCCACCGCCGGAAGGAAGGTGCGGTGGGCGAGGCAATCGCGAAAGGTCAGCCGCCGCTCCGGCGCATTGTCGATGTCGTACTGGCGGAGGTCGGGAATGGCGTCCGTGAGCGGCCCGTCCAGATCCAGCCGGCCTTCTTCGGCGAGACGGAGGATCATGGTGGTGGTGGCGATCACCTTCGATACCGAGGCGAGGTCGAACCAGTGCGCTTCGGTGAGCACTTCCGGCTCTGGTACCAGTGCGGCATGGCCGGCGACGCGGATCGCGCGGCTGCCGCGGGCATCGACGATGCCGAGGGTTGCGCCGGGAATACGTCCGTCCTCCACCGCCGCTGCAGCCGGCGCGAAGGCGCGGTCGATGACGCTTTCCATCAGGCTTTCGCTTCGTCCTCGGCTGGGCGCGGCTTCACCCTGCCAATCATCGGTAGGAACAGGAGTGCCGCAATGCTGAGCGCACCGGACAGGAGGAAGAAGCCGTCATAGCCGATCGCCTGCTCCATCGAGCCGGAAGCGCCGGCGAGGAGGCGCGGCAACAGGAAGGCGAAGCTCGAAAGAAGCGCATATTGGGCGCCGGGGAAGCGCGGGTTCACGAGCATCGAAAGGTAGACGACGAACACGGTGCCAGCGAAGCCATTGCCGAACTGGTCCGCGCCGGTCGCGAGGTAGAGCACCCACCGCGCCGGCTCCTCATGCGCGAGCCAGACGAACGCCCAATTGCCGAGCGCGGCAAGCACTGCGCCGAGCGCGAGAGTCCAGCCCTGCCGCCAGCGCGTCACCAGCCAGCCGCCGAGCGCTACACCCACCATGCTCGAGGTCAGCGCTACCGCGCCGTCGGCAATGCCGATTTCCGTTAGCGAATAGCCGACCGACTTCACCAGCGGCTTGGATAGAGTGAGCGCGAGGACGTCGCCCATGCGGTAGAGCGAGACGAACGCCATGATGAGCAAAGCCGCGTAGCCGTAGCGCCAGAAGATATCGACATAAGGCCCCAGCGCGGCCGAACGGCGGAGCGGGGCATCGGCGGGCGCACGGCGGATTTTCGGTAACGCCAGAGCCATGGCGACGAAGGGGAGCAGGCAGATCCCAAGTACGACCGGCGTGACGTTGCTCTGCGGGCCGATGCCAGCTTGCGCGGCGGCTCCCAGCACAACCCCGCCGACAGCTGCGGTGGCAGCCGCAACCAGAAGCAGGATGACTGCGCTAGCGACCAGGCCTTGGATAAGTGCCTGCGACCGCCCCTGGATTGAGTGGGAATGCGGCCGCATCGCCGCGAGGATTGGGAAGGGAAGAAAGGCCGCCGCCGCTATTGCAAGATAGGCCGCGGTCCAGCCTGCATCGTCGGCGACGATCAGGGCCCCGCTGCCCGCGGCCACCATGGCGCTCCGATATCCCCAGATATTAGCAGCGACGATCGGGCCCTGCTCATCCTGCGTCGGCGCGAGCTCGATGCGCCAGGCGTCCGCCGCGACTTCCACCGTGGTTGTCCAGAAGGCGAGCAGAACCGCGAAGAGCGCGGTGAGCGGGAGGTCTGGGCCGGTGAAGGCCATCGCCGCCATCGAAGTGAAGATGCCGAGCTGCGCTAGCATGATCCAGCCGCGCCTCTTGCCCCAGAAGCGGCCGAAGCCCGGGACGTCGTACCGGTCGAGCACCGGCGCCCACAGAAATTTGAAAGTCGGCAGCAATGTGATCCAGGCGAAGAAGCCGATCACCACCAGCCCGACGCCGTGCTCGGTGAGCCGCAAGGCAAGCACCGTCGAGAACATGTAAAATGGGAGGCCGGCGGAGAAACCGAGCAGGCCGTAAAGCGCGAGCCGTCCCCATTGAGACCGCGCGGCGACAGGAGCGCTCAACGCTAAGTCAGCCAAGTCGACGCTCGTCAATGAAATGAAGCAGCGCGATCACGTCCAGCCCCCCGGTCGATCACCAAGGTTCGCGTCTCTTCCCAAGCACGTCAATCGTCGCTGTTGCGGCCAAACAACATTTTCTACCCGCCGATCTGCCGCCGATGCGGACAAGTTATGGGTGGCGCAACGAAAACTATGGCGCTCTGTGACACTTTTCTTTCTTAATGCAGAGCGTAACCGCGCGGGAAACGCGGAAATCTTAGGGGGATGAAGATGCTTGCTTCCAGCACGTTCAAAACTGTCCTGGTTTCGGGGACTGCGCTTGCTGCCATGGCATGCGCCTTGCCGAGTGCCGCGTGGGCGCAGAGCACGCCGGATGCGGACACCACTACCCAGCCGGCAAACACGCCGACGGGCGCCGAAACGCCCAACGAAGGCGCCGACGTTACGTCTAACCGTGACGAGGGTACGGAGATTCTCGTCACCGGATCGCGTATCCGACGCGACCCGAACGACAGCCCGCTTCCCCTGCAGATCATCACGACGCAGGAAATCGAACGAAACGGCCTGAGCAGCCCGGAGCAGCTTGTCGCCTTCCTCACCACCAACGGCACCGGCGCCGACAATCTCGCCAGCAACGCGGACGTTGTCTCCGGTCAACAGCGCGGCAATAACGGCGCATCTTTCGCCAATCTTCGTGGCCAGGGATCGGGCGCCACGCTCATCCTCCTGAACAGCCGCCGCGTCGCGGCACACGGCCTTCAGGGATCGGCCGTCGACGTCAACCAAATCCCCTTCGCTGCCATCGAGCGTGTGGAAGTGCTGAAGGAAGGCGCCTCTGCCATTTACGGGACAGACGCGATCGGCGGCGTTATCAACTTCATCCTTCGCAAGGATTATGAAGGCTTCGGCGTCCAAGGGTTCGTCGACGCGGCCGAGGAGGGCGATCACACGATCTTTCGGACCTCCGCTATCGCCGGCTATGGCGACCTTGACGAGCAGGGCTTTAACATCATGGGCGCCGTCAGCTACTCGGACATTCCCGAGCTTCGCGGCGACCAGCGGAGCTTTGTGAATACCTTCCAGCCGGACCGCGGCGTTTCGCCCGACACCCGCGGCACGCCGTTCGGAACGATCTTCCCGCTAGCGGGCACCTTCTTTCCAGATGCGGCGTCGACACCGCTGATACCGGGAACGACCACGCGCGCCGGCGGCGGCATCAACGTGCTTGATCTGCCGGGCGCCGAAGGGTGCGGCGCGGTGGCTGACCAGGGGCCTTACGACAACGAACTTTGGGCCACCCCCAATGCCGCCCTCGCCTGTGCATGGGACACGGGCCGCGCCGCCGTTCTTCAGCAGCCGGTCGAAACGCTTACCTGGCTTGGCCGCGGCGTCGCGCGGCTGGGAGAGCATGAGATCAGCCTTGAGGCAACGGGCTCTGATGCTACGGCTGCGAAACGCTTTTCTCACATCCAGATCACGCCGAACACCACTACCCAGCGTTATGAGCATCCCGTCGGTGCGCCCGGTTATGAACTCGTCTACAGCCGGCTCATCGCGGCATTTCCCGCCCTTGCGTCTAGGCCGCGGGACGGCTTCGCCTATCGCTGGCGCTGTATCGAATGTGGACGGCGAGAGATCATAACCGACACGCAGACCGCTCGTTATACGCTCGGTGTCGACGGTCCGCTGTTTGCACGGTGGGACTATCGGACCGGAATCTCGTATGCCGAGAGCGAGTCTAAATCGACTCTGGGAACCGGCTATTATTACCGCGGTACGCTGGCGGACGATCCGACTACGGCGGTTAACGAAGCCGGCTTGCCCGATCCCAACGTTCCGATCGTGCCCGGCACCACCAACCTTCGCGGCCTGATCGGAGCTTTGAACAGCGGACTGGTGAACCCCTTCCTGCTGCCAGGGGAGACTCAATCAGCTGCAGGACTGGCTGCAATCCAGTCCGCTTCTGCGGCGGGCGTGGTCCTTTACGGCGGCAAATATTCGGTTGTGCAGGCCGACGCCTCGGTGTCCGGTCCACTGTTCGACCTCGCCGGCCGGTCGGTGAGGGCCGCATTCGGCCTCGATTACCGCAAGGAGAAGTATCGCTTTAACGGCGACGAGCGAGAGGTGCTCAATCGGCCGACAATCATCGGCGCGCCGTTCGACGATGCGAACGCGCTTGAAGGTGCTTCGCGCGAGATCAAAGCCGCTTACGCAGAAGTGCTGATCCCGATCCTCGACAGTCTTGAGGTGACGGTCGCCGGTCGCATCGACGACTACGGCGACTTCGGCACGACCACCAATCCGATGGTAAACTTCAAGTTCCGCCCATGGGAGCCGCTGATGTTCCGCGGCAACTACAATACCGCCTTCAGGGTTCCGGCGTTCAATCAGCTATTCAACGGCATCACGGAATCGCTCTACACGGGCAGCGACCTTGCCGATCCGGAGACCTGTCCCACTGGCCGGCCGAGCACGACCCCGGGTTGCGAAAACCTGGTCCGTACGATCGACATCCTGAACGGCGGCAATCTGGATCTGGAGCCGGAAACGGCGGAGATGTACAGCCTTGGCGTGGTATTCGAGCCGTCGCGCAACTTCAGCGCGTCGGTCGATTTCTTCAGCATCAAGCGCGACAATACCATCCAGATCCTGACGCTTCGCCAGCTGGTCGACAATTACGCGCTCTTCAAAGACCGATTCATTCGCGATGCTGGCGGCACGCTGCTGGACATCGACCAAAGGTGGATCAACGTCGGCGGTTCGACCACGGAAGGTTTCGAGATCGTCCTTCGCGGCGGACTGGACGGGCTCGGCGGCCGGTTCACGGCGGGTCTGGACGGCACCTACCTCACCAAGAAGACGGAGCAGCTGATCGAAAACGGCCCGGTCGAAGATCGGCTTGGGGTCTTCACCTTCAGCGGCGATCTGGGCCTTAAGTGGAAGCATAATGCCTTCATCGGTTACGATACCGGCGACTGGAACGTCACGCTGACGCAGCTCTTCCGCAATGGCTATGAAAACCAGGAACTGCCCGGCGTCGCCAACGGCAGCGTCACTCGGCCGAACCTTGTCGAGCGCGTGGACGATTACATTATCTACAATCTTGCGGTTGCATTTACCGGCATCGAAGGGATGCGCTTCACGGCCGGCGTCAAGAACCTGTTCGACACCGATCCGCCGTTCGCGATCAGCTATGACAGCTTTACCGGCGGCGGCAGCTCGTGGGAGCCGCGGGTCGCCGATCCACGCGGACGGTCGTTCACATTCGCTGCCGAGTTCAAGTTCTAGAAGGCTTGGACACCAACTTGAAAGGGGGGGCGCCTGGCGCCCCCCCTTTTTCTGTTAGTCGAGCTTAGCAGCCAGCCATTCCTCCACCGCTCGGTAGGCGGTTCGGCCTCGGGGCGGATCCTTGCCGTTGTTGGCGGAGAGGAAGGCGATCCCGACGCCGCGCCTCTGATCCACCCAAAGTCCCGAACGAACTCTATAGGCGTCCCCGGCATGGCCGACCATGCTCCTGCCATTGAAGAGATCGTCGCGGCAACCGTTCCCTGCGACCGGCAGAAGCTGCACGCCCAGACCATAGGCGCAGTAGAAGCCCTCATCGGTGGCGCCGTTCGTGCCGTCGTATCGCCAGGCCGGTAGGGTCATAGTCTCGATGCTGGCAGGGCTGAGGAACAGCTGGCCGCGATGCCGGCCCTTGTTGAGCAGAAGTTGCCCGACAGTGGCGAGATCTCGCGCCGAAATCCGAAGCCCACCCTGCGGAGAGAACAGGGCGCCGTTCGTACCAAGGACATAGCTGTTCAGGTCACAGCTGCCGTCCGCCGCCGGAAGGACTAAGCATTCCGGGCGCTTACCCTTGAGGTCATCTCTCAGGGCAGAGCCGTCTTCTTCGTAAAGCACCACCGCCCTTGCCAGCGCCGCGTCGCTGCAGGTTGACCAATTAAAGCAGGCGTCGAGCCCGAGCGGATCCAGCACCAGCCGATCGATCAGCCGATCGAATCGTTCACCGCTCGCCCGCTCCATCACTGATGCGATCACCGGAAAATTGAGATTCGAGTAGCGGAAGAAGGTGCCGGGCGCGTGCTCCCCGTCGAACGATGCGGGATCCACCAGCATCGCCTCGACCGTTTGACCGAGCGGAATGACGTAATTGTCGCCCTGGTCGCGGATGCTGGAGCGATGGGACAAGAGCAGCCGCAGCGTAATTCGTCGATCCGGAAAAGCAGGATTGCGGAGACGCCAACCGAGCTTGACGGAGACGTCTTCGTCGAGGTCGAGCCGTCCCTGCTCGGCCAGCCGCATCACTCCGAGTGCCACGACGAGTTTCGAAACGGACGCGATGCGCACGGGATCATCGATCGTCACCCGGCGGCCGGCTGCTCGATCGGCGGCTCCGTCTGCGCCGCTTCCACGAATGCCCTGCCCGTCGAACGTGACCCATGCGTAGCTTACCTCAGGCGGAGGCGCGGGCGCCACGGAGCGCTCCATGGGCATGCATGCGGTCAATCCCGCAGTCGCCAGCAACAGGTATCTGCGCATTACCTCTCCCCCGGTTCCGGTCGCAGCTTATCATCCGCCTTCCCGCTTTGTAGCCTTGGTTCACCATCTTCGCCCAGATTTCAAAGTGGAAGCGGCTTTATAAAGTCGATAGAAGCGCCGGGACAGCAGCAAGGAAGCGCGGTTGACCAGGGTTCTTGTCGCGGAGGACGATCCGCTCACGCTGAGCGGTATTGAGGCGCTTCTTTCCAACAGCAATTACGAGATCGTCGCCTCCGTGGGAGACGGCGCCGCAGTTCTGGAGGAATTGCCGAAGGCGCGACCGGACCTCCTCATTCTGGACGTCGACATGCCGAAAAGAAGCGGGATCGACGTGCTGCGGACGTTGAGGGGGCGCGGCGATCGGCGGCCGGTCGTGCTTCTTACCGGCAGGATTGCGGACGGCGTTGCGTTTGACGCGATGCAGGCGGGCCTTGATGGCCTCGTTATCAAGGCGAGGGCGCCGAGCGTTCTTCTCACCTGCCTGGACGCGGTGTGTCAGGGAAAGCGCTGGATCGACCACGAAATCCTGCAGAAGATGATGGATCTCAGCCTCTCGGGCGGTGCGGCGGATCCGCTCCAAGGACTCAGTACCCGCGAACGCGCCGTAGTCGGCCTGCTGCTCCAAGGTCTCCGCAACCGGGACATCGCTTCGGAGCTGAACGTCACTGAAGGAACGGTCAAGGTTCACCTTCACAACATTTACGAGAAGCTGGGTGTCGGCAGCCGCACGGAACTGGTCATCCTCGCGTCCAAAGCCAATGAGACCGGTGCGTAACGCTTCCTTTACGATCCTGCTCTATACCTTCGGATATAGCGACTTTTCGCCTGCCGTTCAGTTGCTCCTTCATTCCTCCCCAGTAATAGATTTTTAACCGCGGGTACCGTAAAACCCGCAGGTGGGAATTTAAGTGGGGAATTTCATGACCGGTGTAAGCGAAGCCGTGCATCGCGCGGCCAAGTCGCCATATGTGCGGCTTTTACTGGCAGGGACTGCGATCGGCTCTTTCGCTGCCGCCCCTGCTCATGCGGCTGGCACGCAGGCCGGGACCACCATCAGCAACACGGCGACTGCAACCTACGACCTTCCGGGCGGCGGCGGCGAAGCGACCATCAATTCGAACACGGTCAACATGACCGTGGACGAACTGCTGGACGTCAGCGTCGCCTGGGCCGATCCCGGGGACGTTCCGGCGAGCCCGAGCGCGACGGCCCGCGTCCTCACTTTCACCGTCACCAATGCGGGTAACGGCAACGAAGCCTTCACCCTTTCCACCCGCTCGAACGGCGGCGGTGACGATTTCGACCCGACGGTCACCTCGATCGTCCTCGATACCAACGGCAACGGCGCCTATGATGCCGGCGTCGACACCGCCTATGTCGCCGGCAGCAACGACCCGGTGCTGGCCCCCGACGCGTCGACCACCGTTTTCGTTCTTTCCACCATTCCCGGGGGCGCAGCGGACAACGACCGCGGCCGCATCGATCTCGTCGCGGTTTCCAACACCGGCTCCGGCACGGCCGGCACCTCCATCGCGGGTGCGGGCCAAGGCGGCGGCGCGGCTGTCATAGGTGCGACCGGCGGCGATGCCGAGGATGACGGCTATTATGTTGTGTCCAGCACTGCGGTCGCTCTCGTGAAGAGCGCCACGGTCGCCGACCCGTTCGGCGGCACGACGCAGGTTCCGGGCAGCACCATCACCTACACGCTCGCCGCCACAGTGTCCGGCACGGGCAGCATGACGAACCTGCGCATCACCGACCCGATCCCGACCGGCACCACCTACAAGGTGGGATCGATCAAGCTGGACGGCGCTGCGCTTACGGACGCGTCGGACGCCGATGCGGGCCGCTACACCGGCACCGGCATCAATGTCGGGCTGGGCACCGTCGCGGCGGGCACGACCCGCACCGTCACCTTCCAGGTCACCATCGCCAATTAAGCGGAGCCCCACCGATGAAGTACCTCCTTCTTTTCCTGAGCGCGCTCATTCCTTCGCAGGCTTTCGCCGCGAACACGGTGTCGCTCGCCAGCGAAGTCTATGTCGAAAAGATCGTCGAAAAGGACGGCAAGCGCGACACGAAGCTCGAGGCGCCGAAGGTGGTGGTTCCGGGCGATAAGCTCGTCTTCGTGCTGAGCTACAAGAATAATGGCGCTGCTCCTGCGGCGGATTTCGAAGTCACCAATCCGATTCCGGACGCGGTGGCTTACGAAAGCGTCGAAGGCGATGCGCTTGTGTCGGTCGACGGCGGTAAGAATTGGGGCCAGCTCGCAGCGCTCAAGGTGAAGCAGGCTGACGGCACCGAACGTGCTGCCGGCACCTCGGACGTCACGCACGTCCGCTGGAAGTTCGCCAGGGCGATAGCTGCGGGTGAAAGCGGCAAACTGAGTTTTAGAGGCGTCGTAAAATAACGCCTCCTCCGGCCTGCGGCGCTGCCGGTGTGGGGAAAAAGCGCCGCCACAAATTCTAAGTGGGGAACAGTATCGTGACACAGAACATCAAGATGATGGCCGCGGCCAGCGTCATCGCCCTTGCGGCGGCTGGCGCTTCCCCGGCTTTTGCCGCCGGGACGCAAGCCGGCAGCACGATCACCAACAATGTGACCGTTGCCTTCAAGGTCAACAATATCGACCAGACCGCCGCGACAGCGAGCGACAGCTTCACGGTCGACCGCAAGGTCAACCTGACGGTTGCCGAGGTCGGCACGACGACGACCCAAGTGACGCCGGGCCAGCAGAGCGCAGTGACCACCTTTGCGGTCACCAACAGCTCGAACGCTCCGCTCGATCTCGTGCTTGCGGCCACTCAGCTTTCTGGCGGCACTGCGGCGCACGGCGGGACTGACAGCTTCAACGCGACCGACGTCAAAGTCTATCGCGACGTCAACAGCAACGGACAGTTCGATTCCGGCACCGACGTCGAGGTGAGCTATCTCGATCAGGTCGCGGCGGACACGACGGTCCAGATCATTGTCGTCGGCAACATCCCGCTGAGCCTTGCCACGGGATCGGTAGCCGGCGTTCGCCTCACAGCCACCGCGCATGAAGCGACGGCGGCGGGAAGCCAGGGCGCGGCAATCACCCAGACGACCGGCGCCAATACGGCGGGCGTGGACACCGTCTTCGCAGACGACACCACGCCAGTCGGCGGCAACGTGAGCCGCAACGGCGAGACCTTCGGTGAGGACGATTATACGGTGCTCGCGGCCGCGCTTACGGCCGAGAAAACGAGCCTCGTCATCAGCGATCCGTTCAACGGCACCACCAACCCGAAGATGATCCCGGGCGCAGTGGTCGAATATTGCGTCGCCGTGACCAACGCGTCGGGCGGTGCGACGGCAACCAACATCACCATTTCCGATACGCTGCCATCCGAGACCGTCTATCTCGGCAGCTACGGCATCAAGGTGAACGGCACCAAGACCGGCTCCACTTGCAATGAAGACGGCGCGGCCGGCGGAAGCCATGCTGCGGGTGTCGTCACGGCGCCGCTGTCGGATATCGCTGCCGGAACGACCCGAACGGTCAAGTTCCGCGTGACGGTACAGTAAAGTTATCGGGGAGGGGTCTCTGGGCATGTTCCACATGCCGGCCCTCCTCAACATCAAGACCTCTCGAAGCCACGGTTTTCCGGGGCCGATTTCTCGCGCCCTCTTAACGCTGCTCCTGTGCCTGCTCGCCTTCGCTGTTCCCTCGAAGGCGCAGCAGCGCGTCATCCGCACGATCACCAACGTTGCGACTGTCGAATGGGGCACCGGCGCCTTGACCGGGCGGGTGAATTCCAACCGCGTCGATGTCACCGTTGCGGACACGAGGACGGAACTCACCGTCTATCGCCTGACGCACGAGGTGGGGAGCCCGCCCCTTCACTTTGACGGCGCCAGCTGCACTTCTTCCGGGGGCGAGCAGCCTTTCGATCCAAGCAACTTCGGCGGCGGGATCACCGCCAAAGCTGCCGGCGAGGGATCCGCCACACCGCAAAGCAATCATGTGAAGCCCACCGACGAGATCCGCGCCGGCGAGCCGCTCATCGTGGAGGTGGTCCGCGCATCCGCTAACGTGGATCCGGCGGTGATTGACAAGCTCACTATCGACCTCGCCACAACCGACGGCGACCGTGAGCGGATCACGCTCGTCGAAACCGGGCCGAACACAGGTAAGTTCGTGGGCGGCATCGTCACAATCGCGGCGCCGGCCGTGCCGAGCGATTGCCGCCTTTCGGTTCGCCCGGGCGAAAAGCTCGTCTTCGACACGTTCAATCCGAACCAGGACGATCCATTCGGCTATTCCGACATCAACGTCCTGGTGGATCCGTTCGGCATTGCCTTCGACAGCGCGACCGGAGCGCCGATCCCGGGCGTGACGATCTCGGTCGTCGACGCGAATACCGGCCAGCAGGCTGAAGTGTTCGGCGACGATGGTGTGTCCCGCTACCCCTCGACCCTCGTCACCGGCCAGACCGTGATCGACAGCGGCGGCAACCGATACGACTTTCCGCCGGGCGACTATCGATTCCCGCTGATGCGGCCGGGCCGCTACCGCCTCGTCGTACAGCCTCCTGCGCCCTATGTGGCGCCTTCAGCCCTTTCACCGGCCGCGCTCGCTCCCCTTCGCCGCCCCGACGGTCTCGCCTTCACCATCGTCGACGGTTCCTATGGCGGCGTCATCGTGCTCGACAGCCCGGCGCCGGTGCGGGTCGATATCCCGCTCGATCGCCCGGCCGGCTCGCTGCTGCTCGCCAAGGCGGCTTCGCAGTCGATCGCCGAGCCGGGCGATATGGTGCAGTACCGGATCACCGTCTCGAACCCGGACGACCGTGCGTCGGGCACGCTCACCCTCACCGACTTCATTCCGGAGGGCATGCGGCTACGTCCCGACACCGTCCGCCTGAACGGCGCAGAACTTGCCGCATCCGCTTCGCCCGACGGCCGCACGCTCGTCGTCCAGCTTCCAACCCTCGCCGCCGGCGCCGCCTCGTCGCTCACCTATGTCCTTGAGGTCCGCTCCGATGCCCGGACCGGCGACGCGCTCAACCGGGCGCAGCTCAGCGACGCGAACGGCAATCGCAGCAACGTTGCCGAAGCGGCCGTGAAGATCCGCCGCGACGCCATTGCCGATCGCCTCACCATTATCGGCCGCGTCGTCGCCGGCGCCTGCTCCGCCGATCCGGCCAGCCTTCGTGGCGTACCCGGCGTGCGCGTCATGCTGGAAGACGGCAGCTATGCGGTGACGGACGTTGACGGCCGCTATCATTTCGAAGGCGTGAAGCCCGGCCTTCGCGTCGTCCAGATGGACGAAAATACGCTTCCCGGCACCCTCCGCGCCGTCGACTGCGCCGATAACAGCCGGTCCGGCGGCAGCGCCTTCTCCCGCTTCGTCGAAGGCCGTGGCGGCGCTTTGAAGCGCGTCGACTTCCATGCCGTTCCGGATGCCGCCCGCGCTGCGCGCGCTGTGGGCCAGGATGCGCGTCCGAAGGCACAGAGCGACGCTGCCGCGGCGGGCGCGGAGCGCGACTGGCTGGCGGGACAGCAGCCCGGCATCGAATGGCTGTTCCCCGAGACCGATCACAATCCGCGCGCGCCGGTGGTCCGCGTCGCGATCAAGCACCTGCCGGGCCAGAACGTCCGCCTCACGATGGGTGGCAGGCCGGTGGACGGCGTCGCGTTCGACGGAACCCGCAAGAGCGCAGACGGCAAGGTCGCTGCCAGCCTCTGGCGCGGCCTTCCGCTCACCGAGCGCGACACGAAGTTCGTCGCCGAAGTGCGGAATGCCGACGGCAGCGTCGCCGAGACCCTGACCCGCAATGTCCATTTCGCTGCAAGCCCGATGCGGGCTGAGCTCGTCCGCGAAAAGTCGAAGCTGGTTGCGGACGGCATCACCCGCCCCGTGATCGCGCTCCGCATGACCGACCGCGACGGCCGCCCGGTCCATCACGGGCTCGTTGGCGATTTCGAGGTGCCGGCGCCTTATTATCCCGCGGTCGAAGCGGACGCTCAGCAGGCCCGTCAACTCGCCGGCCTCGAGCGCGCCCGCCCCGTCTGGCGCGTCGAGGGCGAGGACGGCATCGCCTATATCGAGCTCGAGCCGACCACCGCGTCCGGCACTGTCAGCCTCCGCTTCAATTTCCGCGACGGCGAAGCAAGGCGCGAGCAGCGCGTCGAAGCCTGGCTCGATCCTGGCGACCGGCCCTGGACGATCGTCGGCCTCGCCGCCGGCACCGTCGGCTACAACAAGCTTGAGGGCCATATGGACGATCTGGCGGACGCCAAGGACGAGACGCTCGTCGACGGCCGCCTCGCGCTTTACGCCAAGGGCCGGATCAGCGGCAAATGGCTGATGACGCTCGCCTACGACAGCGACAAGAAGGAAGACGAGACGCAGTTTGCCGGCGTGATCGACCCGCAGGCTTATTACACCATTTATGCCGACCGTTCGGAGCGCCGCTACGACGCCGCCTCGATCCGCCGTCTCTACCTCCGCCTCGAGCGACCGCAATTCTATGCCTTGTTCGGCGACTATGACACCGGCATCGACGAGCCGGAGCTTGCGCGCTACGTCCGGTCCTTTAACGGCGTGAAGGCCGAATATCGCTCAGAGCGCCTGTCCGCGACCGCCTTCGCCGCCGACACGCCGACCCGCCACCGCCGCGATGAAATTCAGGGCAACGGCCTTTCCGGCCCCTATGCGCTCCGCGCGCGCGATATCCTGCCGAACAGCGAGCGGGTGACGATCGAAATCCGTGATCGGCTCCGCTCGGACCGCATCGTCGAGAGCCGTCTCCTCACCCGTCACATCGATTACGCCATCGATTATCTGGCCGGCACGCTGCGCTTCCGCGAGCCGATCCTCAGCCGCTCGCCCTCACTCGATCCGCAGTTCATCGTCGCCGATTACGAAGTGGACGGCGTTGCCGAGCGCGAGATCAATGCCGGCGGCCGGGTCAGCTGGCGCTCGGCCGATCAGAAGCTCCAGGTGTCGGCGACGGCGATCCACGATGCTGACAACCGCCGCTCCACCACCCTCGGCGGCGCGGACGTTCGCTACCGCCCGTCGGAATCGACCGAAATCCGTGCCGAGGTTGCCGTCAGCGACACCAAGGCGAAGTCCGGCGCGGCCGCCGTTGCCGAAGGCACCGCAACCGCATGGCTCGTGGAGGCCGAGCATCACGGTTCCAAATATGACGTGATTGCCTATGCCCGCGAGCAGGAAGGCGGCTTCGGCGTCGGCCAGGTGAACGCGTCGGAACAGGGCACGCGCAAGTTCGGCATCGACGGCCGCGCCCGCATCACCGACCAGCTCTCCCTCACCGGCAGCGCCTGGCATGAAGATTATCTGGCGAGCGACGCCCGCCGCACCGCGGGCCGCCTCCTTGCCGAATACCGGACGCCGGACATTGCGGGCCGCGCCGGCATCACCATTGCTGACGATCGCCTCGCCGATGGCCGTACCGCCAAGTCGACCCTGCTCCAGCTCGGCGCCACCAAGCGCTTCTTCGGCAACCGGCTGGAACTCGACGCGCAGACCGAAATGCCGATCGGCGGCAAGGATGACAGCATCGACTTCCCGGCCCAGCATCGCTTCAGCGCCCGCTATGCCGTCAATCAGGACGTGCAGCTGATCGGCGCCTATGAAATCGCCGATGGCGAGAAGATCGACGCCCGCACCGCACGCGTCGGTTTCGAGTTGAAGCCCTGGGCGGGCGCCCGGATCGCAGCGACGGCGAACATGCAGAACATCGCTGAGTCCGGCCCGCGGAGCTTTGCGGCTTTCGGCCTGTCGCAGTCGCTGGTTCTGGACGAGCATTGGTCGGTCGACTTCTCGCTCGATTCCAACCAGACGCTTGGCGGCATCGATCCGGCCGACGTTCTGAACCCGCTCCACCCGGTTGCGAGCGGCGGCTTCATCGGCAACGGCAACATCCTGACCGAAGACTTCATCGCCGTGACGGCGGGCGCCACCTATCGCGCCGACCTTTGGAGCATCACCGGCCGTGCCGAATATCGCGCCGGCGATTTTGACAACCGCTACGGCTTCGCCGCCGCCGCGCTTCGCCAGATCGGCGAAGGTAGCGCGCTCGGCGGTGCCTTCAACTGGTTCGTCGCGAAGTCCGAAACGGGCGTCGAGACCAGCACCAAGAATTTGCAACTGAGCTGGGCGCATCGCCCTTCGACCAGCCGCTTCTCCTTCATCGACAAGCTCGAGCTTCGCGACGACAGCGTGAGCGGTGCGGTGGCCGGCCAGCCGGGCCCGATCGGCATTCCGCTCACCGTCAACGGCAATGCCCGTTCGCGCCGGATCGTGAATAGCCTGTCCGCAAACTGGTCGCCGACCAGCGGCGGTTACGACCGGGCCGAGCTCTCGCTTTTCTGGGGCTCGCGCTACGTCGCCGACAAGTTCGGGGAAGACGACATCAAGGGCTGGAGCAACATCGTCGGCGTCGACGCGCGCTTCGACATCAGCGACAAGGTCGACATCGGCGGTGCCTTCGCCGTGCGCCAGGGCACCGGCGGCGACAGCTTCGCTTATTCGGGCGGCCCCAGCATCGGCCTCTCGCCCTTCAAGAACGGCTGGATGTCGGTTGGCTGGAACGTCGTCGGCTTTCACGACCGCGACTTCGAGGACGCCCGCTACACCCGCAGCGGCCCCTATGTGACGATGCGCCTCAAGTTCGACCAGAACAGCCTCAAGGGCCTGGGGCTCGGCCGATGATCGCGCTCCGCTATTTCCTTTACGCTCTGGCAGCGACCTTCGCCGTTCTGTCGGCACAGACCGCGCAGGCGCAGCTCGTCTTCTCGCTGCGCACGGGCAACGACAGCACCAAGACCCAGTCGATGGTCTATGACAGCAATGCATGTGCGACGCCAAAAGGCCCGCGCGCGATGTATCTGGGCGGCCGCATCACCAACAATGGCGCGACCGCTGCGACTAACGTCCAGGCGAACATATCCGGCCTGGGCACGAATTTCTCGCTTGCCGGCGGGCAGGCGGGAACCTTGAATCTTGGTACGATCGCCCCGGGCGGAAGCACCGGCGCCTATTGGTTCATCGGCTACGGCTGCACCAATGCGGCAGCGAACCCGGTTATCACCGTCACCTCAAGCCAAGGGACGGTGAACACCAACCTTACCATCACCGGCACCAGCACGTTGAGCGCCAACGCCACCGGCTTCCTCAACACCGCGACGATCGGCCCTGGCGCCGTCGTCGGTCAGATCATCTCCGTGGATGTCCAATATGCGTTCGGCGGCAGCGACGTCGGCGACGAATTTTACCTTCAGCCGTCCGGTCTCAACACCTTCAACGCCGGCTGTTTCCGCCTCGCGAGCACGCTCATCACAGCCTCCACAATTCCGGGCATTCCGGTGAACACGGCGCACAAGCTGCACTTCCTTCAGACGGCGAAACAGACCGGCAACGGTCACACCGTCACCGTCCGCTATTCGTTCGAATATGCCTGCGAAGGCGCGTCGACGCAGGTCCGCCCGTACGCGATGGGCACATCCGGCACGCAGCTCAAATATACCGGCAATTACGATACCGGCGCGAGCACCTTCACGATTACTTTTCCGGGGGCCACGAATCCCTTCACCATCACCAAGACGGCCGACAAGACGACCGCTTATGCCGGGTTCCAGTCGGAAGTCGTCTATACCGTCACAGTCAGCAATCCTTCCGTCTATGCGAGCCGCATCACCTCGTTTGTCGACGCACTGCCGGCCGGGGCGAGCTTCGTCGGAATAGAAGCTGGAAGCGACGTCACGGCCGCCAATTCGAGCGCGGTCCCGGCGGCGGGAGCCACCGGCACGCTGACCTTCAGCGGGATCCAAGACTCCTCCTATCTCATCCCCGCCGGCGGATCGGTGAAGCTCGTCTACCGCGCTCGTATGTCGCAGGCGGTCGGCACCTATGTGAACAGCGCCACCGGCAGGTTCGGCGGCGCGACCACGCCGACAGGCCAGCACACCTTCACCGTTACCGATCCTCCGCCTCTGACGGTGCTGAAATCGAGCCAGACGACCAGCGATCCAATGAACGGCGCGGTGAACCCTAAGGCGATCCCGGGCGCGCGGATGACTTACACGATCCAGGTCGCGAACCCGTATCTCTATACGGTCACAAGCAATTCAGTGATGGTGGTGGACGCAACCCCTGCGCAGCTGAAGCTTCGCGTGGCCGACCTCACCTCAGGCAGCGGCCCCGTCATTTTTCAAAACGGTTCGCCATCCTCCGGCCTCAGCTACAGCTATACGAGCCTCGCCAGCCAGGCCGACTATGTCGACTTCTCGAACGATGGCGGCGTTACCTGGACCTATGTTCCGCAGCCCGACAGCACCGGCTGCGATGCAAGCGTAACCCACATCCGGATCCGACCCCAGGGAGCCATGAATCCTAACTCGAGCTTCAGCCTGGTGCTGAGCTACGTGATCAAGTGAGACGAAGATGAGCGCTGACGAATTACGCCTGAAGGCCAATCATTTCCGGGAGCTCGCCTGCGGCGAAGCCGATCCTGCAATGCGGGCCGACCTGCGCATGCTGGCCGGGGAATATGAAGCCGCTGCGGCGCATGCCGAACTCAACGGAACGAAAGGCTGGGCAGCGGCGGTTACGCTACCAAATTGCTGATTTTCAAGCAGTTCGTTAGGAAACCGGAAAGTATAGCAAGTTAAAAACCGAGGAATGGGGACGGCATTCCTTATCGTGGCCGCTGTGATGGCCCTGGCTCTGGCAGTCGGCCTCTATCATCTCGGCGGCCGGCGCGGCGGCATAGGCGGAGACCACCACCGCGACGACCGTTAGGCGTGCCGCAGCGAAAACAGCAATCTGGTAGGATTTAGAAGCGGAAGGCGAGGCCCGCATTCACGACCAGAGGGTCGAGCTTCAGGTCGGCGTCGATCGGCACCGTGCCGAGCGAGGCGGTGGCCTCCGTGCGGAGCCAGCCCTTCTTCACATCGACGAAGATTCCGGTCTTCTCGCTGAAGAAATATTGGACGCCGCCCTGAATCAGCGGGCCGATATCGTCGTTCACCTCGATGTCGGACAGGGCCGCGTCCTTCGTGCTGAAGATGTGCATGTAGGTGACGCCCGCGCCGACATAAGGCTGCACGCGTCCGCTCCGCATAGGATGGAACTGGACTGTAAGCGCGCCCGGCCCATAGCGAACGTTTCCGAGGCGACCGAGACCCTCAAGCGTGCCGGTGCCGTCGATCTTGGCGAGCGGCGGCCCGCCGAGCGTCAGCGCAACGGCGACATTCGGAGCGACGAAGCGGCCGATTTCGACCACACCCGTATATTGGGGATCCGTGTCGATACCAGCTCCAGCCAGCGGCGCGCCGCCGGCACGCACGTCGGCGCCGTCGGCAAGCGTCAGCTGCGCCGGTCCGATGTGGACGAACCAGTCGCTGCCATCCTGGGCGACGGCTGGCGAGGCCAGGCCGATCAGGGCCGCAGCCGCGATGGCCGTATTCGAAAGTGCACCGGTCCTCATAAATTCCCCCCGCGGAACCGCTCGGCTCCGCCTATTCGCTTAAAAGCGAAAACCAACACCCGCAGACAGGATCCACGGATCGACCTCCGCGTCGGCAGTAATGGGCGCCCCGCCCAAAAATCCGCTGGCGTTCGTGTCGATGAAAAGCTTCTTCGCGTCTACGAAAAGCGACCAGCGGCCGGACACGCGAATGTCGGCGCCTGCCTGAAGCGCAGTGCCCCAGCTATTGTCGATGTCGAGATCGGTGACAACGCCGTCATCGAGGTCCGCGAAGTAAAGATAGGAAATGCCTGCGCCCACATAAGGCGAGACGGTGCCGTTCCTGTTGAAATGGTATTGTGCGGTGGCGGTGAGGAAGCCAGGCTTTTCGTCCCCGAGATTGCCAAGGCCATCGAGCGAGCCCGAAGCGATGTTCGGCGTTTCGGCCGGAAGCACCGCGCCAACAGCGATCGCCGCGCCTTCATAAACGAAGAAGCCGGCTTCAATCGCGGCAGTCACCTTCTTTTGGGTTTCATAGCCCGCATTAGGCACTGGGTTTCCGCCGGCATAGAGCGTCGCTTCGTCCTTCTGATCCACGCGCGCAAGGCCCACATGGACATAGCCGGTGTCGGCCGCGTCCGTCTGGGCATGCGCGGCTGTAGCCGAAAGCACCGAGCCAAGAGTAGCTGCCAGGATCAAAGGACGAAACATCATACTTCCAATCATCACTTAGTTACCGTTGCGCTTACCACTGCCGCACTAATAATTCGTAAGCACTCCGAAACGACCAATAACAACAGGTTAGGCGGATTTCGCCAAACCCATGGCACCCGGCGTCAAGTCTGCGATTGTTTTCCCCGCAATATTAAGAACCTCGGCCGACGGCTTTTCAGTCCTTATCGCGTAGGTATACGCAGGAAGTTCTTTCCCCGCCAATACTGCTTCATATTCTTTCAAAGCTTCTCGATAGGCGATGCCGAGCCGCCACACAGCATCAACGATATGGTGCTGCGTGTGCTTGGCCATGACCTGCATGCGGAAGCGCGCCTGGCCCTTGGCGACGGCCGGAAATTCGACAAGGTTGGCGATGAGGCCGAGGTCCGGAAGCCGGCGGCTGACAAGCCGCGCAAGCGCTTCCGATCCCACCTTGACCGATACGATCGCCGACGGATCGCCATAAACCTCGAAGCCGCTCTCGACGAGCAGCTGGCGGAGCAGGCGCACATTCGTCATCAGCTCCTTGCGAAGGCCAAAGCCTTCCTCTGAAGAGATGATCTTGAAGGCCTCCAGCACCACTGCCGCCTGGATCGGCGACAGCGCGTTCGAAAAGGTGCAGGGCGAGGCGTAGTAACGGAGATATTCCTTCACGCCGCGGCTGTTCGACGCGACGAAGCCACCATTCGATCCGAAGGTCTTAGAGAAACTCCCCATCACCACATCGACTTTGCCAAGCATATTCTGCATGCCGATATGACCGGTGCCGTCTTCGCCGAGGCAGCCGAGATCATGGGCGACATCGACCATTAAGGTCGCGCCGAATTCGTGCGCAAGCGCCTGCAGCGCGGCGATGTCGGGCGTGTCGGAATCCATCGAAAAGAGGCTTTCCGTGACGACCAGGATGCCGGCGTCGGGCGCCTTTTCACGCGCCGCCGCCAGCTTCTTTCGCGCATCCTCAATGCTGTTGTGGCGGAACAAGCTGATATTCTTGGTGGCCGCCTGAGCGCCCTCCTGAAGGCATGCGTGGGACAAAGCGTCCATAACGATATGGTCGTTCTGCCGAACCAGACCCTTGATAACCCCGAAGCCGGCGGCCCAGCCGGTCGGGAAAAGCGTCACATATTCCGTCTTCAGGAATTCGGCGATCACCCGCTCCAGTTGGAGAGACAGGGTGGTGTTGCCTACGAGTGCAGGCGAGCCGGCACTGTGAACCCCATATTCTTCGACGGTTTGAACCGCCGCCGCAGAAACGGCGGGATGCGAAGCAAGGCTGAGATAATCCTGTGAGGCGAAGTTCACCCCTTCCATCCGATAGCCATCATCGTTGCGCGCGACAGCGAGACGCTTCGGGCCGGCTTCCGTCGAACGTCCGAGTGGCCACAGGCCGTTCTCGCGCCTCGCCTTCTGCCAGTCGTGGAACGCCTCGACGCGCTCCAGCAGGTTCGCGCCCGGCGGGTTCCGGAAATCGCGCATGCTGCCGGTCAGTGCGGCTGCGCGGCTGGAAGAAGCAAACTTGGTCATCGGTTCACTGGCCTTGAGTTAACTGTTGCACCTGATTGCGCTGCCTCTGGCGCGCTTGCTGCGTTGAAATCACGTGTCGGACTGCGGGGGCCTTCGCCCGAGGCAGGCCTCGATCTTGGAGAGGAGCCTTGGGAGGTCGACCGGTTTGGTGTCGAAGTCGGAGCAGCCCGCCTCGATGCTCTTCCGCCGGTCGCTCTCGAGCGCGTGTGCGGTAAGAGCAATGACGGGGATCGATGACGTGAGCGGATTCGCCTTTATAAGGTCGGTCGCTTCCCAACCGTCCATGTCGCCGAGCGCAACGTCCATAAGGATGAGGTCGGGCCGCTCTAGCAGCGCCATGGCGACGCCGCACGGGCCATCCTTGGCCGAAATCACTTCATAGCCGTGCCGTTGCAGGCGCCGGGTGAGCATGTCGAGGTTCATCTCGTTGTCTTCAACGAGGAGTATCTTCGTCATCGTAGCTCCACCCTAGGCGGCAATGGTTTCCGGAACGTCGCGGTCCGCCGCCGCGCCCTCCGGCATATTTGGAAGAATGATCGTGAACCGGCTTCCGACGCCGACCGCGCTGCTGACTTGCAGTTCGCCGCCGAGAAGCGTGCACAATTTGTGGCAGAGCGGAAGGCCGAGGCCCGTTCCTCCATATTTGCTGGAACTTGCATCCTCGGATGCTTCGAACACGTCGAAGAGCGAGGAGAGCTTGGCGGGAGCGATGCCGCG
Organism: Allosphingosinicella sp.; assembly: GCF_036402135.1. GTDB lineage: Bacteria > Pseudomonadota > Alphaproteobacteria > Sphingomonadales > Sphingomonadaceae > Allosphingosinicella. The sequence goes on along the minus strand of NZ_DASWTN010000011.1, from coordinate 15,536 downwards.
CCCATTGTCCGCGACCTCGATCGCGATCCGCTCCTTCGGCCCTACGCCGGATCGCTGCGCCGACACCTTGATATGTCCGTTATGCGTAAACTTGGCGGCATTTTCGAGCAGATGCCCAACGACGCGTGACGTCAGCCGCCAGTCAGTCACCATCGTTCCCACTTGCTTCGGCAGCTTGAGTTCGATCCGGTTGCCGCTTGCCTCGATACTCGCGCGATGGGCTTCAACCGCCTCCGCAAGACAGGCGCCGAGATCGACGACCTCCGGATAGACCTCCATCTTCCCCGCGTCCGTTTTCGAAAAGTCGAGCACATCGTTGACGAGGCTGAGGAGTTGCTTGCCCGCATTCTGGATCTTTTCCAGATCGCGTAACGAATGATCGTCGCCTTCTTCGCGGGCTTCCTCGAGCAGCATTTGGCTGTAGCCGATCACTGCGTTGAGCGGGGTCCGAAGCTCATGGCTCATCTTGGCGACGAAGTCAGACTTCGCCGCGCCGGCGCGCTCTGCCTCTTCGGCGGTCTGCTGGAGAGCCGCCGCGGTTTCCATATGCTCGCGCACCTCGCGTTCGAGCTGTGCTTGTGACGCGAGAATCTTGGCATAATAGAGCGCCATCATCGCAATGTAGGCGCCGCAGGCGAGCGTCGAGATGAGGCCGATGGTCTGCAGGCTCTCCATCTCCACCGGCGGAAACGGATGGTCGATATAATGGAGGATGTAGAAGCCAACGAGATTAAGCGCAACCAGCCCCAAGAGGAGCACGCGCAGCAGGCCTGACCAGGACATGTAGAAGAAGGCCAGCAGCGGCACCGTCAGCAGCCACGGCAGGAAGGGCGAATTGACGCCCCCGTAGGAATAAGCTGCCCAGAGGATCACGAAGATCAGGTTCTGGACCGACACGAAGGCGATGGTCCGGTAATGGCCAAAGCGGCGAAGGACGAACGGCGCGATCCAGAAGGCGGTAACCGAGGCCGTGAATATTCCGAGTCGGTAGTCGCGCGGAAAGCCGGCGATCAGCAGATAAAGCGGGATAGTGTTACCGAGAAACGGGCCGCAGACGTGGCTCAGCAGGAACATGCGGGCGCGCTGCGTAAGCTCCCGATCCGCATGCATTTCCGGCGGGATGAACCAATCAATGAATCGGTCCAGCCGCTGCATGAACGTCTGCAGTATGTTGGACAACGAGCCTTACCCCCCAAGGCACAACGTCCGCCGTGCCGTACTAATACGAGGCTCTCATTTAACCGTCTCATCCTTAAAATTTCGTTAGTGCCCGAGAGCAGAAGAGTTTTCCGGCAAACGAATTCTTAACAAGTTGCTGCTTATTGGGCGGGAGGGGCAAGCCTGATGAAGCAAGAACAGACAGCGCTAACGAAGATGCTCGACTGGTTCGTACCGGTTGAGGCGCGCCCCATGTCCGAAGTGAAGCTGATCAGGAGCTTCGTCTTCCTGCATCTCGCAGGCCCGCTCATGGCCCAGTCGATCGGCGTTTTCCTCTACATGGCCGACCCCGAACCTGGCGTTACCTTCTGGGTTGTCGAGGCGACGATCTGCGCTTTCTGGCTGCTGCCCTTGCTCCTGCGCTTATCCGGAAACCTCCAGCTTTCGGCTTATACTTCCGTCCAGATGCTGACCTTCGTCACGCTCTACGGTTCGTTCTTCTACGGCGGGATGAGCTCGCCGTTCGTACCTTGGCTCCTTATCGCCTTGCTGCTCGGCTTCTTCTATCTGGCGGGCAATTACCGGCTGCTGCTCGGTAGCTTGCTTGCTCAGTGCCTTTGCTTCCTGGGCGCCTATCTCTGGTACGGCCGCTTCCTGACGCGCGTTCCGATCGATCAGCTTTCCGAGATGAACCTCATCTCCGTCTTCAGCGCGACCGTCTACATGTCGTGGATGGCGATCTATTATGCCGATGTCGTCGCCGACCGCGAGGATATCGAGAAGGAAGCTGAGCTTCACCGGCAGACCACGGAGAAGCTGCGCGAAGCGATGATGCTCGCCGAAAAGGCGAACCGCGCCAAATCCATCTTCCTTGCCAAGATGAGCCATGAGCTCCGCACGCCGCTCAACGCCGTGATCGGTTATAGCGAGCTGCTTCTTGAGGACGCGCAGACGAGCAAGTCGTCCGCGCAGAAGCTTGCGGACCTGAAGCGCATCAACGGCGCCGGCCGCCACCTTCTTTCGCTTGTAACCGACGTTCTCGACCTTTCGAGGATCGAGGCCAATCTCATCGATCTCCGTGTGGAGGCGATCGATATCGACGACCTTCTTGAGGATGTGGTGGCGACGTCGCAGCCGCTCGTTGAGTCCCAGGGCAACCGCCTCATTCTCAATCGAGAGGACAATCTGGGCGTCATGATCAACGACCCGCTGAAGCTCCGCCAGGCGCTTCTCAACCTTCTGAGCAATGCAGCCAAGTTCACCCGGAACGGCACCGTCACCCTGACCGTGAAGCCGGAGCCGGATTCGGAGATGCTCGACTTCGTCCTCAGCGACACTGGTGTAGGTATCGCTCCGGCGGATCTCCCGCTCCTGTTCCAAGACTTCAGTCAGGGCAGCAACGCGACGGCGAAGAATTTCGGCGGCACCGGCCTCGGCTTGGTTCTGACTCGCCGCTTCTGCGAGCTAATGGGCGGGACGGTCAGCGTCCGAAGCCAGCTTGGTCGCGGCTCCACCTTCACAATCCGGGTGCCGCGTACGATTCCGTTCATTCCGCATGATCATCCGACCATGCGCGGAGCGCTGGCAGCCTGATGGTGTCCAAAGCCGAAGAAAGCCGCTTTAGCATGAACGCTGGGGCGTTGCGTCCGCTTTCAGCGGCGCTCGCCTTTACCGTGTCGTTCGGTGCCTTCTACCTGTTTGCGCCCGTCTCGCTACTTGCAGGCGCCCTGGTGTCAGGCCTCTTTGCAGCGGCCGCGGCCGCGGCTTCGCTCCTGCTCGGGCAGAAGCGGCCCGGTGCGGGGGTGGATCAGCTCGTGAACCTCATTGACCATGTTCGGCAGACGAACCGCTTCGACCTCCGCGTACAATCGACCGGCCGGCCGCAGACGGACCATGTGGTCGCGGCAGTCAACAGCTTGCTGGAACATCTTCAGGGCCGCCATGCAGATCAGGTCGATCTGATGGAGCAGCTTGCAGACGCCCGCGATCAGGCCGAGGCTGCAAGCCAGGCGAAGTCGCAGTTCATCGCCAATATGAGCCACGAGTTACGCACGCCGCTTAACGCCGTCATTGGCTACGCGACCCTGCTTTTAGACGATGCAAGCGCTGAAGGGCGGGCTACGGAGGTTGAGGACCTTTCGCGCATTCTCCGGGCCGCGCGCCATCTTCTCAGCCTGATCAACGAAATCCTCGACCTTTCGAAGATCGAAGCTGGACGGATAGAACTTGAAACGTCGCTGATCGACATTCGTCCGTTCATTGAAGAGACCTTGAGCACGCTCGGTCCTTCGCCATCGCCGAACGTTTCGCTGAACGTGCGGCTGGAGGACGCGCCGCGTATGATGTCCGGCGATGTGACGCGCACGCGCCAATGCTTGCTCAACCTTCTGAGCAATGCACTTAAATTCACTGAGCATGGCGAAGTCACGCTACGCGTCCGAAGCGGCAGCCTCGCGGGCGCCGAGGCCATCGTTTTCGAGGTGTGCGACACGGGAATCGGCATGAGCGACGCGCAGCAGGCGCGCCTCTTCAACACTTTCGTTCAAGGGGACGCCTCGACGACACGGCGTTATGGCGGAACCGGCCTCGGCCTTGCCATAACCCGCTCGCTCGCACGTCTGATGGGCGGCGACATCAGCGTTACCAGCGAACCAGGCGCGGGATCGATATTCCGCCTGATCCTTCCACGCGAGGCAGCCGGCGAGGAATTTCCGCTTGCGCCGCCGCTGGAGCTTGGTTTTCCGGACAGTATTCAGGCGGGAAAGAAAGTCGCGCTCATCATCGACGACGATCCCTCTGCGGTCGATCTCTTCAGCCGTTGGCTTGAGCGCATGGACTATGGCGTCGTTGCCGCGGCGGACGGCGACCCAGGCTTCGATGCGGCGCGAAAGATCAAGCCGGACCTCATTATCCTCGACATCCATATGCCGCGTAGCTCTGGCTGGACCGTGCTCGACCGGTTGAAGAAGGACGAGGGGCTTTGCGGCATTCCTGTCATCGTCGTTACCGTCGACGATGATCGGCGGCGCGGCATCGTCGCCGGGGCGAGCGAATATCTAACGAAGCCGACTAGTCAGGAGGAGCTTACCAAGGCGCTGGAGGTGCTCCACGCCTCCGTCGACGGCGAAGTCTTGGTCGTCGACGACGATGAAGATGCAGGCGACATTGTCGAGCGGACCGCGCGAGGTATAGGGCTTGATGTGCGCCGAGCCTTCGACGGCGAGCAGGGTCTCCAAATGGCGCGGGAACGCATGCCCGCCGTTATCGTGCTCGACCTCGCGATGCCCCGCATGAATGGGTTCGAGATGCTCTCCGAACTTGCGGCCGATCCAAGTCTCAGCAAGGTGCCGGTGGTAGTCTTCTCCGCCCGCTCCTTCTCAATTGACGAGCATGAGCGGCTGCTCGCTGCGGGATGCACGGTGCACTCGAAAGGTGTCTCCTCGCCGCGCGAGCTACTGCAGGAGCTTATGATCAGGATGGCATCATGATCCATTCCGCGATCAACCGGGGCGTTCCTGGCCGAGTACTTGTCGTCGACGATGTCGAGGACAACCGGGTTATCCTCTCCCGCAATCTGGCCCGTGCCGGGTTTGAAACGGAGTGCGTGGAGGACGGCGTCCAGGCGATCTCCCGCGTGTCGACGGATCCGCCAGACCTTATCCTGCTCGACTGGATGATGCCGGGCCTGTCGGGCATCGACGTTCTCACAGCGATCCGCGAACATTATGACGCGAACCAGCTGCCGATCATCATGTGCACGGCGCGGGACGAGGGATCGTCAATCGTGACGGCGCTCAATGCCGGTGCCAATGACTATATCCAGAAGCCACTAAACTTCTCGATCGTCACAGCGCGGGTGACAGCACAGCTCGAGCGTAAGAATGCGCTTACTGCGCTTGCCGAGATCAACCGGGACCTTGAAGACGAGCTTGCCCACCGCACCCGGGCGCTGATGGCGCGCCAGTCCGAGCAGGACGATAATGTTCGGCAAGATTGTTCGGCGGCCCTTTCGGACATTCTCCGCTGGACGGCCTGGCTGAAAACGGACGAGGCGCAGACCGACGCCCGCCTTCGCGAGGTCTGCCTCGACTCCATCGTCGCGGCCGCGCGCAAGCTGGCGACGCTTTAAGACTGCTCGTGGGGGGCGCTTTGAAGAGACTGGAAGGAACGAGCGATGTTCGGCTCATCACGCCCGCGCTTGCCGGCTTGCTCGGATTCGCCGGCGCCGTTCTCCTGGCCGCCTGGCTTCTGCATCTGTCGGAATGGGCTCGGACGACTTTGGGCGCTGCGGGTCTCGCCGCGGTGGTCGCAGCCTGTATCCTCATCCAGATTCGAGCGCGGGTGCTCCTCAGAGAGTCGCGGCGGCGTGAGCTCTTTTCCTCATCGGCCGCACTCCAGGATCCACTGACGGGTCTTCCGAACCGCGCGGCCTTCCATGCCTTTCTGAATGAAGCTCTGAGCGGAGCCGATAGGGGCAGCGGTAAAGAGATTGCGGTGCTTTACGCCGATCTCGATCATTTCAAGGAAGTGAATGACAGCCTCGGCCACAGCGCCGGTGACGAACTGCTCGAAGAGGTTTCCACCCGCTTCAAGGAGGTGCTCCGGAAGGATGATCTGCTCGCACGCATAGGCGGCGACGAGTTCGCGCTCATACTGCAGGACGACGACGTCAAATCTCGCGCCGAGCAGGTTGCGGAGCGGATGATTGAGGCTGTCCGGCGACCGCTTACCGCCAAGGACGATGTGATCTTCATCGGCGTCAGCGTCGGCATCGCGATCGGCGAAGCAGGCGAGTTTAGTTCCGAGGAATTGCTCAGGCGCGCAGATGTCGCCCTCTATCGGGCAAAGGGCGAATCCCGTCTATGCTATCGCTGCTTCGAGCCGTTCATGGACGAAGCCGGAAGACTGAAGCGCGCGCTCCGGAGCGACCTTGAACGAGCGCTCGAGCAGAATGAGTTGCGTGTGGTTCTTCAGCCGATCTTCGATGCCCGGAGCGGTCGCATCGCAAGCGCCGAAGCGCTGCTTCGCTGGGCGCATCCGGAACGCGGCGACGTACCGCCGTCCCAGTTCATTCCGGTCGCCGAGGAAGCGGGACAGATCGTCGAGATCAGCGCCTTTGCGCTACGCGGTGCGCTGGAAGCGGCACGCGAACTCGCCAGCATTCCTATCGCCGTCAACATTTCACCGGTGCAGTTTCGTAGTCGGGGCTTCGCCCACCTTGTCGCCGACAGCCTCCTGTCGGCGGGAGTTTCGCCGGACCTTTTGAAGATCGAAATCACGGAAGGCGTGCTGATCAAGCATACCGAAGCCGCGCGCGCCACGCTTCGGCAGCTTCGGGAGATGGGCGTCCAGGTTATCCTCGACGATTTCGGGACCGGATTTTCAAGCCTCAGCTATCTTCAGAATTTCGCCTTCGACGGGATGAAGATCGACCGATCGTTCCTTCGGCATCTCGGCGCCCGTTCGCAGTCAACGCAGCTGATGCGGGCGATTATCGACCTCGGCCACAGCCTCCACATGGAAGTGGTTGCGGAAGGTATCGAAAATGCCTGGCAAACGAGCGTGCTTCAGCTTCTCGGCTGCGATTATCTGCAGGGCTTCTATCTTGGTCTTCCGGGCGACCTTGCCGCGATCCAGGCTTGTGGATCAATCGACATCCAGACCGCAATCAGCGCCCCCGTCGGCGGAGAAATGCTGGCGCAGCTGGTTCAAAACCATAAACCCTAACTTCACGATCGGCGTCTAAAGCTCTAATGAGGACTGCAACCGGGCCCCGCTGAGGGCTACCGGGATATCGTTCACGAGGACGCTCCGCCTTGATCCGCCGCTTTCCTGAACCGCTGAAGCCGGGCAGCTGGCGGACGATGTCGCCGGTCGTTTACACGGCCTTGGTCGGGCAGCTCTTCCGAGCGTCGGGCTCGATCAAATATGGCGAAGCTTTGCTGGTCGGCCTGCTCGGCGGCTTAGGGGCGATGCGGGCATGGGATCTGCCTCTCGCCATCCTCACCGGCCTCACCGCGCTCGGTATTCTCCTGCTTGTACCCCGCTCCCGCCGGTACGCCGAGATGCGCCTGCAGGAGCGACCCGCTCCCGAAGTGCGGGTGGTTGAGCATGAGTTCGAAGTGCACAGCCTCCTGATCAGCCTCGGCATCGGTTTGATGGCGGCGCGTGGACTCCTCATCACTGGTGACGTGATGGCGCATATGATGATGCTGCTCCTCGTTCTCGGAGCGACTTCCACCAATATCCGCCACCATTACCGCCCCCACATCACGGCCGGCAAAATCGTTGCCATCCTCATTCCGGTAGCGGTGGCGCTGCTCCTCACGGGCGAACCTTATTATTGGGGTCTCGCCGTTGTCGCGCTGCTGGCCACCAAGGTGTTCATCGACATTGCACTCCATCTGTTCGGCAATGCCGAGGCGCAGCTAAAGGTCGCGCAGGAGAAGGAGCTGCTCGCCAAAGCGCTCAATCAGCGTAACCGGGAGTTCCGGCAGCGCGAGGACCAGCAGCGGGAGGTGGAGAAGGCGCTGCAGCGCGTGCAGGCGGACCTCATCCACGTCTCCCGCATCAATGCAATGGGCACTATGGCATCGACGCTGGCGCACGAGATCAACCAGCCGCTTGCTGCTCTTTCCAACTATGTACACGGCAGCCGCCGTTTGATCGACAAGGGCGGCGAGAAAAATATCGCCGCCGCGCGCGATGCCCTGCTGTCGGCCGAAGAGACCGCGGAGCGCACCGCCGAGATCGTGCGGCGAATTCGATCGCTCGTCTTCCGCGGCGAAGTGGAAACGAAGCCACAGGAGCTGCGCACCCTTATCAAGGGGGCATGCGAGCATACTTTATCCGGCACCGATACCCCGGGCGTTCAATGCCATGTCGATGTCGAACGCCGCGCGGAATGGGTGAATGTCGATGGCGTTCAGATCCAGCAGGTGCTGATCAACCTCGTGCGGAATGCCGTCGAAGCGATGAAGGGCAGTGACACGCGTGACGTCAGCATCAAGGCGATCGCCACCTCGTCGGCGCTGGTGGAGATCAGCGTCGCCGATACCGGCCCCGGGATTTCGGAGGACATGAAGGCGAAGCTCTTCTCCTCCTTCCAGACGAATAAGCCCGAAGGCATGGGCATGGGCCTGTCGATCAGCCGGACGATCGTGGAAGCCCATGGGGGCCAGCTCTGGGCGGAGAACGCCCCCACCGGGGGCGCCGTTTTCCGGATGACCCTGCCGCGCTGGAAGATGGTGCCAGCCGCCGCCTCGAGAGCCTGAAAGAAAAGCCGCTCCAAGAGGACCCGGAGCGGCTTTCAAATGCCCGTGATTGAGCGGGTTCAGCCGCCGACGTGCGACTGGGTGATCATCGCGTAGAGCATCGGGATTGACAGGATGAGGTTCGTCCGCGACGCTATCATCGCTGTGGTGGCGGACCGCGCCTTCCGGTCGTCATCCGCGGGAACGATGCCGAGCGCCCGCTTCTGGTTCGGCCAGATGATGAACCAGACGTTCGCCGCCATGATGAGGCCGAGCCACATGCCGATACCGATCGTGCGATAGCCTTCGGTCAGCGACAGTGCGCGGGCCACATAGCCGCCCTGCGACGTTTCCGCGACGAGGAGACCGAGGATCACCGTCGCGAGCGCCGCCCATCGGAACCAGAAGAGCGCGGCAGGCGCGATATATTTGGAAACGCCCGGCTTAAGCTCCGCCGGCACCTTCGGCATGGTCGGGATCTGGACGAAATTGAAGTAATAAAGGAGGCCGATCCACAGGACGCCTGCAAAGGTGTGAAGGAAGCGCAGCCACTGCGTCCAGTAAGCGCCGTCCATGGCGTCGCCATGCAGGCCGAACATGGCGACGAGGAGCAGCACGACGCCGATCACCAGTGCCAGATGGAAATTGCCGAGTATCTTCGCCATCGAAACCCCCTAATGTTTGATGCGGGCCAAACCTAGTCGCCGCCGCGAGCACCTGCAACAAGCATCGCTTGCCTCACTCCCTCTGGCGATTTAGGCCGAGGGGGAGAGGAGAGGCGGATGCGGATCGCGTGCCTCGGCGGGGGACCGGCCGGGCTCTATTTCGCAATTTCGATGAAGCTGCGGGACCCCTCGCACGACATCGACCTCTATGAGCGGAACCGGCCGGACGACACGTTCGGCTGGGGCGTCGTTTTCTCCGACCAGACAGTCGAAAACCTGATGGCGAACGATCCGGTGTCGGGCGCGGTCATTCGGGACGAGTTCGCGCATTGGGACGATATTGACGTCCACATCCATGGCGAGTGCATCCGCTCCACCGGGCACGGATTCATCGGCATCGGGCGGAAGCGCCTCCTCAACATCCTGCAGGAGCGGGCGCGGGAGCTTGGGGTAAGGCTTCACTTCGAGCATGAGGCAAGCGCCGATCTTTCCGACTGGTCCGGTTACGACCTCGTCATTGCGGCGGACGGCGCCAACAGCCGCATCCGCACCCGGTATGAGGAGCATTTCGGCGTCGACATTCAGGTGCGGAAGAACAAATTCTTCTGGTTCGGCACGAACAAGGTGTTCGACGCCTTCACCTTCGCGTTCGAAGAGACGGAGGCGGGTTGGGTGTGGGCGCATGCCTATCGGTTCGATGACGGTCTTTCGACCTTCATCGTCGAGATGGCGCCCCACACATGGGCGCGGCTCGGTCTCGACCGGATGGACCAGGCGGAGGCAATCGCGCTCTGCGAGAAGATCTTCGCAAAATATCTGGACGGCAACGGCCTCATGTCTAATGCGGCGCATCTCAGGGGACCGGAGGCGTGGCTCAACTTCCGCCGCATCATCTGCAACGGCTGGAGCCATGAGAACCTCATCCTGCTCGGCGATTCTGCGCACACCGCCCACTTCTCGATCGGGTCCGGGACCAAGCTGGCGCTCGAGGATGCGATCAAGCTGGCCGAGGTGCTGAACCGGCCCGGCCTCTCCCGGGAAGCTGCGCTGATCGAGTATCAGGAGGAGCGGAACGTCGAGGTGCTGAAGCTCCAGAACAGCGCCCGTAACTCCACCGAATGGTTCGAGACTTTGGACCGCTATCTCCATTTCGAGCCGATCCAGTTCACTTATTCCCTGCTCACGCGGTCGCAGCGCGTCAGCCACGAGAATCTCCGCCTTCGCGACAAGCCTTGGCTGGAAAGCGTCGAGCGCTGGTTCCAGTCCAAGGCGCTGGGCGTGCCGGTGAACGACCCTGCGCCGCCCATGTTCGCGCCTTACGCCTTACGCGACATGAAGCTTGCGAACCGCGTAGTCGTTTCGCCCATGGCGATGTATTCCGCGCAGGACGGAACGCCAAACGACTTCCATCTCGTCCATTACGGCACTCGCGCGCACGGCGGAGCCGGTCTCGTCTTTACGGAGATGACCTGCGTCTCGCCCACCGCGCGGATCACACCCGGCTGTACCGGCATGTACGCGCCCGAACATGTTGAGGCATGGAAGCGGATCGTCGATTTCGTCCACGCCAACAGCAAGGCGAAAATATGCCTGCAGCTCGGCCATTCAGGCGCGAAGGGTTCAACGCGCGTCGGCTGGGAAGGCTACGACGTGCCGCTCGACAGCGGCAATTGGCCGCTGATTGCCGCATCCGACGTGCCTTGGTCCGCTGAAAACCAGAAGCCGCGGCCGATGACGCGGGAAGATATGGACGAGGTGCGGGATCAGTTCGTCGCCGCGACACTCATGGCGGTCGAGGCTGGCTTCGACATGGTCGAGCTTCACTGCGCCCACGGCTATCTTCTATCGGGCTTCATCACGCCGTTGCAGAACAGGCGCACCGACGAATATGGCGGCAGCCTCGAAAACCGCCTCCGCTATCCACTCGAAGTCTTCGCCGCCATGCGCGCCGCCTGGCCAGCCGAAAAGCCGATGTCGGTGCGCATCTCTGCCAACGACTGGATGGGCGAGATGGGCGTCACGCCGGACGAGGCGGTGAAGATCGCAGAAGCCTTCACGGAAGCAGGCGCGGATCTGATCGACGTGTCGGCGGGCCAGACCTGGGCCGACTGCAAGCCCGTCTATGGACGCATGTTCCAGACGCCGTTTGCCGACCAGATAAGGAACGAGGCGCGCGTTTCCACCATGGCAGTCGGCAACATCTACGAGACCGATCATGTGAACTCGATCCTGGCCGCCGGCCGCGCCGATCTCGTGGCGCTGGCGCGGCCGCACCTCGTCGATCCGATGTGGACGCTCCGCGCCGCCGCCGCACAGGATTATCGCGGCATCGCGGTGCCGCCGCCTTACCTCGGCGGCATGACCCAGCTCGCCCGCAACCTCGCGCGGGAAGCGGAGCTCAAGGCATGAAGCTCGCCGGTGCGCATGCGGTGGTGACCGGGGGTGGCACCGGCATCGGCGCCGCTGTCGCGCGTGCTCTTGCTGCGGAGGGGGCGAAGCTCACCCTGATCGGGCGGCGGCGCGAGAAGCTGGAAGAGGTGGCATCCGGCAATTTCGACGCGCTCGTTGCTCCCGCGGATGTGACCGTCCGGACGCAGGTGGACGCAGCCTTCGCGCTTGCGCGGGAGGCGCAGGGGCCGATCACGATCCTCGTAAACAATGCCGGTGCGGCGGAAAGCGCGCCGTTCGGCAAGGTGACGGAAGAGAATTGGCGGAGCACGCTGGCCGTCAATCTCGACGCGTTGCTGCATTGCTCACAGGCGGCGCTGCCCGACCTTCTCGCGGCGGAGCATGGCCGCATCGTCAATGTGGCGTCGGTCGCCGGCCTCAAGGGCTATGCTTACACTGCGCCTTATGTCGCGGCGAAGCATGGCGCCATCGGCCTAACCCGCGCCCTTGCGGTCGAGTACGCGAAGAAGAACCTGACGGTGAACGCGGTCTGCCCCGGCTTCACGGAAACCGAGATGGTGAGGGACGCAATCGCCACCATCCGTGCGAAGACGAACCGCACGGAGGAGGAGGCGCGCACGGAACTCAGCGCTTTCAATCCGCAGGGCCGCCTCATCCAGCCGGAAGAGGTGGCGAGCGCGGTGCTCTGGCTTTGTCTGCCCGAAAATGGTTCGATGACGGGTCAGGCGATCGCGGTGGCGGGTGGAGAGACGATGTGAATCCGGAACGCTTTCAGCCGCAGCATTTCAAATGGAGCTTCGCGGACGGCGTCGCTACCGTCACGCTCAACCGGCCGGAGCGGAAGAACCCGCTCACCTTTGAAAGCTATGCCGAGCTTCGCGATACGTTCCGGCAGCTCGTCTACGTGCCGGAGGTGAAGGCGGTGGTGGTCGCCGGCGCGGGCGGTAATTTCAGCTCAGGCGGGGATGTGCATGAGATTATCGGGCCGCTCACCCAAATGGACATGCCGGGCCTGCTCAAGTTTACCCGGATGACGGGGGATCTCGTCAAGGCGATGCGCGGCTGTCCGCAGCCGATCGTCGCAGCCTTGGACGGCGTCTGCGTCGGCGCGGGAGCGATTGTGGCGATGGCGTCCGATATGCGGATTGCGACGCCGGAGACGAAAACTGCCTTCCTCTTCACCCGTGTCGGCCTTGCTGGATGCGACATGGGCGCCTGCGCGATCCTGCCGCGCATCATCGGACAGGGGCGGGCGTCGGAGCTGCTCTTCACCGGCCGCGTGATGACGGCCGAGGAGGGCGAGCGCTGGGGCTTTTACAATCGCCTGGTGCCGCAGGACCGGCTGGAGGAGGAGGCGGCGGCACTGGCGCGCAGCCTTGCAGGCGGCCCCACGTTTGCACACGGAATCACAAAGACGCAGCTCAACAACGAATGGGCGGTGAGCCTCGAAACCGCCATCGAAATGGAAGCGCAGGCGCAGGCGATCTGCATGGCGACGAACGACTTCCGCCGCGCCTTCGAAGCCTTCGCTGCGAAGCGGGCGCCGGAGTTCAAAGGCGACTAATGGCGGATCGCTCCTTCCTCGACTGGCCCTTCTTCGGCGACAGCCATCGGAGGCTCGTTGAAGCGCTTGAGGAATGGTGCGGGTCGGAGTTGCCTGAGAGTCACGGCGAGGACGTCGATGCGGAATGCCGCACGCTGGTGCGGAAGCTAGGGGAGGGCGGCTGGCTTCGCTACTGCGTTCCGGAAGCCTATGGCGGCGTCCACGAAAGGCTCGATGTCCGGTCGCTGGCGCTGATCCGCGAAACGCTGGCGCGGCATAGCGGCCTCGCCGATTTCGCCTTCGCTATGCAGGGACTCGGCTCCGGCACCATCACCTTGTTCGGCTCCGAAGAGCAGAAGCATGGATATTTGCCCGCCGTCGCGCGCGGCGAGAAAATCGCCGCCTTCGCACTGACCGAACCGGGTTCCGGATCGGACGTAGCCTCCCTCGAAACCACGGCAGACGAGAGTGCGGACGGCTACACCGTCAATGGTGCCAAGACCTATATCTCGAACGGCGGCATCGCCGATTATTACATCCTGTTCGCCCGCACCGGTGAGGCGCCGGGGTCGAAGGGCATCTCTGCCTTCATCCTGGATCGCGAGACGGAGGGGCTGGACGATAGCGAACGCATAGATGTCCTCGCGCCGCACCCACTCGCCACCTTGCGCTTCTCGAACATGCAGCTTCCTGCATCCGCTTTGCTAGGCGAACAGGGCAGCGGTTTCGCCCAGGCGATGGCCACGCTCGACGTTTTCCGCACGACGGTCGGCGCCGCCGCCCTCGGCTTCGCCAAGCGCGCGCTGGACGAGGCGACGAAGCGGGCGCTGACACGGAAGCTTGGGAACGGCATGCTCGCCGACAATCCGATCACGCAGTCGAAGCTCGCTGAGATGGTGCTGGACGCCGAAACCTCAGCGCTCCTCATCTATCGCGCGGCGTGGCTGCGCGACGTGAAGGGGCAGCGCAATAGCCGCGAGGCGGCGCTCGCCAAGCTCCACGCCACCGACAGCGCGCAGAGCGTGATCGACAAGGCGGTGCAGATGTTCGGCGGGCTCGGCGTTACGCGCGGGGTTCCGGTCGAAAGCCTCTACCGCGAAATCCGCGCGCTCCGCATCTACGAGGGGGCCTCGGAGGTGCAGAAGGTGATTATCGCGCGCCATCATCTCGCGAGCTATTCGGCATGAAGGCGCTGCTCCCGCCTGGCTGGCCGCGGCCGAGAGGTTATTCCAACGGCATCTCGGCGCGCGGACGCATGATATTTACCGCCGGCGTGGTAGGCTGGGACGAGCGCGAGCAGTTCGTCTCCGAGGACCTGCCGGGCCAGCTGGCGCAGGTGTTGCGCAACACGCTGGCCATCCTTGCCGAGGACGGCGCCGGACCCGAGCATATCGTCCGCATGACCTGGTATGTGACCCGCCGAGACGAATATGTCAGCCGGATCGGCGAGATCGGTGCGGTCTATCGCGAGATCATCGGCAGGCATTTCCCCGCAATGGCGGTGGTGGAAGTCTCCGCGCTGGTGGAGCCGAGCGCGCTTATTGAAATCGAGACGACAGCCGTGGTGCCGGAATGACCTACGACAGCTTCGTGCGCGACAGATTGCCCCCGCCGGAGGCGCAGCCCGAATTCCTGTTCGACCTGCCGGAGCTTCAATATCCGGAGCAGCTGAACGCCGCCGTCGAGCTGGTCGAGAAAGGCGATCCGGATGCGCTGGCCATCGTCAACGACAATGGCCGCTGGACCTATGGCGAGATGCGGGATCTCTCCGACCGCATCGCCCGCCTGCTGGTCGAGGAGGAGGGGCTGGTGCCCGGCAACCGCGTGCTGCTCCGCGGGCCGAACAATGCGATGCTGTTCGCCTGTTGGCTGGGCGTGCTGAAAGCGGGCGGCGTCGTCGTCGCCACCATGCCGATCCTGCGCCCGGGGGAGATCGCGACCATCCTAGAGCGGGCGCAGGTGAGCCACGCCATCGTCGACAGCCGCTTCATCGGCGACTACCGACAAGGCGCGGAGCAGGCCGGAACGGTGCGGTCGCTGCTCCGCTACGACGGCGATTTCGGCAAGGGCGAGCTGGAGACGCGGCTCAAAGGTATCGCGCCCGGCTTCACGCCTGTCGCCACGCACCGCGACGATGTCGCGCTCATCGCCTTCACCTCCGGCACCACCGGCAAGCCCAAAGGCTGCGTCCATTATCACCGCGACATTCTCGCGAGCGCCGACAGCTTCGCCCGCCATGTGCTGAAGCCTGAGGCGGGGAGCCGCTGGGCCTGCTCGGCGCCGATCGCCTTCACCTTCGGCCTCGGCATGCTGCTGACCTTCCCCTGGCGCTTCGGCGGCGCCGCGGTGACGATCGAGACTCCGGGCCCCAAGCCGCTGCTCGACGCCGTCCAGCGCCACGACGTCACCACGCTTGCCACGGCGCCGACCGCCTACAAGGCGATGCTCGGCATGATGGCTGACTACGACATCTCGACGCTGCACACCTGCGTCTCCGCCGGCGAGCAT